>JBDRIT010000202.1:0-29589 GCA_043815665.1 Pseudomonadota bacterium
GGGAGACAGACAGTGTCGCAGGCGAGGGGGTCCTACACTAAATGCGGCGAGAAGGTGTCTCATTTTTGTTGACAGGTTCCGGCGGCAATCACCTCGCCGGTGATCGTCTTGAACCGCTTCACGATATCCTGCTTGACTCGAAGATCCGCTGAGTGGGAGAATACTGGGCGCATCGGTGGCGTCTCCTTCCTTCTGCTGGTCGTGGATTTGGAGGAGACGCTCTTGTGTTTTCTTGGGAATTGATTGTCGATCCTGGATGCGCCGTGGGAGCGGTCTTACGGCTCCTGGGCCGGATCATAAATCACGCCAGCGAGGAGTGACTGAGGAAATCGTGGAGAAGTACCGCCGCAGCTTCAGGAAGTACCTGCTCGCTGGCGGAGCGGTGTCCCGAGGACGGATCCTACCGGGGCTCTCCCGGGAAGAAGGAAGCTGGCCCCCGCAAGAAAAGTGGTGAAAGATAGATGAACAGAACGCTGCCGTTCCTGCTGTTTCTTCTCTCCACCTCACTCCCCGCTCAGGCAGAGGACCAGCGCTCACCCGACGTCCTCGCCAAAGAGGTCGACCGCGCACTTGGGCTCGCCAAGCAGGGCAAACTCGACGAGGCGGTCACGATCTGGAGGGATGTCCTGGACGAGCTGCCTGAGGCGTCCCGTGGTGACGTGCACGTCAACCTCGCCGTAGCGTACAAGGGCCTCGGCTCTTTGCCAGAGGCCTGGTACCACCTCGATGCGTACTTGAAGACCACGAAAGAGAAGGACAGCGCTGTCGAGAAGGAGAGAGCCGGCGTCGAGGAGGCGCTTGTCAAGACCCACGTCCCCCTTCGCTTCTCCTGCGACGCTGTGGGAACGAGGTTGTCCTTTGATGGATCCGACGACGATCTCTATCCTTGCCCTCTGCGCTGGTGGTTCAAGAGGGGCACGGAGGGGACGGTCGCCGCGTCCGCGCCCGGCCATCTCTCCGGCGAGACCCCCATCCGGTCCCATGAACTGGACCGGGACAGGCGGATCCTCGTCACCCTTGAGGCCGAGCCCCCGACCGTGATCCCAGAGAAGCCCGTCGCTGTACCCTTGGTGGTGAAGAAGCCGCAGCCCCGCACCAGCGGACAGACCTGGAAGTGGAGCCTGTTCGGTGGGGGCCTGAGCTTGGTAGCGGTGGGTGCGATCCTCCAGGTCGTGGCCTACAACAAGGACCAGGATCTGCGGAAGGACTACCCCGGTGATGTCACAAACGTCACCGAGTGGCAGGTCAACCAGAAGGGCTATCGAGATGGCTTCAACAACGACGTCAAGCCCCTCGCTTACGGCGCCTACGCGATGTACGGCATCGGCGGGGCCGCCGCTGCGACTGGCCTTGTGTTCCTGATCGCGGACTGGTCCAGGCCAGCCGCGCCGGCCACCGCCCGTCTGCGGCCCCTGATGGCCCCGGACGTCCTCGGCTTGACCATCGACCTCGACTTCTAGCCTGTTCGACGGAGGTTCCTATGCGCCATCTCTTTGCATTTCTCCTCCCGTTGCTCCTGGCCGGTTGTATCCAGGAGGCAAAATGGACGTGGACCGGGGACGTCCCCGGTGGTGACGTGGCCGCAGACCAGGTGACGGCGGACGGGAAGGGCGAGGTCTCCCCTTCGGACGTCCCGGGAGTTGAGGACACCGACGCAGCGGCCCCGAAGGACATAATCGACACACTGGATCCTCTCGACACCGTGGACATCCTGGATGCCGTGGACGTCTGCGTCCCGGACTGCGACGGCAAGGACTGCGGCGATGACGACTGCGGCGGGTCTTGCGGAACCTGCGACGACAGCGATCCTTGCAATGGCCAGGAGGCCTGCGATGAGGGCCTGTGCGTCGAGGGGACCTCGCCCGACTGCGACGACGATAATCCCTGCACCGATGACGCTTGCGTCGAGGGGGAGGGCTGCGAGAACACAGCGGTTGCAGACAAGGCCGAGTTTGCCTGCGACGATGGGAACCCTTGCACCGATGATGCCTGCGTGTCCGGTGCCTGCGCCAACCCGCCCAAGCCCCTCGATGAGTTGATCATCGAGAACTGCCTCTGCGAGGACGACGAGGGCTGTGAGCCTCTGGAGGACGACGACCTCTGCAACGGCACCCTGGTCTGCGACACCGAGGCCGAGACGCCGACCTGTATGATCGACGATGATACCATCGTCACCTGTATGCTCACGGAGGGCCTGGCGCCGGAGTGTAATGCTGCGCTCTGTGCGCCCGGCTCCGGGGAGTGCGCTACCGGTGCCACCAACGACGGGGTGGTATGCGACGACGGGGATTTCTGCACAGCAGGTGAGGAGTGTATGGCCGGAGCGTGTGGAGGTGGGGCGGCCGTGGACTGCGAGGACAGCAATCCCTGCACAGACGACTCCTGCGATCCTGCGATTGGTTGCGTGAACGCGCCCAACACCGACGACTGCGACGACGAGGTTGACTGTACCTGGTCGGACCAGTGCAGCGAGGGCGTGTGCGCTGGCACCTTGTACGACTGTGACGACCCGGACCAATGCGAGACAGCGACCGGCGCAACCTGCAACGGGGATGGGACTTGCACCTACCCATCCGCACCGATGGACGGTGAGCCTTGCGATGACAGTAGCGCTTGTACCGTTGGCGAGGCTTGCGCTGGCGGGGCCTGCATAGGCGGCGGACCCACGAACTGCGACGACGGCAATGTCTGCACGGACGACTCCTGTGATGAACAGTTGGGCTGTGTCTCTCTGGACAACGCTGCCGACTGCGACGATGGGGATCCTTGTACCACCGGCGATCACTGCGGTGCGGGGAGCTGTGTTACCACGGGGACGCTGGCATGTGACGACACCAACCCCTGTACCGACGATGAGTGTGTGGAGGGCATTGGGTGCGAGTACACGCCCAACACCGAACCCTGCGAGGACGGGAACTCCTGTACGGAGGGGGATCACTGCGAGGGCGGTAATTGCGTCGCCGGGGACACCTTTGTCTGCGATCAGGATCACGACGGGGTCTGTCTGGACCTCTCCTGCCCGACCTTGGCACCAGACCTTTGCCCTACGGTGTGGACGCCGGACGGGACCGGGGACCTCTGCGCGCCCCTGCCGGACACCTTCCTAGCGTCCCGTCCCATCCCCCTGGCACAGCCCGGGACCCCAACCGGCGCTTCGACCTGGCGCCGCACCTACGAGCCCGTGGAGATACCCCTGAAGAACGGGATCCTGGACGACTCCGTGGTGGCGTATTGGAAGCTGGATGGCGGTGGCGCGACCGACTCCTCTGGCAATGGGAACCATGGGACAGTCGCAGGGGCCACGGCTGCCACAGGAGCATTTGGGGATGCAAATGGAGGGATGGCCTTCGAAGGAACACAGGGCAGCCATGTGGACACCGGGCTGAGCTTGCAGGGCGCAAGTTCCTTCAGTGCAACCATGTGGATCAAGAAGAGCGCCTCCACCGATGGAGAGTTCTTCGGTGGAGGCACCTCCCTGGGTGCGTTCTTCTACGCGATGACCTATCAACCAAACGGGGTGGTCTATATCGGACTTCACCACGACCTCGGCGCCGGCGTGGATTTCACGGGAGCAACCTCGGTCTGCGACGGAGCCTGGCACCACGTGGCTGCGATCTACGATTCCCAGGAGGAGAGAGCATCAGTCTGGGTGGACGGAAATCTGGATGGGACGAGCGGGCCTATCTCCCTGGCCGCAGGCTTTACACCGGGCAGTGATTTCTACATCGGAGGAAAGAACATTGCAGGGGGCAGCGGCGACTATCCGTTCGATGGAGCCATCGACGACGTGGTTCTGTTTCGCCGCGCCCTCTCCCCCACCGAGATCTCGGCCTATTACAACTCCCGCTCCCCCTACGCCACCGACTTTGTCCCCGGCGCGCAGGCTGATCTGGACGATGTTCGGGTGACAGAGGTCTCGGAGCCAGGCGGGGAGGCCCATCAGATCCCCTTCGAGGTCCTCGGGCCCCGCCCCCACTCCGATACCCCCTGCCCGTTCGACGACACCGATCCAACCACGGTGCCGCACATCGCGGACCGGGAGGACCTGTGCGGGGTGGTGGCCTGGTGGCCCATGGACGGGAGCGGGGAGGACCGGAGCGGCAACGGCCTGGACATCAACCCGGTGGACACCGAGACCTATACGACGGGGCGCTTCGGCAACCCCTCCGGCGCCGCACAGATGTCGTTCGGGCAGCACTTCAACCACCCCGGTGACCCCGCCCTGCAGCTCCAGACCCTGACCCTGGAGGCTTTCGTCCGGCCCGACCCAGAGAACGAGCAGTACGACACCGGCGTGCTCACAAAGGGTGCCTGGCCGGGGACGAACTATCAGATGTACGTAACCAAGAGCGGTGTCCTGAAGTGCCAATGCGCCGGCACCGACCAGGAGGTCCACTCCTGCCTGGATGTGGAACAGGGTGTGGCGAGCCCGGGAGGCTGGCATCACGTTGCATGTGTATTCGACGCAAACGTGACCTCTGTCTATCTCGACGGGGTTGAAGTAGAGAGATGCACCTTCGCTGCGCCTCCTGAGGACATGTACGACAACGGTTTGCAGGTTGGCGGGCACTCTGGACGACTGGACGACATCCTTATCCACCGTGTGGCAAAGTCCCCAGAGTACATCTATCGTCGCGCCAATCCGGGCGTCCCCACGGTCCGGTTCCTGGCCTCCACCGAGGTCGAGGATGGAGCCGGGGACGGCTTCGACTGGTACGAGTACACGCTCAACTGGGGTGATGGAGACGCGGAGGGGCAGCAGGCGGTGTTGACGGGGCTTGGAGGAGAGGAGTGCTATGGGCTCCTGTCGTCCTGCCTCGGATATGCCGGCTGGTGGCGGTTCGACGAGGGAAGCGGTGCGATCGCGGTGGACAGCTGTACCTGGAAGCGGAATGGGCTACTGGGAGCAACAGATGGGATGCCGGAGTACATTTCAGGCCTGCCGGTGTATGTTGGAGGAGTGGATGGCACGGCCCTGCAATTTGATGGAACCAACGATTCCGTGATGGTCCCGGGTTTTCCGTCCTGGCAGCTGAACGAAGAGCTCACCGTCCAGAGCGTGGTCCGTCGAGATTCGACAAATAACTTCGACACAATCGCCGCAAACACGAGATCGATATCCGATGAAGATGGATGCCCACAGTTCCAATTGTACTTTTCGGAGGAGAGTGCGGGCGCGCAGGATCCGGGCGACAGGCTGACCTTTTACGGCGGGGATTCGAACTGTTCCGAGGGCTTCAGATACTGGGCAAACGCAGATTGCGCAACCAGCGGAAGCTGGTGTTCTGTATCGATGGTTCACAAGTTCGGAACCGCTCAGGAGTCGGCGCTGTATGAAGACTCATCGCAGCTGGCGGGCACCTGGTTTGGCGACGCACTGCCAGAAGTCTCACCGTTGGCAACCACCATGCTTACGATAGGAAACCGGCAAACTCCCGGCCAGGGATATTTCGGCCTCATCGATTCAATGCGAATCATGAACCGAACTCTCACCCCGGATGAGTTCCTTCATTTGCCAATGGCAGGCTGGGCCTTCGACCCCCAGGTCGGATGTGCGTCGACGTGTGAAGGCAAACAATGTGGTGGGGACGGCTGCGGTGGGAACTGCGGGGAGTGCATTGATGGATTCGACTGCAATGAGGACGGCCAGTGCGAGTGGGGCGGCATCGACTGTGGGGGAATCACTTGCCCGGAGCTGTCAGGCTACACGGTAACCTGCAACGGCAAGGCGCACTGCGAGTACGCGAACGAGACGGTGACTGGCTGGGAGCAATGGGACACCTGGATCTACATAGCGCCGGGGTCATTCCTGATGGGGTCCACGGGCGAGGACGGCGGCTCGGACGAGACGCCGAAGCACGGTGTTGCGATCGGTTATGGGTACTTCATCTCAAAGTACGAGATCGTGGTGGAGGAGTACGAGGCTTGCATGTTGGACGGTGGGACCTGCTCAGCCCCCTCTACGGTGGACTGGGACGGGAACGGTTGGAGCACCAACATGAGCACTGGCAGCAACGCTCCTGTGCCCGAACGCTCGGACCACCCGCAGAATGGTCTGACGTGGCAACAGGCGAAGGACTTCTGCGGATGGTTGGCGCCCGGTGGACGCCTGCCTTCCGAGTCTGAATGGGAGTTTGCTGCGACCGGTCCGGTGCACCTGAAGTCTCCGTGGGGCAACAACCCCGCTCCGACGTGTTCGAACAACACGGCAGTGTTCAACGAGGCAGGTGGTGCCGGTGGCTACGGTTGCAGTCAGGGTGGAACCTGGTCCGTGGGTTCAACAGTAGCGGGCGCGTCGTGGTGCGGCGCTTTGGACATGAGCGGCAACCTTTGGGAGTGGTGTGAGGATTGGTATCACAACAGCTACACGAACGCTCCTGCTGATGGCAGCGCGTGGGTTTCCCCGCCCGACTCCAACCGCGTCATACGTGGCGGCAGCTTCCACGACGCAGCGATCTACATGCGGTCGGCCAAGCGCAACGGCAACACGCCCGGCGACCGCAGCGCGAGCTTGGGCGCGCGTTGTCTGAGGCCGTTGCCTTGAGCCCTTTTGGCACCGATCAGAACCTGTCAGGCAAAATCGTGCTCACGTGGGCATCGTACTCAACATCATCAGCGTCTCGGAAGGGCTCACGTGCACCGACGCCCTCTGCGGTGACCCGCCTCCGGACGAATAGCGTCGTACCCTCTGCGGCTCGGGTGTGGTTTGGGAGTGATGTGGGAGTGGACCTGTTTCTGCCGTCGCAGTGACATCGCCTGACCGCGGTCAGGGACTCACAGGAGCGCACAGGGGCAGCATCGGCAGGGTCCAGACCAAGTGGGCGACGAGCACCCAGGCCAGGGACAGGAGCCATCCGCTGGCGATGACGGTCTCGAACGCGGTCCGGCGCTGCCCGCGTCGCGCAACGATTCCCAGGACCAACACCGCCACGGGCACCACGAACCAGGCGAGGTCGAGTCGGACACACAGACGGGTGACGATGGGCAGGACCGCCAGCCGGTCGTCGCTGAAATCACAGGACAGGAGCAGCGCAGTATTGAGGCCGTTGAAGACTGCGACGTAGGCCCCGCAGACGAGGGCACCCAGGGTCGCTCCGATCAGCCTGACGATGTGCATGACATCTCCCCCTCTCGTAGGCCCGCTCCAGGGGCGGCCTGCTGCTCAACGACCAATGGTCGACGCCTCGGCGACCGCACGCAGGTTCGCCGCGTCGACCTCCAGGAGGACGCCGGCGTCCACCGCGGCGTCGAGGGAGAGGCTCCACGCCTGCACGAAGGCCACGTGGTCCCCGTAGCGCTGCACAAGTTCCTCCCCGCTGAAGGGCGTCGTCGTCCCGAAGATCGCGCAGAAGCTCCCTCCGGTCTGCCCCAGGCCCGAGAGGGTGGCGACGGGGGCGTCGACCTGCGGGGTGCGGATGCCGCCCAGCGCGTTGCCCGCCCCGTCGCGGAGGAAGTCGTCGCCGGCGGCGTCCAGCTCCAGCCGGGGCATCTCCGGGGGCGGGGTCCCCTCCCGGGCCCACCGCTCCAGCGCGGCCAGGGCCGCGCGGGCCACGTAGGTGTGCGGACCCGTGTTGATGGGCAGGTCGCAGGTCATGACGCCGAAGTACACATCGGAGGGCGGCGCCTGCATCGCGTTGAAGAGCGCCGCGTCCGCGGCCCCAGAGCCGTCGTCCTCGTCGCCGATGCCCAGGCCGTAGGCGTCCACGTGCGCGGTGCCCGCGACCTCCCAGCCCGCAAACCAGGGACCGTCGGCCTGCCGGGCCCGGGCGTAGCCCAGCATGCCGCCCACCAGGTCCGTCTCCGAGGAGAGCACCAGCACCGGCACCTCCAGGTCGGTCCGGGACAGGGTCGGATCCGGCGGGAAGACTCCCTGGCCGAGGGGCGCTCCGGACGCACCGCGGCTGTGCACCAGGTAGCCATCGTACACGTCGACGAGGGGTGCGATGCCGTTAACATAGGTGGCCAGGCGGAACGCGGACTGGGACTCCCCCGTCGCGAGGACCGCCTCGGGCTCCAGGCCGCCGAGGACCGTGTCGGCTGCGAACCACACCGCGGCGCCGGCCTGGCTGAAGATGTCGTAGCTGAAGTCGTCCCCGGGGTGGTCGAGAGGGCCGTAGCGCACGGGATCCACGTTCTTGAGCGCCATCATCGCGCCGAGAGGGTTGCCGCCGCCGACGATGCCGTCCTCCTGCGCAGACACCCCCACCCAGGCCGCGCCGGTCCGGAGGATCCAGGTGTGGGTGAAGGTCCAGTCCGGGGCCGCGTCCAGGCCCCCGGAGACGTTGAACCACTCCACCACGACGGTGCCGCTGAAGGCGGCGGCCTGGGAAGGTCTGCGCACGATGATCCGCGTGGTGTAGGGCATGGCCTCGTCAGGCCTTGCGACCCAGCGGCCGTCCTCGCCCAGGGGCTCGTCCGCGGTGTAGGACGTCGCGTCCCCGGAGAGGAAGTACTCCTCCTCGACGTAGCCGAACGCGGTCACGTCGACCCCCGGCGGGACGAGGACGATGTGGCCGTTGCCGGTCGTGACGGGGCCCTCGACCGCGGGGACGACCACGAGGTCCCGGGAGGGCGGCCCCAGCCACGGCGGGGCCCTCCGCACCGTGTCTTCGGGGGGGCCCGTGTCCGCCGGATGCGTCGTCTCCGCCGCTGCCGCGGTGTCGTCCATCCCGTCCACCCCGGAGACGGCGCCGCCCCCCGGGGAGCACCCGATCTGCACCACGAGAACAGCCGCCAGCGCCGCCACGAGACCCGAACGATCGGCCAGGAGTGTCGTTCCACGATTCAAGCTTGACCTCCCGTATGAGGCCACAGCCTCGACATGGGACACAGGGGCGAGGCGCCGTCACTGCGTGACGCAGCGCCTCCGGTTGAGGAGCACACCGAGACCGACGAGGAGCAGCAGGCCCCAGGGAGGTGCGACGTCCGTGGGGAGGCCCGACTGGCAGCCGCCGGAGTGCGAGCCGGAGACGGAGACGTCCCATCCCCCAACATCTCCGGCCGCGTCCGGGTCGTCTACGTCCGGGTTCGAACCGCCAACGTCCCACTCCAGATCGGCGACGGCGCCCTCGGAGATGCATCCCTCCACCGGGACACAGGGACCCCAGACCCCTTCGTCGCTGCACGAGCGGGCGCCCTCATCGCAGACACCCGGCTCCGGAACGCAGAACTCCACCGCACCCGATTCACACTCCCAGCAGACGCCATCCTCGTCCGTGGCGCCGTCGCAGTCGTCGTCCAGCCCGTTGCAGGTCTCCTCCCCCGGCTCGGCCGGAGGCGCTCCGCAAACGACCCCGAGCCCGTCCTCGGCGCAGACCAGGACATCCTCCGTCTCGCAGACCCCCATGCCTGCAGTGCAGGATGTTGACAGGTCCGGGAACGCCTCGTCGATCGCCCCGTCACAGTTGTTGTCCAGGCCGTCGCAGAGCTCGGCATCGGGCCCCTCCATCTCCGCGCAGGAACCCCAGACGCCGTCGACGCAGCTCCGGGATCCCGGCTGGCACTCCCCCTCGGACAGGCCGCAGGCATCCTCGGACCCCGCCGCGCAGGAGCATCCCGGATCGGCCTCGCCGTCGCAGTCGTTGTCCAGGCCGTCGCAGAGCTCGAGCTCCGGACCCTGACCGCCTTGACAGGGACCCCACGTCCCCCCGCTCCCGCAGACCTGGGTGCCGGAAATGCACTCCCCGAGGCCCGGTCCACAAGGACGGCTGGTCCCCGGGACACAGGCGCAGCCCTGGTCCACCGCACCGTCGCAGTCGTTGTCCAGACCGTCGCAGACCTCCTCCTGCTGCGGCAACGGCGTCGCGTCGCACTCCGCCTCCTCTCCACCCTCCGAGCACACCTGCTCGCCCCAGGCCTTGCAGATCCCAACGCCCACGTGACACACCACCCCCAGGGGTGCGAAGTCCTCATCCGTTTCGCCATCGCAGTCGTTGTCCACGGCGTCGCAGAGCTCCTCCTGCGACGGCAGCGGCGCCGCGCTGCACTCGATCCCGAGACCGTCCGACGTGCACACGAGGACTCCCTGGTTCTCGCATTCTCCGAGGCCCGCGGTGCAGGGCTCCTCGACGACGTAGTCCTCGTCGATGCCGCCGTCGCAGTCGTTGTCCACGCCGTCGCAGACCTCCTCCTGCGGAGACAGTGGCTCTGCGGCGCACTCCGTACCGGCGCCGGCCTGGGCACACACCAGGAGCCCCTGGGTCTCGCATTCCCCCACGCCGACGGAGCAGGGCGCGTCGACGGGATAGTCCTCGTCCGCGGCGCCGTCGCAGTCGTTGTCGAGGCCGTCGCAGAGCTCTGCCTGGGGCGCCAGGGGGTCTGCGGAGCACTCGGTCCCGAAGCCGGACTCCAAACAGACCTGCACGCCGGACTGCGCGCATTCCCCCGTCCCCACGGTGCACGGCTCCTCCAGGGGAAAGACCTCGTCGACGTCGTCGTCGCAGTCGTTGTCGAGACCATCACAGAGCTCGTTCTGGGCCGGCAGGGGATCCACGGAGCACGCCGTCCCCGTGCCGTCCTGGGTGCACTCGAGGACACCGGTGTTCAGGCACTGGCCCGTGCCGACGACGCATGGATCGCCGAGCGGATACTCCTCGTCGGCGGCGCCGTCGCAATCGTTGTCGAGGCCGTCGCAGACCTCCGCCTGCGGAGGCAGGGGATCCACGTTGCACTCCGTCCCGGTGCCGTCCTGGGTGCACACAGAGATCCCGGTCGTCGTACATTCCCCGGTGCCCACGGTGCACAGAACGCCGTCGTCGAAGTCCTCGTCGGCGACGCCGTCGCAGTCGTTGTCGAGGCCGTCACAGAGCTCCGTCTGGGGCTGGGAGGGCTCGACCGAGCACTCGGGGCCAGCGCCGTCGGCGGCGCAGATCCTGACGCCCAGGTTCGTGCACTGCCCGGTGCCGACGGAGCAGACCTCGCCGACATCGAAGTCCTCGTCCGCCGCGCCGTCGCAGTCGTTGTCGAGGCCATCACAGAGCTCCGACTGCGGGGGGAACGGCGCACTCGAGCACTCGGTCCCGAGGCCGGCCGCGGTGCAGACCAGGAGCCCCTGGTTCTCGCATTGTCCGACGCCGACCGTGCAGGCCTCGTCGACGTCGAAGTCCTCGTCGGCGCCGCCGTCGCAGTCGTTGTCCAGACCGTCACAGAGCTCCGACTGCGGAGGCAGGGGCTCCGCCGGGCACTCGGTGCCGAGGCCGTCGGCCTTGCAGGCCAGCGCTCCCAGGTTCTCGCATTGCCCGACCCCGACCGTGCAGGGATCTCCGAGGGGGAAGATCTCGTCGACCCCCCCATCGCAGTCGTTGTCCAGACCGTCGCAGAGCTCCGACTGCGGCGGGAAGGGATCCACGTCGCACTCGGTCCCCGCGCCGCCCGGCGTGCAGACCAGGGCCCCGGAGTTCATGCACTGCCCCACGCCGACGGAACAGGGATCGCCCAGGGGGAAGTCCTCGTCGGCGACGCCGTCGCAGTCGTTGTCGAGCGCGTCGCAGAGCTCCACCTGGGGAGCCAGGGGATCCGCCGAGCATCCTGTCCCGAGGCCGTCCGGCGTGCAGACCAGGGCGCCGGAGTTGATGCACTGCCCCGTCCCCACCGAGCAGGGATCCCCGAGAGGAAAGTCCTCGTCCACGGCGCCGTCGCAGTCGT
This sequence comes from Pseudomonadota bacterium, assembly GCA_043815665.1. Classification (GTDB taxonomy): domain Bacteria; phylum Myxococcota_A; class UBA9042; order CAIXZC01; family CAIXZC01; genus CAZNWW01. The sequence goes on from JBDRIT010000202.1 coordinate 11,644, forward strand.
TGTCGAGGGCGTCGCAGAGCTCCGACTGGGGCGGGAGGGGACTGACCGAGCACTCGGTCCCGAGGCCGTCGACCTTGCAGACGAACGCACCCATGTTCTCGCACTGCCCGATTCCGACCGTGCAGGGATCACCGAGGGGGAAGATCTCGTCGACACCTCCATCGCAGTCATTGTCCAGACCATCGCAGAGCTCCCCCTGGGACGGGAAGGGATCCACGTTGCACTCGGTCCCCGCACCGCCGGGTGTGCAGACAAGAACCCCGGAGTTCGTGCACTGCCCCGCTCCGACGGTGCAGGGATCACCGAGGGGGAAGTCCTCGTCGTTGACGCCGTCGCAGTCGTTGTCGAGCGCGTCGCAGAGCTCCGCCTGGGGAGGCAGGGGGTCCACGGAGCACTCGGTCCCGAGGCCCGCCGGGGTGCAGACCAGGACCCCGGAGTTCGCGCACTGCCCCTTCCCGACGGAGCAGGGGTCCCCGAGGGGGAAGTCCTCGTCCGCGGCGCCGTCGCAGTCGTTGTCGAGGGCGTCACAGAGCTCAGACTTCGGCGGGAAGGGACTCACCGAGCACTCGGTCCCGAGGCCGTCGGCCTTGCAGATCAGCGCGCCCTGGTTCGCGCATTGCCCGACGCCGACGGAGCAGGGATCTCCGAGGGGAAAGATCTCGTCGGCGGCGCCGTCGCAGTCGTTGTCCAGGCCGTCGCAGAGCTCCAACTGGGGAGGGAACGGGTCGGCGCTGCACTCCGTCCCCGAACCATCCACCTTGCATTCCAGGACTCCCTGGTTCGCGCAGGTCCCGGTGCCGACGGTGCAGGGATTGCCGAGGGGGAAGGTCTCGTCGACGCCCCCGTCACAGTCGTTGTCCTTCCCGTCGCAGACTTCGGGCGTCGGAGCGCCCCCGGTCACGCTGCACTTGGTGCCGGTTCCGTCCGGCTTGCAGATGGTCGTTCCGTTCTGGTGGCACTCCCCCGTCCCCGCCTCGCAGGGGTTGCCCAGGGTCGACCAGTTCTCGTCGATGGATCCGTCGCAGTCGTCGTCCAGCCCGTTGCAGGTCTCCTGGTTGAGCTGGCACTGCCAGCCGGAGGGGCTGCCCGAGGTGGTGCAATGGTTGCACTGGGAGCACTGTCCATCCTGATAGCAATGAACGACGTAGACATTCGACGTCCAGGGGTTGTATCCCGCGTAGGACCAGCCGTCGCTGTCCTGGGTATAGCAGCGGATCTCCTTCATCGGGGGATTGGCTGCGTAGGCGGTGCCGATCACCTTCTGGGTGACCCCGCCACCGAGGCTCTGGCCGTTGCAGCCGCCGTACCAGCAGCTGTTCGAGTCGTAGTACAGGGTGCCGTTGCACTTGAAGCGCATGGTGTACTGGCTCGCCGCGACGGTGTACCCGTTCTTCGACGCCGTGTTGTAGTTGATGTCCACCTGGATCTTGGGTGTGTATGCCCAGGGGTTGGGGTTCTCGTAGCACCACTCGAAGCCGGAGTCCGGCGTGCAGTCGGCCGCAAACGCTGCGAGGGGCGAAACGCCGATGATCACGAAACAGAGACCGATAACCGAAACGAACCCTATTGACTTCAAGGCAACCTCCTTCGTCTCCTGAGCACGCCGCCTCTTGAACAAGCTGCACGAACCTGCGACCAAGCCTGCATGGAGATTCATCTGGAGATGGTACCAAGTGTTCGTCCAAAAAACCTCGACTTCGGCCGGTCCTCTCCAAAAAATGATGGTCGTAGATCCAAAGCCGATCCGCACTATAATGACCGAAACGATGTTCACCGAGGCGACGAGATGAAGCAAACTGCGTTGTTGGGAGTTGTGGCGCTGCTCGCCGGGTGCGGCGGCAACCCGGAGAGCGGCTGCGTCGAGGGCGCCACCCAGGAGTGCCTCTGCGTCGGCGGCGGCATCGGGGTACAGACCTGCAAGGCCGGGGGCGACGCGTGGGGCGGATGCCTGGGCTGTGACGGACCGGAAGACACTTTCGTCGGCGCCGACGTCGCGCCCGGAGAGGACACCGTCCCCGGAGAGGACACCGTCTCGGGGGAGGACGGGGTGCCGGACCAGGACGGGCCCCCGCCGGACGGCGGCTGCGTGACGGACTGCGACGGCAGGGACTGCGGCGATGACGGCTGCGGAGGCAGCTGCGGCGCCTGTGATGACGGGTGGTTTTGTCAGGCGGGCGGCTGCGTGGAGGACCCCTGTCTGCCGGACTGCGAGGGCAAGGAGTGCGGGGAGGATGGCTGCGGCGGGCTGTGCAATGACTGCCTGGACATCGTCTACGACGACGGCTCCACGGAGACCGCCTACGGGTACGCATCCCAGCCCGAATTCAACCCCCAGCGCATCGCCTGCGTCGTGCGCTTCGAGCTTCCCCTGCCCGACATGCGCCTCACGCGCTTCACCGCAGGCTGGATGTACGGCCTCTACAACCTGCAGATCCCCTTCGAGCTGGCTTACATCCCCGGCGACGCCATGGAGTGTGAGGACGGCACGGAGCAGTCCTGGTACAACGAGTACTGCGAGACCACGCCGGACCTCCTGGTCTCCATCGGCGATTTCCTGCCGTCGAAGCCCTTCGAGCCCATGGAATCGGAGCAGCTCGGCGAGGTGATCTTCCCCACGAAGACGATCTACCTGGCGGCGATCTTCGATGTGGACGAGTACCCGATCTTCGTCTGCCCCATGGACCAGTCCGGCGACGGAAGCCTCTCCTACATGATGCCCCAGACCGAGAAGACCCCGGGGATCGTCATCGGGGGCGCGTCCTTCGACAAGAAGGACGGCAACGCCGGCGTCATCCCCTTCTCCATCCGCGTGGAGAAGACGAACTGGTGACCGTTCACCTTCGTCTGGCTGGCGGAGCGAAATAGTATACGATGTGCAGACCTTCGGAGGACGGGACCTGCGAGGGGATTCGCTGAAGGAGGCAGGTTGAAGATCGGGATCATGGCTGCGGCGCTCGCTGCGGTGTCGCTCCTCGTGGCCGGCCCCGTCCGGGCCGGCGCCGGGGACCCGGCGCAGGTGGAGTGCGGCTACGACAAGGGGTTCTACCTCCAGCGGAAGGGGGGTGAGCAGAAGCTCACGATCTACGGGTACATGCAGGTCCTCTGGGCCGGCAGTGTCCACGCGGGGAGGCTGGAGACCAACGAATTCCGCGTCCGGCGAGGCCACCTGCTGGCCGCGGGGTCGGTGATCCGGACCCTGGGCTTCAAGCTCCACGTGGACTTCGCGGCGTCCCAACCCCTCCTGGACCTCTATATGGACTACCACCCCTGGACAGCCTTCGGGATCCGGGCAGGCCAGTACAAGACCCCCCTGACCCGCCAGTTCCTGGCCTCTGCGGCGGAGAAGCAGTTCGTGGACGACACCATCGCCACGGCCTCGTTCAAACTGGATCGGGACATCGGGATCATGGCCTATGGAGCGGTGGCCGGGGGCGTCTTCGGGTACAAGGTGGGCGTGTTCAACGGGGCCGGAAAGAACGCACTGCAGGACAACACGGACTTTCTCTACGTCGCGCGCCTCGAGGTGGCGCCCCTCGGACCGGTCCCCCTCTCGGAGTCGGATGTCAGGGGCACGCGGGACCCCCTCCTGTCCGTCGCGCTCGCGACCGCGTACAATACGTTGGACATCCAGCGGGACCCCGAGGGCGAGACCGTGACCACAGCCCGGTACAACCTGGGCGCCGAACTGGCCTTGTTCTGGCGAGGTCTCTACGCAGCCTCCGAGTTCTTCTGGCGGATCGAGGATCCGAAGAGAGGGGTGAGCCTCGCGGGGCTGGGTGGTTACGTCCAGGTGGGCTACATGGTGCTCCCAGAGCACCTCGAGGTCGGGGTGCGGGGGGCCATGGTGCGCGAAGACATCGCCAGGAGCGGCGACGACAGCTGGGAGGCCGGACCCGTGGTGAACGGGTTCTTCCAGGGCCACCGGCTGAAGCTCCAGCTCGACTACGCCGCGCTGGTCGACGAGGTTCCCCTGGGAGCCGACGCGCTGGACCACCGGGTGCGGCTTCAGCTCCAGGCCATGTTCTAGGGAAAGCGAAGGTGCCGTTGTGATGAGAAGAAGCGGAGCAAGGGTGTCGACGCGGGTACTTGCCGCAGCCCTCGGGATCGGGCTGCTCGCCGCCAGCTGCCGCGGGGGCGAAGAGCGCAGGGCGGACGCGTCGCCCCCACGGAGCATCAAGCTCGCCACCACCACCAGCACGGACAACTCCGGCCTGCTCTCTGAGCTGCTCCCCGCGTTCACCGCGCAGCACGGCATCGAGGTGAAGGTGATCGCGGTCGGCACCGGCACGGCGCTCAAGCATGGCGAGGCCGGGGACGTGGACGTGATCCTCGTGCACGCGCGGGCGGCGGAGGACCGATTCATGGCGGCGGGGAACGGCGTCGATCGCCGTGAGGTGATGCACAACGACTTCGTCATCCTGGGGCCGCAGGCTGATCCCGCAGGGATCCGGGGGTTGGAGGACGCGGCGGACGCGCTGCGGAGAATCGGCGAGCAGGAGGTCGCGTTCCTCTCTCGAGGCGACAAGTCCGGCACCCACATGAAAGAGATAGAGCTCTGGGAGGCTGCGGGGCGCATCCCCGGGGGTGCGTGGTACCTTGCCACAGGGCAGGGCATGGGCGCGGTCCTGACCCTCGCGGACGAGAAGATGGGCTACACCCTCTCTGACCGGGGAACCTACATCGCCTACCGAGAGAAGCTGGACCTGGTGGTGATGGTCGAGGGAGATCCACGGCTCTTCAACCCCTACAGCGTGATCGCGGTGAACCCGGAGCGTCACCCCCACGTTCGGTACAATGAGGCCATGACATTCATCGACTGGCTCACCTCCTCCGACGCGCAGCGGATCATCGGGAACTTTCGCCGGGACGGGGAGAGGCTCTTCCATCCGGACGCTGTGCATCCGACGGAGGATTGATGGGCGGTCTCGAGTTCCTCGTTGACGCGGTCGGCGAAGCCCTCCAGAAGATCTTCTCCGGGGCCCCCGAGGTCGTCAGTGCGGTCTCTGTGTCCCTCCAGGTCTCCGGAGCGGCCATCGTGATCTGTGCGATCCTCGGCATCCCCGCTGGGCTCTTCCTGGCCACGACACAGTTCCCTGGGCGACGTCTCCTGATCACCCTGATCCACACCCTCATGGCCCTGCCCACCGTGGTGGTGGGGCTCTTCGTCTACGCGTTCCTCACCCGCCGGTCCGTGCTCGGGCCTCTGGATCTCCTGTTCACCCGCAAGGCCATGATCATTGGCGAAGTCGTCCTGGCCCTGCCCATCGTCATCGCGCTCTCCCACAGCGCGATCGCCTCCCTGGACCGGTCCGTCCGAGACACCGCGCGGAGCCTTGGCGCGACCCGAATCCGGGTGGCCATCACCATGCTCTGGGAGGGGCGCTTCGCGCTGATCGCCGCAGTCACCGCGGGGTTCGGCCGGGTGATCGGTGAGGTGGGCGTCTCCATGATCCTCGGCGGGAACATCGCAGCGCATACCCGCAACGTGACCACCGCCATCGCGCTGGAAACCTCCATGGGGGAGTTCGGCGACGCAATGGCCCTCGGCCTCGTCCTCCTGTCGTTGGCCCTCGGGGTCAACTTCCTGCTCCGGCACCTCCAGGGCCGGGAGGAGGCTTCGTGACCGGGGGCTCGGCGATCCACGTCGAGGACCTGACGAAGGTCTACGCGGGTGAGACCGTCCTGAACCTCCCGGCTTTGTCCCTGGAGCGGGGGAGGATTCACGTCCTGGTCGGGGGGAACGGCGCCGGCAAGACCACGCTGCTGAGGATCCTCGCCGGGCTGGAGCCCCCCTCCACCGGGACCGTGGAGATCCTCGGGATGGATCCCTACGGCGGAACCCGACATGCACGCAAGGCCCTCGCCACGCGGGTCACGTTCTGTCTCCAGAAGCCTTACCTCTTCCACACCACGGTGCACCGGAACATCGAGTACGGACTCCGGGCCCGGGGATTTTCCGGGGCAGACCGGAGGGCGCGAATCCTGGCTGCCGCAGAAGCCCTGGATCTCTCCCACCTCCTGGAGCGCTCCGCACGCACGCTCTCTGGCGGGGAGTCTCAGCGGGTCTCCCTGGCCCGCGCACTGGTCCTCCGGCCGGAGGTCCTGCTCCTCGACGAACCCGTCGCCAACGTGGACGCGGTCAGCGTCAGCCGGGTCGAAACGGCGATCCGGGACCTGCTGGTTCGTGGGAGCACCCTGGTGATCGCCACGCACCAGACGGATCAGGCCTATCGGCTCTCTGCGGACGTTACCCGCCTGGAGCGGGGCCGGATCGCACCGGCTGCTGTGGAAAACCTCCTGGAGGGCGAGATCGTCCGTCGGGGTGACGCCGCGTTCCTCGTGGTCGATCCCGGGGTGGAGATCCGTGTAACGACCGATTGCCTGGGGCCGGTGCGGGCCGCTGTGGACCCGACCTCCATCATCGTTTCGGCCCAGCGCGTCGTCTCCAGCGCGCTGAACGCGCTCTCGGGCAGGGTGATCGCGCTTCAGGAACGCGGGGATCGGATTGTGGTCTGCGCGGACGTGGGGTTCCCCCTCTACGCCCACATCACCCCCGAGTCACTCCACCGCCTCGGTCTGAACATCGGCAGCGAGGTGGTCTTGACCTTCAAGGCCGTCTCGGTCACGGTGTTCTGAGCGCATCCACCACCGCCGGGTTCTCCACGGTGCCCCGTTGTCTTTCCTGGTGCCGCGGGCCACGCCGTGCCCGTGCTGATCCATTCGCCCCAGGTCTCGCCGTTGTGATGACAGCCTTCTTCGACGCGCAACGATCCGTCGCTTGTGCGACATCACGGGGAAGCGTAGATTTCCGGTTGCACCCTGGTGTTCGAAAGGTGTCGACCGCTGCCGCGGACGATCCTGGCTCTGGAGGCATCGATGGACCTGAAGAATCCAAGCAAATGGGTGGTCTGGGGCGGCGTGGTCCTGCTCACCATCCTCCTCGGGCTTGCCGACTGGAAGACCGGACACGAGCTCAACTTCTTCGTCTTCTACTTCGCCCCCATCGGCATGGCGGCCTGGTACCTCGGGTACGGAGCGTCCACCGTCGTGGCGATCGTCTGCGCCATCGTCTGGTTCAACGCGGATCACCTGACCAACTACATCTATGTCTCCCCGGCGTACGCCGTCTGGAACACCATGATCCGCCTCTGCTCCTTCCTGATCATCAGCTGGTCGACGTCCAGGATCCGCACGCTGCTCACCCTGGAACACCAGGCAACCGACGACCTGCGCAGGACCCTGTCCGAGATCAAGATCCTGCAGGGCCTGGTCCCGATCTGCGCGCAGTGCAAGAAGATCCGGGACGACCAGGGGATCTGGCATCCCATGGAGGTCTACATCAGCGACCGCACCGAGGCCAGGTTCTCACACGGATACTGTCCGGAATGCGCCCGGAGGGCCCTGGAGGAGGCCGGCCTCAGGGATCCGGCCCGGCGGCCAACGACGCGGTGACCGAGCGCTCACCGTCCCCTTGCGCCGAACACGGCGAAGCAGATACTGTGGGAAGACCTGCTGGAGCGGAGGATCCCTATGCCAGAGATGCGTTGGTCGGTGGCCGCTGTTGTCCTGTCGTTGTTCCTCTGGATCGGAGGGTGTGGTGATGCCACGACGGGAATCTCCTCCGACATGGACGCCGAGGACATCCCCAGGGAGGGCGACACCTGGGTCTTCCCGGGAGATGATTGGACCGCGGACACCCACGCGCCGGGAGAGGACGTGTGGAAGTTCCCGCCGGATCAATCCGACCAGACCGAGCCTGGAGACGAGTCCACCGGGGAGCTCCCGCCGGACCCCTGGGCCCCCTGCACCGACAACTCGGACTGCCCATCGGGCTACTGCGTACACGGTCCCGACGGCAACGTCTGCACCCAGACCTGTCTCGAGGAGTGCCCGGACGGCTGGATCTGCGAGGAGTACTCCGCGGAGCCCACGGACGTGGTCTTCATCTGCATCTACCCGTTCCTCAACCTCTGCCGACCCTGCGAGACGCACAAGGACTGCAACCAGGCCTTCGTGACCGGTGGCGCCGTCTGCGTGGCCCACGGGGACTCCGGGGGCTTCTGCGGGGTGGAGTGCGGCGACGCGCTGGCGTGTCCCACGGGATATGAGTGCACCGAGGTCGAGGTGGTGGAGGGGGTGTCCTCAAATCAATGTCTGCCTGTCGACCAGGAGTGCGAATGCACGGACATCTTCATCGCCGAGGGAGCCTCCACCGCCTGCGACGTGACCAATGACCTCGGCAGCTGTCCGGGGATGCGGATGTGCGCCTCCGGGGGGCTCTCGGAGTGCAGCGCCCAGGTCCCCGTGGACGAGATCTGCGACGGCCAGGACAACGACTGCGACGGGGCGACGGACGAGGGGACCGACGGCTCCACCTGCGAGATCCAGAACACCTTCGGGACCTGCGTCGGCACCACCTCGTGCCTGGTCGGACAGCCGGTCTGCGCGGCGGCCGTCCCCGCCCTGGAGAAATGCGACGGCGAGGACAACGACTGCAACGACGTGACCGACGACGGCTTCCCCGATCTGGATGGGGACGGGCAGGCCAACTGCATCGACCAGGATGATGACGGAGACGGGCTGCCCGACGAGGGAGACAACTGCCCCCTGGCCGCCAACCCCGCCCAGGAGAACTACGACCTGGACTCCCAGGGGGACGCCTGCGACCCCGACGACGACAACGACCTCTCACCGGACGCCGCGGATTGCGGCCCCCTCGATCAGACCGTCCATCCGGGCGCGCCCGAGATCTGCGACGGGAAGGACAACGACTGCGACGGCGGGATCGACGAGGGTGACGTCTGCTACACCGGCCCCTGCCCCGACGACGGGGCGGCCTGCGACGACGGGAACCCCTGCACCCTCTCGGACGTCTGCCAGAACGGCCTGTGCCAGGGGACGCCGCTGGACTGTTCTCAGCTGAGCGACGTCTGCAACACGGGGACCTGCGTGGGCGGCCAATGCACCCAGGTGGGCAAGTCCGGCGCCTGCAACGACGGCGATCTCTGTACGGTCAACGACCTCTGTCAGAACGGGGCGTGCCAGGGAACACCGCTGGACTGCACCGATCTGAACAGCCAGTGCATCACGGGGGCCTGCTCCAACGGCGTGTGCGTGCAGGCGCCGAAGTCCGGGCCCTGCACGGACCAGGATCCCTGCACGACGGGGGACGCCTGCACCAACGGAGTCTGCGCCGGGACGCTCAAGGACTGCACCTACCTGAACTCGACCTGCACCGTGGGAGTCTGCGCTGACGGACTCTGCTCCGGGCAGAACAAGATCGGAGCCTGCAACGACGGCGACGCGTGCACGACAACGGACATCTGCATCAACGGGGTCTGCGCCGGAACCCCCAAGGACTGCTCCTACCTGAACTCCCAGTGCTCCACCGGTGTCTGCGACGCGGCGGGGATGTGCGTAACCCAGGCCGGGGTCGGAGCCTGTGATGACGGGAACCCCTGCACCTCGGGAGATCTCTGCCAGGGGGGCGCCTGTGTCGGCGTGGGCATGAACTGCTCCTACCTGGACGGACCCTGCACCCAGGGGGTGTGCTCCGGCGGGAGCTGCGTGGCGCAGAACAAGTCCGGGGCCTGCGTCGACAATGACCCCTGCACCACCGGCGACGTCTGCGTCGCCGGGGTCTGCCAGGGGACGGCCATGGATTGCTCCTCCCTGAACGGGCAATGCCGTGTGGGGGTCTGTTCCGGAGGAAATTGCGTCGCGAACAACCTCTCCGGGGGCTGCGACGATGGCAATCCGAACACCTGCGGTGACACCTGCTCCGGCGGGGTCTGCAGCGGGCCCCCCTGTGCAGTGAACGGCGACACCTGCCAGGACGCCATCGACCTCGGCACTGGAGGATCCTTCGTCGCCGACCTCTGCCAGTACCAGAACAACTACAACTGGACCTTCTGCGGCTTCACCGGGCCCGAGCTCATCTACAAGGTGAAGGCCGTCTACATCGGGGGCCACATGGTGACCGACACCACCGGCTCGTTCCCCGGCATGGCCATCGCCCTGCGCCTCTGGGACGAGGGGACCTGCCAGACCTCGTCCAGCTTCGGCTGCGGCGGCGACGTCAGCTGGTCCGGTCCCCTGGGCCTGACCAACTTCCTGTACTTCGCCGTCTCCAGCACGGATGGTTCCTGCGGGACCGTGAAGATCTCGGCCCATCCCGTCTCCAACTGATTCCCGACCGTTCCCCGATCCATGTCGCACGATGCACAACCCAGCCGGGGAGCCCCCTGGACCGCCAGAGCCTGGGCATCCTCGGCCGCCTGGGGAGGTACCTCCTCCTTCGAGGGTCCACCGACGAGCGGTGGCTCCTCCGGGAGATGGTCTCCGCAGCACGCGGCTCCTCCCATCCCCAGCGCTTCGGCTTCGCAGTGACCGTGTTCCTGCAGGCCCTCAACACCCGGTACATGCTGGAGAAGCTCAACCCCCGCTTCGAGGCCGTGACTTATCCGGTGTGATCAGAAACGGTACTTCCCGAACACCGGGGCGAGGGCGGCCCGGATGCGGTCTTCGGTCAGGCCGAACTCGGAGAGGGAGTACCGATGGCCGGAGGTGCGGGCCTGCTGCGCGCCGTCGAGCCGGCCCAGCTCGTCCTCCAGCTCCGGCGGCGGGCCGGGGAGGTCGAAGTGGCGGTAGATTCCCGTGACCGCGCGGCCCGGTGAGGCGGCGAACTCGTCGTAGGTGAGGATCAGCTTCCTGCCCGCAGGGACGTCGGCCAGGTCCCGCTCCGTGAACAGGTAGGTCCTGAAGCTGTCGGCGAGGATGGTCTCCACCTGCTCCGCGCGCATGTCCTCGAAGCCGGGGAAGCGCCGCCGCCAGATCTCCCGGACGAGGCTGAGCCGCGAGGGGATCGTCTCGACGGGATTGCGCACCAGAGAGACGAACATGGCGTCGGGGAAGGTCTTCAACAGCTGCGGGATCTTCTGAGAGAAGGCGGGGTTCTTGGACACCGCCAGGGGCGGTGACCCGTCAGCGGTGGGCTCCCGGTGCGCCTTCTTGGTGATGCACGCCCGGTACCAGGCCAGGGTGCGCACCTGCTCCGCTGGCTCCCAGGCGTGAAAATCCCGCACCTCGTCGAGGCGGCTGTCCCCGGTGGAGATGGGGCTGTCGTTGACGCACATGGCCGACGCGTACACCGTCCACAGCACGAACTCGTCCTCCTCCACCTCATCGAGACGGATCCGGTGGATCGGGTCCATGGGCCCGAGCTTCCGCTCCTGGGCCCGGGAAAACCACCGGCCGAGCGAGCCGCCCAGGAGGGCGTCCAGGCCGACCACCCCGCCGAGGGCGCGCTGCGCGCTGGTGGCGGGCAACAACATCTCGTGGAGCTTCATGGTGCGCACCCGGGGGTCCCTGGCGAGGAGGCGATGGAGCAGGGTGGTCCCCGAGCGCTGGTGGCCGATGACGAACAAGGGCCCGCTGAACCCGGCCGCCCTCCACCGGGGGGTGAGGAGCTCGTCGAGGGCCCAGCCGGTCTGCAGGAGCGCAAGGAGACCCAGGCGGGAGGCGGCGGCCGGCGCCGCGGCCTTGAGCCCGAGCTGCCGGACCTGGAGGAGCTGCTTGCGCAGGAAGCGGGACCAGTGGAAGGGGACCACCATCCCCGGCAGGGAGACCGGCGCGGTCTCCTCGCTCAGCATGCGCTGAAGCGCCTGCTTGTCCGTCTTGTCCAGCCTCCCGGTGACCGGAAGGCGCTCGACCACCCGGAGGTGATCGGGACGCGCGTCCGCCCCGAGGATTCCCGTGGTCTTCCGCTCGAAGAGGTCCGGGTCGAAGGCGCCGGGCTCCGCGGGGACCACGAAGAGGGCCACGTCCTCATCCTGGCGCTCAGCGTTCCACACCCCCACCATCGCACACTCGCGCACCAGCGGCCGCCCGGTCGCACCGACGATGCCCGCGATGAGGGCCTCGAAGGACGCGGGGTAGAGGTTGACCCCGTTGCGGATGATCATGTCCTTCTTCCGCCCCACCAGGACCAGCTCTCGATGCCGCCCCCGCGGCACGAGCCTGCCGAGGTCTCCCGTGGGGAAGGGCTCCCCCGGCTCCCGGGCCGCCTCTCCCAGATAGCCGGAGAAGAGGGAGGGGCCCCGCACCACGACCTCCCCCACCCCATCGGGGCCGGGCTCGGGCACGTCCACCCCGATCTCGCCCAGGGGCGCGCCCACCAGGTCGCCCTCCCCCCGGAAGGCCAGCTTCTCCCCCGCTGTCGCCATGCACACCGGCCCCGCCTCGGTCATGCCGTACAACGCCACCACCCGGGTCCCGGGGTCGAGGTTGGGGAGGAGCTGCTCCAGGAACGGAGGCGTCACCGGCGCACCACCGAGGAGCACAGTCTTCAGCGTGGGCGGAAAGCGCGTCGCCCCCTTCCCACCCAGGCGCATCATCTCCGTCCACAGGTAGGGAGAGCCGAAGCACGCGTCCACCGCCCCCTCCCGGATGAGCTTCAGCGCGTGGCGGGCCCGGCGCACCTTGCGACCCCGGCTGGCATAGGCCGTCTTGCCGAGGCGGATCGCATACAGCAGCTGCTGCGGCGTCTCCGCCAGGAATCGCTCCACCTTCAAGGTGCCGATGGCCTCTGAGATGTGCGTGATGTAGGAGCCGAGGGCGGCGTGGGAGAGCCTGACCCCCATCGGCGCGGCCGTGGTCCCTCCGGTGAACACCAGGGCGCCGTCGTCCCGTGGATCCCGGTCCACCGGTTCGAAGCCCTGCGGTGCAGTCCGGGCCAGACGGGCCAGCACCCGCGCATCCACGGTGACGGTCTCCATGCCATGGTCCCGCAGACGCGGAGGCACGTGCAGCTCCAGGCGCCCCAGCAACGACAAGGCCCCCGGAGTCCTCTGCAGTCGCGCCACCAGGGGATGCACCAACGTCCATCGCGCGCCGCAGGCGCGCACCCGGGAGAGATAGACCTCCTCCCCCAGCCCCGGCTCGATGAGCGCAGGGACCCCGCCCGCGGCGATCACGGCCAGGGTGGACACGCAGAATGCCGCACCCGCGGGGATCTGGAGCACGACGGGCTCGCCCGGAACGACTCCCCTCTCCTGCAGGCGCCGGGAGAGGCCCACGACCCGGGCCAACAGCGCACGCCGGGACATCCCACGCCCGTCCGCATCGATGACCGCGATGCCTTCGGGGTCCCGTCGAAGCGCCTCCAGAAACGGTCCGACAGCGTTCATCGTCTTTCCTTGTCCAAACGAGCACTGGCCCTAAGTCGACCACCCGTGTCCCGGCCGTCCGGGGACGCGCTGTCTCCAGCTCAACGCGGCGTAGAGCCCGCCGCTGATGAAGAGCCCGACAAACCAGGCGTACGGGTAGAGCGCGTCGGAGAGCCCGGGCTCCTCGGGGACGGCGACGCCGATCTGGTGCAGGAAGCCCGGCAGGTTCGGGAGCACGCCGAGGACCAGGGCGAGGATGGCGACGGGGTTCCATCCACCCTTGTACCTGTAACGTCCCTGACTGCGGAACAGCTCGGCCACGTCCAGCTCCGTGCGGCGGATCAGGAAGTAGTCTGCGATCAGGATTCCGGCGATGGGACCCAGCAGCGCTGAGTACCCGATCAACCACGTGAAGACATAGCTCTGGGAGCTCTCCCAGAGCTTCCACGGGAAGATCAGGACGCCGATGGCGGCGGTGATGTAGCCGCCCAGACGGAAGCTCACCTTCGATGGAGCGATGTTGCTGAAGCCATTGGCGGGCGCGACGACGTTGGCCGCCAGGTTGGTGGTCAGGGTCGCTACGGCAAGGACGAACAGCGCAACCACAACCGTCGCGCCCCCCATCTCGCCGAGAAGCTCGACGGGGTCGCTGATCGGCCGCCCATAGATCACCACCGTGGCAGACGTCACCGCGATCCCGATGAAGGAGAACAGCACCATGGTCGGGGGAAGGCCGATCATCTGGCCGAGGGCCTGGTCCCGCTGGGTCGCACAGTAGCGAGTGAAGTCGGGGATGTTCAACGCGAGGGTCGCCCAGAAGCCAACCATCGCCGTGAGGCTGGGGAAGAAGACCGCCCAGAACTGCCCCTCCTTCGGAGCCCCCGGGCCGAACTGCGAGGGCGTGGACAGCATGGGACCGAAGCCGCCGGCCTCGGAGACCGCCCAGGCCAGGAGCGCGAGCCCCATGACGATGAGGAAGGGGGCGGCCCAGGTCTCGAGCCAGCGGATCGACTCCGTCCCCCGGGCGATGAACCAGATGTGCACGGCCCAGAAGCCGAGGAAGCAGGCGAACTGCCAGAAGTTGATGCCCAGCACCGGCAGGGCCTCGCCCACGAACCAGTCGCCGGAGAGGGTGTTCAGGAGGATGTAGATCGCCTTGCCCCCGACCCAGGTCTGGATCCCGAACCAGCCGCAGGCGACGAGGCCGCGGAGGATGGCGGGCACGTTCGCGCCGACGGTCCCGAAGGCGGAGCGGAGGAGCACGGGAAACGGGATGCCGTGCTTGGTGCCCGCGTGGCCCACCAGCATCATGGGAATGAGGACGATGAGCTGGCCCAGGAGGACGGTCAGGATCGCCTGCCACCAGGACATCCCCGCCCCGATCATGAAGCCGGAGAGGGTGTAGGTCGGAACACAGACGACCATCCCCACCCAGAGCGCGGCGATGGAGGTCCACCTCCAGGTGCGACGGTCGGCAGTGACCGGCGCCAGATCTTCGTTGTAGAGGCGGGGGTCCGCCCCGATGATCGGCGTGTTGGACATGATTCCCCGTTCTGCAGCTTCCAGGTGGAGTATCGGGGGCTCACCTCAGAGTGTCAATCACCGAGGTCCCCTTCGTACTCGTCCCGCTTGTGCATGGATTCCCCGATGAGGTACAAGGGTAGGGAAGCCCCGCAGACAATGACGAGGGTCATGGAGGTGCCAGTGAGATCCATACTGAGATTCGCCATCCGTCCGCTTCTGCTCGTGGCCTGCCTGGCCGCTCCCGCCACCGCCCTCGGGGACGCCATCCCCTGGGAGATCGCGAACCACCCCAACCCCTGCCTCGAGCACAAGGCCCGGTGCGAGGCCAGGATCGCCCACGGCCAGTACGAGGAGGCCATCTGCAAGACCCTGCAGATGAACTGCGCCCTCGACACCAAGGGGGAGTACAACCCCCAGAAGGTGAAGAGCGTCCTCAAGCCCGTGCGGCTCAAGAACGAACCTGATGCCTGCTGGGAGTACCGCCTGGAGGACTGCAACAACTGCGCCACCGGCTGCGATCAGTGCCTCGGTCTCGTCAGCCAGTGCAAGGACCAGCTCTACTTCCAATGGATGAGCGCGGTCCTGAAGGACGGGCAGACCAAGTCGGCGCCGGCGACGACGACGCCGGCGAAGAAGCCCTACAAGCCGACGACGAAGAAGAAGCCTCCCCTGAAGGCCCACAAGCCGACCCACGTGAAGAAGCCCCCCCACAAGAGGCACTGATCCGAAACCCATCGGCCGTCCACCTGCATTGGCCCCCCCCCCTCCACGAGCTGAGCCATGTCCTTGACCGAGGAGAGAGCCATGGAGACCTTCGAGACCTTCTTCCAGGATCTTTGGGCGAGCCGATATGCGCAGGCCGGCGTGGTGCTGCTGTCGTCCATGGTCGTGGCCTGGCTGGTGAACCGCCTGGTCACCCGGGTCCTCGCCGCGTGGGCGCGGCGCTCCCGAACGGAGCTGGACGACAAGGTGATCGCGCTCCTTCACGGACCCATCGTGCAGACCGTGATCCTGATCGGCGCCGCCATCGCCATCGCTCGGATCGAGCCGAGCGCAGGGCTCCTCGCGCTGTCCAGGAGGATCCTGGTCACCATCGGCGTGATCCTGTGGATGCTGTTCTCCCTCCGCCTCTCCACGCTCCTCCTGAAGGCGGCGAGCACAAACCCCACCCGGTTCCGCGCCGTGGAGGACCGGACGTTCCCGCTCTTCGACAACGTCGCCAAGGTCGTGGTGCTGGCCGTCGCCGTCTACCTCCTGTTGGCCGCGTGGAAGATCGACGCCACGGGCTGGATCGCCTCCGCCGGGATCGTCGGGATCGCGGTGGGCTTCGCGGCCAAGGACAGCCTGTCCAACCTCTTCGCAGGCGTCTTCATCATCGTCGACGCGCCCTACCGGGTCGGCGACTTCATCGTCCTGGACAGCGGAGAGCGGGGCCAGGTTGTCCACATCGGCATCCGGTCCACGCGCCTGCTGACCCGGGACGACATGGAGATCACCATCCCCAACGCGATCATGGGGAACGCCAAGATCATCAACGAGACCCAGGGGCCCGCACCGCACCGCCGGGTCCGCATCCCGGTCTCCGTGGCCTACGACTCCGACCTTGGAAAGGTACGCGCCGTACTCCTGGAGATCGGGGAGGCGAACCCCATGGTGCTCCAGGACCCTGCGCCCCGGGTCCGGTTCCGTTCCTTCGGGGAGTCGGGCCTGGCCCTCGAGCTGCTCTGCTGGATCCCGGAGCCCGTCCTGAATGGGCGGGCGACCGACGCGCTCAACACCGCAGTGTTCGAGCGCTTCAAGGCCGAGGGGATCGAGATCCCCTACCCAAAACGCGATCTCTACGTCAAGGAAGCGCCGAAGCCCTTGCCAAGAGGCCCATCCGTGTAAATATTCGTCCCAGGAGGTTGAACATGAAGACACACACCAAGATGATGTTCCTGGCGCCGATGATGGCCCTTGTGGTCTGCGGCATCATGGCTTGCGCGGACAAGACCGAGGCCGCGCCAGCGGCGGCAGAGATGGTGCCCGCCCAGACCGATGTTCCCAAGGTCTTCGACGCACCACCTGCGGTGGGCACCAAGGCCCGCTGCCCGGTGATGGGCGGCGAGTTCACCGTGACCGACAAGACCGAGCGGTCGGAGTACCAGGGCAAGCACGTCGTGTTCTGCTGCCCCGGCTGCAAGCCGAGCTTCGACAAGGATCCTGAGAAGTTCCTCAACGCGAAGTAGCGCGGTCCACGGACGCAGGAAGGGAGGCCTCGGCCCGCCCGGGAATTGATCCGCATCAATTCGATCTGATCGGGGGCGTCCGCGTGCTACCATCGGGTTCCCCTGCTTCCAGGAGAGCACATGGTCCGAGTGACCACTTCAATCAGGGTGGTCCTCGGGCTCACCGTCGTCGCGGTCGCCGCCATGCTCCAGACGGCGATCCTTTTGGCGCTCCTCCCCAGCCGGAGGGCGCGTATCCGCTCGTGCATCGTCTTCGAGCGGATCGTCGGCTACTCCTGCACATGGCTCACGGGATGTCGCCTGACCCTGTCCGGCCGGGAGCATCTCGACAGCAGCCGACCGGCGATCTACGTCGCAAACCACACCTCCATCGTCGACCTGTTCATCATGCTGCGCATCATGCCCGGCAGCGCGGTGGGGATCGCGAAGAAGGAGGTCGTCCGCTACCCCTTCTTCGGCCAGATGTACCTGCTCACCGGCCACCTGCGGCTGGACCGGGGGCGCCATGGGGTTGCGATCGCTTCATTGAAGGCCCTGGGCGAGTTGGTGCAGGCCCACGGACTCTCCATCGCCATGGCCCCGGAGGGGACCCGGGCCCGGGACGGACGCCTCCAGCCCTTCAAGAAGGGAATGGTGCACCTGGCCTTGCAGACCGGCCTGCCGGTGGTGCCCATCATCATCCAGGGGGCGCATCGGGTGTGGCTGAGCGACACCCTCACCCTGCGCCCCGCAGAGGTGGTCGTCGAGGTCCTCCCTGCGGTGAGCACGGCCCATTGGTCCGCGGAGGACACCGACGGGGCCGTCGACGAGATCCACGCCATCTACCGCAACGCGCTGCCGTCGGATCAGCTCCCCCTCCCTCCAGCTGCGGCGTTCGACGCCCCGGAGCGCTAGATGAACTCGGCTGAAGTGATGATACCCCCTGGCCGGTCCCCGACGCCGATCTCGGCGTTGCTCCTCCTCGAAGTGGCTCTACCACGTCTTCGTAGAAGCGCCTTGACCTCGACGCCGGTTCCTCGCCCAGGCCG
>JBDRIT010000203.1:0-25763 GCA_043815665.1 Pseudomonadota bacterium
ACCCCCTGGCCGGTCCCCGACGCCGATCTCGGCGTTGCTCCTCCTCGAAGTGGCTCTACCACGTCTTCGTAGAAGCGCCTTGACCTCGACGCCGGTTCCTCGCCCAGGCCGCATCATCATTTGCGCCGAGGTCATCTAGCCCATCTGCACTGTGAGGAGCTTCCTGACCAGGTCAGCCTTCGTCTCCTTGGTCGTGAAGGTGACGCCGTGGCTCTTGCAGAGGGCCTGGAGGTCCTCCTTGGCCTTGCCCATGAGGCTGGCCGACATCTCAGCGGCACCCGTGGCCGGTGCAGCCTTCTTGGGCTCGGGCTTCGGCGCGAGCTTCTTGGGCGCGGGCTTCGGCGCGGGCTTCTTGGGCTCAGGCTCGGGCTTGGGCGCGGGCTTGGGCGCGGGCTTGGGCGCGGGCTTGGGCGCGGGCTTGGGCGCGGGCTTGGGCGCGGGCTTCTTGGGCGCGGGCTTCGGCGCGGGCTTCGGCGCGGGCTTCTTGGGCTCAGGCTTGGGCTCGGGCTTGGGCTCGGGCTTCGGCGCGGGCTTCGGCGCGGGCCTCTTGGGCTCGGGCTTCGGCGCAGGCTTCGGCGCAGGCTTCGGCGCAGGCTTCGGCGCAGGCTTCGGCGCTGCCATCTCGGGCTCGGGAATCGGAGCAACAGCGGCCTCTGCGGTCTCGACGCCCTCGGCCGACGGCTTCCGGCCCCTGCGGCGACGGCGGCGCTTGCGCTTCGGGCGATCCTCGGAATCATCGTCGGCCTTCACCGCGGCAGGCACCGAGACCTCGGCTCCTGGCTTGGGCTCAGGCTCGACTGTGGGAGGGGCGTCCACGCCCCGATTTCGGCCCGTGGACGGGCCTCCCACAACGGGCTCAGGCTTCGGCTCAGGCTTGGGCGCAGGCTTCGGCGCAGGCCTGGCCTCGGGCCTGGGCTCGGGCTTCGGACGCGGTGGAGGCGCTACGGGGCGAATCCAGCGCTCCTCGATGTTGCCGGACGGGGCAGGGGGCTCCACCTCCGGACGATAGAGGTTCTCGGGGACTTTGGGGAGCTTCACCGGCGAGAGGTCTGCCAGGAAGTTCCAGGTATCGAAGACCTTGCCGCCATACTGCTCGGCATTGCGTGCGAGGGTGATACCGAGATCCACCGAGTTTTCGAGGATGAGCTTGCCGAGACTGACCAGTTCCTTTTTACTGAACATCTGTCCTTCCTTGTGTCCAGAGCTATCGGTTTGGTGATTTTACGGATCGGCGCCCCCGTGTCAACGACGAATACCGGGCTTCATCCATTGATGTCGAGGAGTTCCGCCTCCCAGAGCTCCCCGTCCACCATCCAGGTCGCAGGACGGGCAAGGAGGAGCAGGAGATCCCGTACCTCGCCGAGGCTGGCCTCCGGGCCCGTGGAGGCCGTAGCGAGCCCCACTCCCCCAAGGAGCGCGCCCATGAACGAGGTCCCGGGGAGGTAGACCAACTCGGGCGGGTAGGGGTGCTGGCCCCCGATCTGGCCCAGGAGATAGTCGAGGGCCTCGAGGATCCCGCCGTCCTGGTCGGCGAGGCCGTTCTCCAGCGCCTCGGACCCGAGCCAGACCCTTCCCCTGGCGAGCTCATGGACCCGCTCTGGCGTCATCTTTCGTCCCTCGGCGACCCGGTCCATGAAGAGCTGGTAGAGGGCGCCGAGCTGTTCGCGTATGTGGGAGAGTTCACCGTCCGAGAGGCGCCGGTCGAGGCTCTCCATGTCGGCGTGCGCGCCGCGGACCGAGTGCTCGCGGCGGATCTTCAAGAGGTCGAGGAGACCGGAGATGACGGGCTTTCCATAGACCACGCCGATGGACCCCGTGATGGAGCCGGGGAGGATGAAGATCCGTGGAGCCGGGGCAGCGGCATAGTACCCACCGGAGGCGGCATAGCTCCCGATGGAGACCACGAGGGGCTTCTTCGTCGCTGCGGCCCGCACCTTGCGATTCAGGATCTCCGCGGCCAGCGCAAGCCCCCCCGGGCTCTGAACCCTGAAGAGGATTCCGTCCACCCGGGGATCCGCCGCCGCCTGATCCAGGGCGGCACCGACCGTTTCGGCGCCCGAGAAGCGCATCCCAATCAGGGGGATCGTCTTGCTGACCCCCGTGACCATGAACCCCTCCAGGCTGATCACCGCCACCCGGGGGTTCCGGCCCCAGCGGAGGTCCTGGGAGGGCATCGCAGGGTTCTTCTTCGTGAAGCGGATGTGCCTTCCCTCCCGTGCCCGCACGAGGTCGTAGAGGTCCTCCCGTCCGCCGACCGCGTCCACCAGGCCGATCTCCCGGGCCTTCTCGGGGGCCATGGGCGCGAGATCCACCCAACCACGGACCTCCCCCACGGTTCGGGCCCGCATCGCTGCGATGTCCCCGGTGAACTGCTCGTAGACCGCATCCATGCGGCGGGCCTCCACCTCCCGCATCACCTCACGCGATTCCCGCTGGACATACCCGTCCGCTGCGGACTTGTACTCCTCGAAGCGAATCACCTGCGCCGAGACTCCGAGCATGTCCAGGGTGTCCACATAGAAGCGCCGGACGAGGTGGAGGCCGATCATCTGAACCAGCGTGGCTGGGTTCAGGATCACGTGGTCCCCGTGGGCGGCGATGTAGACCGCCTGGTTCCGGGCGTCCTCCAGGTACACGTAGACCTTCTTCCCGTGGGATCGCAAATCCGCGATGGACCTGGCGATCTCCTGGGCCTGGGTGAACCCCCCGGAGAAGCTGGTGATCTTCAACAGGATCCCGCCGATGGTGCGGTCCCGGGCGATCCTTCGCAGCTGAAGGCGGAGATCCAGCAGGGACGGCGACCGGGGCTGAAACAGCACCTCCCGGGGTTGATCCGGCAGACCGCCGGTGATCGCGACGTCGACGAAGATCCGCCGGGAAGGCGTGGTCACCGTGGGCTCCTCGGTGGTCCGCAGGGAGAGGCCCGCCTGGAAGCCACCATAGCCCGACTCGTCAAAGAAGGCGCCCCCGTGGATTCGACCCATGCGAATCCCGGGCATGAACGACACCGACGCAGCCCCCCCATAGGCCCAGTCGTCCCCCTCCCGGGCAGCGGTGAAGCCTGCGGTGATCGCGAGGCCGTCAACGGGCGCGACCCGGATCCGGGCGAGCAGCTGCCGGGTGTCCCCGTCAGCGAGGAAGCCCTCCCAGTCGGCCCCGAAGGAGAGGAGCGGCGTTGCGACCGGCCGGAAAGCAACACCCACCCGCGCGGTCCGGTCGAGGACCTGACCCGCCCAAAGCGGGCGATTGAGGTGGTGGATCGCGGCCCCGAGGCTCATCCAACGCGTCGGCCGAAGGGCCAACCCCAGGCTCCCGTCCTCCCGCTGATCCCATGCATCCCCGCGGATCCACCGCCAGGTGAGCCCCAGCGAGGCGACGCGGCCGAAGGAGAGGGCCGTCCCGATCCCACCAACCCACATGTGAGCCCCGTCACCAACGGGGTCGTACAGGTGCTCGAAGCGCCCGGAGAGGGACAGACCGACTCCCCTGCCCGATCCGAGGAGGGCCCCACCGAGGAGGATCCGTTGACCGTCCAGGCCCGGAAGGGCGGCGCTGCGATCCCGTGCAGCGGTGGTGTGGAGGAAATCCAGCTCCCACCCCCGGAAGATGCCGAGGGAGGCAGGGTTGGCGTCCAGATCCCGCAGGTACCAGGCATCCGCTGCGGACTGCAGTGGATCCAGGAGTTGGGGCCACCGGTGCGCCGAAGCCCGCTCCACCTGCGCCACGGCGTTCGTCGATGCCAGCAGCACCACCAGGAGCGTGGAGGCGCCGGCGGTGAGGCGCAACGGCGGGCTCATCTCGTCCTCCGCCCCTTGGGGAGACGGACCGTGGTCCGCCCCACGACCTCGTCCTGCTTCACGGAGCGATCCAGGTCGCGCCCCACCTCGTACGTGCGACGACGCTCGGTGACCTCGAGGTCCGCTCCGCGCCCGTCGCGAGCAGGGACGATCTCTACGTCCCAAGCCTTCGCCACCGCTGCACCCAGCCCCGGCGCGTCGTCCAGGGTCATCCCGTTCCACATCTTCTGGGAGTGTGTTGTGCCGAGGAACCAGACCGATGCCTCGCGCATGACGAGGCCCTGGGGCCCGTTGTACTCAACCTCGAGGAGGATCTCCGCGGCGCCGTTGCCCTCCGCGTCGAGGGCCTCCGTGCGGACGAACCAGCCACCGGGTGCCTGGAGGGCCGCCGAACCCAACCTCGGCCCCGGCTCGTCCGGGCGTCCCCGCCAGGCCACGACGCCGACATACCTGCTCTGCCACTGGGGTCCCTCGGGGTCCTCCACGGCCATGGGCACCACGAAGGCGTCCGCGGCCCCTGATCCGAAGGGCCCCTCGAGGACGTGGTGTCCCACCTCGACGAACACGGGCTCGGTGTCGAAGGGGAGGAAGCGGTCGCCGCCCACCACTTCAAAGAGGTAGCGGCCCTCGGTCTTGGCGCCGCGGACCGCCTGGAGCTCTCCTCCAACGAGGGAGGACACCAGCCGGCCCGCCTGCTTGAGGGTGATCGCCGTGCGCTTCACGCCCTCCGGAGCCACTGCCCGGGCCAGGTCACCGGGGGCTGTCCGCACGGCCCGCCCTTCAGCGCCATCCCAGAGCGGGTCCGGAGGCGGGGAGCGACGTGGAGGCACCCCGTCCTTCCCCGGATCGCCTTCCACCACCGCCTCCGGGGTCCCCTTTTCTCCGTAGAACCACGCGGTGAAGGTCTCGTACCCGCCGTGATTCCAGAGAACCCAGGCTCCCACGGAGCCAAGGCCGGCGAGGGCGACGATGATCACCCACGCAGTGCGCGCAGAGCTGTTCTTCTTCTTCTTCTTCTTCTTGCTCTTCTGGGCCATCATCCTGTCCGTCGGGATTTCAGTCCTGGGCAGGATAGCATGGGGCGTGACCCCCGGCGAGGGGGTTTCCAAGGAGGGGGAGGATCTCATCGCCACGCCACCAGCAGGCGGCGCCGTCGAGGAAACGCGGCTCACGGAACAGCGCCGGCTCTCCAAGGTACCGAAGCGCCGGGGCGGGGTAACACTGGAAAGGATGGCCTCCGAGGACCGTGCACTGGACCACCCAGCCGAGATCCTCCGGGGGACCGATGCCGGTCATGAGATCGCCGGGCCCCGACAGCTCACCGAGATCCGAAACGATGAGCGCGCTGCCGAACCCCCGGATCCGCCCGGCGGCCCGCCCACCAACGCCGACGACCACGTGGAACCCCAGGTCCGCCAGGGTCTCGAGGAGCCGATCCCGATCCCGCCGGGTCGTCGCGTCGCGTGGAGCCCCGTCCTTCCAGTGGATGGTAGCGATATGGAAGACCGTGTCGACCTCACGAAGCCTGGCGAAGGACGGCGCGCCGAAGGAACGGAGCCTGCCGGTGATCGTGGGCAGGTCGCCGTCGGCGACCACGAGCTCCCAGATCGCCAGGACCACGCCGTCGAACGCCCGGAGCATGAGGGGCGGTGCGATGTCGTGCTCGAGGTCCGCCGCCCGGTCCGCGACGAAGAAGCCGGCGGCGTTGGCCTCCCGGGCCAACCGCTGTCGGAGACAATCATCCACTCCCAGGACACCCATGACTGAGACAAGCACCGGGTTCTGACGGACCGGCGGCTGGACGAGCTCTCCGAGGCGCCAGAGGAGCGGGATCCGCTCCGACGGCGGCGCCTCGCAGTCACGAAGGCCCCAACGTGGGCCCAGCGGGACGTACACCCACCCCGGCCCCGCAAAGCCTTGCAGGTGTTGAAGAGGGGGGCGTCCTTCCCCCTCCGGGAGGAGCTGGTACCGGAGATTCCGGAGCCCTTCGAGCCACAGAGGCTCCTCCAGGAGCCCCGTGAGCGACACGAGGAGATCCTCCTGCGACTGGAGCGGCGATCCGTCTTCATCGAAGGGACCGGCGACCACCTTCAGTCCCGGATGGATGCGGATCGCGGGGAGGACCACGAGGCGCGCCCCCCCCTTGATCGCCGCGGCTGCCCCGTCGGCTCCCTCCGGGTCGGGCACCATGCGGTCGGCCGTACGCCTGGTCCCGGGGGGATCCACCTCGCAGCCGAGGCGCAGGGCGGCCCAGGTCGCACAGGAGGCGAGATCCTGGCAGCCGCCCACAGGCAGCAGCCCCAGCTCCAGCGCGCTGTCATGGCCGGAGACGAGGAAGAAGGCGGCACCTGCAGGAGCCTCGCGCCCCTGCGCCACGCCCCGGGGATAGCGGAGGCTCCCGGGCGGGGCCTCTTGACCAGCGCCCACGCACCGCGGCCTCCCGTCGTGACGTGCGGCCCTCACTTCGGCCAGGACCCGCGCCGCGACCGGGACGAGGTCCCGCGCCGGGAGATGATCCAGGAGGAGGAGGAGGAGCGCCGCCAGCAGCACCAGGAGGCCAGCGGTCCATCCCAGGACTCCGGGGGCCTCACGCAGGTCGCTCAGGCGCAACCGACGACGCCGGTCCGGGTCCAGGCGGAGATCAGCTCGGTGGAGTGGCCGGGTCACGGGTCTGTGTCCTCGATGTCCTCGTCCAGCGCGTCGGACAGGGCATCCAGGCGAGCGAGATGACCTGCATCCGGGAGGGAATCGCCGGCACGGACGTACCAGGCCGCCTTCCGGTACACGAGGCCGGCGATGCCCCCGACCACCGTGCGGACACCCAGGACCATCAGGAAGACCCAGAGCGCGACCTGCGCACCCACGAGGTCCTCCGCCAGGGGGAGCCGCCATGCGCCATAGCGGGTCGGCGCGCCGCCGAGACGGTACACCTCCAACGCGGCCTGTCCTGCGGCGAGGAGCGTGAGGGCGAAGGCCAGGTAGATGCCGACGCGACCAACCCATCGCACCAGCAGGATGGGAAGCTCCCGGCGATCCCAGTCGACCTTGAGGTCATGGAGGAAGTCGGTGCGCACCGGACCGAGGCTGCGGAAATGGACGAGGAGTCGGGCGGCGATCCCGATCTCCAGCAGCGCCGCTGCCGCGACCGACGCCAGGGAGAGCGCGAGGATGAAGCCGAAGCCCTCCCCGGAGAGAGTTCGGAAGAACTGACCCAGCGTGATGGGCTCCATGGATTGACCCCCTGTCGTGCACTGTCGGAAGTCTATCACTGGGTCCATATACAGGTCAAAAGGCTTGGGTTAGTATCGAGATGCCTGGCGCAGCGGAGGGACGACATGGACCGACACCGCTTCTCGACGTGGCCTGTTGCGGGCCTCCTCTTCGTCCTCTTCGCTGCGTGCGGTGACGGCGGGGGGGACGGCAGCTCCCTCGGCGATGCCCTCGACGAGGACCACGCGACGTCCGACCAGGAGACCGGCGCCGAGGTCCCGCGTACCGGGGATGTCTCAGCGGACGCAGCGGGCCCGTACGATCCCGAGGGATACATCATCGCCTTCGGGTACCGCGGTATGGTGCCCGGGCTCAACGACGAGGAGCATGACCTCAAGCTCATCGATCGCGCCGGGCGGGATCCGCTGACCGGTGCGTTCAACGCTCCACACGGGCTCACGACGTTCCACCTCGACACCGGCGAGTGCGAGCTGGTGCTGTCCAAGACTCCCGACGGAGCGCCGCTTGAGACCGCACCCTGCTCCTGCGCCTTCGGTTGCGTGGTGGACGACGACCTGGACTGGCTCGCCATCAGCACCGAGAAGCCCGGGCCGAACGGACACGTCTTCAAGGTCGCACGCTTCAACCAGGCCCTCGAGGCCAAGGTGCTCAAGGGCGTGACCTTCAAGGGGGTGGCGGACTTCCACTTCGCCGGGCACTTCCTCCTGTACACCACCAGCCAGTTCTGCACCTCGACCGGCTGCCAGTATGCGCTGAATCGATATGACCTGGACAACATCGCCAAGACGCCGGAGGTGACTGCGTTGATCCCCCCCGAGGGAGACCAGGACTGGGTGGACGGGGCCGCAATCTACAAGGGGCACTTCCAACCATCCGCTGACGGCCGCAAGGCGTTGTTCCTCTCCCCGACCATTCGCAGCCAGCGGGTTTACCTCTGGACGAACGGCGACCTGGCCGAGGTCGACTACATCTGCCCCGGAGGGCTGCAGGACGGGCACTGCACCGGCACCGGATCCGACTTCAAGGACTCCGACCCGTCGGCCCTCTCGGCAGATGGCGCGGTGCTGGCCTACCTCGCCGTGGTGGACCATCGCCTGGAGCTCCGACTGCCTGCGGCCGATGGCGGACCACCCGAGGTGGTCGCCCTGCAGGCAGTCGAGGAAGGCAAAGGTTATACTTCAAACATTTGCACGGTTGTCTTTGACAGTGAATGGAAATTCAGCAGAGTAACGCAGATGGAGTTTTCGGATCCCGACACCCTGCTCTTCGTCGGACACAGTGACTGCAAGGCCACCGCCGCCAAGGCCTGGACCGACCTCTGGAGCCTCTCCCTCGCGGGCGTGACGGGCAAGGATGTCGTCGGGCAGGGCGATCTGGACCGGCTGATCCACAACCCGCGCCATGACGGCATCGAAAACACCGTCATCGACGGGTTCGCCGTGGGAATCGACGGAGAGACCATCGCCTTCAACGCGAGCCCCCGCTATGGAGGGGACCTCGTGACTGAGCTCTCGCCACAATCCCCCAACGCCACGAAGAGTCGGGAGATCTGGCTCCTCGAGGCTGACGGCACCCGCCGGCAGCTCACCTTCGACGCGGAGTTCAGCGCCACCCGGCCCTTGGTGTTGCCCCTGACCGCGCTGAAAGATGCCAAAGGCGGATAGGAAACTCAGTGGTTGAGCAGGAACCGCTCTGCTTCGAGGGAGAACCGCTTGAAACGGTCCCGGGCGGAGTCGAGGATGACGCGGGCCTGGTCGACCTTGCCTTCTGCTGAGAGGATGAGCATCCGCTCGAGGTGCCCGTTGATGAGATCCATCTCCTCGAGGAGGGCCTCGATCTTCTCCTGGACCTCGATGTCCGCGCCGGCCTCGATGAGGTTCTCCCCACGGCGGATCAACCGGGACTGGAGCTTGGTGGCCTTCCGGTCGAACTCCTCGTAGGCGTCCTGGAGGAAGGCCCGCTTCTTGTCCAGGTCCTCCTGGTTCCAGGCCTCCTGGTCCTGCTTCCGCTCCTCGGAGAGGCGCTTGCCCTGCTCGATGCGTTCGAGCAGCTTCTTGCGCTGCTCCTGGAGCCTTCTCGCCTCCTCCTGCTCGCGAACCAGCGCCGGATCAATGGCCTGGCGCGCCTCCTCCGCCGGCGCCTGGTCCCCCCCGGTGAACTGGAAGAGGACGATGGCCCCGGCGAGGACAAGCACCAGCAGCAACCCGAGGCCGAAGTAGGCCGGCACACGGGATCGCTCCTCGAACTCGACGAGGAGGCTCTGGCAGTGCGGACAGAGCATCGTGTTCGGGAGGATCGGTTTCTCGCAGTGTGGACATGCCGATCGCATCGAACCTCCTTCATGGGCCGTCAGCAGGAGTCGCAGACACGCAGCGGCCAATATACAGCTTTCGGCGAGACAGGTAAAGTTCGTTGCAAATCACGTCTCGCGCCCATAGAATCGCGCCCGAGGAGAGGCTGAATGACCCAACCGAAAGGCAAGAAGATCCCCCTTGGCGAGCTGCTTGTGCAGAGGGGCGTCCTGAGCGCCGACCAGCTCGGGGACGCGCTGCAGCTCCAATCCCGACTGGTGGACCAGGGCCTCAACAAGCTCCTCGGCGACATCCTCGTCGCCCGGGGATTCGCCACACCCGACGACATCCGCGAGGTTCTCCAGGACCAGCACAAGAGCGTGGTGGTCTGCGGCGCCTGCCGCTCGGAGTTCAACGTCTTCGAGGACGAGGATCCCGGGTCGACGGTGCAATGCCCCCACTGCGGACGGAAGGTCCGGATTCCTCTCGATCCGAACCGCTCCACCGTCGCCGTACCCATGGAGAATGCGCCCAAGGACCCGGGTCCCACGCCGGTGGCCTACCTCGTGGTGAAGCACTTCGAGCAGGAGGACGACAGCTTCCCGGTGCGCCGGGCGGAGCAGATCCTCATCGGCGCGGGTGAGCACTGTGACCTGGTGATTCATGGTGAGGACGTGGACGAGGCCCATTGCCAGATCGTCGAGCGCAACGGCGAGATCCTCCTGGTGGACAACGAGTCAGAGTCCGGGACCTTCGTGAACGGAACCCGCGTGGAGCGCTGCAAGCTCCGCTTCGGTGACCTGATCTCCGTGGGGAAGATCCCCGTAATGCTCAACCAGGGCCTCCCTGCGACACCGTTCTTCCGCCCCGCGCAACCCGAGCAAGGTTCCGGGAGCCGCTCCTGCTTCCTGGGCCTCGAGCCCACGGAGCTCGTGGGGACCACTCTGGGCGGCTTCCGGCTGCTCCGTCAGCTTGGCGTCGGCGGCATGAGCGTCGTCTACCTCGCTGAGCAGGTGAACCTCGGTCGTCTCGTGGCGCTCAAGGTCCTGAAGAAGGACTTCGGCGGCCACGTGAAGACCATGGAGCGCTTCATGCGCGAGGCCCGGGCGGGCGCGCGCCTCAACCACCCGAACATCGTCATGGTTTACGACGCCGGCGTCCAGGGCGGCTTGGGCTTCATCGCCATGGAGTACGTCGAGGGTGAGGACGTGGGCCGGTGGATCAAGCGCTTCGGGCGTCTCCCCGTCGACCTCGCCGTGAGCATCGGCGTCCAGACGGCCACCGCGCTGGATGTCGCCCACGGCGCCGGCATCGTCCATCGGGACGTGAAGCCCACGAACATCCTCTTCTCGAAGGGTGGGGTGGCCAAGCTCCTGGACCTCGGCATTGCGAAGATCCTCGAGGAGGCCTTCCTCGAGGAGAGCCGCTCCGGACTCGGAACCCTCTCCTACATGCCCCCGGAGCAGACCACCGACGCGTCCGTCGCAGACCATCGGGCCGACGTCTACTCCCTGGGCGCCAGCCTCTACAAGATGGTGACGGGGCAGGCCCCGTTCCGCGCCCGCTCCGTCTCGGAGCTGGTGAAGATGATCCGCCGCTCACCGATGCCGGATCCCCGGGTGATCAATCCCGTGGTGCCCGCTGCATTGACCGAGCTCCTCGCGCGCGCCATGGCCAAGAAGCCCGATGACCGCTTCGAGGACATGAAGGTCATGCGCAACGCGCTGGTGAACGTCATCGGCTGACCATGAGCTCCCGCACCGCACTGCTGTCCCTCCTTCTCCTCTCGGCCGCGCTCCCGGCGCAGGGGCGGGAGCGCCCCAACTTCTCTCTCTCATCCTACCTGGCGGAAGCCCGTGGCACCCTGGAGAGCCGTTCCGTCCGCAGGGCCTCCGACGGCCGGGTGGAGAACGACGTGTCGCTGCCTCCCGTGGGGCCCGGCTGGAGGCGGGTTTCCGTGGTGTCCCAGCGCGGAACCCACTATGGGGTCGCCCCCCTGGTCCGACTCCTGCGGGATGCGGCGGTCGCCACGGCGCGGCGACATCCCGGCGCGGTCCTGGACGTTGCGAACCTCTCCCGGCGGGGCGGCGGCCCCATCGCGCAGAGCCATAGCCACCAGGGCGGGCGGGACGTAGACGTCGCATTCTATTTCATGGACGACAAGGGACGACCGACCCCCGCAGGACGCCTGCTGGCCTGCGACTCGAAGGGGCGCGCGGGGGATCGGCGCCTGGACGTACCGGCCACCTGGACCTTCGTCCGGACCCTGCTGGCTTCCGATGACCCGGTGGTGCAGTGGATGTTCTGCTCCAAGGGGATCAAGCACCTCCTCCTGGACGAGGCCCGGCGCCGCAAGGAGCCGGCCTGGCTCCTCCAGCGGGCCGCGTCGGTCCTGCACCAGCCCTCGGACTCCCAGCCACACGACGATCACTTCCACATCCGGATCCTCTGCGCCCGGGCGGATCGCCTGGCGGGCTGCACGGACTATGGTCCGGACCGCGCCTGGGCGCCGGACTGGGATGACGCCGTGGATCGCCGCGCGGCGGATCTGGCGCTCCTCGTCTCGCGGGGCACCCGACGACAACGCCTGGATGCGCTGGACGGACTCGCAGCGCTCCCCGCCGCCGAGCTTCCTGCGGACCTCCTCGCCGCCCTCCTGCCCGGAGACGACCGCGTCGTCTCGGAGCGGGTGGCCCGCACCCTCCTTGAGATGGAGGGCATCGACGCGGCGAAGACCATCGCCCGGGCTGCGCTGGCCTCGAAGGACGCCTGGATCACCCTGGACCTCCTGTCCACCCTGTCTCCATGGCGGGACGATGAGACCTTCAGGACCTGCCGAAAGCTCCTGGCGAGCGACGGCGTAGGCCCCAGGACCCTGGCCATCGCCCTGGAGACCCTGGGGCGTTCGACGGCCCGGGATGACCTGCCGCTGATGCTGCCCTTCCTCACGCACAAGGTCGCAGCGGCCCGGGAGGGGGCCGCCGCCGGGCTTCAGCTGCTCACCGGCCTCCAGGGTCCCCCGTGCCGAAACACCTCCTCCACCGGAGAAGCCGGCCGCCGCTGCTGGGAGGAGTGGTGGAGGAGCCACCGCACGGAGACCTACAACACCTGGTCCCGGAGCGCCCTGGCGTCCCGGGGCTACGAGGTCGAACACAAGAAGAAGGACAAGCGCTTCGACGAGCTCGTCAGGGCCGCTGGAGGTGTCAGCGAAGTATCCTATCATGCGCAGAGGCTGCTCTGCCTGACCACGGGCGAGGAGTTGGAGAGGGTGTTGGCGCCACGGGATGCGAGCCGCAAGTGGCGGCATCGGTTCCGGCACCCTTGAGACCGGGTCCGACGCCCATTCTCCATTGTCCGTCTTGCAGAAATCAGCTTCCGAAAGTAAGGTCTCGGCGAACGACGCGTTGACACCCAGGAGTCGAAGATGGCCATCCGCCTGTACAACACCATGAACCGCACCAAGGAAGACCTCTCGCCCCGGATCCCGGGCAAGGTCTCCATGTACGTCTGCGGCGTCACGGTCTACGACCGCTCCCACATCGGGCACGCCCGTTGCTACGTGGCCTTCGACGTGATCTTCCGCTACCTGAAACACAGGGGCCTCGAGGTGACCTACGTCCGCAACTTCACCGACGTGGACGACAAGATCATCAAGCGCGCGAACGAGCTGGGGGTCGCCCCGCGGGACCTCGCCTCGGAGAACATTGCGCATTACCACGAGGACATGGACCGCCTCGGCTGCCTCCGCCCCGACGTGGAGCCCAGGGTCACGGACCACATTCCGCAGATCGTCGAGACGATCCAGGCCATCCTCGACAACGGACACGGGTACGTGGCGGACGGTTCGGTGTACTTCGACATCGCGACCTTCCCGACCTACGGGAAGCTCTCGGGCCGGATCCTGGACGACATGCAGGCCGGCGCAAGCGACCGGGTCGACGAAGATCCCAACAAGAAGAGCCCCATGGACTTCGTCCTCTGGAAGCCCTCCAAGGAGGGTGAACCTGCGTGGGACTCCCCGTGGGGCGCCGGGCGGCCGGGCTGGCACATCGAGTGCTCGGCCATGAGCAAGACCCACCTGGGCACCACCTTCGACATCCACGGCGGCGGAAAGGACCTCGTCTTCCCTCATCACGAGAACGAGATCGCGCAGTCCGAAGCCGCCTCCGGGGTGAGCCCCTTCGTTCGTCACTGGATGCACAACGGCTTCGTCAACATCGACTCCGAGAAGATGTCCAAGTCCCTGGACAACTTCTTCACGATCTCGGATGTCCTGGACCGCTACCACCCGGAGGCGCTGCGCCTCTTCCTCCTCGGGACCCACTACCGGAGTCCCCTGAACTTCTCCGACCAGAACCTGGAGGAGGCCACCGCGCGGCTGGAGTACTTCTACGAGACCCTCCAGCTGGTGGACGCGGCCCTGGCAGACGGCGGCCCCGAGGGCGGCGAGCTCCTCGGAGCGAGCGTCCTCGGCGGCGTGGTGGCCCGCATCGAAGCCGCCATGGACGACGACTTCAACTCCGCGCTGGCCCTGGGCTACGCCTCGGACCTGGCGAAGCTGGCCAACGAGACCGTGAAGCGGAAGCGGAAGAGCCAGGGGCGCATCGAGACCCTCCGTCGGATCCGGCAGATCTTCGGAACCGTGGGGGCGATCTTCGGCGTGCTCGCGGGGGACCCCGCCAAGAAGCTGACGGAGATCTGCTGCCTGGACTGCGCCCGCACGTGCATCGACTCCGCGGAGATCCAGGCGAACATCGAGCGCCGCACCGCCGCCCGACACGCCAAGGACTTCGCAGAGTCCGATCGCATCCGCGACGAGCTCTGCAACTGCGGAGTCGTCTTGATGGACAACGCCACCGGGACCCACTGGAAGATCTCCAAGCGGAGCGGAGACGACGACTGATGACCGGCCATGACGTCGTCCATGCGCCTGCAGGGCCCGGCCTCGCACAGCTCCTTGAGCGGGCACGGTTTGGTTCGTACTTTGAAGTCCTGGGCCTCACCCGCGATGCTTCCTTCGGGGAGGTCGCACGGCGCGCCCGGGAGCTGATGCTGCTCCTGGACCGCGCTGCTTCGGAGCCCGCCGCCGGGCTCGAGGCCAACGAGCTGGAGGAGATCCGCTGGTCCGTTCGTGAGGCCTGGCGGGTCCTCTCCGATCCCGAGCTCAGGGAGCGCTTCTCCCTCGGGCTCGCCCGACTCGCCGATGACCTGGAGGGAGCCTGCGATGGCCCGACTCACGATTGAGGTCCACCCATCCGATGTCCTGGGCAGGATCGCTGCGCCCGTCGAGACCTTCGACGACGCGCTGCGGACCCTCGCAGCGGACATGTTCGAGACGATGTACGAGAGCAGCGGCATCGGCCTCGCTGCACCCCAGGTCGGCCATTCGATCCGCATGGTCGTCCTGGACCTGGCCGCGGGCACCGTGGAGCAGGGGACGCAGCAGCTCGTCCTCCTCAACCCCGAGGTCACCGCGCGCAGGGGAGACATCATGTGGGAGGAGGGTTGCCTCAGCCTCCCGGGGATCCTCGGGAAGGTGAAGCGCTCCAACTACGTGAAGGTCGAGGCCCTGGACCTGGACGGCGAGGGCATCGAGGTGGAGGGCCATGAGCTCGTGGCGGTTGCCCTCCAGCACGAGATCGACCACCTGGACGGGATCCTCTTCACCCAGCGCGTGAGCCCGCTGCAACGGAAGTTCCTGTTACGGGAGTATGCCCGGAAGCAGCACGAAGAGCGGTTCGGTCCCTCGGACGATTCCACCGAGCCATGAACGTCGTCTTCATGGGCACCCCGGACTTCGCCGCCCGGATCCTGGATCGGGTACGGGTCGGCCGGCACCCGGTGGTCGGCGTCGTCTGTCAGCCCGACCGGGTTCGGGGCCGACAGCGGGAACCTCAGCCGCCACCGGTGAAGACCCTCGCGCAGCTCCACGGAATCGATGTCTATCAACCTCGGAGCCTCCGGCGGCGCTTCATGGAGTGGCTCGACGCGAAGCAGCCCGACGCGATCCTCGTCGCCGCCTACGGCAGGCTCCTGCCTGCCGCGGTGCTGGAGCACCCACAGCACGGGTGCATCAATGTCCATCCCTCGCTGCTGCCCCGCCACCGGGGTCCGGCGCCGATACAGTGGTCCATCGCGAGCGGCGACACGCACACCGGCGTCACCATCATGCAGATGGACGCCGGCATGGACACCGGCGGCATGCTGCGCCAGGTCAAGGTGGCCCTCGGACCCGCCGACACCGCGGACGTCATGCACGACCGCCTGGCAGATCTGGGGGCGGAGCTCCTCCTCGAGACCCTGGACGCGATCGGGCAGGGTGAGGCGCCGGTGACCCCCCAGGACGACGCGGCGGCGACCCTCGCTCCCATGCTCACACGGGAGAACGGCCGGTTGGACTGGTCCCTCGCCGCCGGCCGCGTCGAGGCGCGGCTCCGCGGATTCCACCCCTGGCCCGGCTCCTGGACCCGGTTCCGCGGCAAGGTCCTCAAGGTCTTCCCGCCCGGAGCGGTCGGGGAGGGGGCCGAGGCCCCGCCCGGGACCCTCCTCGGTCTCGACGCGTCGGGGCGCATCGGCGTCGCTTGCGGAGAGGGCACGATGTGGTTGTCCCGCGTCCAGCTCGAGGGCAGGCGGGCCATGGACGCCGTGGCCTTCGTCCACGGCGCCCGGCTGCAGCAGGGCGACGCCTTCGAGTCCTGAAGCCCCCAGCGTCGGATAATTGCTCCACACCGTACCGATGTTAACCTGATTCCAGGACTGCGTCCCTGGAGGCCGGTATGCACCGCATCTTCACCATCGTCATCCTCCTCATCGCCGCTGCGCCCGCCCTCTCGCAGGAGGCGCAATACGAGGCCGACGTCATCCATACCGTGGTCATCGACCCAGGACATGGCGGAGAGAACCTCGGTGCCCTGGGCACCACGGGGGTCTACGAGAAGGAGATCAACCTGGTCATCGCAATGTCGCTCAAGCGGCTCCTGGAGATCCGCACCGACATGCGGGTGGTGATGACCCGGGAGGACGACCGTGACGTCCCCTTCGAGGAGCGCATCACCATCGCCAACAAGGTGCAGGCGGACCTGTTCATCAGCATCCACTGCAATGCGTCGTTCAACACCCGGGCGAACGGGATCGAGACCTTCGTGCTCAGCGACGCGGCGCTTCAGGAGGAGAGCGAGAAGCTCGCCTCCCGCCGGGTGGCGCGGATCGGTCGCCTGGCCGCCGCAGAGACGGACAGCGCTGCGGCCGTGGTGAAGGATCTGTTCCAGCACTCCGGGCACGACCGCGCCAAGGCCTTCGCTGAGCATCTCACCGAACGCATGAGCAGGCGCACGGGCTCCAGGATCCGGGGGGTCAAGGACATGCCGGCCCTCGTCCTGCGCGGCGCGGAGATGCCTGCGCTCGTGGTGGAGCTGGGCTTCCTCACCCACACCGTGGAGGGGCGTCGACTGGCGTCGGAGCGCTACCAGAAGGTCTACGCCTCCTCCCTCTACTGGTCCATCCTCGACGAGGATGAGCGGCTTGCGCGGGTGCAGGGCCCGAATCGAGTCGCCTCCGACTGAGCGCTGCCCGCAGCGAACCGGGATCCGGCCCTCGATTGACAGGCGACCGGGGACCGGGCTATCGTGCCCGCACGAACTGGTTTCCCGGGAGCCCTGCATGACCCCAACCCTCCGATTCCTGCTTCTGCTCCTGTCCACGGTGGTGCTCGTCCCAGGTTGCATGGACACCGACCCCCACGCGCAGCAGCGCTCCGAGGACGAGCGCCGCTACTTCGAGGCCCGCCTGGAGACCATGGAGGCGGAGCTGCGAGGGAGCCTCACGAACCTCCCCGCAGAGCGGATCCTCGCTCTCATCGGACCTGAGATGATGGCGCGCCAGGCCCAGGTCGCCCAGGCAGAGGCCCGGGGACTCCTCATGGACGAGCTGCGGGCCGAGCTCTCGGTGGAGATGGATCTGCGGTGTGAGGAGCTCTGTGCGGAAGGGCTCCTGGATGCCCGGCGCGCCGATCGCAAGGAAGCCGAGGCCGGCCGGGACCGGGCCCTCGAGGAGATCCGGAAGCTGCGCAAGGTCCTCGACCTCGAGCAGGCCTCGCTGGACAAGGCCTGGAAGACCCTCGAGGAGGAGCGCGTCGCCCTCGCTGAGGCCGTGAGACCGGCCGCGGCACCGGTGTCCTGCAGCCAGGCGGGAGACGCAGCCTTCCAGGAGGGCCTCTACGGCGACGCACTGAGCGAGTACCGCCAGGCGCTCAAGACAGCGGGGACGCCGGAATGCCACCGGGTCCTCGCCCTGATCTACGGCGCGCTGGGCTACAAAGAGAACCAGGCGAAGCACCTGACGGACTACCTCCACCTGATGCGCCAGACGCTCGCCAAACAGCAGGTGGCGATGATCCAGGCCGAGCTCCGCGCTGCGAAGCGGTAGGTTCCCGGCGCAGCATCGACACGAGCCACCTGCGAGGGGAGGTTCCATGCGGACCGCATTCCTCACCATCATCGTCGCCCTCCTGGTCTCCTGTGGCTCCGAGTCATCCACAGGTCTTCAGGACATCGCGCCCTCCGGCGACACTCCGTTCTCCTGGGATCTCAGCGCGCCGGTAGACACCCTGCCGATGGGGGACACGGCGCACGGCGTTGACACAATCCCCGGTGTGGACACGGTCCCCGGCGTGGACGCGATCCCCCGCGTGGACGCGCCCGGCCCCGACACCACCGTGTCCTGCGACCCCGGCACCCAGTGCTGGGCCGACGAGTGGGTGATCATGGCCTCCAAGGTCACCTTCGTGGTGGACGGGGTGTCCTTCAATCCCGACTGGTTTCTCCTGGATCTCCTGCCCCCCGGGCTCCTCGAGATCCCCGTCGAGGTCCGCTCCACCGGGATGAACCCGTTGAACCTCGTCTCGATCTTCCTCGAGGACGGCGGCAACCCACATGTGTCCCTCCACTGGCCCGGCGCCATCCAGCCGGGGGATCTGCCCCTGGAGCTCATGGCCCAGGGGACCTCTGTGCCACTGATCATCCGCTATGCGCCACCCGCAGGCTCCACCGAGGCCGCCCCCACCTTCCTCACGGTCTGGAGCGGCGATCCCGACCACCCGAGCCGGAGCCTCAAGCTGCCCGTGAAGCAACCCGGTCCCGACATCGACGCACCGCTCAACTGGTCCAACTTCGGCTGCTCGGTGTACTGCATGGATGCCCCCTTCGAGATCTACAACTCCGGCACCGAGGCGCTGGTGATCCAGAGCACCAGCTTCAAGAAGCCCTCGGGCGAGTGGGGCGCTACCCCGGCGATCCCGGGGGGCCTCACCCTGGTCCCCGCCGGCCAGCCCGGAACCACGAGCTTTGCCTTCGAGATCAACTACTGCGATGCAGACGGAAGCTACGGAAACGACAGCAACGAGTTCCAGATCTTCTCCAACGATCCTGACGAGAATCCCTACAACATCACCCTCACCGTCCAACCTCCCGACGAATGTCCCTGATCCCGTTGACTTGCCTCGCGCGTGTCTGATAGATCTTCTCCCGGCGAAATGAACGATTGCGGTCTCAACGAGAGGAGTCTCAACCCATGCGCGATGCAGTCATAGTCAGCGGAGCCCGGACACCGATTGGTTCTTTCCAGGGAGCGCTCACACCCCTCAAGACAGGGGAGATCGGCGCGGTCGCCATCAAAGAGGCCGTCGCCCGCGCGGGCATCGAGGGGGACGCGATCGACGACGTGATCTTCGGGTGCGTCCTCACCGCGGGCCTGGGCCAGGCTCCGGCGCGCCAGGCGAGCCTCTGGGCGGGCCTCCCTCAGACCGTCCCGGCGACCACCATCGGCAAGGTCTGTGGCTCCGGTCTCAAGAGCGTGATGTTGGCCTCCTCCCAGATCAAGGCCGGGGACGCGGACATCGTCGTGGCCGGCGGCATGGAGAGCATGAGCAACGCGCCCTACGCCCTGCCCAAGGCCCGGACCGGCTACCGCATGGGCAACGGTGAGATCATCGATACCATGGTCAACGACGGCCTCTGGGACGTCTACAACAACTACCACATGGGCACGGCCGCCGAGCTCTGCGCAGCGGAGTACGGCATCACCCGGGAGATGCAGGACGCGTTCGCGATCGCGTCGTACAAGAAGGCCATCGACTCCATCGAGAGGGGCCTCTTCAAGCGTGAGATCGCCGCCGTGGAGATTCCCCAGCGCAGGGGCGAGCCCGTGATCTTCGACCAGGACGAGGAGCCCTTCCGCGCGAACCTCGACAAGATCCCGACCCTGCGGCCCGCGTTCAAGAAGGACGGCACCGTGACCGCGGCCAACGCGTCCAGCATCAACGACGGTGCGGCGGCCTTCGTCCTCATGTCCGACGCGAAGGCGACCGGGCTCGGCGTCGCCGCGAAGTTCCGCGTCGCTGGCCAGGCGAGCTACGCCCACGCCCCCGAGTGGTTCACCACCGCGCCCGCCTTTGCGATCAAGAAGCTCCTGAAGGGCGTCGGCCTCACCACCGGGGACATCGACACCTGGGAGATCAACGAGGCCTTCGCTGTCGTCTCCCTGGCCGTGAACCAGCTCTGCGAGATCGACCCGACGACGGTGAACCTCCGCGGCGGCGCCGTGGCCCTGGGGCACCCCATCGGCGGATCCGGCGCCCGGATCCTCGTCACCCTGATGCACACCATGGAGGACATCGGCGCCCAGCGCGGCGTTGCGAGCCTCTGCAACGGCGGCGGCGGCGCCACGGCAGTACTCCTCGAGCGCATCTAGCCCGAGGGACGGAGAGGAGGAACCAGATGTCCGAAGAACGCTACGTCAACCTGACCATCGACGGCCCCCTGGGCCTCATCACCATCGACCGCCCGAAGGCCCTCAACGCCTTGAACCCCACGGTCCTCGCCCAGCTCAAAGAGTGCGTCCTGGAGGGGCAGGCCAACCGGGAGGTGGCCGGGATGGTCATCACCGGAGCCGGGGGCAAGGCCTTCGTGGCCGGGGCCGACATCAGCACCATGGCCGACATGGCTCCGGAGGAGGGGCTCGCCTTTGCGGAGCTGGGCCTCGCGACCCTCGCCGTCATCGAGAGCTGCCCGAAGCCGATCATCGCGGCCATCGACGGCTACGCGCTGGGAGGGGGCTGCGAGCTGGCGCTGGCCTGCGACATGATCTACGCAGCCGAGGGCTCGGTCCTCGGCCAGCCCGAGGTCAACCTGGGGATCATTCCGGGGTTCGGCGGCACACAGCGTCTGACCCGCCTCGTGGGACGGAACATGGCCAAGGAGATCTGCTTCACCGGCAACACGGTCTCCGCCGAGAAGGCGAAGGAGATCGGCCTGGTGCAGGAGGTCCTCCCGAAGGATGAGCTCCTGAGCCACTGCGCGAAGATCATCAAGACCATCTCCAGGAAGGGTCCCCTGGCCATCGCGCAGGCGAAGCGCGTCATCAACCAGGGTGGGGATCTCTCCCTCGACGCCGGCCTCTGGATGGAGAAGCTCGCGTTCATGTCCCTCTTCGGCTCCGCCGATCAGCGTGAGGGCATGAACGCCTTCATCGAGAAGCGGAAGCCCAAGTTCACCGGGAAGTAGGGCGGTCATGCACCTCGTCCTCGAAGATCGGCAGGAGGCGCTCCTTGCGCAGGGTCGCGCGCTCGGCGACAGCCTCCCACGGGATCATGACGCAGGCCTGGCCGATGCTGCCCTGGATGCGGCCCGGGGGGAGGGCCTGGCCCTCCTCACCGTGCCGTCGGACCGCGGCGGCGCCGGGCTCACCCTCTTCGACGCGTGCCTCCTCCTCGAGGGGCTCGCCGGGCGCCGGCCGAGCGCTGCGGCCACCCTCGCCGCCCACGCGCTCCTCGCCGGGGCGCCCATGGCGCGTTGCCAGGGTGGGGAGGAGCCCCTCGCCGCCCTCGCCGCAGGACGTGTCGGCGCCCTTGCGCTGGCTGAGCCCGGGGGGGACAGCCGCCTGACGAACTTCGGGACCCAGGCCGGGGTCCACGGCGACGGGTACAGGATCTCGGGTGAGAAGGTCTGCGTCACCAACGGCGGTGCCCGGGCGCTGGTCCTCGTCGCCGCCCGGGTGGACGGCGAGGAGGACCCGGCCCTCTTCGTCGTCGATGGGGACGCAGAGGGGATCGAGTGGCGACCGCGCCGCTGCAACATCGGGCTCTTCGGGACCCGGATCGCCGACCTCACGCTCCACGCCACGCCGCCAATGGCTCGCCTCGGCGGGGTGGGGGAGGGCGCCGGGATCATCGAGACCATCCTGCTGCAGGAGCGCACCGCCGTCGCCGCGCAGGCCATCGGAGTTGCGTCGGGGGCCCTCCGGGACACCCTTCGAGCGGTCTCTACCCGGGAGATCTCTCGCAAGCCGATGCAGCGGAACGGGACGGTCCAGGCCCTCGTTGCGGACATGGCCGCGGCCCTGGACGGCGGTCGGCTGCTGTGGTGGCAGGCCGCCAGCGCCCTCGACAAGGGCGCACCGGCCCGGGATCTGACGGCCATGGCGAAGCTGCATGCGGCCCGGGCGGCGCGGCAGGTCACCGATGGCTGCCTCCAGCTCCTGGGCGATGACGGCTGCTTCGACGATCCCACGGCGGCCCATCGCGCCGGCGCCGCGCGGCTGGCCTCCCTGCGGGGCGGATCCGACGAGCACCTTCGCGCCGTCGCGGCCCGGGAGTTCCTGGCTCGACTCGAGGTGATGGGGATGATCACATGATGGACTTCAGCCTCACCGATGAGCAGCGGATGATCCGTGACATGGTCCGGACCTTCGCCCAGGAGCGCCTGAAGCCCGACGCACGACGCCTTGACGAATCGGGAGATTTTCCCCTGGCGGCGCTCCGCGAGATGGCGGATCTGGGGCTCATGGGGATCAACGTCTCCGGAGACTACGGCGGCACCGAAGCCGGGGTGGTCGCGTACAGCCTGGCGATGACCGAGATCGCGGCGGCCTGTGCGGCCACCGCGGTGACCACCGGCGTCACCAACATGGTCGCAGAGATCATCCAGAAGTACGGGACCGAAGACCAGCGAAACACCCACATCCCAGCGATCTGCTCCGGGGACGCGGTCTGTGGTGCCTTTGCGCTCTCGGAGACCGGCGCCGGCTCCGACGCGGGCAGCCTTCGATGCAAGGCCGTTCGTGACGGAGACGACTACATCCTCAACGGCGAGAAGTTGTGGATCTCCCACGGGCAGTACGCAGGAGTCACGGTCCTCATGGCCCGGACCGGCGCGCCCGGTCCTCAAGGAATCTCCGCCTTCCTGCTGACCCCGGACATCCCCGGATTCTCCGTGGGGAGGAAGGAGGACAAGCTGGGCATTCGCGGCTCCAACACCGTCAGCCTGATCCTTGAGGACGCCCGGGTTCCCGCCGCGAACCTCCTCGCCGGAGAGGGCATGGGGTTCCGCATCGCCATGACGGCGCTGGACGGCGGACGGATCGGGATCGGTTCCCAGGCCCTGGGGATCGGGCGGGCTGCCCTGGAGGACGCGGGGCGCTATGCGCTGGAGCGCGTCCAGTTCGGGCGCCCCATCGCAAGGCTCGAGCAGGTGCGGGACATGCTCGGGGACATGCGCGTCGCCTGGGAAGCGGCCCGCCTCCTGACGCTCCGCGCAGCCTGGCTCAAGGAGCAGGGCCTCCCGTTCACCAGGGAAGCGGCCCTGGCGAAGCTGTACGCCAGCGAGACGGCGAACCGGATCTGCCAGGACGCTGTCCAGATCCACGGCGGCTATGGGGTCGTCAAGGAGTACGACGTCGAGCGATACTACCGTGACGTGCGCGTCACCACGATCTACGAGGGCACGAGCCAGGTGCAGCGCATCGTGGCCGCGCGGGAGGCGTTCAAGGACGCGCTCCGGGAGGAAGAGAGATGAACGAGCGCAGGATTCGAGTGCTGGTGGCGAAGCCCGGCCTGGATGGACACGATCGCGGCGCAAAGGTGATCGCACGTGCCTTGAGGGACGCCGGCATGGAGGTGATCTACACGGGCCTGCACCAGACCCCGGAGATGGTGGCGTCCGCCGCGGTCCAGGAGGACGTGGACGTGGTGGGGCTGTCCATCATGTCCGGTGCCCACAGCCACCTGGTGCCGGCGATCATCCGGCTCCTGGTGGAGCAGGACGCCGGGGACATCCCGGTGCTCCTCGGCGGCATCATCCCCGACCAGGACGTCCCCGAGATGGAGGCCGCAGGCGTCAAGGGGATCTTCACCCCCGGCACAACCCTGGTCGAGGTCGTCGCCAAGGTGCGCGCCGCCGCAGAGGGGAAGTGGGCCGCTGAGGACGCGTGATCCTCTCCGCCAGCCGGCGCACGGACCTCCCTGCCTGGCACATCGACTGGCTCCTGGCGGGGCTCCGTCGCGGCTGGGTCGAGATCCCGAATCCCTTTCGTCCCACCCAGATCTCCCGGATCTCCCTGCGTCCCGAAGACGTGGACGCCGTGTTCTTCTGGACACGGGACATCCGACCGATGTTGCCTCACCTCGACGACCCCTCCGTCTCGCAGCTCCGCAGCGTGTTCCTGTACACCATCACCGGTTACGGGGAACCGCTGGAGCCTCGGATTCCGCCGTGGGAGGTCGCCACGGCGTCGCTTCGTGCCCTGTCGGCCCGCGTCGGCCCGGCGCGCGTGGTGTGGCGCTACGATCCGATGATCCTCGGTGACGGTCTCCTGTCGCCTGCGTCCCACAGGGCCCGGTTCCGGGACCTCGCCAGGGCCTTGGAGGGCGCAACTGAACGTGTGGTGATCTCCCTGATCGACTGGTACCGCAAGACCGAGCGGGCCATGAAGCCCCACCTCCTGGGACGAGAACCCCCGGGGGCGCAGCGTACCGGGCCTGTTGACCCCTCGCTCCTGGACCTCATCCGGGATCTGCGCGACACCGCGACGGATCACGGCATCGAAGCCGCTGGTTGCTGCGAGCCGGAATGGCACGAGCGGGCCCTCCTCCCGGGAGGATCCTGCGTCGACGGGGAGCTCCTCCGGCGGCTCTGGGGACTCGAGGTCCCGGGGCTCCGGGATCCTGGCCAGCGCAAGGCCTGCCGCTGTGCGCCGTCACGTGATATCGGTCGGTACGACACTTGCAGCGGTGGCTGCAGATACTGCTACGCGACCCTTGCACCGCGCAACGATTGTCTCTAGAATCGCCGCCATGAAGAGCAAGGCTTTCATCATCGAGTTCCAGGAGGGTTTGGACTTCGTCCAGACCTACCGGTCCCTCCTCAGGAACAACCACTTCGTGCTCCGCACGCGCATCCCGCTCATCCTCGGAGAGCGGGTGAAGGTGCGCTTCAACATCCCCGACGGCAACGGCGTCACGGTCCGTTGCAAGGTCGCCACGCAGATCGACGACCAGGCATGGGGGATCATCCTCCCCAAGAACGAGGACGTCCGGTGGCTCCAGGAGAGGGCCCTGGACGCCGAGAAGCGGCTCGGTCCCGCGACGCACAAACCCCCCGCCGACGCCGCCCCTCGGGAGGTGGGGGTGTCGAGGACCCCGCCCGGCTCCACCGGCCGGAACGAGTCCCCGGGCCCGAAGTCCGACAACGAGACGATGGCATTCCGACCGGAGAAGCCCATCCCCGCGAACGGTCCGGAGACCGTGGACATCGCTCCCGGCAATGTGGACGCCCTTCTTCACTTCGGTGCACCGGAGGCGGAGTTCGTGGACCCGGAGAGCGACGGGTTCCCGAGCCTCAAGGACACCGGCATGGATCTCCTCAAGAGCCTGGAGGATGATCCATTCGGTGCCGGTCTTCCGATGCAGATCCGGCCCTACCTGGAGCAGGAGGACCTCGGGGTCACCCAGGTGGTGCGCGGGACGCGGGGTGGGGGGGCCGTGGATCTCTCCGGGCTCTCGGCCTTGGACACCGCCGGGGACGCGGGCATCGACTTTCCCCACGGCGTCAAGCGACCCTCCGTGGAGTCGATCAAGCGCCTGCGGGAGATGAGCCTCAACCACAAGAAGCAGCTCGCCATCTCCGGCAACGCCACGGAGCGGATGATCCTCATCCAGGACAAGGAGCGAGCCATCCAGCTCTGGGTCCTCAAGAACCCTCAGATCACCGAGATTGAGATCCGCTGGCTGAGCTCGATGACGACCCTGACCCCCGAGGCGGTGGATTTCCTCGCCGTCAACCGCAAGTGGGCCTCCATCCCCGACATCTCCATCAATCTGCTGTCCAACCCCATCACCCCGAACGACGCAATCCAACGCCTCCTGACGATCCTCCCCACGCAGGTCCTCCTCATCCTTCACCAGAAGCCGGGAGTTCGGCCCATGGTGGCAGAGATGTCAAAGAAGCTGCTGATGGAGCGGGGGGAACTCTAGGATCTAGATGAACTCGGCTGAAGTGATGATACCCCCTGGCCGGTCCCCGACGCCGATCTCGGCGTTGCTCCTCCTCGAAGTGGCTCTACCACGTCTTCGTAGAAGCGCCTTGACCTCGACGCCGGTTCCTCGCCCAGGCCG
>JBDRIT010000204.1:0-58397 GCA_043815665.1 Pseudomonadota bacterium
ATGGCGGTGCTGACAAAGATGGCGAACGAAGGCGATGCCGGGTATCGTCGAGTTCGAGTGAGCATGGCGAGCGGTCCATCTGCTGTTCAGCACAGGCAGATCGGCCGCCGCAGTAGGCAGATGCGCTTGTTTTGGGACTAGGTGATCGGACCGTAAGACACGACCTGGATCGGGAGCCGATCCTTCTCGTTGAAGGCGCCGGTCCGCTGGTAGCCCGACACCGGCAGGTACACGCCGTCGTAGTTCGCCGGATCGACGCCGGCGTTCCAGGTGATCTGCAGGCGCGCGGTCGCCTTCCGCTGGACGAAGTCCGTCGCGTCTCCGTCGCCGGGGAGGCCGAAGTCCCCGGAGCCGCTGGCGTCGCGGAACTGGGAGACGAGGACACGCCCGGAGTCGACGGTCCCGGTGGGCATCGAGAAGCTCCGGATGGAGTTCACCGGGTTGGCCAGGTAGGTGCCGTGTGCGCTGTCCACGAGGATGAGCTCCACGTCCACCAGGTCACTCAGCGCCGTCGACCAGTTGCCGGCAGGCTCGGTCTGCGACCCGAGGTGGATCGGGTTCGTGATGAACAGGTACCAGTCAGTGCCGATCTCCATGAGCTCGAGACCCATGGGATCCGGGCCGTCTTGAAAAGGCATTGGTTCCTCCTCTTTTTCCATCAGGATGTTGGACGCCGGTTTCACGGAAAATATAGGTCGTACCTGTTGACGATGTCAATCAACTTTCCACTCCATTGATTTCCCTGCCTATCGCGGTAGGATCCCGGAGAATCCGCTCGCGGAGACGAAGGCACGAGGGACATGGAGAATCGAGTCCAACGGGCGCTCCTGGTCGCCAACCA
The DNA here is from genome assembly GCA_043815665.1 of Pseudomonadota bacterium. Taxonomy (GTDB): domain Bacteria; phylum Myxococcota_A; class UBA9042; order CAIXZC01; family CAIXZC01; genus CAZNWW01. The sequence continues at coordinate 842 of JBDRIT010000204.1, forward strand.
CCACCCCGAGGCCCGGCCGGGCGACCCGGGGCATCACCTCGAGCGGGAGGAGGAGATCCGCCAGCTCGGGCTCCTCCTCCTCCACTGCCAGCCGCCGTGGGTCGTGCGGGGCCTCTGGGGCCGCGACGGGGACGACCGGTCGCACGTGGGTGCGCAGGTGCGTCAGGCCCTGGACGGGATCCTGACCGGCACCCCGGACATGGTGTTCGTCGCGCTGTCGGGCCACGCGCTGCTGCGCAGGGACGGCCCGGCCCTCCTGCCCCGGGACGTGCCCCTGTCCCTCGCGGGGGAGGGTGCGCTCCCCCTCGGCTGGATCCGGGAGCGCCTGGGCGAGAGCGCGGCCCGACATCTCGTCGTCTGCGCGGACCTGCTGCCCATGGAGGGCGACATCGGCGCCGCCGCGGACCTCGCCGCCTGCCTCCGGCTCCCGGATCGGGACATGACGATCATCACCCGGCGACGGGCCGTCCCCGGCGAGCCCAGCCTCATCAACGCGATCATCGCGGCGTTCCACGGGGCGGCCTACGATCCATCCGTGGGCGCGGTGACCGTGCGGCGCCTGATCGAGCACCTCCAGTCCAGCGCCGGCCGGGGCCCCGCGTCGAGCCTCCACGCGGAGTCCACGGCGGACGCGGCCCTGGAGCTCCTGACCCCCCCGGCCCCGGGGAACGTGGAGCTCTTCCTGCCCACGCGTCCCGTGGCCAGGAGCCCACGGAACTTCACGCCCGGGGACGCCGAGGCGGAGACCGTGCTCCTCCGCACCGTGGGGCCCGGGGACTATCTCCCCGGGAAGCTCCGCCTGATCCGCCGGATCGGGGAGGGGGGCTTCGGCGCGGTCTACGAAGGAGAGCAGGTCGCCCTGGCCCGACGGGTCGCGGTGAAGGTCCTCCGCTCCGACGCGTCCCGGGACCCCGAGGTCATGACCATGTTCTCCCGGGAGATGCAGGCCATCGCCGCCCTGGACAGCCCCAACGTGGTGCGGATCCTCGCGGCGGACAAGGCACCGGTGACCGGCGAGCTCTTCTACGCGATGGAGCTCCTCAAGGGGCAGACCCTGCGGGGCGCGCTGCTGCAGCATGGGCGGCTGACCCACGCCCGCGCGGCGGGCCTGATCCGCGACATCCTCTTCGGCCTCTCCGCGGCCCACGAGAAGGGAATCATCCACCGGGACGTCAAGCCCGAGAACATCATGATCGAGCCCGAGCCCGGCGGCGCAGAGCGCGCCGTGCTCCTGGACTTCGGGGTCTCCCGGATCCTCCGCATGGCGCGGCCGGGCTCCGGGGTCACCGTGGTCGGTACCCCGGGCTACATCGCGCCGGAGGTGCTGGCCGGCCACCGGGTGGATCAGCGGGCGGACATCTACTCCGCGGGGGTGGTGCTCTACGAGATGCTCACCGGCGCCCGCCCCACCACCACGGAGCGGGAGGAGCTGCGCCGGGAGCTCGTCTCCCGGAAGATCCCCGACGGGACGATCCGCACGGTGCTCAACGCGCTGGAGATGGAGCCCCGTCGCCGCTTCATGTCCGCACAGCTCTTCTCCGACGCGCTGACCGGGGTCCCAATGGCGTCCGACCGCCGGGAGACCGCGGTTGCCACCCCCTTCAAGTTCTTCAGCCCCTTCGACGAGGAGGACGCGGCGTACTACTTCGGCCGCGACCGGGTGATCACCGAGATCCTGGAGACGGTCCTCTTCGGACGCTCCCTGGTGCTCACCGGGCCCTCAGGGACGGGCAAGTCGTCGATGATCCACGCGGGGCTTCTGCCCGCGCTCCGTCGTGCGGGCGCGCAGCCCGTGGTGATCCCCTGCCGGGGGGACCCCCTCAAGGAGCTTGTGGAGCGGCTCATCACGGACGCCCCCTCGGTGAAGGAGTACGCACCCCCCACGGGGCGCCACGGGCCGCCGGCCATGCGGCTTGAGGAGGCCTGCTACAAGGCCCACCGGGACACGGGGAAGCCCCTGGTGCTGATCCTGGACCAGGCGGAGCGCCTCTTCATCGAGGGCGGCGTGGACCGGGACCGGCGCCGGGACCTGGAGGAGGCGCTGGTCACCATCTCCAGCACCGACTCGACCTACGTCTCCGTGCTCCTGTCGATCCGCGAGGACTTCCTCGCCCACCTGGCCCCCCTGCGGCGGGCCATGGGGCTCTCCGCGCGGCAGGAGGTCCGCCTGGGCCCCCTGGGCCGGGACGCGTGCGCGCTGGCCCTGGTGGAGCCCCTGCGGGCCCGGGAGATCACCATCGCGGACGACCTCCTGGCGGTCCTCCTGGACGACCTGGCCAGGGCCTGCCGGGAGATGCACATCTGGCAGGAGACCGAGGCCCGGGACGCGGTCTACCCGCCCCACCTCCAGATGGCCGCGTCGATCCTCTACGAGACCCTGGGCGCCGAGGAGCGCACGGTCACCATCGAGCACTATCACCGGGCGGGGGGCCTGAGGGGGATCCTGGAGCAGCACCTGAAGTACGTCCTCGATCGGTACCTGGAGCCCGACGCAGCGCGGGTGGCCCACACCGTGGCCCAGAGCCTGGTGAGCCCGGCGCGCACCCGCCTGGCCGTGCCCGAGGCGGTGGTGCGCTCCCGCGCCCTGCGGGACAACGCCCCCGCGGCCCTGGAGACCGCGCTGGAGGTCCTGGTGGATCTCCGGATCATCCAGCCGGTGAACATCCGCTCGGTGCGGAACCTGGAGCTGGTCCACGACTGCCTGGTGGATCCGATCCTCGCCTGGACGGACAAGACCGACCTCCAGCGGCGCTCTGCGAAGGAGAGTATGCGGGTCCGTCTCTTCCGATCCCAGCCCGACCGGATCCAGCACCTGGATCGGGACGAGCTGCGGGACATCCGGCGCTTCCCCGACGTGGTGGCCGACCTCGACGAGGAGCTCGAGCACCTGGGCGAGGGCGTGCGCCCGCCCCTCTCGGCGCGGCAGCTCGTGGATCGCTCCGCTCGCCGTCTGCGGCTGCGACGGGGCGCCTGGCTGGGCGCGACCCTCCTCGTCCTGGCCCTCGTCGTGGGGGCCACCCTCTACCGGATGTACGACCTGTCCCTCCAGGCGGGAAACGTCGGCCGCTTCTACGTCAGATGGCAGCTCGTCGAGGAGGGACCGGATGGCGGGCTCGTCGGGATCCCGAGGGACCAGTTCCCGGATCTGAACTGGGCCCTCTACGCCCCCGGGGATCCGGAGCGGAACCCCGTCGGGCCTCCGATCCCCGCGGATCACTTCTCCCGAGCCGTCGTCGCCGAGGGCGACGACGGCTCCTGGACGGAGCACGTCACCGCGAGCGGCGGCCGCAGGGTTCTCGTGGTCACGGGACGCCACCGCGTCGGGGAGCCGCCCTGCGGCCCCTCGGTGATCCAGATCGACGACCTGCCGGGATACGGGGCCCGGGAGGACACCGACGACCCAGCGGAGGCCCTCACCCTGCGGATCCCCACCTGCCGGGAGACCCGCGCGGGCACCGTCGAGGTCCCCGGCGGCCGGTTCTGGATGGGAACGGAGCGGGAGAACTGGCGGCCGGGCATCGACAACCGCCCGCACGGGGTCGCCCTCTCGACCTACGCGATGGACCGCACGGAGGTCTCGTCCCGGGACTACATGGACTACGTGGAGGCCCTCCGGCCCTTCCTGTCCCGCACGACCCGGGACGACCTGTACCTGGATCCCGGGGAGCTCGACGCCGCCACCGCGGCCCACCTGATGGTCGAGCCCATGATGGAGGTGTCCTGGGACGACGCCCGGAGATACTGCCTCTGGATGGGCAAGGACCTGCCCACGGACGCCCAGTGGGTCAAGGCCGGACGCGGCGGCATCTGGCTCGACGGCGACGCGCAGCGGACCCGCAGGAACCCCGCACCGATGCGCCTCTTTCCCTGGGGGGACGACGAGGAGCTCCTCCCGAAGCGGGCCATGTGCATGCTCACGTGGAGCCCCGGCGAGGAGCAGGGGGCGCCGAGCCAACTGTACGTGTACCAGGACGTCGAGTCCCTCGAGGAGGGTGCGAGCCCCTACGGCGTGCTCCACCTCTCGGGCAACGTCCTGGAGTGGATCCGGGACTTCCGGGCCCCGCCGCCCGACGAGGTGGATCCCGAACAGGTGCTCAAGGACCCCGTGGGCCCGGACAGCGGGATCCAGCGACGGGTCCGCGGCGGGTACAGCTTCTCCCGGACCGCGCCCTACTGCTCCCTGGCCTATCCCGACTGGATCGGCCCGGTGAACCAGCGCCGGGGCCTGGGCTTCCGCTGCGCGGCGCACGGCCCGGCGACGGCCTGGGTGAACCTCCCATAATGTCCTTGTCCCCGCGCGGGCGGCGCGCTATCCTGACCGCCCTGACATTCAAGGAGGGTTGAGAGATGAGTGATGCATTCGCGGGCCTGGAGCCCAGGATCCTGTGGAGTTGTTTCGAGCAGATCACCCAGGTGCCCCGTCCCTCCAAGAAGGAAGGAAAGATCATCGCCTCCATGGAGCAGTGGGCAGCAGAGCATGGCTTCGAGGTGGTGAAGGACGCGGTCGAGAACCTGCTGATCAAGGTCCCGGCGACCCCGGGCAGGGAGGCCGTGCCCCCGGTCTGCATGCAGGGGCATCTGGACATGGTCCCGGAGAAGAACGAGGAGACCGAGTTCGACTTCGAGACCGACCCCATCCAGGTCTGGCGTGACGGCGACTGGCTCAAGGCGAGGGGCACGACCCTCGGCGCGGACAACGGCATCGGCCTCGCGATGGCCATGGCCGTCGCTACGGACCCGACGGTGTCCCACGGGCCCCTGGAGCTCCTGTTCACCATCGACGAGGAGACCGGCCTCACCGGAGCGATGGCCCTGAGCCCTGGATTCCTCGCGTCGCGGAAGCTCATCAACATCGACTCCGAGGAGGAGGGCGTCCTCTTCGTCGGCTGCGCAGGCGGCGGCGACTCCGACATCGTCTGGGCCCGGCCCCGCTCGAGGAGCGGCGTGAAGCCGGTGTTCAAGGTCCAGGTCACGGGCCTCCAGGGCGGACACTCGGGGCTCAACATCGTCGAGAACCGGGGCAACGCGATCAAGCTCATGGCCCACTTCCTCGACGCGCTGGGCGACGAGGCCGAGTTCGGCCTCGCGTCCATCGACGGCGGCGACAAGCACAACGCGATCCCGCGGCAATGCGCCGCGGTCATCGTGGGAGACGAGCTGGACCCCGTGGCCATCGAGGCGGTCAGGAAGACGATCCTCACCGGGTTCATGCAGGAGTTCTCCGCCATCGAGCCCGACGCGCAGCTCCTCGTGACCGAGGAGCCCGACGCCGCCCTCCCCCACTGGTGGGGCGTCGACCGGGAGCAGGTGCTCGACCTGATCCTCTCGATCCCCCACGGCGTCCGGTCCATGTGCCGCGGCGATCTCACGGGCCTCGTCGAGACCTCCACCAACCTGGCGCGGGTGCGCACCGACGACGACACCGTGGAGCTCCTCACCAGCAGCCGCTCGTCGGTGGAGGCCGCGCTCGTGAACCTGCGGGAGTCCATCGCGGCCGTCGCGACCCTCGCCGGCGCCGCGATCACCCTCCATGAGTCCTACCCGGCCTGGCAGCCGAACATGGACTCCGAGCTCCTCGCCCGGTGCAAGCGGGTCCATGAGGAGGTCACGGGCAAGGCGGCCCAGGTGACCATCATCCATGCGGGCCTCGAGTGCGGCATCATCGGCGAGCCATACGAGGACATGGAGATGATCTCCTTCGGGCCGACCATGCACGGGGTCCACTCCCCCGCTGAGCGCCTGTCGATCCAGTCCACGGCCAATGTATACGAGTACCTCAAGGCCCTGATCTCGTCCATGTAGCTTCGGGGGGCAGGGTGCCACAGGATCTCCTTCATCGCATGTCCCCGGCCGCGCAGACCCACGCGGGGTTCTTCACCGTGGACGCGCCCCTCCTGGGGTACGCGATCCTGCTGGATCTCTGCCTCACCGTCCTGCTGTTCACCCTGCTCCCGCGGCTGCGGACTCGGCGATGGGATCGGGTGGCCCTGGCCGCGCCGCTGGTGTTCATCGCGTGGATGTTCCTGACCATCGGGCTCCTGCACATGGTGGGCAGGCCCGTGTTCAGCGTCCCGTCCTTCTTCCAGATTCCCTGAGCGTCAAGGAGGTGATTCCATGACCCTAGAGTCGCTGCAGCCGGGCCTGAAGGCCCTGATCCGGGAGGCCTCCACGAGCCTCCCCCCGGACATCGAAGCAGCGCTGCGTGGGGCGCAGGAGGGGGAGGGCTCCGACGGCGCCCGGGGCGTCCTCGCCACCATCGGCGAGAACATCCGTGAGGCGCGGCGCCTTGGCACGCCCATCTGCCAGGACACCGGCTTCCCTTCTTTCTTCTTCCGCTTCCCCGCGGGCACGTCCCTGAGGACCCTGCGGGCAGCGACGGAGGGTGCGCTGGCCTGGGCCACCGCGGAGCAGCTGCTGCGCCCCAACGCGGTGGACCCGATCACCGGCGCGAACTCCGGGAACAACGTCGGCGTCGGCGCGCCCGGGCTCTACTTCGAGGAGCACGACGAGGACCGCCTCGTGGTGGACCTCCTCCTCAAGGGCGGCGGCTCCGAGAACGTGAGCGCGCAGTGCAAGCTCCCCGATGCCGCCATCGGCGCCGGACGGGACCTGAATGGTGTCCGCAAGGCCGTGCTCAGCATGGTCCACCAGGCCCAGGGCTTCGGCTGCGCGCCGGGGATCCTGGGCGTGGGCGTCGGCGGCGACCGCGCCGGCAGCATGGGCCTGGCCAAGAAGCAGCTCCTCCGCCCCATGGGCCAGCCCAGCCCCGACGCGGATCTTGCGCAGCTGGAGGAGACCCTCCTCCGCCAGGCCAACGCCCTGGGCATCGGCGCCATGGGCTTCGGGGGCGACACCACGGTGCTCGGGGTCAACATCGGCAAGGCCCACCGGCACCCCGCCAGCTTCTACGTCTCCCTGGCCTACGGCTGCTGGGCCGTGCGCCGCAAACGCCTGGTGATCGAAGCAGGCGGTGACTTCCGCATCGAGGAGGTGGTCTGATGGCGACCTACGAGCTGCAGCTCCCCCTCAGCCAGGAGCAGGTCCGAGGCCTCCGGAGCGGGGACCAGGTGTTCCTCACGGGCCAGCTGATCACGGGACGCGACGTGGCCCACAAGTACATGGTGGAGCACCGCCCCGACTTCCTGCGCCCCCTGATGAAGGGCACCTTCATCTACCACCTCGGGCCCATCGTCAAGCAGGTCCCCGTCAGCGACGACGCACCGGTGGGCTGGGAGATCGTGGCCGCGGGCCCGACCACCAGCATCCGGGAGGAGCCCTACCAGACCGACGTCATCGCGGAGTACGGCCTCGCGGGCGCGATCGGCAAGGGCGGCATGGGTCCGAAGACCCTCGCCGGGCTCCAGGAGCACGGCGCGGTGTATCTCCATGCTCCCGGCGGCTGCGCCACGGTCCTGGCCCGCGCGATCAAGAAGGTCGTCGCGGTCCACAAGCTCGAGGAGTTCGGATCCCCCGAGGCCTTCTGGGTCCTCGAGGTGGAGCGCTTCCCGGCGGTGGTCACCATGGACTCCGTGGGCGGCAGCCTCCACCGGCTTGTCCTGGAGGCGTCCGAGGGTAAACTGAGGGAGTTGCTGGGATCCTAGGAGCGGAGGTCTCCATGACGCGCACGACGGCCCTGCTGGCGCTCCTCGGAGTCGCGGCCCTGGCAGGGTGCTCCAACGAGACGATCCAGTGCAACGGAGTCCTCGTGGGCAACACCTGCTACCCGGACGGCGCCGGCTGCCAGTCGGACCAGGAGTGCCTGCCCACGGGGGTCTGCCTGGGGGGCACCTGCGGCCAGGAGTGCACCTCGAAGGCCCAGTGTCTCAACGGCTTCGTCTGCCAGACCTATCGCTGCGTCCCGGACGGCGGCGGTCCCGGCGAGGACACCGTGGTGGAACCCCCGGAGGACACCCTCCAGGACCTGGAGGCGCCGGTCCCCTGCCAGAACCACGTGGACTGCGACCCCTACGACATGGCCTGTCACTTCGACGTGGGAACGAACAACAAATACTGCGTGGCGGTGGGCAACGCCTGCGCCACGGGCCAGAACCCCTGCTACTCCGGCTCCTGCCTCGGCGACGCACAGACCGGATACTGCACTGCGATCTGCAACACCTTCGCAGACTGCCCCGGGGGCTGGTCCTGCCAGGACGTCGGCGGCCAGAACGCCTGCGTCGCTCCCTGAGGCGCCGCGTGGCCCGCAGCCGACCCCGCGACTGGCTGGCGCCGGTCCTCGTCTCCCTCCTCCTCAACGCGGGCCTCTTTGCGCTCCTGATCCACTGGATCGTCATCGAGTTCGAGCCTGGGAAGGACCTCCGGCGGCAGATCACCGCGACGCCCGAGCCACCAAGGGACACGGCGGAGGAGCCCCTCGACGAGCCTCCGGAGTTCGAAGAGCCCGACGAGGGCCCGCCGCTCCCGCTGATGGCCTCCGAGCCCTGGCTCACCGCACCCCTGGCGGCCGACGACGACCTCAGGGTGATCCCCCGAGGCGATCCCGCCAGGTCTCTTCGACTTCCCCGAGGGCCCTGCAGCGCCGGGGCCCGTACGGCGGACCGGCCGCCGCACGGGCGTGGGCACCACCAAGGCGCCCCCTACCCCGGTCCCCGTCCCCGAGGTCACCGTCCAGCCGAACGAGCCCGAGTCCGAACCCGAGCCCGGCGCCTTCCCCGACACCCTCCTCGCCGGCCTGAAGAAGTCCGGGCACCTCGCGGTCCCGTCCACGCGGCTCCAACTGCAGGGCCCCCTGGCCAGGCAGATCCGGGATCGCATCGCAGAGCACCGGATCTACCCGGAGGCGGCCGTCGATCTCGGCCTCGAGGGCCGGACCATCACGCGATTCCGCCTGGACGCCCGGGGCCGGATTCTGGACTTCGAGGTCCTCAATCCGGACGCAGTGGATCCACTGCTGGTGGAGGGCGCCCGCCGGTCAATCGAGGCCGGCGCCCCCTACCCCGTCCCAGAAGCCACGGTGGACGGCAGCCTCTATCTGGCCGTCGCGTGCTGGGCCGACGGCCAGGGGACGGTGAAGCGCCTGCGCATGATCGAGAGCACGGGACGGGACGGGGTGGACTCCGTGGCCCGGGACCGCGCCCGCGACCTGTGCGCGAAGAAGCCCCTGGGGTGGCACGTGGTGGAGTTCGAGCACGGGTTCCGGGTCGTCATCCACGCCCAGGGCGATCGGTTCGGTCCTTCCCTGGTGGAGGACAGCCTCCCGGCGCCCTGGGCGAAGGCAGTCCGCGCCGAGCTGGCGGACCTCTTCCCCCCCCTCGCGTCGACCGCCGCCATCCGGATCCCGATCACGTTCAAGCTGACCTGGTAGTGGAAGACCGCGCCCACTCGTAGAGCGCCAGGGAGGTCGCAACCATCGCGTTCAGGGACTCGACCCTGTCGGTCATGGGCAGGGCCAGGGTCGTGGTCGGAGCGAGGTCCTCGGGGAGGCCCGGCCCCTCGACACCGGCGAGGAGCAGAAAGCGCTCAGGGAAGGTGTAGCCACGGATATCGTCGCCGCGGGCATCCAGGGCCACCACCGTGATCTCGGCCGTGGCCGGCAGGACCTCCGCGCGGAAGAGCGGGACGCTGAACACGGCGCCCGCGGACGCACGGATGGCCTTCGGGTGCCAGGGAGACGATGCGCCAGGGAGGAGGACGGCGCCGGCGGCGCCCAAGGCCGCCGCCGAGCGGATCACCGCGCCCACATTGACCGGATCCTGGAACGGGATCCCCACCCAGGCGCCGTTGGCAGCCGCCGCCGGCTCCCAGGGTTCGGGATGGGTCTTGGCGACGAGGAGGAGGGGGCTGCGGGTTCCGAAGAGATCCATCTCCCGGAAGAGAGACGGGGCGAGGTAGACCACCTCTGCGTGGGTCGGAAACTCCGGCAGCTCCCCCAGGGTGCTGGCCCGGAGGACCAGGACGTACCGCACCACGCCCGGGTGGTGCTCGAGGACCTCGCAGACGATCTTCTGCCCAGCGACCAGGGTCAGATCCGCATCCCGGAGCCGACGGCTTCCCTCGATCTGTCTCAGCCATGAACGGAAGCGTGGATTGGACGCGCTGTCGATGGTGCTCGTGCGGTTCATTCAGCTCCCTCCTTCGGTCTCCTCCAGGACTGTCTCCGGATCCTCGATGTCGGCGCGGACGCGCCGGTAGACGAGCAGCCGACGACGATGGGTTGAGCGCGGGAGCGTGTAGGGGAGATCAAAGGCGACCTCGTACTCATCACCGTACCGTCTCTGCGCCCGGGTCATCTCCTCATCGACGTTGGGTCCCTTCATGAAGATCGCCAGTCCGCCGGTCTGCAGGCTGTTCTGCATGCGCTTGAGGGTGTCCGGGATCAGCTCCACCGCGCGGGTAATGACCCCGTTTACCGGGTAGAAGAACTCCCGGTCGATGTTCCGCCCGATGACGTCGAGGCCCTCGAGGTCCAGGTGGGCCCGGACGTCCTTGAGGAAGCGCACCCGCTTCCCGACGCCTTCGGCCAGGATGATGTGGAGATCCGGCCGGATGATCTTCAGCGGAATCCCCGGGAAGCCGCCGCCGGTGCCGAGGTCCAGGAGCGGCGAGGGCAGCTCCGTCATCCGGGCCACCAGGAAGCAGTCCACGTAGTGCTTCAGGACGACGTCCTCGAGGTTGTGGATGCGTGTGAGGTTGAGCTGCCGGTTCTTGTCGAAGAGGAAGAGATGGAACCGGGTCAGCAGGGACAGCTCCCGGGCCTCGAGCTTGAAGCCGTAGGCATCGAGGAGACGCCCGATGTCGCCCTCCGTCGCCGGACGGAACTCTCGCAGCGGACCCTCCCGCCGGACCGGAGTCGGCCCCCTCGGCGGGCCGCGACCCTCCCGCCTCCCCGGCGGCCCGTCCCGTCCTTTGCGTTTGATCGGTCTCGCCAAGGGCTTGTCAGTCTGTGGGCCACACGTCGCAAGGCCCGTCCATCTCGCCGGTCTTCTCGAGCTGGACATCGAGGTCGATCTTCTCGTTCCGAGGGACGTCGACATACCGCCACCAGCGGTCCCAGCCCTCCTTCTTGAAACAGACCAGGCGCCTCCCCTCCACCAGCTTCAAGGTGAAGGTGTCCGTCCCGGCCTTGCGGGTGTCCACGTAGACGTCCACGGCGCCGTCAGGGATGACCTTGACGCTGACGGTGCCCTTGTAGATGATCTTCTCGAGGCGCTTCGTGATGACCTTCTCCTCGTCGGACTCGACCCGCAGCTCCTCCTCCCAGGGGACATAGTCGGTCATGACGGCCTTGGCCCGATAGGCGAGGCCCACCTGTGCGGCCATCACCACCTCCCCCTTTCCCAGGGGAACGCCGTTCACGGTGACCTCGGCCTGTGCCGGGTACACCTTGATCCGGAGCCGTCCCGGGTGGGCCATCTTGGCCTCTGCGGCCGCGATCTTGTCCACGATCTCTTCCTTGTCGAGGTCCGTCGTCGCAACGTACAGGTACCCAGTGCCGTAAAGCACCACGTCGCCGAACTCCTGCACGACCTCGGACAGGACCACGAGGCTGAAGAGGGCCGCCTCGTTCGAGGGCTCCTGATCCAGGACCCTCTTGTACAGGCTGAGGCCCTCCTTGAGGCGGCCGCTCTCAGCGGCCCGCTGGGCCTTGTTGAGCAGGTCGTCGATGTTCTCGTACCCTTCCTGTCCCAGGACCTGCCCAGCGAGAAGCAGGGTGGCGAGGGCGAGGATCGAGATGTGGAGGCTCGATCGCAGCATGGTATTTCCCTCCGGTTCGGCATCCGGCGTCGATTCAGCGAAGCCGATTATACATCAACTCCACGAAGGATTGCGACTGTCCTTTGCGGATCGCCGAGAGCACGATCCGGTTGGGCCCCACCTCGAGGGGCAGCTCGAGGGAGAAGCGATGGAGCCCCTGGGGCCCCGCCTTCGGGGTTGCGAAGGGCACCACCGATCGTTTCTCCCCGTTGACGTAGGCAACGAGTACATCCCCCTTGCCGGCGTCGGGACCGTAATCGACGATGCCGTGGATCCGCAGGACCTCGGCGTCACCGACCCCTTCAGCCGGCTGGACGCTCTCGAGATCGAACCCTGGCTGATAGAGGACCGGGGCCTCCGCGGCGCCGGTGTCCAACGGGAGCGCCAGGTCCCAGGAGAAGGCCCGACGATGCTGGGTATCCGTCACCCAGAGCTTGAGGTCCGCAGACCCCGCCCCGGTGTCCCCCTGTGCACGGATGCGGAAGGCCAAGGTCGTGCTCGCACCGGCGGCCAGGCTCTCGATGCGGGACCGCCCGCGCACCACGTAGAGGCGTCCCTTCTCCAGGGGCTTCACCGTGGCGATCCCCTCGATCATCGGCCCCGCACCGATATTGGACAGGCGGACGACGAGGTCGAACTCGTCCTCCGCCGCGTCCAGGTGCCAGGACGCCGCAATTCGGGGGCGGGGGGCGGCCCGGGTGTGGACCTCCACGGGCCCCACCGCCTGGATCGGCTCGTCCATGGAGTACAGATCCATCCAGAGGAGGTCGGTCCGATCGGGACTCCAGGACGTGGGCGCCAGGCGGACCCTGCAGCTCCCGGTCTCCCCAGGTTCCAGGCGGCCGACGACGCAGTCCTGGCGTGAGAACTCCTGGGATGACGAGAAGACGACGCCGTGGAGCCCGTCCAGGGTCTCCCCCCCCTGGTTCTGGACCCGGAGCCACGCGTCGCCCTCCTCCCCGGCGTTGATGGGTCCCGCAGGACCCAGAAGACGTACCGTGATCTCATCGACCCCCGGCACAGTGGTCCGCTGCTCCCAGGTGACCCCCCGTGACGCCAGGACGATCCCCAGGTCGTCCTGCTCCGCTGCGGCGAACACGTCGAGATCAGGCTGCGCCAGCTCGATGAGACGCCCTCCCGTGAGGTTCCGACCCTCGGCCACCTCCAGCAGGGTCAGGGCCACCTGGAGCGCGACGTCGCCCTCGTCGTCCATCGCGCCACCGGGGCGCTTCGCGTCGGGATCCGGCAACAACGCCTCGGCGTCCTGCTCCTCCTCCTCGAAGTTGGCCACGAGGTAATGGATCTCACGGACCGGCGGCTCGGGATCCGGCAGATCGCTGGCCGCCCTCAGGCGGTTCGGCAGGTCCTCCTCCCCGACGGTCTCCGGCGCGGGCATGGAGAGGTCGATCCCCCCCTGGTCGATGAACATCGGGGTGAGCTCCACGTGGGGTTCGATTCCGCTGCCCTGTACCGAGATGTCTCCCGGGGTGAGGTACTGCGCCACGGTCATCTTCAACGCGCCGCGGCCCAGCTCCCGCAGATACTGGATGCTCCCCTTGCCGAAGGTTCGTCCCCCGATGATCGTGGCGCGTCCGCTCATCTTGAGGGCGCCGGCCACGATCTCCGAGGCGCTCGCCGACGAGTGATTCACCAGGACCACGAGGGGGATCTCCTCCCAGGGATCTCCGAGGGTGGCGGTGTCCACCTCCTCCTCACCCTGGAGACGGGAACGGGTGCTCACGATGACCCCCCCGGCGAGGAAGAGATCCGACAGCTTGATCGCCTCCTGCATCACCCCACCGCTGTCGTCCCGGAGGTCCAGGATCACCCCGCCGGTGATGGCGCTCCGGTGGTCGTCCAGGAAGGTCCTGACCTCGTCGGAGGTGCCCCTCTGGAAGTTCTTGACCCAGGAATAGGCCACCCCTCCGGGGAGCATCCGGGACTCTGTGCTCCTGACCTTGATCACGCGGCGCTCGATGACCATGCGCCGGGGGGTCTTGGCGCCCTTTCGACTGATCCAGAGGGTGACCGTGGTCCCGGGCTCCCCCCGCAAGCGGGTGGCAGCCTCGGAGACCGTCATGCTCTCGGTGCTCTCCTCCTCGACCTGGACGATGGCGTCACCGGTGCGCAGCCCCGCCTCCGCGGCGGGGGTGTCGGCCATGACCGAGAGGATCAGCAGGCGGCCCTCCCGAACCGAGATCACGATGCCCAGCCCCCCGAACTTCCCCGAGGTGGACATCTGCATCTCCTGAAGCGCCCGCTCGTCCAGGTAGACCGTATGCGGGTCGAGGGTGGAGAGCATCCCTTCGAGGAGCTGATTCTCCAGCTCGGTCTCCTTCTCCTCCAGGAGCGGGGCGAGCAGCCCCATGATCTCCATGAGCTTCCAGTTCATGGCGTAGAGATCCCCGATCTTGGACACATCGAAGGCGTGATCCTCGCCCTCGAGACGGAGGGTCACCGTGTCGATGTCCTCCTCCTCACCGATGGGGCTCTCGATCACCAGGAGCGAGGGGTTGTTGTCCTGGAGTGACCGCAGCGAGGCCAGGAGCATCGCCCGGGGGAGGAGGCGATCGGGGTACGCGTACCCCTCGCGCAGGAAGCCCACCACGTTGGTGACCTCGTTGAGGGCGAGGAGCTTCACGTCGCGGGGATCCTTGGTGATCGTATCCCCGAGTCGGAAGCGCACCCCCGGATCCGTCAGGGCCATGAAGATCACTGCAACCACCGACACCCCGAAGGCGACGGCGATGACTGCGTGACGTGCTGTTGGGATGCCCATGGTCCTCCGCTCTCAGAGCTGCACGGTTCCGTCGTCCACTGCCGGCGGCGCCCCCTCGGGGACATCTCCCTCGGGCAGGGGCACCTCGCCCTCCGCGGGCGGCTCCCCGCCGACGATCCTGAACCGGGGCTCGAAGTGCGACTCGGCCTCGTATTGCGACGCCGAGATGACGCCCATCTGGAAGTGGAGGCGATCCATGACCAGCTTGAGCTTCGTCTTCCAGCGATCGTTCACCTTGCCCCGTCGGTACATATAGTAACCATACGGCGGGTCAGGCTTGTTTGCCATGATGAACGCACCCTCGAGGGGGGTGAGCTCGTCCGGCGACTTCCCGAAGTAGGTCCTCGCGGCCCTCTTGATTCCCCAGATCATCGGTCCGAACTCGATGCAGTTGATGTAGAGTTCGAGGATCCGGTCCTTGGTGAGGGCCCGCTCCATCTGCCAGGTGATGACGGCCTCCTCGAGCTTCCGCGAGAGGGTCTTGGACCGGTAGAGGAAGAGGTTCTTCACCAGCTGCTGGCTGACCGTGGAGCCACCGTAGGCGAAGTATCCACGCTCAAACAGCAGGATCAGGGCCCGCCGGATCAGGCTCAGCTTGAAGCCCTTGTGCTCGAAGAACCCCAGGTCCTCCGTCCCCCACGCAGCCGCCTGCACATACTTTGGGATGCGGTGGAGCTGGGTGAACTCCCCCGATCCGGGCCCCACCAGGATGCCCAGATCCTCTCCCTTGACCACCACCCGGTGGATGAAGTCGCCACGGTTGAGCGCATCCACGTCCACGTTGGCCCCGAGGGTCACGGCGCGACACCGCTCCCAGTCTCCGCTCAACTCCACCGCGATGGACTTGCGAACGTCCTCCAGATCCACGGAGAAGGAGCCACGGAACCAGAGCGAGCCCTGGAACAACGCGTCCGCGAGGTGGGGGATGAGCTCCTTGGGGATGGCGCGGAAGAGCTTCCCGCAGTCCTGCTCCGGGAAGTCCACTGAGACGTCGTAGGTCCGGACACCGCTGAGGCGCCCGATCTTCACGCTCCCCCGACCCCAGACCTGGCCGACCTCTGCGCGGGAGACCGAGACCCCCAGCCGATCCGCCTTCTCGTCCCAGAGGCCCTCCACCTCGACCCGGAGCCCCGGGATGCGAACGGGCCAGCCGGAGATCCATCGATGCTCGACGAGGAGATCGGTGCCCTTGATCCAGCCCCCGAAGACCGCACCGAGATCCGACCGGGTCCACGAGAGGTCCAGCTCCATGGCGCCCTCACGGAGGGCCTTCCCGGGGACAGCGCGCCGAAAGAGCGCAGAGATCTTCTCGCCGCCGAGACGGGCCTGCAGCCGCGCGAGGTTCCCCGCCGAGTCCAACGCGGCAGAGAGCACGAAGGGACCGGCCAGATCGTCGGTCCCCTCGACACCACCGGCCTCGAAGCGAAGAGACAGCTCGCTGGCATGCTCCCAGGTCGCCGTCGCTTTGACGCCCTTGAAGACGAGATCCACCGGCCCTGCGGTGAGCGTCAACGCGCAGTCCTCGCAAAGGAAGCGATGGTTCTCGAGGAGGTCACGGAGGGGGCGGGTGTCCGGCAGGAGGGCGCCGGGAGGGGGCGCAGCGACCGGGGCCTCCCCCGCTTCAGCCCGGACGAGCAGGGACTTGAGCCGCTCGACCACCCCGGAGCCCCAGAGGGTGATCCGCATGAGGTCGACGGGACCCGGCGCGATGATCGCCTCGAGATTCCCCATCCGCCACTCAACCACCCCGTAGGCGTCCACCCCGATCCGAACCTCGGGTCCCCTGGCGGAGACGCCGAGGATCCCGGACGTCACCGTGATGTCACGCGCCGCGAGGGCCGGCCCTTCGATGATCTCCAGGGACGCGGCCTTCGCGATCTGCCCGCCGCCACGCTTCACGACGATCTCCTCGAGCCGCAGCGGGACGCCGCTCCCTCGGATGAGTGAGGCCGCCTCGAGTTGGACCGTGCCAGCGCCCGCGAGGGGGCGCAGCTCCTCCAGCAGCGGGAGCTGCAGGGCCTCCGGCCATCGCAGCCCGACGCCCAGCGCTTTCAGGTTCACGCCACGCTCGGCGCCGAGGGACCGACCCGGCAGGCCGTCCCGCAGGAGGGCAGACGGCACCGTGCCTTCTGCCTCGACGGTCAGCCTGTCTGCACGGAAGACCTCGTGCCCTTCGGCGTCCGCAACGTGCAACCCCTGCAACACGAGGCCGGCGGTCCCCATAAGGTCCATGCGGCTGAACCGCATGGACCATCCGTCAGGGAGCCAGGCAGGAGACACGGGCCAGGGGCCGCTCGCAGTGGCGGTGAGGTGGACATTGCCCGTGCGGGACACACGCTCGAGGTCCAGCACCAGGGAGGCGCCGTCAGGGAGCGCCTCCTGGAGGGAGACCCCGAGCCCACCCGGGCCCCGGGTCAGGGTCAGGGGCGCCGCCTCGATGACCAGGGGCGCACCGCCGGGGCCGTTGAACCCCAAGGTCACCCTGGCGGTCTTGGCGTGGATGGTCGTGCAATCCTCGGGAAGCCGACTCCAGAGATCGTCGATCTCGCGGCCCAGCTGCCCCCGGCGCTCGGTCCACAGGGCCGCGAGGTCGAGGGTCACGCCCTCGGCGTCGGCCCCTTCTCCCGGGGCACGCACCATGCGGTCAATCCGGAGCAGGGTCGCACCAGGGACCGCTACCTCCAAGTTGGTGCGCTCGACGGTCCGCGACTGGAGTCGCTGCTCGAGGACGTCCGCCGCATCGGGAACGGTCGCCTCGACGGCAACCTCGTCCTCCGGGGTCGCAGGGACCCCGTCCTGGTGCAGGAGGACCCACACCAGGGCAGGCAGGGTCGCCGCGCCGATGCCGGCGATCACCAGCAGGATGAATCGTTGCGTGCTCCCCATGCCATCTCCCTCAAAACATCAGCGCAGTCAGGATGTAATCCAACACGAAGATCATCACCGACGAGAGCACCACCGCGCTGGTGGTGGCCCGGCCGACCCCCCGGGCCCCGCCCTCTGCGTTGAACCCCTTGTAGCAGCTGATCACCGCAAAGGTCATCCCGAAGACCACGGCCTTGATGTTCCCGATCCACAGATCCCGGGGTTCCATCCAGTGCCGCACGGTCTTCATGTACAGGCCATAGTCCACGCCCATCCACTCCACGGAGACGAAATAGCATCCCGCCATCCCCACCAGGGTGAACAGGACCACGAGGATGGGCATCACGATGGCCGACGCCCAGAGCCTCGGGACCACCAGGTACTGTACGGGGTTGACCGCCATGGTCTCCATCGCGTCGATCTGCTCGGTGACGCGCATGGTCCCGAGCTCCGTGGCCATCGCGCTCCCCGCCCGGCCGGTCACCATGAGCGCGGCGAGGACCGGGGACAGCTCACGGGACAGGGACAGCGCCACGCTGCCCCCCACCATGGTCTCGCCCTTGATCATCTCCAGCGCGTAGATGAACTGCAGCGCCATCACCGCCCCGGTGAAGACCCCGGTGAGGAGGATGATGAACAGGGACCCCACCCCGACGAACTCCATGGCCTTCACCAACAGCCCGACGCGATAGGGCGGGCGGAAGGTCTGGACGAGGGTCTCCAGGAAGAACAGGGTGATTCGCCCCATCTCCTCGAAGAACCGGATCGGCAGCCCCAGGATCCCCAAACGCACCTCTCCCTACGCGCACCTCGCACGTCGAGGTCCATCCTAGTTCAGATTGATCCTGTGGCAAGAAAGGATGGGGCTACTGAGCAGGGAATTCCTTGGCGAGGATCTCTTCCATCTTCTCGGCCAGCTCCTTGTGCTTGGCCTCGGCCATCTTGAGGATCTTCTCGGCGGCGAGCTTGGCGGCGATGTTCGCAGCCTGGAGGAGGCCTTCGCGGTCGATGGTCACCAGAGCCACCCAGTCGCCGTTGCAGCAGTTGCGGTAGAAGTCCTCAGCGCGGCTCCCGGAGAGGAACTGCTTGTGCAGCGTCCGTGTGATCTCTTCGGCATACTGGTGCCCGGTGATCTCACCCGGGTTCGCCCCGACGACCTGCTGCGCGCTCTGGTCCAGGACGCCCATGACCTTGGCCGCAATCTGGCGGGCGAGCTCGTGACGGGCGTTGTCCACGGCGAGCTTCTTGGCCATGGCGACGTTGATCCCCTTGGCCATGCCGACGGCGCCCAGCGCGGGCGGGTTCTCGGTCCAGCTCGGGCTCGGGCAGGCGTCGTCGTTGCAGAGTTGGCCTTCACTGGAGGAGCAGCTCGCAAGCAGCGCCAGGGTCAGGGTCAGGGTCAGGGTCATGCTCAGGATCTTCTTCATGGTGGTCTCCTCTCCCCTACTGTCCGGGGAACTCCTTGTCCAGGATCTCCACCATCTTGTCGGAGAGCTCCTGGTGCTTCGCCTCGGCCTGCTTCAGGATCTTCTCTGCCGCGAGCTTCGCTGCGGTGTTGGCGGCGCTCGCCAGGCCCTCCTGGTCGATGGTCACCAGCGCGTACTGCTCGCCGGTGCAGCAGTCGGTGTAGAACTTCACTGCGCGGCTCCCGGTGAGGAACTGCTTGTGGAGGGTCCGGGTGATCTCCTCGGCGTACTGGTGCCCCGTGATCTCGCCGGGGTTCGCCCCGACGACCTGCTGCGCGCTCTGATCCAGGACGCCCATGACCTTCACGGCGATCTGGCGCGCGAGCTGCTGCCGACCGCTGTCCGTGGCCAGCTTGCGGGCCATCCCCACGTTGATGCCCTGCGCGATGCCCACGGCCCCGAGGGCAGGCGGCACGTCGGCCCACTCCGGGCGGGGGCAGTCCGAGTAGTCACACCGATCCGACCCCCCTGAGCAGCCGACAGCAAAGAGCAACGCGACAAGACTGGTGAACATGATGATACGCATGACGGGTCCTCCATCTGGTTTCCTTGACGAGTCCGGCAAAAGATACCTTCTCGCCGGGTTCGGCGCAAGCTACCGCACATGCTGTGCCAGAGAGGATCCAACCTGTCCACAGGGGGAACGACCGCCTTGGGGCCCCAGAGAGTGACACCCGTGTCGACACCGTGTCACTCGCGAGCGATGCCGAATCGCTCCATCCATCGGTAGACCTGGTAGCGATGGACCCCCAGCGACGTGGCGACCCGGGAGATGTTCCCGCGGTGCTTGGAGAGCAACCCCTGGAGCCGGGCTGCGTCCATGGCCTCCCGGTCTCCGGGCTCCTGCAACCCCTCGTAGTTGTCCATGCGGGCGCGCGTGATGGCGCCGAGCCGCATCGGCACGCGCCCGAGGTGGTCCGGGTGATCCAGGGGGAGGAGCTCGACCAGGGAGCGCAGCTCCCGCACGTTGAGTCTCCAGGGGTGCAACAGCAGCTCCTCCACCAGCTCCTCGGACAGGAGCGGCGCCGCGGCGTCGCCGCGGTCCAGGAATCGACGCACCAGCATCGGAAGATCCTCGATCCGGTCCCGCAGCGGCGGCAGCTCGATCACCGCCTGGGCGATGCGTGCATAGAGGTCGTCGCGGAAGGACGCCTCGCGGACCAACGCGGAGAGGTTCGCACGGGTCGCTGCCACCACCCGCACCGACACCTGCTGCGGCCTCGTCCCGCCGACGCGCAGGACGGCTCCGTCCTCGAGGACCCGCAGGAGCTTCGCCTGGACTCCCATGGGCAGTTCGCCGATCTCATCCAGGAAGAGGGTTCCCCCGTCGGCCTCCTCGAAGAGGCCGGGGTGCCGCTCGGTGGCCCCGGTGAACGCGCCCCGCTCGTGGCCGAAGAGGGTCGCCTCGAACAGGTCCTTGGGAATCGCAGCGCAGTTCACCGCCACGAAGGCACCGTCCCGACGATCGCCGAGGGCATGGAGATCCTGCGCAGCCAGCTCCTTTCCAGTCCCGCTCTCGCCCAGGAGGAGCACGGGCAGGTCGACCCTTGCCAGGAGTCGCAGCTGCTGCTGGACCCGGCGGATCGGAACACTCAACCCCCCCAGGGAGGAGTCGGGATCGGGGAGCAGATCGAGGAGGTCCTCGGGGATCTCCCGGTAGACCATGAAGACGCCGCCGGCCCGGACGACATCCCCCGGTCGCAGCACCCATTCGTCCTCGCCACGCACCGCGACGCCGTTCACGAAGGTGCCGTTGCGGGATCCGAGATCCCTGACCCGGTGCTCCCCACCCTTCCCCGGGGTCACCTCCGCATGACGGCGGGAGAGGAGGCCGTCGTCGACGGGGCCGCCGGGGAAGAGCCCCGCGGCGGGGTCTCTCCCGATCACCGCGGCGACGCGGCCAAGGACGCCCACCTCCCCGAGGCGTTCCGGGTCCGGTCCGTGTGCCAGGATCAGGACCTTCGCGAGGCGGGACGAGCGGGTCCCCCGGCCCGAGAAGCTCGCACCGGTCCGGGTCGTCTGGTCGCCCATGGGGGTGCTAGAACCCTTCATCGTCGTCGAGATCCTCGAAGGCCTTGTCGAGCTTGCTGCCCGTCGAATCCGCAGGGGGCTCCTTGAACGCATCGTCGAGCTTGCTGCCCACCGAGTCATCGGGGCCCTTGAGCTTCTCCTCCACCTTCTGCAATTCGGCCTCCTTCTTCGCCTCCGACGCCTTGATCGCCTCCGCCGGGGCAAGTCCGGGCTCGGGCTTGGGCTCGGGCTTGGGCTCCGGCTTGGGCTCCACCTCGGGCTCCACCTCGGGCTCCCCTGTGGGAGGGGCGTCCACGCCCCGATTTCGGCCCGTGGACGGGCCTCCCACAAGGGGTTCGGGCACGGGCTCCACCTCGGGCTCCCCTGTGGGAGGGGCGTCCACGCCCCGATTTCGGCCCGTGGACGGGCCTCCCACAAGGGGTTCGGGCACGGCCTCGATCTTCGGAGCAGGGTCGGACCTGGGAGCCGGAGGTCTGGCCACCCCGGGGGTCTTCACCTTCTCCCGCGCCGGTTCCTGCGCCGGCTCTTGCGCCTCCTCCCCTGGCGCCGTCCCCCTGTCCTTCATCGCGTACCAGCCGCCGAAGGCCAGACCTGCGACCAACACGAAACCGATGGCGAGGGGGATGAGCGGCGGACCCTTGCGGGGGGCCTCGATGATGGCCTTCGGGGGAGTCGGGCCTGAAGGCCCTCCCACAGCGTGGATGATCGGCTCGAGGGACAGAGGCGCGGGCTCCGACACCGGGATGTTCGTCGGAGCATCCATGGTCGCGTCCAGGCCGATGTCCTCGACCCCGGCCTCCATGGTCGCGCCCAGCGCATCGACCCCGAACTGCTCCGCCCTGGTCTCGCTGTAGGCGACAGTGCCCTCCCGGGCCCTCGCGGCCATGGGGGCTCCGGTCGCATCGTCGTACGCCATCGTCGCCGCAGCGGGGGTGGCCCTCGGAGGCTCCATTGAGGCTGTCCCACCGCGGGAGAGCGCGGCCTCCAGCGCCTCGGTCGCGAAGCCCCGCGTCTCTCCTCCCGGCTGCGTCACACCGGCGACGCGGGCAGCCACCCCCGTCTCCTCCGACGACGCCCCGATCGCCATGGCGCCGTGGCGCCGCAGGATGGCCTCGATCCGCTCCCGAACCACCGTCGCGGTCCGGGGCCGCTCCTCGGGATTCAGGCCCAGCATGGAGAGAATCAGGCCCTCCAGATCCTCGGGGATGTCGAGCCCGGACACCACCTCCCGGATCGGCCGCGGGCGGGTGGTGAGCTTCGTCTGGATCAGCGCGGTGATCTGCTTGCTGCTGACGGGCAGCCTCCCGGAGACCATCTCGTAGAGGATCACGCCCAGGGAGTAGATGTCGCTCCGCCCGTCCAGGTCCTTGCCGCCGATGTGCTCGGGGCTCATGTAGGCCGGTGAACCCACGAACATCCCCGTGGCCGTGAGGGAGGGCTCGTCCCGCCCCTCCACCGCCTTGGCGATGCCGAAGTCCATGACCTTGACGTAGTCGTCCTTGCCGTAGAGCCTGGTCAGCATGATGTTTGCGGGCTTGAGATCCCGGTGGATGATGCTGACCTCGTGGGCCTCCTCGAGGGACTGGCAGATCATCGTCGCGATGTGCAGGGCCCGCGGCCACTCCAGGCGCCCGCCGGCGCTCTTCTGGAGGTCCCGGAGGGTCTGCCCCTCCACGTACTCCATGGACAGGATCAACGTGGCCTTGTGCTCCACGTCCTGGTACAGGTCGTAGGTCGTGATCGTGTGGGGATGGCTGAGTCGGGTCACCAGGCGCGCCTCGTTGAGGAAGCGCTCGACGACCTGCGCGTCCGACGCCAGCTCGGGCTTGACGAGCTTGATCGCCACGGGCCGCCCGAGGACCATGTTCGTGGCCAGGTAGACGGAGCCGAACCCCCCCTCGCCCAGGAGCCTCTCGAGCTTGAACTTGCCAGCGAGGACCGTACCGGAGCGGTCCGTACCGACGCGGAGCTCGAAGAGGACCGCACCGTCACTGGGGCAGGTCTTCTGGTCTCCAGTGACTCTCGTCCCGCAATGCGGGCAGTACTTCTCACCCATGGTGAGGCTCCTCCGATGCCATGAACAGCCAAGGTTTTATACCACTTCGCCGCCGGTTCTCCAACTTGCCCGGACGGCGCAAACCCGATACCGTACGTCAGACGCTCCATGCACCTGGACGAGGGAGAGCCATGATGAATTCCAGGGTCGCCCTGATCGCACTGCTCGTCGCGGGATGCGGCGCAGCGGGCCCGACGATGCTCGAGTCCAGCACGCCGCAGCGCCCGGACTGGATCGGGAAGCCGTCCTATCCCATGGGGGGCTTCCTTTACTACAACGGGCTGTCCACCGGGGCGGAGAGTCTCGAGGAGGCCCGCCGCACCGCGCGCCAGGACGCGCTCCTGACCATGGCGCAGGAGATCGCCGTTGAGATCGGCGGAGAGATCGCCACGAAGCAGATCGTCGTCGACCAGCAGCAGAGCGTGGACGTCCGCATCACCACGAGCGCGCGCACCGAGAGCGTCAAGGTCGAGGACGTGAAGTTCGTCCAGGACTACTCCGAGACCTGGCGCCGAAGCGGCCTGGTCTATGACGCCTACGCCCTCGTCGCCATCCCACGGGCCGCGATCTGGCGGGCCCGGTGCGACGCGAAGGGCCACGTTCTGCTGGCTTTCGCGTGCACCGACGGCGCGGCGGGCATCTGCGCCTCCTCCCATCGGGACCGCGTCCGCGCGGCCCTCTCCGAGGCGGGGATCACCCTCCTCCCGGACCTCGCCGAGCCCGGCGACCCGGCGGCCCTGGCCGCCACCGGGCTGGAGAAATGCGCCGCACGGGTGGTGGTCGTCCAGGTCGAATCCCGCTTCCTGGGGACCCAGGGGGACGAACACTACGCAGAGGCATCGGGAAACGTGAGGGTCCTGCAGAGCGGCACCGCAGAGGAGCTCGCCGCCTTCACCGTGGGTCCCGTGAAGGGGGGCCACTACACCAAGGCTGATGCCCTGCGCGCTGCGCTGGGGAAGGCCATCGACGAGCTCGGCACGGAGCTGAAGGTGCGGCTGGGGAACTAGCGAAGCTTCGCCCCAAACCGACGAGAGTCGCTCGATGGCGCTACATCGCCGGGGAGCCAGCGACCCGGATTCTTCTCCCTTCCCCCAACGCTGGCACCAGCGCCGCATTGCGCGGTCCTAGCCACGGGAATCCGGGTCGCGGGCACCCCGGCTGGGATCGCGGGATGGTCACGGCTGCGGGCCTGAAACTTGACTTGCCCTCCTGACATCTTCGTGGGTTCTGACAGAGAACTCGGGTGCAGAGTTTGCTCGAGATGATCCCGCTGTGGCTACCATGATCGGATGGGCAGATTGAGGTTGGCGCCGGTCACGGTCACGGTCACGGTCACGGTCACGGTCACGGTCACGGTCACGGTCACGGTCACGGTCACGGTCACGGTCACGGCGAACCTGAGTCGTTCAGTGCACGACCCACCTACCTTTGCTCAGCCTCAGCTTCTCCCCGCGGGAACTGGGCGATGATGTATCCGGTCCTTCGGTAGAGAGCGAGGGCGCATCGGTACACATCCAGTTTGTGAAGGTCATTCCGACGCCGTCTATCCAATGGCTCCTCCTCTGATTTTCCGTGACCGTGACCGTGACCGTGACCGATGGATCGACGCGGCCACTGTGGGTTTCGCCTTGGGCCCGCGTGGAGGAAGCAAAGACGACCCACGAAGATGTCACAAGAGCCACCTAACTCATCTGTGAAGAAGTCAGGCTTTGAAGATGTCTGGCCCGCATTCGGGACCCTACTGCCGCAGCGCCACCCACCCCTCAACCATCAACAGGATCATCGCAAGGAAGGCCACCCAGAAGCGCACCGGTGCGCGATGGTGGAGCGGCCCCGTGGGGAGCGGCGGAGGCAACCGGCGGGCGTGGGTCTCGGCGTCCTGGGGACCGCCCTCCGCTGCGAGGGCTCGACGGGCGTCCCGGGGGAGGTCCAGGACGGCGAGGAGGCGCCGCTCGTCTCCACGACGCAGCACATAGGGCCCCGGCTCCAGGGACAGGCCCTGCACCAGGCGATCCTGGAGATCCGGTGACGTCTGCCCTCTCCCGTCCGTGAGATCCCAGCCCGGAGAGAGCAGCGGGGTCACCGGGCACGGCACGCCGACCTCGCATCGGAGAGCCTCGGTGTGGGTCCGAAGCCCTGCAGCGACCTCGCGAACCTGGCTGCCCAGGATCAGGGGAAAGGCCGCGTGAAGCGGGAGCGCGCCGAAGCTCAGATCGGCGGAGACGGCCCAGAGGAAGCCGAGCCCTCCACCTCGTCGCCAGCGCACCACCGCGGGCACCCCGTCGTCGAAGCGGACCACGGTGTCCGCCTCGAGGCCTCCGATCCCTGACAGGACGAGGCGACGCCGGATCACCACGGGATGCCCCTGGGTCTGAGTGGCCCTCACCATGTCAGCGGCCTGGAAACCCACCCCTGACGGAACCTCCAGGGCGGGCCCCGGATCCAGGGAGAGATCAGCGACCCGCCAGGCCCCGGGCAGCAGGCCAAGCCCCTCCTCCCAGCGGGCCAGTCGTGGGCCCGCGGTGGTGATGAGGCCCCCCCCGCGCTCCATGTGTGCAGCGAGGGCGCGCCGGAGGTGTGCGCGCAGGGGATGGGGGTCCCCCAGGATGACCAGATCCGCAGCCGAGATTCGACCGGCGGTGAGCTCCTCCTGGGTGATCACCTGGAGCCTGAGCGGGAGCCCGTCTCCGTCCAGGGCGCGCAGCGCCGGCTCCAGGAAACGGGTCCGCCTGTCCTCGAGACGCCCACCGAAGCCGCCATCCACCAGGAGGACGTTCATCACCGAACGCACCGGCGTGGGGATCCAGAGATGATCATCTGCATCGAGGCCATCCGGCCCGAGGGAGACCTCCCACCATCCTCCGGCGCAAGCCCCGTCGGGGACGACCTCCACGGAACGGACCCCCGGCCCGGCGATCTGGATCACCGCGGCGGCTTCACCGGTCCCCCGGCAGCGGACCGACAGCTCCGTGTTGGCGCAGCGCAGGGAAGCCACGACCTGGATTCTGCCCTCCCACAGGGTAGCATCGAGGAGGGTCGCCCCGTCGGATCCGCCGGTCGCGCCCGGGAGCACGGGCAGGCGGGTCACCGTCGGATCGGCCAGGGCCTCCTGAAGCGGCTCCGCGTCACCGGGATGATAGACAACGACCACCTCCACCGCGTCCCCCGCCCAGCGGCGCCGAGCCGCCGCAACGGCGGGCCCCGCCGGACACCAGGCAAACGACTGAGGCAGGTCCCGCACCGCCGCCAACGCTGTGTACCGATCCCCCCAGGCAGCCGACTCGGGGACCCCCTCGCAGGTGCCGATCACGAGGAACCGATCCCGGTCAGACTGCTCCAACCACGTCGCAGCCTTTCGGCGTGCGAGGTCCAGGTAGGTCCCCTCGGGGGTGGAGCGCGACATCTCCAGGGAGTTGGACACGACCAGGACCAGGCCAACGGACTCCTCGAACCCCGCAGGCACGCTCGTGGCCACGGGGGTGGAGGGGCCGATGAAGAGCGCGACGACCATGAGCACGAGCACCGTACGCACCGCGATGAGCACGCGGTTCAACGACCGGAAGCGCTGAAAGCGCGTCGGATATCGGCGCAGCAGGAAATGGAGCGCCGGGAAGTTCCGCTCCTGGACGCGGAGGTGGGGGACACCGTAGACCAGGAGGGGCACCAGGGCGAGGGCGGCGGCGAACAGGTATTCTGGATGCTCCACGGCGACGGTTCACCCTCCCCGCAGGTAACGGACCAGGAACCGGTCAACGGGCTCACCGGTGCTCACCGGAATGTGTGCGATCCCCGCCCCCGCGGATCGGCCGCGGAGCTCCTCCAGGAACTCCGCGTAGCGGGAGAGGTACTCCCGGCGGACCATCCGGGGATCCGCAAGGACCGACACCCCGGTCTCGGGGGACCGGAACCGGCACATGTCCCGATAGGGAAACGTCTCCCGCCCCGGGCGGGTCCAGTCGGGCCCGCCGTCTTCCAGGGTCGGCGCGTACTCCTCGGGATGGATCACGTGGAAGAGGTAGACGCGGTTGTTTCGCGACCCCAGCCGACCGAGGCGGCCGAGCAGCTCGTCAAAGGGATACAGGAAGTCCGAGAACACCAGGATCGCGGTGTCGTGCCAGCGCTCGAGGTCCGCCACCCGGAGGGCCTCCCCGAACGCGGCGGGGAGACCGCCGTCTTCGCGATCCGGCGTGGCGCCCACCCGGGCGGCGCCTCCGAGGGCCTCCAGGAGCCGATGGTAGTGGGCCGGTTGCCGGTGGGGGACGATGGCCTCGAACCCGTCGCTGCCCGTCGCATGGAGCATCCCCACCTTGTCCCCCTGATGCAGGAGGACGTACGCAAGGGCCGCACCGAGCCCTGCGGCGTACCGGACCTTCGGGGCCCCGTCCGCACCCTCGATGTACATGGAGCCGCTGGTGTCGAGGAGGATCATCGCTGCGGCGCTGGCCTCCTGTACATAGTGCTTGATGTAGAAGCGGTCCAGGCGCCCGTAGGCCTTCCAGTTGACCCGCCGCAGGTCGTCCCCGGGATGGTACTCCTTGTGCTCGCTGAACTCGATGGAGGAGCCAACCTGCCGGCTCCTGTGCTGCCCGAGGACCCGACTGCGCATCGCCTGGCGCATCGGGAAGGAGAGGCCGGCGAGCCGGCGCTCCATCTCCACCGTGAGGAGGGCGCTGTGGGCCACCTCCGTGCTCATGCCCCGGATACCGGCACCGGGACCTCAGTCACCAGATGGCGGATCACGTCACCAGGCGAGACTCCCTCGGACTCCGCCCGGAAGTTCATCACCATGCGGTGCTGGAGCACCGGCACGGCGAGGGCCCGCACGTCCTCGACGTTGGGGGCCGGGCGCCCGCAGAGCAGGGCCCAGGACTTCGCTGCGAGCATCAGGTGCTGCGCGCCCCTGGGGCCCGCACCCCAGAGGACGTAATCCCTCACCTTGCGGTCGGCACCCTCCCCGGGGCGGGTCGCGCGGGTGAGGGCCACTGCGTACCGGACCACGTGCTCCGCGGCGGGGACCCGGAGGACGAGATCCTGGAGCACGCTGAGCTCCTCCGCGGACAGCACCTCCCTGATGGGATCAGCGAAGGGGGCCGAGGTGAGCGCTGCGATGCGGACCTCCTCATCGGCGCTCGGGTACTCCATGTGGATGCTCAACAGGAACCGATCCAGCTGCGCCTCAGGGAGGGGATAGGTCCCCTCTGCTTCGATGGGATTCTGGGTCGCAAGGACGTGGAAGGGACGCGGCAACGGCCAACTCCTGCCCCCCGCGGTGACCTGCCCCTCCTGCATCGCCTCGAGGAGGGCAGCCTGGGTCTTGGGCGGCGTGCGATTGACCTCGTCCGCAAGGACCAGGTTCGCGAAGATCGGCCCCTTCACGAAGGTGAAGACCCGCTTCCCCGCAGCCCGGTCCTCCTGCAGCACCTCGGTGCCCGTGATGTCCGAGGGCATGAGATCCGGGGTGAACTGGATGCGGCTCGTCGCAAGGGCAAGGGCCTCACCCAGGGTGTGGACGAGGAGGGTCTTGGCGAGCCCGGGGACCCCGATCACCAGGGTGTGGCCCCCGGCGAGGAGGCTCACCATCACCAGCTCGAGGGTCCGGTTCTGCCCGACGATCCGCCGCTGGAGCTCAGCGAAGAGCGCCTCGCGGGCGGCCTTCACGCGATCCAGGAGTTGGAGGTCACCGGTCGTGCTCATCGCTTCCTCCTTGCAGCCTCCGAAGGTGCACGCGCACATCCGCGGCGAAGGGCTGGAGCCGGTGGACCCGGGCCATCACGTCCCGCGCCTCCTGCTCTCTCCCGAGTGTCTCATATGCCAACCCACGGACAAGGAGAAGTTGGCCGTCATCGCCGGTGATCTCCAAGGCACGGTCCACGGTCTCGAGGGCCGCGTCGATCCGCCCCACCTCCAGGTAGAGCCTCCCGGCCCGGAGCGACCAGGCAGAGGTCGCGCGGAGCCCGGCGTCGTCGATGCCCTCGAGGACCCGCAACGCGGCCTCTCTCTTGCCCCGCCCCCAGAGGAGATCCGCCAGGTGCATCCGATCCGCTGCGGCCACGCCCTCCGGCGCCGTCTCAACCTCGAAGAGGATGCGCGCAGCGTTCATCTCCTCCCGGGAGCTCCCGCGGGTCCACACCGTCGTGGCCCGCGTCCGCAGTCGCTCGGCCTTGAACCCGTGGACCTCCTCCAGGACCTCATCGAAGTCCCGTCCGCCGCCGACCCCCTCACAGATGGCCCAGAGGGCGTCCGCCCCGCCCCGATCCAGGAGAACACGCACGGCCAGGGCCGCCTGGGTGAACGCCAGACGCGCCACACGAGGGTCCGCAGCGCTGGCGAAGGACTCTCCGAGGCGCTCCCAGTCGAGGATCTTGCGGTTCCGGACCGCCAGGCCCAGGAGGCCCATGTCGACGGGCCCCGGTCTGCGCAATGGACCCCCTCGCCAGAGGTCGTCGAGGGACCAAGCGAGGCCCTCCTCGAACCAGATCGGCAGGGGCGCTCCGCCTGGGGTCCGCACCACGAGATGGATCAGCTCGTGCGCGATGACGCGCTGCCAGTCGTACCCTGCGGGCACCGCAGAGGGTGACAGGACGAAGAGGGTCCGGAACAGGGTCACGCCGCGCACGCCCGCGCCGATCACCTCCGCCGCACGAAGATCGGAGACCACGGCGAAGTGCTCCATGTGGGTCAGGACCACCACCCGGAACGAAGGCGCCCGCACCATGGGTTCGGGGAAGGCCCGACGGGAGCCCTCGACGACCTCCGCGACCAGGGGACGGAGCACGTCCCACTCCTCCTCCGGCGCCAGGAGCTCCACTCCGTCCTCGATCACCTCGCGCCGTAGGGATCCTGTGACCATCCGCCAGGCCGCCGCTCGCTCCAGGAGACCCTGGGCCTCGACGCGCACAGCAGGTTCGATGGACCCATCGCGGAGGACCCCCCCGAGGCGCTCCTCCGCATCCCGGTACCGACCATCGAGGAAGGCCTCACGGGCTCCGGCGAGCGCGTCGCCGGCGGTCCCGACCTCCTGCGCCGGGGCAGGGTGCGGCAGCGAGAGACAGAGCATGAAGGCCATTGCGACCACACGACTCATCGCACCAGCCTCCGGAAGTAATCGTCGACGATCCCCCTCCATGGCTCCGGGAGGGGGGTGTCCGCTGCCTCCTCCAGCATCTGGAGCATGCGCGGAAAATCGGCCCCGTCCGCTGGTTTCAGATCCACGGAGCCACCTCCGGTCCCCGACGCCACCACCAACGCGCCCCGTCGAGCCGGGCGCATCGCTTCATCCAGGACCACGACTGCCCCGGAGAGGCTGTCCACCGCGTAGTCCACCATGGTCCCGGCCCCTTCGATGTCCAGGGCCTGGAGCGAGCGCCGCGCGTCGTCTGCCGCCCGGCGCGCCTGGGAGACCAGCACATCCACCCGCCCGTGGAGACCCGGGAACGCCGCCTCCATCGCGGCGAGCTTCTCCTCGGCCACGCGCAGGCGACCGGTGATCGCCTCACCCATCTCCACCAGGCGGTCGAGCCGCACCCGATCCCCGGCCCGGAGGAGCTGCTGCTTCACCGGCATCACCTGCCGAATCTCTGCCTCGAGCCGGCCGGCCGCCTCCACCATTGCGTCGATGCGTTCGATCTCCTTCCGCACCTTCTGCGCCTGCTGTCCCGGCCCCCCATAGCGCTGGACCAGCTCCAGGGAGTAGTGCATGGACTGGAGCCGCTCCTGTACCTGCACGAGGGTCGTCGAGGCGTCCTCCATCCGCGCCCGGGAGAGGCTCCCGCGCAGCTCTCCCAGCGCCGACCGGAGCTCGGCCACGCCCTGGCGCTCCAGGGGCAGATAGGTGGACTCGTCCAGGCGCGCCGAGAGCTTCCGCAGCGTCCGGATCTGGCGTCGAATCTCCAGCCATCGGCGCTTGAGCCTGGGCTTGAGGTGGGATTCCTGGCGCTTCTCCCAGGCGCTGAGGAAGTCCCGCAGCTCCTCGAGCATGTCCCGGCACTGGGACTTCGCCTCGAGGATCACCAGCTTGAGGTCCACAACCCGCTTCTGGAAGCCCTCGGTGGAGCGGGCCAGGACCCGCGCATACTCTCCCTCGATGGATCGATTCAGCTCGTCCACGGAGCGCCCGATGGAGTCCACGAGGGCCGTCGCTGCGGCCTGGTCGCCGTTCCCGAGACAGGAGATCAGCGCCTCCAGGGCGTCGTCCGCCCGGGCCACCAGGCCTCCCGGGCCGGGACGCCCCCCGGTGGCGGTCCCGGCGACCAGGGCGGTGGGCAGGATGGGTCGCACCGCGGCGGAGAGGTCGCGCATCCGGGTCAGCTTCACGCGCAGGCGCGCAGCGAGTCTGAAGATCTCTCCGTCCCTGGTCGCGCCCCGTCCCGAAGCCGCCACGAGATGGCTCAGGGCCCGGCGCTGCTGCTCCACCTCCTGGCTCCAGTGGACCAGGTAGCTGTTGAGGAGCCCGTCTACCACATCCGCCAACGCGAGGACGTCGCGCTCGAGCTCTGGCCCGAGACTCTGCATGCGCTGGTCGACGCATCCACGGAGACGCTCGTCGCGCCGTTGCCAGCAGTCCTCGGCGGCCTCAGCCTGTGCGCCAAGGCGCGCCTCCATCTCAGCGAAGCGGCGCACGATGTCCTGCTCCACCATCGCGCTCTCTGCGAGGCTCTGGATCTGTGCGGAGAGGCCGGCGAGGAGATCCGAGAGGCGCTCGAAGGTCAGGACCACCCCCACGGTGTACCCGAGCCCCTGGCGATTGTGCGTCGCAAGCACGTCCCCGAGGAGCTCGATGGTCTGATCCCGGAGCTCCGCCGCCTCCAGCACCATCCGGCGATACTCCTCGTTGGCGGAGTAGACCGTCAGGGTCACGGGGCGTGTACGGCAGCGTCCGGGGGCCTCCCCTGGACGACCGTCCTCCGCCTCCGCACGGATCACGACGTGCTGCCCACCCTCGGCCCCGAAGGCTGCGATGGCGACCACGTCGTCCACACGCACATCACGCTGGTCGTCCGCTACGGCCAGCTCAATGACCCGCTCCTCCTCGTCGAACTCCAGGACCCTGTACCGCAGGAGCACCCTCCGGATGCCCCAGTCGTCCTTCGCCTCCACCGAAACGTGGAGGGATCGGGAGCGATCCGCCGCGATGTCCGTCGACGGGTCGACCAGCCAGCAGGAGGGCACCGCGTCCTCGAGGATCTCGAACACCCAGACACCGCCGTGCCAGAGGTTGCCCCCCGCCTCGTCGAGGCGACGGAGCAGGCGGAGCTCCTGGGGTCCGTCCACGGAAATCTCCGCAGCGAAGATCAGATCACGGTCCCGCCGGGGGAGGAGCTCCATCGGGATCCTCGAGCGCTCCCCTTCGGCCCGCTGATCCAGCTCGATGCGCGCATCCGCGAAGGGCCCGCTGCAGGACACCCGGAGGCGGCTCCCGGCGAGCACCCTGAAGCGCCCGTTCACCGGAATCGCGCGGGAGCGGGCGCCAGCGTAGTCCGGGTCGACCAGGGTGACCTCAAGCTCCTCGCACGGCCGCCCAGTGCCCCTGGGGGCAGGCACCGCGGCGCTCTCGTCGGCGGCAGCCGGAGAACCCTCCACCTCCACCGGGATCCGCTCCCGGTCCCGCTGATCCTCTCCAACCTGCAGCACCACGGCCAGGGCCTCCCGTGCCGCATCGGGCCGCAGACTCGCAGCGATCAGGAGGAGCGCAGCGACGCCGAGGATCCCGTAGGAGATCAGCACCGCCCGGCGGACTGGATAGAGTACGCCGCTGGGGATCCGCTGGAGCAGGTCGAGGGCGCGTCTGCCCACCTCTCCGATGAGCTCCGGGGAGGCGTTTGGCTCCCCGAGGGGGCCGACGTCGCTGCGGGTCAGCCCCCGATGGAGCTCAACTGCGCTCAGGAGATCCCCGGTGACCCCGCTGGCCTCTTCCAGGCGGATCGCATGTCCCGCTGCGCCGCGACTGCGGACCAGGGGGAGGACCACCATCACGAGGGCCACCAGAGCACCGGAGACGGACAGGGTCACCGGGAAGAGGGCCGCCAGGAGCTGCGCATGGACGCCGGCAGCGGCCAGGGAGATCGTGAGCCCGAAGGCTGCGAGAGCCAGCAGGAGGCTCGCGAGGACCGCGGTCAGCAGGCTCCAGACACTGTGCACCACGGCGACGCGGCGCAGCCGTCGTACGGCATCTGCGATGCTCTGGGGGAATTCAATGTCCGGCTGGTTCCGGGGCATCCCACCTCCGCGGTGACTGCGGGGACGCGACGCTACTCGATCTCCTCGTCGAGGGGCGGTTCGCCATCCTCGCCTTCTTCACCCTCCGAGGGCTCCGCACCCTCCTCACCCTCTTCTCCCAGGGGAGCCTCCAGACCTTCGTCGTCCCCAGGGGGTTCGTCCTCGAACAGGGGCTCCTCGTCGAGGGGTACGCCCTCGTCGTCGAACTCCCCACCCTCGTTCTCCGGATCGTCGTAGCCCTCGTCGCCGAGGCCCTCATCACCGGGGCCTTCGTCGTCGAGGCCCTCCCCTCCCGGACCCACCCGGTCTTCAGGAGGCAGCTGCGACTCGGGCTCGGGGCGGTCTGGACGCTTCGGGCGGTCGACGCCGGGGCGTTTGTCCGGGGGACTGACGATCCCCACATGGGGCTTCCCTTCGGTCCGGTGCGACTCACGGGCCTCCCGATCTGCTTCCTGCTTCGCCCGCTGATCCGCCTCCTTCTTCTCGTTCTCGATCTTCCGGGCCGCGTCCTTCTCGCGCTGCTTCCGCTCCTCTTCCGTCTGCTTCCGGCGCTTCTCCTCGGGGGGAAGCTGCCGCTTGCAAGAGGCATTGGTCAGGGGACCGACACAGTGCATCCAGTAGTAGCCGTCCACGTCCTGAGCCAGCTGGAAGCCGCGCGCCTTGAATCGCATGGCCTGGTCCAGGGCCTTGTTCTGGGTCACCACGACCCCGTCCACCTTCTCCTCCTCCCGGAAGAACTCGGAGCTGTAGGCGGACTTGATCCAGAAATCCACCCGGGCGCCCTTGAGCCCTTCCTTCTCGGGGATGCGCAGGTAGGACTTCTCTCGGAGCGCGATGTCGATGCTCTCGCCGCTGCAGACCCCCTTGGTGAAGAGGATCGCGGTGCCATCCCGCTTCCGCTGGTCGGGACCGAGCTCCTTCATCTCGCTCGGCGGCGACACCTTGATCACGAAGTCACACTCACCCAGCTTGAGATCCGTGAGCCGGAACTGCTCCTCTGCGATCTTCTTCCCGTCCTTCTTGAAGCGCAGCAGGAACACGGGACTGCGGGCCACCACGTCCATGAGGCTGATGGAGATCTCCCCGACGTACTTCGTGATGGACTCGACCCCCTCCTCCGCGATGTCGCCCACCGCCTCGACCTCCACGGGCTCGAGGAGCACCGAGCCCGTGTCGACGGTGCCCGAGAGCCGGTCGGTCCGGATGTAGGGGAACATCGCGCTGAACAACGCGCTGAGCGCCGGGGCCTGCTCCATGTCCAGACTCTCGATGTTGCCGATGAAGATTCGCGGCTTGTCGTACCCGGTTCTGCTGCTGAACCAGAGCTCCGCGTCGTCGATGAGACCGCCCATGAGATCAAGGCGGAACTCGACGGAAAAGGCCCCTGGAGTGAGGAGATCCATGGGGGAGAATGCGAGCTCGAGCTCGTTGATGATCAGGCGCCCATTGGCCGGCTCGAAGCCGAACCCGCTGACCTCGGTGCTCGCCAGGGCTCCCCCCTTGGCGGGCTCTTCATCGGCCGCCGAGGGGGCCGCTTCCAGGTCTGCGCCCGGGAGCTTCGAGGCCGCCGCCGCCGCGGCATCCTGGGCCGCCTCGGACCGTTTGCGCGCCTTGCGGAAGGCCGCGAAGTCCAGGTCCAGGGTGATGTCGCTGAGGACGATGGTGCCGGGGCTCAGGCGCTCGGTCCCACCGATGTCGAGCTGGATGGTCTCCGAGTCGTTGACCTTGTGCTGCAACCAGTTGGTGATGCTCTCCACGGGGATCATCAGGAAGATGAAGACCACGAATGCGGCGAGGAAGAGGGTGATCGAGAGCAGGATGGCCAGGAGCTTTCGTAACATGTTACTCCTCCTCCGTTTCGCCACTCTGCGGCTGATAGATGAACATGGCGACGGAGACCTTCCCACGAACGAAGTGTGGCATGCCGAACTTCCGGTGGAACTCCAGGTAGGAGACATACCTCAGGTGCTCCGGATTCTCGACGGTGTTGAGGAACTCCAGGACACCGGGGAACTCGACGAAGTCGAACTCCATGGGCTGGGTCAACTCGAAGATCGGGGTGTCCTTCCGGGCGGCGCGTCGCTCGTTCTCCGAGGCGAACTCACCGAGGACGATGGGCCGGCGGTTCCGCTTCGCATCGTACCGGGAGATGGCCTTGTCGAAGTTGATCTGGGTCTCTGCGTTGTTCTTGTACCGGGTCACCTGGACCCCGCGTGCGATCTTGTCGATGGCCGTCTGGATCTTTGGATCGTTCTTCTTGATCGCTCCTTCGAGGGCCTCCTTGCGCTCCATGGAGACCACGTAGGTCCGGGCCTCGTGGTGGAGCTGCTCGAGGACCGCCTGGGCTTCCTCGAACTCGATCTCGAGCTCCTCGATCTTGCTCTCCATGTAGAAGTACGCGACGGCCGCCATCCCGATGAAGAGGACCACGAGGAGGGCGGTGATCAAGCGACGCTCCCGGGTACCCAGTTGACTCCAGAAGCCGATTCGTCCTGACAAGGCAGCCATGGGTCCTCCTTACCGGCCCGGCCGGATCGAGGGGATCCGCCGCTTGAGGTCCTGCCCGACAGGACGTTCCACGGTCCGGGGAACCGGTATTCCGGCTCGATCCAGGGGTGCGGAGCGTGCGCGGGGAGTGGTCATCGGCGCGTCGAGATGCGGCGGGCCGTAGGCATCGATCGCGGTGGGCCGCTCCGGCTTCTCTGTTCCTTCGGCCCCTGTGGGAGGGGCCTCCGGCCCCGAGTCCCGCGTCTCCCCTGTGGGAGGGCCTTCAGGCCCGACGACCGGCGCTCCGGGCACGGGCACGTCCGCCTTCGGCGGGGAGATGGGCGGCCCCGGGGACGGGGGGGGTGTCCCCGGAACCTGCCCATGTTCCCCCGCCTTCGGCGCGGGGGTCTCTCCATCCACCTCCGGGGTGCCTTCCGTCTCCTTCTTCCGGTCCTTCTCCTTGGGGCACGCGATGTTGAAGTTCAGGGAGAACCGCTGCCATCCCTTCCGATCCGCGTCGGACAGGAGCACCTGCTGGTCGCTGCGGACCACGTGATGGAAGCAGGGGTGCTTCTCCACGGCGGTCTCGAAGAGCTCCAGGGTCGCGACGGAGCTGCAATCTCCACTGAAATCCACGATCCCGTTGATGCCCTTGGTCTCGTTGGTCATGTCGACCACGATGGTGTTCATCTTGAGTCCATGGATCCGGGGCGCGGCGGGCTCCAGAGGCTCGATCTCGTCGGGCGACGGGAGCTCGCCTTCGAGCTCCCGGAGGGCGAACTCCTCCGGGGAGAGCTCCGGCTCCGGGGCGATCTCGGGGAGCATGGGCTCCTCGACGGCGCCCTCCACCCCGGTCCCGTCGATGGATGCGACCACGGCCTCCACCTCGTAGAAGGCCTCGAGCCCCGTCATGTCCGGGTAGACGATCCAGGATTCGGCCCCCGGGACGCCCTCGAACGCGGCCAGTGCCTCATCGTAGTCCGCCAGGGGCTCGCCGAGGATCTCCTCCGAGAGCGCCAGGATCTCCGCCTCGAGGGTCTCGTTCATCTCGCTCATGGCCTGGAACTTCAGGAAGCTCGGCGTGATGAACGCGACGACCATCAGGAAGACCAGGACCGCCAGATACGCCAGCCGACCCCTGAGGTTCCTGAAGTCCCCCACGTAGGGAAAGGCCAGGCGGCGGAAGTTGATCCGATCACCGTCGCCGCCGCGCACCGAGTCCAGCGCAAGGGCGAGGGTGGGGACGACCCCGGGATCATCCAGATCCGAGGGGATCGCCATCTTGAGCTGGGAGGCATCCAGGACCTCGGTCCGACGGCCGATCTCCGCCGTGAGGAACTCCGGGAGACCCCCGAGTCGCGCGCCGCCGCCGAAGATGTGTACGGGGGTCGAGCCTTCCGGGGCCGCGGTGCGGAGGAGGAGCTTGAGATCACGGGCCACCGGGGCGAGCTCCTCCTGCAGCCAGGCCGCCACCTCGTGGGTCCGCCCCTCTCCGACCTCGCCCTGCCCTGCCGGGAAGAGATGCGCAGCGTGCTTGATCCGCTCCGCCTCCTCCATGTCCACTCCGAGGCCCTTTGCGATCCGCCTCGTCAGGGTCATGCCGCCGCGGAGGATGCTCCGCACCCCGAGGATCGTTCCGTTGAGGACGAGCACCGCGAGGGTCTTCGTGTGGCCCAGGTCCACGAGGAGCATGGGCTCGTTGCTCCCGCTGCTCCGGACGAGGGCCTCGAGCTTCGACATCGCGATCATCGAGTGCCCGATCACCCGGGGGTCGAGCTTCGCAGAATCGAGCTCGGCCAGGAGCTCCTCCATGCCCACCCGGGGCACCACCGACACGAAGAGATCCGCGCCGGTCCTGCTCTTCCTGGCCTTGTTCATGACGTAGTCGCCGACGATGTCATCCGCCGAGAATGGAACGTGCTGCTCGAGCTCGAAGGGGAGGATCTGGTCGACCTTGCTGCGATCGGTGAAGGGCACCTCGATTCGCCGGTTGAGCACCCGCTCTCCCGGGTAGCCCACGGTGACCGCCTCTCCGGCGAGCTTCCTCTCACCAAAGATCTCCCGGAGGAGCTTCCATGCCTCGCGGTCACGGCCTTTTCCGTCGGTGCGGCTCGCCATGGGGTGCTCTTCCACGCCAGCCACGCCGGTCCCCACGAGGGTCCGGTTCAGGGTCACCACCTTGAGCGACCAGGACCCGAGATCCACGGCCTTGAGTTTCTGCGCCATCCGACTACTCCCTCCAGTAGACGATGCGGGCGGTGGAGGTATCCACCACCGCCGTGAGGGTGCGTTCGATCGGGCCGGCCTTGCCGGTCGCCGTCACCCGCCAGATCTTGCCCTTCGTCCCCACCTTCTTCTGGAGGGTGGCCGCGTCCAAGGGCAGCTGCGTCCCCGTATATGCGGAGAGCTTCGTGAAGAAGTTCGTGAAGGCCTGCGCCGACGCGAACGGAGGCGTGAACAGCTGGTTCTTGATGTTCCGGCAGACCTCGAAGAGGTAGCCCACCTCGTCGATGGGCGTGGGGATCCCCTGGGCCCGCAGCTGCGGGTTGCACACGACGTAGCCCCCGTCGAGCATGTGGGAACAGACCAGCCCCTTCACCGTCTCCAGGTCCGCAGAGTTGATGTTCAGCTTCTCGGTGTTGTAGACCGTCACCCGATCCTTGAGGAGACAGTAGATGTCGTCGGTGACACCTTCCACGAGGCGGACCTCCTCCACGGTGTCGTAGAACGCGTTCTTGACCTTGTATTCGGCGTCATCCGGCGCCGCGCGCTCGCCGCCTCCGCCCACACCCTCCACGTAGACCCCGGCCTCGAACTGGCTGCGGTTGTCGTCGGGATCCGCCCAGTCGATGATGTTCCCGATGACCTCGTCCAGGACCCGCTCGTTCTCCTCGAAGAGCTCCGAATGGAAGTACCGCATGAACAGGCCCCGCAGCTCGATGTAGAGGGTCTGCTTGTCCTGCTCGGTCTTGACCTGGTTGAGGTTGATCTTGCCGTCCTCGAGCTGCACGTCGCAGGTGAAGCTCTCGTTCTCCCCCACGCCCATCCCCGCGACCCCTTCAAGGTCGACGAGGTCGATGCCGTACAGCGCGAGCTTCGATGACGAGAAGCTGTCGCAGAGCGGCTTGATGGCCCGCCACATCTCGATGCTGTTGGTGTTCGCGCCCCCGAGGAGGCCCGCGTACATGCCCACCATCTTGTCCACCATCTCCTTGGCCTGGAGGGTGAACAGGGCGACCATGATGCCCGAGCGGGCGTTGAAGTAGGCCTTGACCTCGTTCTGGACGTTCTTGGTCATCCGCAGGTTGACCCGGGTACTGAACGAGAACTCCGACACCGCGGCGGCCAGGATCACGATGGCCAGGAGGACGATCATCAGGGCCACCCCCCGCTGCCCCGTGGGGGCATCCGGGAGGTCGGGGCGCGTGCGCCCGAGGACCAGGGTCCCGCGCTCCTCTGTCACCATTGGAACGCCTCCTTCATTCGGAGCTCCACCTGGGTCTCGAAGGTGTAGTCCTCACCCCACTCGTCCAGGAGGACCAGGGTGATCCGGATCCGCGTGGGGAGCCGGAAGTCCTCGTCCTGCTCCTCCCCGGTGAGGACCTTCTGGAGCACCTTCTGCGTCTTGCGCGCCTCGACGTCCTGGATGATCGGCTCCGTGTCCTCGAGCTCGGCCTTCCAGGAATCGGTCCAGTCCTCCTGGGTCACGTCCCAGTACTCGATGTCGAGCTTCTTCACGCCCTCGGCCAGGACCAGCTCGTCGCCTTCACGCTCCGGGCGGTCGTCGATCCAGGCCTTCTCCTTCCGGACCAGGGTCTTCCCCTTGCCCGAGCCGCTCTTCAGGAAGTACGAGACCACCCCCTGATCCGACTCCGGCCGCGTGGGAAAGACCCGGGTATGGCACAGGTAGGTGAACACAAGATCGTCGTCGCTGCCCTTGAAGATCGTCTCGGTCACCCGCTCCATGACGCCCACATGCTTGGAGAGGAACGCGCAGGACAGATCCCGGGCCATGCGGGTCAGCGAGACCCGCCCGGCATGGTAGACCTCCTGGGTCTTCATGACCAGGCGCTGGGACCGCAGGGTCACGGAGACGCTGCCGTAGACCATGGCGGACACCATGGCCAGGATCCCGACAGCCACGAGGACCTCCACGAGGGTGAACCCCCCCCGTGGATCATGACGGGGCACTCTCATCGCCCCCCCCCCCCGCTCGGGCGAGGAGACCCTCCCGGCGCCACGGGGCTCCCGGAGCCACCGAGGCCCGGCAGGGTCCCTGCGGGGAGCTGGTCCATGACGTCCTTCGCGTCTTCCAGGTCCTTGAGGTCCTTGAGCTGCTCCTCGGGGAGCATGCTCAGGAAGGTGGTCACCTCGAAGGTACGCGAGCCCACGGGCCCGTCCTTCCAGGAGATCCGAACCACGAGCTTCCGGGTCCGGTTGCCCACCTCGTTGAGGATCATGGGGACGAGGGTCTGCATCCCCATGAAGCCCATGATCAGCCCCTCGAGGCGGACGCCACACAGATCCATGATGGCCTGCCCCTCGGGGCCGAGGACCGGGAGGAGGAATGCGAGCCCCGCCATGTCCATCCCGCCCACCTGGCTCTGGCCCCCGACCAGCCCCTCCATGGTGCTACTGAGGTCTCCCCCCGCCTGGAGCTCGCCCAGACCACCCTCCCCGAGGAGCCCGCCGAAGCTGGCGTCCACGAGGTCGGTCATCTGGGCCATGTCCAGATCCATACGCTCGAGCTCGTATTCACATTCGTAGGTCTTCTCGAGGTAGCTCGGAAGATCGCAGTCGTGGGTCACGGTGTTCTCCGGGAAGCCGTCGACCCGGTACTCCTCCTCGATGTCCATCACGATCCCGCGCATGAGGAGCGCGGCCACCTGGCCGCGATAGACGCGCATCGCGTTGTGCATGCTCGACTGCTGGGCGGTGGTCACCGCGAGGAGGCCCACAGCGAGGACCGCCATCGCGACCAGCACTTCGAGGAGGGTGAACCCTCCCTCTGCCCTGCGCGTCGTCATCTATCGCTTCTCCAGGTCCCGGGCAGAGAGCTCCTCGCGGTGCTGGACGCCGCGGCCCTGCAGCGCGCGGATCTCCACCGTGTGGACGGTCTCGCCCATGGACAACCAGATGAACGCCTTCTCGGAGATGCCCTCGGGGAAGAAGAGGATCCGGGCCTGCCCGCTCGTGACCGGCTCCTGGTGGTGCTGCGCCATGACCGCCTCGATCTTGATCCCGTCGGGGAGCTTGCTGGTCCGAACGATCATGTCCTCCTTCTTCTGTCCCTTGAGCAGGGTCTCCACGCTGGCCTCGGCCTCCGCCTGCCCCGCCTTGCCCTTCTCCAGATCATCGATCTCCCGGAGCCGGGTCTCGCAGCTCTTCTCCTTCTCCATCTCCTCGAGCCAGAAGGCCCCCTCGTCCAAGTCCACCACGAGCTGGTAGGTCTTGCCGGTCATCACCGCCCGGTCGAATGCGTAGCGGATCGTGGCCATGAGCTTGCCGGAGGTCTGCCCGAGGCGGCTGGAGAACACGGACCCGGCCGAGATGGCGACCCCCCCGATCACGATCGCAACGATCATGAGGGCGATCAGCACCTCGAGGAGGGTCATGCCGCGTCGGCGATCCATCGTGGTCCTACTCCTGCTTGTCGTCGTCGCCGAAGCAGATGTCGTCCCCGCCGCCGTCCCGCTTGTCGGGCCCGCTGGAGCAGAGCTCGAAGCCGTCCGCCTTGGCGGCGTACTTCAGCTTCTTCTTCCAGGGGTCACTGAGCTGGGACTTCTTCAGGATCGCCTTGCCCCGGCCCTTCTCTTTCTTGGAGAGAACATCGATGTTCGTCGGGTACTCGTCGTGCTCGTAGAGGTACATCTCGAGGTGGTTCGCGATGTTGTCGATCTGTGCCTTGCAGGCGTCGATCTTGGCCTGCCCGAAGTACCGGGTCACACCGAAGCCGACGGCCCCGGCGACGATACCGATGATCGCGATCACCACCA
This sequence comes from Pseudomonadota bacterium, assembly GCA_043815665.1. Lineage (GTDB taxonomy): Bacteria > Myxococcota_A > UBA9042 > CAIXZC01 > CAIXZC01 > CAZNWW01. The sequence goes on from JBDRIT010000204.1 coordinate 42,449, forward strand.
TGATCTCGATCAGGGTCATGCCCTGCTGGCCCTGGATCAGGGCCCGCCCTGCGGGTTTATTCAGACGGTTCTTCATCGCCACTTCTCCTCTCATTTGATCCTCAGGTCTGTTTGAGGATCTCGTTCATCTGAAGCATCGGCATGAGCACGGCGAAGACGATCAGTCCCACCACCACGCCCAGGCTCACGATCATGATCGGCTCCAGGAGCGCTGTCATGACCGTGATCCGTGAATCGATCTGTGTCTCGTACGCCGTCGCGATGTTCTCGAGCATGTTCTCGAGCTCACCGCTCTGCTCCCCGACGGCGATCATGTGGACCACCATCGGGGGGAACTGGCCGCTGCGCTTGAGGGGCTCGGCGAGGTTCGCACCCTCCTTGACCGCCACCCGGCACTCGTCCACCGCGTCCTCCAGGATCACGTTCCCGAGGACGTTCTTGACGATCTCCAGCGCGGTGATGATCGGGACGCCGCTGGCAAGGAGCGTCCCGAGGGTTCCGGAGAAGCGAGCCACTGCGACCATCCGAATCAGCTTCCCGAAGAGGGGCGCGCGGAGGACGAAGCGGTGCCAGCGGGGCCGCCCGGTCTTGGAGTTCCGGAAGCGGTTGAAGAGCCATACGGCGAGGACCATCCCACCGAAGACCACCCACCAGTAGTTCTGGAAGAACTCGGAGATGGAGATCATCACCCGGGTGATCAGGGGGAGCTGCCCCCCCATCTCGTCGAAGATCGCGGTGAGCCGCGGGATCACGAAGATCATCAGGAGGGACACCACGCCGATCCCCAGGACCATCATGATCAAGGGGTAGGTCATGGTCCCGGTGAGCTTGCTGCGCAGCCGCACCTGACTCTCCATGAATTCGGCGAGGCGATCGAAGACGAGATCCAGGGTCCCCGAGGACTCCCCAGCCCGCACCATGTTCACGTAGAGATGCGAGAAGACCTTCGGGTGCTCGGCCATGGCCGCGGCCAGGCTCTTGCCCTCCGTCACTGCGCGGCGGACCTCGTTGAGGATCCGCTGGAACCGAGGATTCTCCACCTGTCGGGCCACCATCGAGAGCCCGTCCACCACGGAGATCGAGGCGCGCAGGAGGGTGGCGAGCTGCCGCGTGACCTCGGAGACATCCCGGGGCTTGACCCCGCCGAAGAGGGTGAAGCGGCCGCGGCGGCCGCCGTCGATGTCCTCGTTCTTGTCCCCGGCCTCGTGGAACTCCGAGAGGAAGACGCCCTCGCCTCGAAGGGCCTCCTTGAGGGACTTGGGGTTGTCCGCGTCCTGCAGGCCCGCGACGGCCCGACCTTTCCGATTGACGCCCTTGTATCGATAGACCGGCATGCCCTAAACCACCTGGTCTTCCTGGGTGACCCGGAGGACCTCCTCCATGGTGGTCATCCCGCTCAACACCTTGCGCACCCCGTCCTGGCGGAGGGTGCTCATGCCCTCCTCGAGGGCCTTCCGCTTGATCTTCGATGCGTCCGCGCGCGACATCACGAGCTCCCGGATGGCATCGGTCATCGAGAGGACCTCGAAGATCCCCTTCCGGCCGGCGTAGCCCGTCCCGGCACAGACCTCGCAGCCCTCGGCCTTGTAGATGGTCCGCGGCGTCGGATCCGTGATCCCGAGCTGGCGGAGCTCGATGGGCCCGGCCTGGTGCGCCACGCGGCACTCGGTACAGGCCACGCGCACCAGGCGCTGGGCCTGGACGGCGAGCACCGACGAGGAGATCAGGAAGGGCTCGACGCCCATGTCCGTGAGGCGGGTGAAGGTCGACGCCGCGTCGTTGGTGTGAACCGTTGAGAACACCATGTGCCCCGTGAGGGACGCCTGGATCGCAATCTCCACGGTCTCGAAGTCTCGGATCTCGCCGACGAGGATCACGTCGGGATCCTGACGCAGGAAGGCACGGAGTGCGGATGCGAAGGTCACGTCGATCTTCGCGTTCACCTGCATCTGGTTGATCCCGGCGAGCTGGTACTCGATGGGATCCTCGATGGTCAGGATCTTCCGATCCGGTGTATTGAGCCGGGACAGGGCCGCGTAGAGAGTGGTGGTCTTCCCCGAGCCCGTAGGGCCCGTGACCAGGATGATCCCGTGGGGCCGCTCGATGAGGTTCACCAGGCGGCGCAGCTCCTCGCCCTGCATCCCCAGATCCACCAGATCCAGGATCGTCGACGAGGTGTCCAGGAGCCGCATCACCAGGCTCTCGCCGTGCGCGATGGGGATCGCCGAGAGACGCACGTCCACGTCCCGGCCGGCGATGCGGATCCGGATCCGGCCGTCCTGGGGGCGACGCTTCTCTGCGATATTGAGGTCACCCATGATCTTGATCCGGGAGGTCACGCTCGCCTGGAGGCGCTTGGGCACCTTCAGCACCTCGTGCATGACGCCGTCCCGGCGGAACCGGACCACGATGTGGCGCTCAAAAGGCTCGATGTGGATATCCGACGCCTTTTCCTTGATCGCCTGCGCGAAGATGGAGTTCACCAGGCGGATGATCGGCGCCTCGTCGTCCTCCTCCAGGAGATCCTTGGTGGTGTCCTGCAGGTCCATGGCGATGGAGTCCAGGTCCTCGGAGTCCTTGATGTCCCCCATGACCTGCTGGGCCCCGCTGCGGCGGTCGAAGAGGACGTTGACCAGCTCCAGAACCACTTTTTTCGTGGTCACCATAGGCTCGATCTCGGTACCGTAGAGCGCACCCAGGTCATCCAGGAGGGTCGAGTCCGTCGGGTCTGCACAGGCGACGATGACCTGACTCCGGACCCGCCGGATCGGGGCGAAGAGGTGCTGCTTCGCGTAGCTGATCGGGAAGACCTCGATGAGGCCGGGGTCCAGCTGCGTGGGATCGGCCTTCTCGAGGTACCCGTGGCCGAACTGGACAGCGAGGGCCCGGGCGACCTCCTCCTCCTGGACCATCCCCTTCTCGAGGAGGATCTCACCGAGGCGCCCACCCTTCTCCTTCTGGATGGTGAGGGCCTCCTGGAGCTCGCCGTCCGACACGAACCCGAGCGCCTTCATGACCTGGCCGATCGGCAGCCCCAGGAGGTTCGTCTTCGATGTCTCGGTGCTCATCCCCGCACCCCTACTCGGTGTCCTTGTCAGGACCCTTCTGCTTCTCGCCGGGCTTCTCGAGCTGCTCCGGATCGTAGTCCAGGTCGTGGGTGTCCGGCGGGCCGACCACGTCGATCGCGGTGCCCTCGAAGCGGGCCCGCTCCCGCTCGGAGCGGTCCGTGCGCGCCCGGTCCACGACCTGCCGCATGGTCTCCAGGCCGCCGCTCTTCTTGCGGTAGTCGACCATGCCCTTGTGCTCCTTCTCCTTGGTCGCCAGGTACTCAGCGAAGCGCCGGATCTCCTCCATGCGCTCCCGGTGGATCCGGCTGAGGTCCGACGGATCGTCGATGATGTGAGGCACGATGATCATCAGGAGGTTCTTCTTCTCCACCGTACGCACGGTCTGGCGGAAGAGGATCCCCACCAGGGGGATGTCCCCGAGGAGCGGGATCTTGTCAACGCCCTCGGACTCCGTGTCCCGGATCAGGCCGCCGATGACCACGGGCTGCTGGTCGCGGACGACCACCACGTTCTTCACCTTCCTCTTGGAGGTCGTGGGCCCGAGCTCGCGGTCGATGCTCTCCACGTCCTCGATGGACTGGTCGATCTCGAGCTTGACGAAGTTGGACTCGTTCACGTGAGGGGTGATCTTCAGGGTCAGGTCCACGTCGATGCGTTGGACCATGCCACCGCCGAGGCCGCCCATGAGGCCGCCCAGGCCGCCCATGCCGCCCAGGGCGGACCCGAGACCGGAGCTGCTCCCTCCGAGGCCTGCGAGCCCCGCCATGCTGGAGAGCCCCCCGAGGCCGCCCATGCTCGAGGCACGATAGGGGATCTGCTTCCCGACCTGGATCTCCGCCTCCTCGTTGTCCGTGGTGAGGATGTGCGGCGTGGAGAGGATGTTGACGTCGGAGTTCTTCTGGATCGCCTGGAGCAGGAAGCCGAAGGCCGGGATCGAGAGATCGCCGACGCCGGCGCCATCGCCTGCGCTGCCCGTCGAGACGTCGACGAGGGGCCCCTGGAGGCCGACGGCGAGGCCGCCACCCATGAGCTGCTGCGCGTCGAAGCCCGAGATGCCCAGGCCGCCGAGGCCGAAGAGCATCGGCACGGTCTCACCCTGCGCGTTGAAGGTCGTGCCGCCGCTGCCGGACATACCAAACTTGCGATCCTTGTTGGAGCTGATCTCCATGATGATCGCCTCGACGTAGACCTGCTTGCGCCGGATGTCGAGCTTGTCGATGACCTTCTTGAGGCTGCGGAAGTCCTTGAGGGAGGCCTCCACGACCAGGGCGTTGGTGCCGGCATCCGCGGTGATCTTGACCTCGCCCTCGAAGAGCGCCGCGCTGCCGCCGCCAGCGGCGCCTCCTGCACCCTTGGCGCCGGTCGTCTTCGCCGCAGTCGGGCGACCACCGGCCGCGCGGCCGGTGCCCGAGGTGAGGCTCGAGAGGGTCGACGAGACGTCCTCTGCGTCCGCGTTCTCCAGGTACACGATGTGGATCTGGCCCTCACCGGGGATGGGCACGTCCACCTTGCGCAGGAGCTTGTCCAGGCGCATGTAGGTGGTGCGGTTGCAGACGACGATGATCTGGTTGGTGCGCTCGTCCGCGATGACCTTGCTCACCGCGATGGGCTCCGCCTCGCCGCCGATGATCTTCGCCGCAGCCGCCGCAGCGGGAGCCGGCGACTTCCGTCCCCGCTGCGGTCGCTGCCGGGCCGCCGGGGCGGCCTTCTTGGCCGCCGAATCACCGGCCTGGGGGAAGATGCCGGTGATGATGTTCACCACCTCGCCGGCCTCGGCGTACTCCACCTGCCGCACCCAGATCTTCTCCTTGTCCGTGGGGATGTCGAGCTCCGTGAGGAGGCGCATCAGTCGGCGGATCATGGTGCCGGTGTCGGTGACGATGAGGAGGTCCTCGCCATAGGCGACGATCTCGCCGGTCTTGCCCTTGAACTGGTCCAGGACCTGAGTGATCTCTGACGCAGGGACGTGCTGCAGTTCGATGATCTTCGTGACGATCTCGTCCGCGTCCGGGACCCCAGAGACCTTCTTCAGCAGCCTGATCGGCTCCTGCTTGGCCTGGGTATCCGGCACGATCTTCATGAACGCGCCCGCCGGCACGACAGTGAGGGCGTGGGCCCGGAGCGCGCTCAGGAAGGCGCGGTAGGCCTGGGCGACGGTCACCTGCTGCGGGGACATGAGGGTGACGTTCTTCCCTGCGAAGCCCTGGGTGAGGAGGAAGTTCTTCCCGGTCCAGCAGGACATGAGCCGGATCAGGTCATCGATGGGGACCTCCTTGAAGTCCAGGTTCACCATGGAGTCCAGGGGCAGCCGGACGCAGGGAATCGAGGTCACCCCGGTCGGGTTGCGCTCGATGGCGTCCCCCGTGGGGTTCCGCGCGATGCCATCGGGGGTCGGAGCCGGGGCGACGCCGGGGAGCGGGGCCGCGCCGGGCAGGGTCGCGCCGGGGGCGCCGGGCGGGACCACCCCGGGCAGGGGCCCGGGACCGGGCGGAATCGGGCCACCCATCGGGCCACCCATCGGGGCGCCGGGCTTCGGTGCCTCACCGGGCCCCGCAGGGTTCACCCGCATGATCTTCGACGTCTCCTTGGGGTCCTCCTTGGCCTCGCCCGATTTCTGGCGGACCAGGGATTTGTCCGGAGAGAACTTGCGCGTGGCCTTCCCGTTGCGATCGATCACGCCGACCGCACCCTCCCTGTCGGTCACACCGGGCGGCGTCGCCGGCTTCTCCTGGGCCTGCCCCGTCTGGAGGAGCAGGACCCCGAGCACGGCCAGGCACCCGATCGTCCATCCGTTGGTTCGGAACATGGAGGCTCTCCTCTTCATTTGCGTCTGCACGCTGTCACCCGCGTCCTTCAGCTACTGGATCTTGTACTGGAGCGTCTCGACCTTCCCGCGGCGCTTGATGTCCAGGGAGATCTCGTTGGACGTCTGGAGCTTCGTGAAGAGCTCCAACGCCTTGCTCGGACTGTTCATCTCCTCACCGTTCACCTGGAGGATGACGTCCCCCGAGCGGATCCCGATGTTCCTGTACAGGCTGTTGGGCCGAACGCCGATGAGCTTGAAGCCCTTGTAGGAGCCCGACTCCCGGTCGTAGTTGGGGATCACACGGGCCTCACGGCCCAACGCCCCCAGGTCCTGGAGCTTCTCGTCCAGGAGCCCGCGATCGATGTGGTACTCGAACTCGTTGACCTTTGTCACGCCTTCCATGCCCTTCCCCGCGGCCGGCGGACGGGTCGACTCGACCGCGGGCCGCTCGGGGCGATCCGTGATCCGGTTCGCCCCCGGCCCGCTCGTGAGGGACGCGAGCTTCGTCTTGGAGCCGGCGCCCTCCTTGGGCTCGACCTTCTCCCAGAGGTACCGTATCGTCCCGTCCGAGGCCCGGAACATGGTCCGGGTGATCTCTGCCGCCAGAACACCGTTGAGGAGGTCCGTCCCGACAGTGACCCAGCGCCCGTCTCCGTTGTCGATCTTGACGAAGGCCATGTTCGTCATGGGGTCCTCGGTCACGATTGCGGCCAGGAACTCGATCTCGATGGCCCCCGCTGGCTCCACCTCGAGGGGCTCCTCCGTGGGCTCCTCCTCTTTCGCTACCTCCAGGGCCTCGACTGGCACGGTCTCGTCGTCTGGCTTGCCGCTGTTCTTGACGATCTCTTCCCGGAGGCTCTTGTTCACCCGGCGGCCGAAGCTCTCACCGCGGAACGAGATCTCCGAGGAATCTCCTGCACCGGCAGCATCCACGGCCCCGGACCAGGGCACGAAGAGCACCCCGTACTCCACGTAGGAGATCACCAGGCGGGCGACGAGGAAGGCCACCACGATCAGCAGGGCCCCGTTGATCACCCAGAAGTACTTTCGGAACAGGAAGTCCATACCGCCTCCTCCCCGCCACGTGCCGCCGCCGAAGATCCCCGCCGCGCGCGCAGACCGGACCCAGGATACCAAGCAAGAAAGATACCACCCCTGAGGGGTGACCCAATTTACCGGATCTCCACCTGATCCGGGGTCCTGCACCCTCTCCGGGAACTGCCAGAATGACAATCATGGGGACGGGACTCAGTCCTCCGCGGTCGATTTGTCAACCGACGGCCGGCGACGCTCCAACATCCGGTAGACCGTGCGCTGGGAGATCCCGAGGAGATCCGCGGCGAGCTTCTTGTCCCCGCCGACCTGTTCGAGGGTGGCGTCGAGGACCCGCTGCTCGATCTCCTCGAGGGTCGTACCGAGGCGAATCTCCAATGGGCTGGCCACGGGCCGACCCGCGGCCTCCACCAGCGCTGCGGGGAGCTCCTCGGTGGTGATCAGGTTGGTCCGGGTGAGCACCACGGCCCGTTCGATGACGTTCTCCAGCTCCCGGACGTTCCCCGGCCACGCGCTCCCCTGGAGGATCTCGAGAGCTTCGGGAGTGATCCCCTTCATGGGCTTCCGGTTCTTCGCTGCGAAGCGCGCCACGAAATAAGCCGCAAGCAGGGGGACGTCCTCCGGGCGCACCCGGAGGGGCGGGATCCCCACGGTGATCACGTTGAGCCGGTAGTAGAGGTCCTCCCGGAACCACCCCGCCTCCACTCCCTCCCGGAGCACGTCCTTGGACGCCGCGATGATCCGGACGTCCACGTGCTCGGCGCGACTTCCCCCCACGGGCTTGACCTCGCCCTCCTGGATCGCCCGCAGGAGCTTCCCCTGGGTCGCCAGGTCCAGCTCGCTCACCTCATCGAGGAAGAGGGTGCCGCCATCGGCCTCCCGGAAGAGACCCCGGCGGGACTTGTGCGCACCGCTGTACGCACCCTTCTCGTGGCCGAAGAGCTCCGACTCGGCCAACTCCCGCGGGAGGGCCGCGCAGTTGAAGGGGACCAGCTGGCGGTTCGACCGCGGGCTCAGGCGGTGGATCTCCTGGGCGACCAGCTCCTTCCCGGTGCCGCTCTCTCCCTGGATCAACACCGTGGCTTCGCTCGGGGCCACCTGGCGAACGAGGTCCATCATCCGCTGGAAGGGCGCCGAGCTCCCGATGATCTGCGAGGGCTGATCCCGCAGGGTCTCCAGCTGCTGGCGGAGGGTTCGGTTCTCCTGCAGCAGGGCCTGCTTCTCCATGGCCCGGCGAACCCCCTTGACGATCTGGATCCGCTTGAAGGGCTTGGTGACGAAGTCGTACGCACCCTGACGCATGGCCTCCACGGCCCGCTCCACGGTGCCGTAAGCGGTCATCAGGACCACCTCGACCATGGGGTCGAGGGCCTTGATCCCCTTGAGGAGCTCCAGGCCGCTCATCCCGGGCATCATGAAATCCGTGAGGACCACGTCCACGCCCCCGTTCCTCACGTGCCCGAGGGCCTCGTGGCCGCCCCGTGCGCAGAAGACCAGGTAGCTCTCGCGCTCGAAGACGATGCGAAGGCTGTCCAGGTTCGACGGGTCGTCGTCGACGACGAGGAGGGTTGGCTGGCGTGCGAACTCCGTTTCCATCGGCGCAGTCTACTCCAAAGCCCGACATGAATAAACCAACCAGGAGAGGCGTCGAGGCCACGAGCTTCCAACCCCACATCTCCATGGAGGTGAGAACATGATCTCCAACCGCTCCATTCCCGAATTCAACAAGGCCTTTCTCATCATCATCGGGCTCCTCCTCGCGGCGATGGTCGTCAGCGCCCCCGGGTGCTTCGACCCGGACGAACGAGGCTTCGAGGAGCTGGTCTGTGATGCGAACGGGTGTCAGCTGTGTGAGGGTGTCACGTGCCGCCCCTATTTCTGCGCCAGCGACTCGCAATGCCCCCACCCGTACGCCTGCACCACGCAGGGCCTCTGCTCCCTCCAGCCCGGCCCCGCACAGCAGACACCCCCGAAGCAGCAGCCTCCGGTCAAGGACGAGCCCGAGAAGGAGCCGCCGGTCGACGTCCCGGCGCCCCAGTGCCTCGACGCAGCGGATTGCGGCGCGACCCACGCCTGCATCGATGGCGCCTGCCTTCTGGTCGAGCCACCGGCCAAGGAGGACGCCCTCCGGTGCATCTTCGCCGAAGATTGCGGGCCCCAGGGGATCTGCGTGGACGGTGATTGCTTCGGCGCCTGCGGCCCCGCCGGCCCGTGTCCGGTGACCCAGGGCTGCAACCAGGGCTTCTGCCTGCCCACGGTGGGCGGCGCGGGGGAGTGCCTCTTCGGCAGCGACTGCCAAGGCGACGCCGTGTGCATCAACGCAACCTGCCGGCCCGTCTGCGACGCCGACGGGGATTGCGCTTCCGCTGAGCTCTGCGCGCTGGGCCTCTGCACGCCGGACACCGCCCCAAAGGCCCAGTGCCTCGCCGACGCGGACTGCGCTGGGGGAACCGGCTGCATGGAGGGCCGCTGCCTCGCAACCTGCGTCGACGACACCGGGTGCGGCGCGCCGGGCTCCTGCTTCTACGGCTTCTGCCAGCCCTCCTTCGAGTGCCGCGAGAGCACCGAATGCGAGGACGATCTGCAATGCGTCAATGGGAGCTGCGCCGACCTATAGGTCTACCTCAGTATTCAATCACTAACATGTTGTTTGCTTTAGTTTTTCTGGCGGCTGACCTACAGAACGCTAGACGATCTTCAGGTGGTTGTCCGGCAAGACCGTGAGCTTGCCGCAGTAGTGCTCGGCGTCGTACCGCTCGTCGATGTTGACGTGCCGCACGTTGTCGTCCGCGTGGGGGATGGGGACCGCCCGCACCCGACCACCTCGCCAGGCGACCATCTTCCCGAAGTCCCCCAAGATGACCAGAGCCATCGCGCCGATGCCGAAGAGCCGTCCCATGCGCCGGTCGTATGCACAGGGCTTGCCGCCCCGCTGGAGGTGGGACAGGACCACGGAGCGAACCTCCACGTCCAGGGCCAACGCCAGGCGATCCTCGATGGTCTTCCCGATGCCGCCCAGGACGACGTGCCCGAACTGGTCCCGCTGCGCCGGCCCCCCGCCCCGGGTGATCAGGCCCCTTCCGGCCTCCGACGCACCCTCGGCCGCGATGACGATCGCGTAGCGATCCTCCCGCAGCTTCTCCTTCAGGATCTCGACGATCCGGTCCATCTCGAAGGGCACCTCGGGGATCAGGACGACGTCCGCCCCCGTTGCGAGGCCACCGGCCAGGGCCAGATGCCCCGCGTGCCGGCCCATGGTCTCCACCACGAAGGTCCGGCTGTGGGAGGCAGCGGTGGTCCGGAGACGATCAATCTCCTCCACGATGACGTTGACCGCGGTCTCGAAACCAAGGGTGTAGTCCGTCCCCCTGAGGTCCCGGTCGATGGTCTTCGGGATGGTCACCATGTTCACGCCTTTTTCCCAGAGGCGCCAGGCGACGCTCAGGGTGTCGTCACCGCCGATGGCCACCAGCGCATGGAGGCCGATCTCGTCAATGTTCCGCAGGACGTCCTCCCAGGCCTCCTTCCCCTTTGCGAAGGGGTTGGTGCGAGAGGAGCCGAGACGGGTACCGCCCATGCGATCCCAGGTCCGGACATCCGTCTCCAGGAGGACCCGCGCGTAGTCGCCGGGACCGAAGTCCTGTCCCCCCGGGAGCACTGGGTTCCGTGGAGAATAGCGGACCAGACCCGCCCAACCGTCCCGGATACCGACCACCTCCCAGCGATCTCCGGTGTGGGTCTCCTGGTTGGCGTCGTCGGCAGCCTTGACCACCCACTTCATTGCATTGTTCAAGCCGGGGCAGTCGCCCCCGCCCGTGAGCACCCCGATGCGCTTGATCATGCGGCACCTCCGGTCCCGGCCGCGCCGCCGAACAGCAGGACACGCCTGCCGTTGTACCGCTTGCAGTCGTACTCCGCCTCCACGTCTACGAGCTGGAGCCCCTGGTCGAGGACCTCCAGCGACGAGGAGGTGACCCGGCCGTCCCTCCAGGTCGCCATCCGACCGAAGCCGCCCTGGAGGACCAGGTCCATGGCCGCGATCCCGAAGAGCCGCCCCATGCGCCGGTCGAACGCGCTGGGCTGCCCGCCCCGCTGGATGTGGGACAGCTTCACCGCCCGCATGTCCCAGTCCGTGGCCGCGGTGATCTGGTTCACCAGGTAGTCCCCCACCCCGCCGAGGGCCACGTGCTTGAACCCCGTATCCCGCATCTGGCCGGAGGTGATCGGACCGTCGAAGCCCTCGGGAAAGGCGCCCTCGGAGACCACGACGATGCTGTAGCGGATCCCGCTGTTCCGGCGCTGCTCCAACAGGTGGACCATCCGGGTGATGTTGAAGGGGACCTCGGGGATCAGGATCACGGACGCGCCCCCGGACAGGCCGCCCTGCAGGGCGAGATGGCCCGCGTGGCGGCCCATGGTCTCGATCACGAAGATGCGGCTGTGGGATCCCGCGGTGGTCCGGATCCGGTCGAGCTCGTCGGTGACGATGTTGACCGCCGTCTCGAACCCCAGGGAGTACTCGGTCCCGGGCAGATCCCGATCGATGGTCTTGGGGATCCCGACCACCGGCAGACCCTGGCCGTGCAGCCTGCGCGCCACGCCAAGGGTGTCCTCGCCGCCGATCGCCACCAGGCTGTCGAGGCCAAGCCGCTCGAAGTTCGAGGCGATGGTTCCGGAGAGGTCGTTGTCGCGGGAGAAGGGGTTGGTCCGGGAGGACCCCAGGTTCGTGCCCCCCATGATATCCCACCCTCGCACAGCAGACGGGGTCAACGCGCGCGCGTATCGATCCTCCTCGAACCAGGACAACCCCTGCGAGATGCCACGATCCACCAGGTCCTCGAGGACCAGGGACCGCCAGCCGTCACGGAGACCGATCACCTCGTACCCCTGCGCATGGGCCGCGTTCACCAGCCACTTGATGGCGGAGTTGAGGCCGGGGCAGTCGCCGCCCCCGGTCAACACACCGATTCTCTTGGTCATCGTCGGGGTCTCCAGCGATTGGGTTGTCGCCCTCGGCGGGGGATCGGCCCGCGCACCATGACGGGCCGAAATCTAGAGGACCACCTGGGGCAAGTCAATGGCGATTTTTCCCTTGACTTCGGACCGGAGCCTCACTATACAGGTGAGCGCTCTGAGAAGGGCGGTTTTCGGGGCCGATACGGCCCGTGCTCCTTGAACAATCGGGGATCGTCTAACGGCAGGACGGCGGGTTCTGGTCCCGTTAATCTAGGTTCGAATCCTAGTCCCCGAACGAGTGCTTTGTTTGACAGCCTGGCCCATTAGTCTAATCGGTTAGGACGCCGGCCTCTCAAGCCGGTAGCACGGGTTCGAATCCCGTATGGGCTACTCCATTCTACACCTCAGGGTTCATTGCCGGGCGCCGACCGCGGCCGCCCAGGCCGAGCCTCCTTCCGCCCTCCTCGTTCGGCGGACAGGAGTCCGCCTCACTCGGTCGGGATCGCTTCGCTCGGCAGGAGACTACGGCCTGAACGTCTGCGGACAGCGCCCGACTGCTTCACCCTTCGGCGCAGAATGACTGGGATGGGATTCCATTTGAACCGAGAGCTCGTCGGCCGGACAATCCGACTCGAGGCTCGTCGACCGGACAATCCGACTCGAGGCTCGTCGACCGGCCCCCTCAACTTGGTGCTCTCCGCCCAGGCTTCGATGCAGGCCGCCGTTGACACGCGCACGCGTGGTGGTTTAGATTGCGTCCGATATCTTTTCCTGCTCATCGAGGTGTCAACATGATCAACAGAGTTCTGGCGGCAGCGGCGGCGCTCTTGGCGCTTGCAGCGCTCGGGTGCGGCGCCGAGGAGTTCGATGCCGGGGATGGCATGGAAGTGAGCCTCTGGCTGGCCCCCCTGGACAGCAACTGCTCCGCGTCCGCGGGCGTGGCCTACACCGAGGTCCATGTCAGCGTCCGTGACAGCGACCTCGGGAAGGTCGTGAAGGAGAAGACCTTCAAGGGTCTGCCGCCCTACGTCATGAAGGTCCCCGAGGGGACCGATCTCGAGGTGACCTGCCTCGGCTACACCGGCGGGGACGCACCCACCATGTACGCCCGCGGCCGGAACATCATCATCTCGAAGGACAAGACCACCGAGGTGGACCTCACGGGCCAGGCCCTCTCCGGGTTCACCTGCGTCGATGCGCCGGGCAACGCACCCAACGTGCTCTTCCCGGCGGTGACCAACCTGCCCGACGGGCGGGTGCTCGTCACCGGCGGCTTCATGAAGGTGAAGGACACCCAGGGGCGCTACGAGATCTTCGCCCCCAGCCAGGTCGCCTACATCTACGACCCGACCGACGGGTCCATGCGCCAGGCCGACAACCTCATGAACCGGGGCCGCGGCGCCCACACCGCGGTCTACATCCCCCAGACCCAGCAGGTCCTCCTGGTCGGCGGCGCCGACATGCTCTTCTGGGACAAGGGCGGTGAGGCCTTCCCCCTCTACTTCGAGAAGGCCAAGGTCGGCACCGTGGGCAAGACCTACGAGCTCTTCGACACCAGGACAGAGACCTTCGTCTCCAAGGCCGACATGCTGGATACGGGCGAAGCGGAGAACGACGTGGACCTGCTCTACCTGCCCATTCCCCGGGTCTTCCCCGTGGCGGTGGTGAACAACCAGGGCACGGTCCTGGTCACCGGCGGGGGGCTCTGGCCCTCGGCGGCGGGCACCTTCGAGCAGGACGACAAGTACCAGCAGGTCGAGCTCTACGTCCCCCGGATCACCGGCGTGACCGAGAGCGAGGGCTTCGTCAACAACAAGGGCGTCGCGATGATGGCCCTTCGCACCGGGCACACCGCGGTGCAGCTGGAGACGCCGACCCAGCAGTCGGTCTACCTCTTCTGGGGCGGGAACATCCACAGCGACCAGCCCGTCGCGGAGATCTACACCGCCTCCTCGAAGCAGCTCGAGGGGGATCTGGGCAACTTCACCCAGCTCTCCTTCACCGACGGCGACTCCTACAAGAAGCGCCCGTTCTTCCAGACCATGACCCCTCTGGCCAGCCGACGCTTCCTCCTGGCGGGCGGGGTGAACAACTCCAAGGGCGACCTCAAGGTGCCCTCGGTGAACGACGCCTACCTCGTCACCGTGGACAGCAACAACGTCGTGACCACGGAGAAGATCGACGGGCTCGGCACCGGCCGGTATCTGCACACGGCCAGCAGCTGGGACAACAAGCACGTCGTGCTCATGGGCGGGTTCACCTCGGTGACCCAGGGCGAGCAGACCCTCTTCTCGGACATGGCCACCGCGGACGTCAAGATCTTCGACCTCAACAGCAAGACCCTCTCCAACCCCGACGCTGACGACACCATGATCCCCCGGGGCGGCGGCAGGGCCACCGTGCTGCCCAATGACTGCATCTTCATGGCAGGGGGCGTGGACGCACCGGCCCTCGGGCTCGACAACTCCGGTGACATCCCGGCGCTCCTGACGGAGGTCTACTGTCCCCGGACGATCTGCCCCGAGGGTCTGTGGAACTCGGTCTGTTCTCTGGATGAGTGAGGGAGGGACGACGATGAAGAAGCACACCAGATTCCAGGCCATCGTGACCCTCACCACCGCGGTGCTCTTCACCGTGTTCTCCGTGGTGCCCTGCGTGCCCGCCGCGTTCGCCCAGGAGGGGAACCGGCGGATCGCGCTCTTCGTGCTGCCCTCGTCCGAGGCGGACATCGAGGCATCGCTGCTCATCGGCCGCATGATGCGCCAGTACGCGAGCGAGCTCACCGACGTGCAGATGGTCACCCCGGCGCCCATCCCGAACCGCTCTGCGGTGCCCACGGTGGTGTCGAAGGTCGAGGCGGCCTACAAGCTGCTCAACAACAAGAAGACCCCCCAGGCCGTGGCGCTCCTCAAGGAGATCCAGCCGCTCTTCGAGCAGGTCCTCGCCGGTCTCCAGGCCCGCACCGTGGCCATGTACTACAAGACCTGGGGCGTAGCGCAGGCCCTCCAGGGGAACATCGACGGGGCCAAGGCCGCGCTGGAGCTGTCCCTGGCGCTCTGGCCCGAGCAGAACAACCTGGAGTACGTGTACAGCGTCGAGGTCCTCAACCTCTTCACCAACCTCCAGTCGGAGATGACTGGACGTCCCTCGGGGCAGCTCGACGTGAACACCATCCCCGAGAACGCGGTGGTCGTGGTGGATCAGCGTGAGCCCGAGCAGTCGCCTGCCAGCATCGGGAACCTCATCGCCGGACCGCATCTGGTTCGGATCACCCTGGACGGCTACGAGCAGTGGGCCGGTCTGATCACGGTCCCGGCCCGAAGCCAGAAGGTCCACGAGGTCACCCTCAACCCGATCCCGGACAAGGCCACCTTCGACAAGCGCCTGGTCAGCGTCGCGCAGGTGCTCAAGGGCTCCACGGACGAGGTCCAGCAGCCCCTGCAGGAGCTCAAGGAGTTTCTGGGGGTCGATGACGTCCTCGTCATCGGCGCCGGGGTCGTCGGCCGGTCCTACGAGCTCAAGGGCCACTACCTCAAGCAGGACGGCTCCATCGTCGAGACCAACCGGACCCTTGAGCGGGACGCGGAGTTCTATTCGGGTCTCAAGGAGTTCCTCTCCGGCACCTTCGAGGCCTTCTTCGGCCTCCAGGCCAAGATGGAGGGCCTCGGCGGTCCGCCCATCGATCCAGCGCTCCTCACCAAGGCCGGCATCACCTCCGACTCCGGCACCAGCGTCTTCGACCCTGACAACCCGGTCTTCCCCGAGGTCAAGGGCCTGCACAAGAAGAAGAAGAAGGTCACCCAGGAGTGGTGGTTCTGGACCGCCATCGGGGCCGTTGTCACCGGCGCCGTGGTCGGCGGGGTGTTCCTGTTCACCAACGACGCAGGCTCCGGCGGGCCGACGGGGACGCTGAAGATCAATCTGCACTAAGGGCCTGCGGCGAAATAAGTGGATCGCACCGAGAGCGCCGAAGCGCCCTGGCCGGAAGGCGCGGGGGTGCACGCCGACCGCAGGCGTACTTGAGGTACGTCGAGGGAGGTGGGGGCCCCGCAACGCACCGGGCGGG
>JBDRIT010000205.1:0-21236 GCA_043815665.1 Pseudomonadota bacterium
CTCACTCCCTCCAGGTCAAGCTCCCCCGGACCGGGGACGCGGCCGGTGATCGTGGCCTCGAGGACCACGTCGCCGTTCGAATTCATGATGTGGACCGCAGCGGCCGCGCGCAGGTCCGGTGCGAGGGACGTCACCTCCCAGCGGCACGTGATCTCGTCTCCGGGGTGGACGGGCCGGCGGAAGCACAAGTCCATGCGCGCCGCCAGCCAGCCGAGCTGGCCCCCGATCTCTGTGAGCAGGGACGCGACGAGGAGGCCGTGGCAGACCGTCCCGTTGAAGCCCTTGGCCGCGGCGAAAGCCCTGGACGAGTGCACCGGGTTGTAATCCCGGGAGAGGTCCTCGAAGGCCGCCACGTCCGCGGGGGTGAAGGTGCGGGTCACCTCGAAGACGTCGCCGGCCTCGAGGCCCTCCCTTGCCTTGCGGCGGATGTCGGACAGGTTCCCCTGGCGCCTCGGATCCCGATTCATCGTCCCCCCTGGCACGCCGGCTCCAGCCGCTGGCCGAAGACCTCCCGGTCGATCCGGCGCACGAAGGGCAGGAGGCGCCGGAGGCGCTCGTCCTCGAGCCCCGCTGACGTCTCCTCGCTGTGGCGCAGATCGTCGGTCACCCGGTACCGGGACGATACCGGACTGTGGCGTCAGGTGTAAAGGACCGAGGAGCCTTGGAAACCTTGGAACCTTCCTCGCTGCCTGGCGTACAATGCACGCCAGGAGGTGGGACCATGGAACGCAGACGAGCACAGCGCAGGGAGACACCAACCTACCCCGATGCCGGCGAGGTGATGTCCAACCGGCGTGAGTTCCTGGGGATGGTGGCGAAGATCATGGCGGGAGCCGCGATGCTGAGCCCCGTGGTCGCGCTGGCGAGCGGACCGGACGACCCCGCCGCGTCCCAGGGACAGGCGCCGGTGGTTCCCACCGAACCCAAGGAGTTCCCGCCTCTGGACGGGGACGTCGTCGCGGTCGAGCCGGCCAGGACCCGGGGCGTGATGAAGATGCCCGACCCGCCGGTCACCGGCGGCGTGCCGAAGCCTCCGGACCCGATCCTCCTCGGCACCCCGCCGGTCCCGGATCCGCCCGTGGGCGACCCACCCCCCGTGGGCTGCCCCCCGGACGACCCGCAGCCCACGGGCGGGGTCGTCCCCATGCCCGACCCGCCCAAGCTGGACGGCGTCATGGTCCCCCCGGAGGAGCTGAAGTAGCTCCCTCCCCTCCCACGGGGGACACCCTGCTCAGGACAGATTTCGGAGGCGACGAAACGAGCGGGAGACCCGCGTCATTGCGAGTCTACCCGGCGGGATCGTCGCGGGAATGCGAGGAGCGCAATCAGGAGGAGCAGAAGAGCCGGCGAGGCCCCGGTCGGGCCCGCCGTGCATCCCCCGGACTTCTGTCCCCCGTCATCCTTCGGGCCCGGGGTGGTGTCGAAGATGTCCTCGACAGCTGCGGTCTCGGTCTGGCCGGACGTGTCCACGGACGGTGCCGGGATCTCGCCCGCCATGTCCGGCGCCGGTCCGGAGTCCTCTCCGGGCGGGATGTCCGGCGCCTCGATGACCTCCTCGGACGTCACGTCCGGAGCCTCCTCGACGTCGGTTGAGGGCTCCGGCGAGGGCTCGGGGGGAGGCTCCTCAGGACAGATGTCCAGGCCCGCCTTGATGATGATGAAGCTGTCGAGGAGCTCCACGTTGGAGGGGTCGTTGTCCAGGGTCTGCTCCGCGGTCGCGATGGCCTCGTAGGTGAGGGACGGCCCGTTGATGGTCACGGACACGAAGTGGTGCTTGCCGGAACAGACCGTGCTGCCCGAGGCTTCGCCGCAGATCCAGTTGATCAGGTCCAGCTCCACGCCGAAGATGTCGAACTCGTCGTACACGAACGCGCCTGCGCCGCCGGTGATCACGTACACCGTGCCGTCATGGAAGCCCACCGATGGGCTCCCCTGTTCATTCCCCGGGCCCTTCTTCATCGGGGCGAAGCGCTCGTAGTAGTGGTTGTGGCCGGCGAAGACGATGTCCACGTGGTGTTTGTCGAAGATCGGGACCAGGGTCGGGTTCTGATCCTGCTCGTTGGGGGGGTGGTTGAACTCGAAGGCCCAGAACCCAAGGTCGAAGGCCGCGTGGCTCGTGTAGGGCGGATGGTGGAGGACGACGATCTTCCAGGGTCGCGGGTTGTCGGTGAGCACCTGGTCGAGCCAGTCGGCCTGCTCCTGGAAGGGGGCGCTCCCGCCGTTGAAGGTCTGGGTGGAGAGGGAGACGAAGATCGCGTCCGGGGTGGTGAAGAAGTAGTAGTCCTCGGTCTGGGTGACGCTGTTCCTCGGGTAGGCGAAGAGCTGGTTGTAGTTGGCGGTGTCACCATCGCCGGGCCCGTCGTCGTGGTTCCCGATGGTGGCCATGAAGGGGGTGTTGGCCAGGTAGTGCCCCGAAGACTCGAAGAAGGTCCGCCACTGGCCGGTCTCGGCCCCGTCCATCACGATGTCTCCGGAGTGGAGGAGGAAGAGGGGCGCGTCGACGATGGACTCGGAGAGGATCGGGTTCCAGTGGATCTGTGGCAGCCAGGCCATGTCGGGGCGATTGTCCCCGAGGACCACGAAACGATAGGGGCGGCAGGGGACGTCGGGCGCCGTCTGGAAGGAGAAGGTGGACGACCACTCACCGGTCCCGCCGACCTGGTAGGTGTAGAGTGTATCGGCGCTGAGGCCCGTGAGCTCCACCGAATGGATCGCCCCGAGCTCGCCGTTCCCCTGGAAGCTCTCCCCGGAGATCTGGTCGTCCAGGTCGCCATCGACGCCGTAGCGGACGACGCTGGGGTCCTGCACCGAGTCCGTGGCCCAGGTCACCGTCAAGGTCGTCGCGGTGTCCGGGTGGCTGTAGGACAGGTGCACGTCCCGGGGAACCCCCGCGGACACCGCCCCGGCCACAACGAGCACGCCGAAGCAGACCAGGAGGCCGGCGCCGCGGCGGCGTCGGCCCGGGAGCCCTGCGAGGGCGAGGACGAGGAGGAACCCGAGGAACCCCGGCGACCCGCTGGCGCCCGCGGCGCAGCCGCCGGATTTTTCACTCTCCGAGGTGGGGGTCTGACTGTCGATTTTCGGTGACAAGATGTCCTCCGGTTCAAGGGTGTCAGAACTCGCTGCGTCCGCGGTGGCGACCACGTCGCCCTCCGGCGGCGGTGGACAGAGCCACTCGCACACGCTGTCGGTGCATTGGAACGCGCCCCCGGGACATCCCGAAAGCGGCGGCTTCTCCGCACAGTCTCCCTCTTCCAGGCACTCTGCCTCGGACGCACAGACCCAGAGGCAGGTCTCCTCGGGGGTGCACTCCCACTGGCCCGGACAACCGCCCTCGTCGGGCTCCGGGCAGTCCTCGGGTCCCTGACAGGCCGGCGGCGGCGCGCAGACCCAGACGCACTCCAGGTCGATGCAGCCCCAGGTCCCTTCACAGGTGCCGGGCATGCCGTCCACGCAGTCCTCGGCCACGACACAGGCCGGCGGTGTCCCCAGCTCGATCTCGTCGATGATCTGGGCATTGTCCACATCCCATGTGGACATCTTCACCCACTCCCCGGCGACCTCCACGATCTGGAAGTTGTGGATCGACTCGACCATGAGGATCTCGTGGGGAAACATCTGGTTCATGAAGTCCGGCTTCGAGCCGTACAGGGGTGCGCCGCCGCCACCGGTGACCACATAGTGGAGGCCGTTCCCACTGATCCCGTGCTCGTAGAGGTGATCGTGTCCGGAGAAGACGATCCGCACCTTGGACGTCGCGAAGACCGGCAGGAGCTCCCGCATGGCCGCGGAGCCCGTGCGGTTCTCCTTGGACGAGTAGGGACCCTCGTGGACGAAAACGAAGACGTGGTCGATGGCCGGATCCGCAGCGGCCGCCTGGAGATCGGCCAGGATCCATGACTCCTGGTCTGCGGTAAAGCAGAGATCGTACATCTTCCCCTGGAGGATGCAGAGGTACCAGGGGTTCACGTGGACGAAGTCGTCGATGACGAGGAAGTGGACGCTCCCGTAGTCGAAGCTGTAGTAGGTCTCCTCCCCCGAGCCGCTGGACACGGCCGGAGTGTGGAAGACCCGCTCGACGATGGGGACCGCACCGTCACTCTCCTCGTGGTTCCCCACCGTTGGATAGAACGGGTTGGACCGGAACAGGTCCGCCTCGATCCCAAAAAACACGTCCCAATCGTCCTCGACCTCCCCGTCGCTGACCATGTCCCCGGTGTTCATCACGATCTCGAACTCGTCAGCGAGCATCATGTCCACGACCATGGAGTGGGAGGCGTGATCCGATCGGTTGTCCCCGAAGACCGCGAAGCTGAACGGCCGCGGCCAGTCCGGCGCGGTGCGGAAGGTCCCCGGTGC
The DNA here is from genome assembly GCA_043815665.1 of Pseudomonadota bacterium. GTDB lineage: Bacteria > Myxococcota_A > UBA9042 > CAIXZC01 > CAIXZC01 > CAZNWW01. Next base: position 4,360 of record JBDRIT010000205.1, read on the forward strand.
AGCGAGGGGGCCGGAGCCATCACGAACCTCGTACATGTAGTCGCTGTCCGCCGGGAGCCCGAACAGGGTCGCGAAACAGTGAACCCCGAGGCAGGACGCTGGTGCGCTGGATTCCTCCAGGGAGGCGACCCCAAAGGCGACCAGCGGCCCGGAGAAGTCGAACCCCTCCCACGCGATCACCACGCCGTCGAGGCGGACGTCCTGGAGGATCGGGCCGCGGGTGATCTCTCCAGCGATCGAGGGCTGGCCCACGGCGGCGAGAAGGGCTGAGAAGATCACGAGATACCGAACCCTCATCGACGCCCCCACTGTTTCAACTGCCTGGACCTCGCAGCGAGTCTAACAATCCATGCGCACGCCGTCCACGGTTCGGGCTATACTCGCCAGACCATCAAGGGAAGAAGGAGGTCGTCATGAGGTGGTTCCTGGTCATCCTTTCCGGGCTCTCGGTTGCGTGTGGCCCGGCGCATCACAGGAACGGGACGTCATTGCCCGCGGACGAGGTCGCGAAGGAGACCGCCGTGGAGCTCTTCCTGGTCGTGGATCTCGACGGCGTGTTCTACATCCAGGTGGACATCCCGGCGCTCGCGGGTCTCGTCGATCCGAAGGACGACGTGACGCGGGTCGAGATGGTGTACGAGTCCGAGGGTTGGGCCTTCCTGGGGACCTTGAGCGCGGCGGCCGCCCGCCGTGTACACCGGGCTCTCGGCCCCCTGGGTCCCCTCGAGGTAATGGACGGGGGGCGGCCCGCTGAGGAGCTGTTCATGGGGGCGCCGATCCTCGTGGGCCGGGTGGTGCCCCACTTCGGGGAGATCCAGGAAATGGAGGACAACGGGATCGTCATCGACGACGAAGACCAAGGAGAGCTGCGGCGGAAATTCCTCGCTGGGACGATGCCTGTGATCATGATCCCGATCCAGGGTGACGTCTACGATGTCGTGACCCTCTGGGCCCGGACGCGCTCGGACCAGCGGCCGAAGGTCGCCGTCTTCGAGGCGGGGCCGGCGGGACCGAGGGACGACGAGGCCGCCCAGGTGGCCGCGACCATGCCGGCATGGGCCGGGGCGATCGCACGGGTGGATCTGGCCTACAAGGACGCCGATCTGGGAGACGCTCCAATCACCGACGAGTCCCTGTGGAGCGCCGCGTACCTGGACGAGGACGACCAACCCGTCGGACCGACCTGGATCTATTTCTACCAGCACTACGGTGAAGCCGCGTGCGGGCAAGGCCCCGATGAGGCCCGCCTCGGCAGCCTCTGGACCCCGAAGGGTTCCCTCGACAAGCCCCTGGTCCTCGTCGCCGATGACAGCACAATCGTGGTCATCGAGCCCTTCGTTGTCGGGGATCTCGACGGGGACGGCGCGATCGAGATGATCGGCGCCACCAACGAACTCACCAGAGAGATCCAGCTGCTGCGGATCAAGGACGGGAGCTTCGAGACGCTCAAGACTGCAGCACCGATCTACCGGGATTGCCCCTGCTAGATGAACTCGGCTGAATTGATGATACCCCCTGGCCGGTCCCCGACGCCGATCTCGGCGTTGCTCCTCCTCGAAGTGGCTCTACCACGTCTTCGTAGAAGCGCCTTGACCTCGACGCCGGTTCCTCGCCCTGGCCGCATCATCATTTGCGCCGAGGTCATCTAGAGGCAGGTGCCGCCGAACTGGACGTTCACGCCGGAGGACGCGGCGACGCAGGCGTTGGAGTAGGTCTGGCCGTCGCAGCCGCAGACGGGGGCGTAGTTCTGCGGGCAGTCCGCTGGCTGGGGTGCACAGTCCCCGGACTTCGAGCCGCAGCCCGGGAGCAGGCAATACTCGCCCTCGGGGCACATGTCGTTGTCCCAGCAGTTCTCCTGGATGCACTCGCCCTCGGAGTCGATGTTCATGCCGACGGCATAGGCGAAGCACGCGTTGTCATAGGTCTCGCCGTTGCAACCGCAGACCGGGGCCAGGTTCTTCTCGCAGCCCTCGGGCATGGGTGCGCAGCCGCCCTCAGCGTCGTCGCAGTACACCTTGTAACAGAACTCCCCCTCGTCGCAGTCGCTGCTGTCCCCGCACACCGGGGGTTCCAGGGTGTCCTCGCCGGGAATCGTGTCCTCGCCGGGGATCATGTCCTCGATGGGGATCATGTCCTCGATGGGGATTGTGTCCTCGCCGACGATTGTATCTTCGAGCAGGATCGTGTCCCCGCCGGGGATGGAGTCCTCGACGGGGATCGTGTCCTCGCCGTGGATGACGTCCTCACCGGCGATGGTGTCCTGGCCGGGGTCCGTGTCGGTCCCTCCACCGCCGCTGCCGCCGCCGCCACAGGCTCCGATGACGAGGCCCATGATGCCCGCGATGATCACGATGGTCCGGTACCGCATGGTGTCCCCTCAAGCTTGTCGTGTTTGGCCCTGACACCATCCTATCGGAGACGGTTGCCGATTGTAAATCGATCACTCAGCGTCTACCCTTGGGACCGGTCCGCAGGAGGAGGTGGCGCATGAAGGTGGTCGCGTTCAACGGGAGCCCCCACGCACAGGGCAACACCGCGAAGTTGCTGGGGAAGGTCCTCGAGGTCCTCAAGACCGAGGGGATCAAGACCGAGCTGGTCCAGGTCGGCGGGCGGGAGCTCCACGGTTGCAGCGCGTGCTACCTCTGCAAGAAGCAGAAGGACGGGCGGTGCGGGATCGACGACGATATCGCCAATGACTGCATCGAGAAGATGCGCACCGCGGACGGGATCATCATCGGGTCCCCGACCTACTTCGCGGATGTCACGTCGGAGACCAAGGCCCTCATCGATCGGGCCGGCCTCGTGGCGCGGGCCAACGGCGACATGTTCAAACGCAAGGTGGGCGCTGCGGTCATCGCAGCGCGCCGCGGCGGACAGATCCACGCGTTCGACACGATCAACCACCTCTTCCTCATCGGCCAGATGATCATCCCCGGATCCAGCTACTGGAACTTCGGCCTGGGCGGCAGCCCCGGCGAGGTCGAGAAGGACGAGGAGGGGATCAAGACCATGGAGGACCTGGGCCGGAACATGGCCTGGCTCCTGAAGAAGCTCCAGGGCTGAGGGGGTCGGCATGCAGGAATTCTTCGCCAGCGAGTTCATGGGCGTCACCGTGCAGCAGATGGTCTACGCGTTCCTGGCGATCCTCGCCGGGTTCATGGGGCGGTGGCTCTCCACCTTCGTCCTCGCCTACGCCGCCCGGCTCGCCTCAAAGACCCGGACATCCGTGGACGACATCCTCATCGCTGCGCTGGCCAGGCCCCTGGGTTGGGCCTCGGTCCTCGCGGGGATCTACCTGGCCCTGATGGTGCTGCCGCTCCCGTCCGAGCCCGTGAACGTCGATCACTTCCTCCTGTCCCTGACCAAGGGCCTGTCCGTGGTGCTCATGGTCTGGTTCGGGATGCGCCTGACCGACGGGGTCTTCGACCGGTGGGCCGAGAAGGCCTCTACGACGGCCTCGAAGCTCGACGATCAGGTGATCCCGATTCTGCGCCGGACGTTGAAGGTCTTTCTGATCCTCCTCGGCCTGGCGATGTTCCTGCAGAACATGGGCTACTCCGTGGGCAGCCTCCTTGCGGGGATCGGCATCGGCGGCGCGGCCATCGCGTTCGCGTCCAAGGACACCCTGGCCAACCTCTTCGGCGCGATCGTGATCTTCCTGGATCGGCCCTTCGAGGTGGGCGACTGGGTGGAGATCGGGGACCTGGAGGGCACGGTGGAGGAGGTGGGGCTCCGTACGACCCGGATCCGTACCTTCGCCAACAGCCTCATCACCATGCCCAATGCAAACCTGACCACCACCGCGATCAACAACTGGTCGAAGATGCAGAAGCGGCGGATCATGCTCACCATCGGGGTGACTTACGACACCCCGCCGGACAAGGTGGCCCAAGCGGTCCAGGCGATCCGGGACCTCATCGCTGGGTACGACGACTTCCGCCAGGACTTCTGGATGGTCCACTTCAAGGGCTTCGGACCTTCGAGCCAGGACATCCTGGTCTATTGCTTCACCACGACCACGGTATGGACGGAGTTCATGGCCGCGCAGGAGCGGTTCCTGCTGGACATCTCCCGCAGCCTCCGGGCGCTGGGTGTAGACTTCGCGTTCCCCACCCAGACGGTCCACGTCGCCTCTCTGCCCCAGCCCCAGGTCCCCACTGGCGCCGGGGGCTGATCCAACGTACAATCTGACACGGTAGCCGCTGCCCCATGCAACCGGAGGTCCTCATGATCCGCACCATGTGCTTCGCGCTGGCGATGCTCGCGCTCACCTGGGCGCCCCTGGGCTGCGACCAGGACAACCCGAAGGCCGACACCGCCACGCCGGTGGAGGACACGATTGCGCCACCGGAGGATACCGTGTTGATACCGCCCGAGGACACCTTCTTGCCCCCGGAGGACACGGTGACCCCGCCCCCCGAGGACACCATCGAGCCCCCCCCCGAGGACACCGTTGAGCCACCCGACTGTGTCAAGGAGGGGAAGATGGGGTCGAACATGATGACCCCCATGGAGTGCTGCGAGGGCCTCGACGCGATCTCGGTGACCTCGTGGGATCCCGCGTTCCCCGAGATGTGCGGCATGATGAGCGATGTCTTCCTCTGCGCAAAATGTGGCAACGATCATTGCGAGACAGACTGGGAGAACCCCTGCAACTGCGTGGCGGACTGTCCCTTCCCCGAGCCGGGCGGCGACCAGGCCCTCTGCGCCGGGACCGGAGGGATCTGGACCGGCTGCGGTTCCGGCTGCGGCCCCTGGTCCTGCGGCGAGTCGTATCCCGAGATCTGCCCGGCGGTCTGCATCCCGCAATGCGCGTGTCCTCCGGTCGCCGGTTGGGATGCGGAGAAGGGCTGCGTCACCTGCACCTGCGGCGAGTGGTCCGAGACCTGGGGCGCGGTGCTGCAGCAGGTTCAGGCCTGCCAGGCGGCGGAGGACTGCGTCGACGTCCCCGCGACCTCCTGCGGCTGCACCATGAACTACGTGGTCAACAAGTCCGTGGACCTCTGGATGTTCTGGCAGGTAAGCGAGGCGATGAACGCCGCGGGCTGCGGCCCGTTCATGAGCACCTGCTCCTGCCCTGCCGCGGACGGCTTCAAGTGCGAGAACGGCATCTGTGGATGGAACTACCTCTAGGGAAGGGAACCGTTGGAGATGGCGATGAGAATCTGGATGGGAGTGATCGCCCTCGCGCTGTGCGGCGCGATGGCCTGCGACGGCGGCGGGAACGGCGGCGACAAGGACACAGCGTCGCCCCAGGACACCATCGACGAGGTCACCGCCCCGGACAGCGTGGACGCGACGCCGATGGATCTCGGGCCGGAGGTGAGCCCCGACGTGCTCGACAGCGTCGAGCCGCCGGACACGGAGCCCGAGACCGTGGAGATCGTCGACGAGGTCGCGGACATCGTTGATCCCGATGTGCCGCAGCCCTGCGCGACCCACGTGGAATGCGACGACGAAGACCCGTGCACCGGCGACTTCTGCGAGGCCGGGCTCTGCACCCACCAGAAAAAGAACTGCGGGGACGCGAACGCGTGCACTGCGGATCTCTGCTCCCCGGAGACCGGGCAGTGCACCTACGAGCTGCTGGACTGCGACGACGGGAACGAGTGCACCCTCAACTCCTGCAAGCCCGCGACGGGCTGCGAAACCATCGAGCTGGCGGACTGCTGTCCGCCGGACACCGTCGTGGAGTGGGACTTCGACGAGGAGATTCCGGGCCTGGAGATCACGAACACCGAGGCCGTGGTGTCCCCGGCGGTGACCTGGGCCGTGAGCAGCCAGCGCGCCTGGTCCGGTGCGTCGAGCCTCTACTTCGGCGATCCGGCCACCCAGACCTACTCCTCCGGGCATCGGGTCCGCGCCATGGCCCTCCTGCCCCCGGTCACCGTCCCGGAGGGCTTCGACGCAGAGCTGCGCCTCATGGTCTGGCTGGACGTCGAGGGCTCCCAGGACTGGGATACTTTCACGGTCTACGCCGTGGTCGGTGCGCAGCGTGTCCCCGTCCTGGTGAAGACCCTTCAGACCCAATACGAGGAGTGGAGAGAGTGGACCGTCCTGCTCAATCCCTTCGCTGGGCAGACGGTCCGCATCGGGCTGCACTTCGACTCCGTGGACGGCGGCGACAACAGCGGCGAGGGGATCTACGTGGACGACATCCGCCTCGCAGCGCGCTGCCCGATCCCGGCGCAGTGTGTCGCCTGGGTGGACTGCTCCGACAAGAACATCTGCACCGCGGAGACCTGCGACGGCGGGTCCTGCGCGTACGACATCGACTGGGAATGCTGCCTGAGCGCGACCCACTGTGACGACGACGACGTGTGCACCATCGATCTCTGCGGGGACGACGACTCCTGCATCCACTACGCGGTGGCGCCGCCGTTCTGCTGCTACAGCGACGTGGACTGCGACGACGACAACGTCTGCACCGACGACGACTGCCTGGACGGCGCCTGCTTCCACAAGCCCTCCACGGCGGCGGGCTGCTGCGAGGTCGACGCGGACTGCAACGACAACTCGACGTGCACCATCGACACCTGCGAGGACGCCACCTGCGTCTACGTCAACACCTGCTGCTACACGGACGAGGAGTGCGACGACTTCGACGAGATCTGCACCAACGACTTCTGCGTCGGCGGCGCCTGCGTCTACCAGGCCACCGGGGTCGAGGGCTGCTGCATCCCGACGTTCTTCAGCGACGACTTCTCCGAGGACCTGGGCTGGGTCTACGACCAGAACTGGGAGCGGGGCCCCGCCACCGCCAGCTCCGGGTCGACCTACAACAACGACCCGGGGTCCGATCACAGCTCCAGCGACGACAACTACATCGCGGGCGTGGTCATCGGGGGCATGGCGCCCACGAGCCTCGGCGGGTACTACTTCATCACTTCGCCGGTCATCGACCTCTCCTCGGCCCAGGCCCCGCATCTCTCCTTCTGGCGGTGGCTCAACAGCGACTACACCCCCTACATGCACAACAAGGTGGAGGTCTACAACGGAAGCGGCTGGGTCATCGTATGGCAGACCGGGAGCTCGCCGGGGTGGGCAGACGCAGCCTGGGCCTTCGCCGATTACAACGTCACGGCGCAGAAGAACGCGAACTTCAAGGTCCGCATCGGCTACAACATCGGCTCCGGGGGCGTGTACACGATCTCGTCGTGGAACGTGGACGACATCACGGTCTACGACGCCGGCCCCATCGCGACCTCCCCCATGTGCTGCTCACAGGCCTCCGACTGCCAGGGCATCTACACGACTGGCACCTGCGCTGGCGGCCAGTGCCAGGCACAGTAGTCTTCGTGGGGGGGGCGTCCACGCCCCGATTCTCCCTCCCCCCGACTCTCGAAGATCGCGCTGGAAGGACAGCCCTGGACCGGGTCCTCCCGATCTCCACGTTCCCCCAGGAAAGATCAATTGACCGATCGGTCACCTCTATGACAGCATGTCCTCTGGTTGCTCGCTGGTCGTAGTGGCGGCCGGCTGGTCAGCCCAGCCTTCCTGAAGCAAGGTGACCTTCGAGCACCGCCTCCGGCAACAATGTCTTCCTCGTGAGTGCCAGGCTGGTGGCCAGAAGGTGTGTGGCGGCGGAGCAGGGCCCGACAGCAGGGGCGAGGAAAGGAGGTTCTTTCGATGGAGCGGCAGATCAACAAGATTCTCATCGCAAACCGTGGTGTCTCGGCGGTGCGCATCATGCACACCTGCCGCGATCGCAGGATCTCCGCGGCCGCGATCTACAGTACCCCGGACCGGCTGGCAGAGCACGTCCTCATGGCGGACGTCGCAGTACACATCGGCGAGGCGCCGCCCAAAGACTCCTACCTCGACATGGATCGCATCATCGCTGCCGCACATTCCACCGGGGCCGACGCCGTTCATCCGGGATACGGGTTCCTCGCGGAGAACGACCAGTTCGCGCGCAAGGTCATCGACTCGGGCCTCACGTGGATCGGGCCTCCGCCAGACGTCATGGCGGCGATGGGCAACAAGATCGAGGCCAAGCGGCTCGCACAGAAGTTCAATGTACCGGTCATCCCCGGCATCAGCGATGTGAGCAGCGCGGACGACATCCACAAATGGATCGATGAGCAGTCCATCACCTTTCCCATTGTGATCAAGGCTGCGGCCGGCGGCGGCGGCAAGGGCATGGTGAAGGTGGACCGTCGGGAGGATATCGGCAGAGCCTTCGAACAGGCCCGCTCCGAGTCGAAGAAGGCCTTCGGGTGCGACGAGATCCTGGTCGAGAAGTTCATCGAACGGGGACGGCACATCGAGGTGCAGGTCGTCGCGGACAACCACGGAAACGTGGTGCACCTCTATGAACGCGAATGCACGATCCAGCGCCGGAACCAGAAGCTCATCGAGGAGGCCCCCTCGCCCTCCCTGACTCCCATGCTGCGCACCGAAATCTGCGAGACCGCAGCGCACCTGATGCGCAGCATCAACTACCGGTCGGTGGGGACAGTAGAGTTCATGTTCGACTCGGCCACCAACCGGTATTACTTCCTCGAGGTCAACACCCGGTTACAGGTGGAGCACGGGATCACTGAGCTTGTCACCGGCCTCGACGTGGTCGGAATCATGATCGATATCGCTGCCGGCCAATCCCTCCCCTTCAGGCAGCGTGACGTCGTCTCGAACCGCTGGGCCCTGGAAGTCCGGCTCAACGCCGAAGACCCCAGGACCCTGAGCCCTTCCTTCGGCCGGATTACCCGCCTTGAGCTCCCCTTCAGCCACTACACCCGGGTTACCTCCGGTGTCTACGAGGGAGCGCATATCCCGCCATACTACGATTCGCTCCTGATGCTGCTGATGACAACCGGCCCGACCCGTCGCAGCGCCATCAAGGTCATGGACCGTGTGTTGAGCCGGAACCTCAGGGTCGAAGGCGTCAAGACGACGCAGTCGCTGCTGCTGAGCATCCTCCGTCACCCGTCATTCATCTCCGGGGAGTTCACGACCAGCTTCGTCGAGGAGAACTTCGACAAGCTCATCGCCACCTTCAAGGACACGGAAGGCGAGGACGAAGTCCTCAAGATCGCGCGGTATGTGGCCACGATTTCGGCCCTGGGACCGCAGGAGTGGATGTAATGGAAACCAAAGAAAACGTTCACTACGTCCGGCCCGGGATGTCGCCCGGGGAGATCGTGCAGAGCGTCCGCGGGCTGGAGGGGATCGGGCTCACGTCAACAGGGATGCGGGATGCCGGGCAGTCGGACTACAAGAACCGTCTCCGGCTCATCGATCTCTCAACCCTCTCCCCCTTCTACAACCGCATGGGGCTCTTTTCCGCGGAGTGCCACGGCGGTGCGAGGTGGCACGTCGGGGTCATGAACCGGCGTGAGAGCCCCTTTGATGAGATCAACCGATATCGGGAGCTCATGCCGGACGTCCTGCTCCAGACCCTGGTTCGCGAGACGAACCTCTGGGGGTACCGACCCTACTCCAAGGACATCATCGAACATGTCGTCCGGGAGGTCGACATCGACGTCTGGCGTTGCTTCTCTTTCCTGAACGACATCAGCAACATGCGGGAAGTTTCCGAGGTCGTCATGAAGAGGGGGCGGCTCTTTGAGCCGTCGCTGTCCTTCACCCAGGCAGATTGGACCACCAACGACTACTACATGGGTGTGGTCGGTGAAATCGTTGATCTCTGCGGGGGGACCGACGAGATCATTCTGTGCATCAAGGACATGGCCGGCGTGGGTAGCCCGAGCCGGATCCACAGCCTCGTCGACGCCATTCTCCAGAAGTACCCCGAGATGGTCGTGGCCTACCACCGACACTCCACCGACGGGCTGGCCCTCCCGGCGCTCCTCGCCGCTGCCCAGGCTGGGGCAAAGCTGCTCGATGTCCAGGAGGACTCTCTCACCCGCTTTTACGGACAGCCTCCGATCTTGTCCCTCCAGGCCTATCTCGAGGAAGCGGGGATTCCGGTGCATATCAACCGGGAACAAGCCCTGGGAGCGGTGCAACAGGTGCGCAGCTGGATCGGCCGATACGATTGGGCGGAGTCCCCTTTCAAGGGATTCGACTACACAGTGACCGAGCACCGCATGCCCGGGGGGGCCTTTCCGAGCTCCTTCGAACATGCCGAGAAGGGAAACTTCCTCCAGCTCATGCCCCAGATCCTGGAGGTCATGTCGCTCTACAACCGCATCATCAAGTACTTCGACGTCACCCCCGGTTCCCAGATCACCTGGGTGACCTGCAGCGGCATCGTGAACCGCAACTACAATGAGCGTGGCAACGCGGGCGTGAAACACGTCATTGGGCTCCTGAAGAAATTCGTCGTGGCCAAGGAGCAGGATTTCGGCGCCATGGAGCCTGTGGAGCAGGAGGAGCTGCTGGAGCTCTTCCGCGGCGCGACCAGCGATTTCAAGAATCTCCTTGTCGGGGGATACGGGACGCTCCCCGTCGGGTGGCCCGCTGACTGGGTCTACCAGAGCGCCTTCGGGGTTGAATGGGAGGAGAAGCTCGCCGACAGAGACGAACCTGCGCCTCCGAGGATCGTTGCCAACGACAACCTCAAGGGACTCCGGCAGAGCCTCACCGACGAGCTGGGCCGAGACCCGACGGAGGAGGAGTTCATCCTCTATCTCATGCACCCCAAGGATGCTCTCATCATGATCGCCTTCCGGGAGAAGTTCGGAGAGGCTCCCCTCACCCTTCACACCAATGTCTGGCGGGAGGGTTTGAAGCGGGCAGGTGACACGGTTCAGCTCGAGCTCAAGGGCAAGCCATACGAAGTCCAGCTGGTCTCGATCGGCGCGGAACACGAGGGTCTGATCCACGTCGTCCTGCGCGTCAACAACAAGACCCGAGTCTTTCAAATTGAAACGCCGCATCACAAGGCATCGGGAATTCGTATGGCCTCCACGCCGAACCAACTCGGATCGCCCATCAGCGGCAACCTCTGGAGGATCGGGAACCCGGCGCGGGGTGAACTGAAGGTCGGGGACACCGTGCACAAGGGTGAGGAGGTGGCAAATCTCGAGGCCATGAAGATGGAAAACGCCATCCTCTCGCCCTTCGACGGCAAGATCGTCGAGATTGCCGCCAAGCTGAACGACTCGGTGGCAGAGGGCCAGCTCCTCCTCGACATCGAGGAGGTCGAGGCCTCCTGAGCCCCCTTGAGAGGGTGTTGACCTATTCGCCTCCACCTTCACACGGTGGAAGTCACGATCTCGCAACCCCGCGTAAACTATGTATTTGTCTTTTCTCGCCGGGGATTTGCGGACGGTTGTGCGGACGGTTTAGGCTTCGGCGACGATCCGCAGGGTGCCGAAGCTCAGTGCGTCGCGGGCGCGGTCGAGGTGCTCGGGCAGGAGGTGCGCGTAGCGCTCGGTGACCCATGAGGTCGAGTGACCGAGGAGACGGGCGACGAGGAAAAAGTCCCGCGTCTGGAGGACCATGTGCGACGCATAGGTGTGGCGCAGGGTGTGCGGTCCACCGGTGAGGCCCGCGGCCTTCCGGGCCTTGTCGAACTTGCGGTTGGGCCAGTACGACCACCGATCGCCCGTCGCAGGGCACGGGAACACATACTCTTCGCTCTGTCGCTGGCCGGTCAGGTACGGGAGCAGGGCATCGTTGATCGGCACCTGACGGGCCTTGCCGGTCTTTGGTTGCCACTCCTCTGACGGACGGATCGTGATGACCCGCGCATCGAGGTCAACGTCCCTCCAGCGCAGGGCAAGTGCCTCCCCACGGCGCATTCCCGTGTTGGCGAGGGCAACGACCAAAGGGAGCAACTCGGGGCTCAGCTCTCGGGTTTTGTCGTAGAGCTTGAAAACCTGTTCTTCTGTCCAGAACTTCACCTGCGCCCGCCCACGCTCGGGCACCTTGAAGATCTTTGGCTCCGCACATGGCACATTAATTTCTTTCGCGTACGTGAGCACAGCGCGCAGGACCTTGGTCAGATCGTTGACGCTGGACGGGCGCAGCCCTCGATCCAACTGGACCTTGATGAAGCGTTCCACCGCGGGGGCGGTGATCTCGGTCAACTTCGTGTCCCCGAAGAACTCAATCAGGGTGGCAATCGAGTATTTACGTCCCGTCAAGGTCGACGCCTTCAGGTGCAACGCCGCGTGTGTCATGTACTGCATTTTCGAGAACTTGAAGAAGGTGGGCGCGCTTCGAACCTCGTCTTGGGGCGCGTTTGCTTCGAGCAGGAGGCGTTGACGGGCCTCGAAGGCCTCTGCGTCCGTCTTCTTCCCCTCCACCGTCCAGTCCGTCTTTTTTCCCTTGTGCCAGATCCGAACTCTCCACCGGCCCTGAACTTTCTTTCCGTTCCTCTTGTCCGCGTAGATCGGCATCGTCGCCTCCCGTGTTGAAGTGGGCTTCAAGTTGTCCTCGGTGGATCCGCCACATTCGACCGATTCGGCGCGCGCCCGGCATCCGGCCCTCCCGGCAGAGCTGCGCGATGGTGCTCGGCGGCACCTGAAGCAGCTCGGCGGCCTGGGCGGGCGTGAGGAAGATGGGCGCGGTCATGGCATTACCGGGCCGGTCCCGACGGGGCCAGCCTGAGGACCCCACAAGATAGCAGGGCGCGCCCGTCCATTCGGGAACGTATTCGCAACGGCAGGGCCAAGGTCATGGGGAGGCCCGAGGCCGAGGCCAGCCGGCCCCGACCCCGCCCCCTGTCAGTCGTCGTTGGGTACATCAGAAAATACGAGACCGTGCAGCCCAACGCTACGGAGCGGAAGCTCCTCGTTACCGCATTCCCAGCAATCTTCGGGCAAAGCGTCTGCGCGATCGAAGGTATCCTCAAACTCTGCCCATGTAATTGTAACTTTCATCAGGTCACTTGTTCCTTTTCATTGAGCGCACGGGAACGTCATCTGCGCTCCCATGCGCTCGGGTTTTCACTCGTCTTCGTCCACGACTTCTACGAGTTCTTCGGGGGCAAAGGTCGGACCTTCTGCGTCCGCTCCCTCGATCGAATATTCGTCGCCGCAGATGGACAATGAATCGTCGGGGCGGGCTTCTTTGCGTCCGAACAGGGTTTCGAACTCAGACCACTTCATCTTCTTTTTCACGATGTTCTCCGTATCATTGCGATTGGTTTTTTTCGAGCACACTGCCGCAACGGTCTTCAAGGTGGACCACGCGCCCTCGCCACGGCTGCGCTAGTCATTGTCTTCGAGTTCCCTTCGCATTGCTGCGCGCGGCAGTTTTCGCAGCAGGTCCTGCGCGTCGTATCGCTCAAGGATTTGGAAGTCGACGATGGGGTCCTTGTCCATCTCGACGGGAGGATCTATCACTTCAAGTGGGATCGGCGCTCTCCAGTAGGGAGATACATTGGGATCAATCTCGTAGTAGCGGCAGACGGCACGCTGCAAAAAGAGACCAGCATCAAGGCTGACGGGATGAATGAGGATGTACAGGTAGCTGAACTGCTTCGTCCTGATGATGTAGTGAGGAATGATGATGCTGTCCTCACACCCGTCGCGGTCAGCGGGGATGGCTGCAACGATCGTGGTAATCTGATGGACAATGGGGTTCGCGCCGTCGGTGACGCAGCGGGGATTGATGTCGACCTCAAGGCCCTGTCCGGTCTTGTGGATCTTCTTGATATATGCCCTCTTGATCCTCCGCTCCGGCCGCATAGGAACGCAGTGGAGGGGAGAGTTGGGATAGCGCGGGTCAGTGTCGGGGCAGAGACAATACGAACCTTCGACAGAGACATTGGTTAGGTCGGTCAAGAATTTTGCAACTGGCATGGTTGCCTCCTTTACAGGTGGTATTTGCCATTGGTGAAACAAATCGAGTTTGAGGACTCCATTGCCCGCAATACCCGCATGAAATCGACAGATGAGTAATGCCCGCCGACTTTTCGACGTACTTCAGATTTCGTCAGTGCGGCACCGTTCGTTAGGATCTCTGTGATGCGCTTCTCGATTTTGAGGTCCACAGAGGTCGCCAAGCGCTCCACGATCTGATGGTATGTAGGTTCCAATCCCTCAATGATTCGCATCGCGCACAGCACATGGTCGACCGTGATGACGGGGGACATGTCGAGCGCAGCGAAGATAAGTGCGAGCTTCATAGCGTGGAGCGGGAGGCGCTGTACGATCTGGCTGTGTTCGGGCGTTTTGGCCTGTTGTTTCGTCCACAAAGCGGTGTAGAACGCGGACCAGATGCGCCGAGCGTCAGGATGAAGCTCAAATACGGATGGGTTGTTTTGCCAGTGTTCAACTACAACACGCACTTTGTCTTGATGCCGAATCACTTCCTTTGGATCCGGTGTCGTTGGGAATGGGATGCACTTGCGCTCGGATGACGTGACGTAGATGAACCTGTTGGCGAATCCTGAGTCCAGATGTTCGACGTGAAGTTCCTCGTGGAGCCGTTCAAATGTGGTTGCAGTCAGCAGCGAGAAGCAGGGCTTCTCAACGATAATCGGATTGCCGCGGACCAAGTGCTCGGCGGTATCTTTGGCGTCGAAGAGTTCACAAAGAAGTGGACTCAGTGTTGCCCCTGTGCGCTGCTTCATGCGCCGCAGAAAAGACCCTGCTTCCGCAACATAGGCGAGCAGGTGCGGTGCATTCTGCAGTTGGCGCATAAGACCTTCGGCGGTTGGGATGCTTCGGATGAGCTGAATGGGTGGGAAGAACTTCATCGCATAGCTGATTGCTGTGTCTTTCTTCATGGCACCCGTTGGCCCAAGCACCATCAGGTAGAGGTTGGCGAAAACGTGGTGGGGATACTGGACCGACACATTTCGTCCGAGGGATGCTCCGAACAGGATGATGAAGGTCCACGCGAGCAGTTGTGCCGGCACCTCCGAATGGGAGGCGAATAGCCGCACGTAGTCCTTGATCAGCGTTGGCATGTTCTGGACCGGAGAGGTCGTCGCCAGTGCAAGGGTTTTTGGCAGTGGGATGACGTTTGACATCTCAGCCCTCAACGCACTTCGCGCGGCTGCGCAAGGTCACGGATCTGATCTGAGGAAAGGACAGCACGTCCAAATCTGCGGGCCGGGGTGATCCCGTGAAAATGCAAGTGCCGTCGCAGCGTCCTGACGCTGATCCCGAGTTCGACCGCAGCCTCCTCAAGAGTGGCCCATTGTTGTCTTGACAAGTTAGTCTTCATTTCATACCCTCCAGTTATCTAATAGCCAGCGTCTGACGGCACAATGACCGCCACGCCCTTTCTTTGTACCGGGAGGGAAACACGGCGTCCCCAGACGAATTCGATCAAGTTTCGAGGGATTAAGACGAGTCAGGAGGCCTCTGCCATGAGCGACACAGAAAGCATCACGGTTGATACATGGATTAATACATTACAACGGCTTCACAATGCCGCACGTTCGTCACGCAAAAAACTTGCCGAGGTTCTTCAACCACTCTTCGATGAGCCTGAGCCCAACCAACGAGATCTGCGTCAACTACTTGAAGACCTGGACCGGGACGGAGTTGATGTCGGGTACGTTATTTGGGCAACGGCTACTGCGATGGTCATCGCGATGGAGCACAAGAAACTAAGAGACATCGTTTGGAACCCATCGAAGGATAGCATTAGGATAACCATCGCTGCGGTACGTGAATTGGGTCCACTTACCGTCGGATCTCAGAAAAGCGGGGATTGCATCGCAGTGCTAGAATCGATATTGGACACTACTGAGAACAAGCCCGACTTTCTCCCAATTCAGGCCACACCAAATTTGTTGCTGAACCTGCCCAGGCCTACGAAGGGAAAACCGAAGGATCTTATTTTCGCAAACATATGCGCCTTGCTGAAGGGCTACTTTGGGTCAGTGCTTGGACGAGGAAAAATCTGGACCACCTTGTCCGACCTTTCCAACCTAGCGACAAGAGAATCCAGAACTGCCGATGAATGTGGAAAATGGTATTCGACACGGAAAGGGTATTGGAAAAAGACACCCAATGCTGTAACCGAAGCAAGCCCGGAGGAGTACTCACTAATCCAATTCCGGATGTACTCCACCCATCCTAACCCTGTGGACCTACTAGGGGCACTCCTCTCGGGTTAGCTCTGCCTCTCGCCGAGGATCCTGCGTCCGGTCTCTGTTGCCGGTTGCCCGTGTTGACGTTCCAATCCCCGACTTCGCGGCAACGGGCAACAGGGCAACTTCGGCAATCGGGCAACGATCCCGTACGGCGATCTCGCGGCGACCTGGTCTCTGATCCTCGGACGGACGGAAACGGCGGTAGGGGCGAACGTGAGCGGGAGGGGAGCCCCGCTGTCCGCAGACCGTCCGTGTTTTGAAGCACTCATCGACGGGAAAAGAAATCAACCGGAACCGTCCCTGTGAATTGTAGCTAATGGTCAACTGCGGCCTGAATCATTGGAACAATTACAATCATAAACACAGCCACGGCGCCAAGCCCGACGATATATAAACTAAACCCCTCTATATACCAATACACAAAAGGAAATACTAATCCGTATGGGACAGCCACGACAGCCAGAACGGCCCCAATCGCACCCCACCACACATATGCCCAGTACACCGAAAGAACATACAAAACAGCGCCGACAGTGAAAAGGCATTTATGATACAGCGACATAGCGAAGACCTTATGTCATTGACTTACGTCTGTCTCTGTAGATTCATCCACGCTGACTTCTTGTGTATTATAGATAGTTCGTTTACGTTGCATGCTATCTCGTGACTTGAGCAGTGAGGTTAGGAACGCCAAGCACAACCCCCCGTATCCCACGAGAATAAGGTATGAAATATCTACTTCGTCGACCAAGAACCCGCCCGCAGGCCTAGTCCATGCCGCAAACAGAACCCCTAATACAAACACCACACCAAATCCGATGAGCACATAACGAGCCCAGTTTTTTCGAAGCTTGTAAGCCAAAAGTGCCGCACTGAATATAATAAGAAACAAAGCCAGCGGCAGGTTAAT
>JBDRIT010000206.1:0-15309 GCA_043815665.1 Pseudomonadota bacterium
ACGGGGTATCAACTCTTCCAGACTCTCGCTTCGGCATGATCCTCCCTCTGCCGAAGCGCAAGGCCTCGACGTAAAGTGAAGATCATGGTCCCGAGGATCGGTCAAGCGCGTTCAACGTCGACTTTGCGATCACCCTGGGGATCTGGGCAGTTCTACGTCCAGGGGTGGGCATCCGGCAGGCCGCCCACATGCCGGCACCGCCGGGGATGTCGTTCCAGGACCTGACCATCTGATCCATTCGGTATCAGGTGCACTCCGGCAACTGGTCCGGGGTGCCACCGCAGTTCTGATCGACCCCATCGCCGCAGATCTCCGGCGCCCCGGGGTGGGTGCCGGGATCGGCGTCGTCACAATCCCCAGCGCACGGACCGACGCCGTCTCCGTCGTCGTCCTGCCCCGGGAGACAGGCGTCTTCACAGATGACGCTCATCGGAGACGTACACTTGATGTCGTTCCAGAGGCCGCTGGAGAGCAGCTGGGTGCAGTCTTCGTTGCCGGAGTTGTTGGGCTCCCCGTTGTTCCAGTTGAGATACCACGGCGTCGACCCGTCGGCCCACAGCCAGACCCCCTCCACCTCCAGGTCGTCGAGGCCGAGCCAGGGATTGGACATGCCGAAGGCACCGAGCTGGGCCAGGACCCACTGGTTCTCGCTGCCGTCTCCGATGATCACGAGCTCGGAGCCGTCCCCGGCGCAGTGGGGTCCCGCATCCGCGAAGGGCCGGGGGACCGGGCAGAACAGGTAGCGATGGGGGCCGCGGTACACCGGGAAACAGTCGGGGCAGTCGTCGTCGTCGTCGGCCATGCCGCTGCACGACTGGTCCACTCCGTCTCCGCAGATCTCCGGCGCACTGAAGTAGATCCCGGGGTCCTCCTCGTTGCAGTCCCACTGGCACATGTACCCGTCCCCGTCCAGGTCCCCTTCGGGGTCACCGAGACAGTCGGCCAGCGTACCGATCGACTCCTTCCTGTCCTCGAGGAAGGCGATGGTCGACGCGACATTGTTCGCCACGGTCTCGACGCTGTACTCCCGCCGGGGATCCGCCTCCACCCAGGGCTGGAGAAACTCCGCCAGGGCCTCGACGAAGACCACCAGGTCCAGCGCGTCCAGGGCGGGCATCAAGACCGCCAGCCCATCCTCGTACTGGTCCCGACAGGCCTTCAGGCCCATGCAGCGGGCGAAGAGGTGGCCCATGCCGTCGTAGATGTCCCGCTCCTGGGCGAAGGTCTGGTCCGTTCCCCAGGGGAACATGGTGAAGAGGCCGTCTCCGTCGCTGTGGAGAAAGTAGTTGTTGATGGTGGGTGCGTAGCCATCCCAGTGGCCGATGTACTGCTCCACCAGCCACATGGGCAACATCTGCGCAAGGTCGACGTACGGCGCGATGGATTGGAGCCAGATCTCGTCCTCCGCCTGGGCCGCCGCGATGAGGAACAGAAGGTCCGAGATGTTGCCGGAGTTGCCCTCGTCGACGTCGAAGTCCCCCGCCTCGCCGGGGACGACGTCGCTGCCGTACTCCCCTTCGTACAGGTGGGTGGTCTTCTGGTAGAAGCGCGAGAGGAAGACCTCGTCCACGGACTCGATGTTGGCGTAGAGGCCGTAGTCCTCCCCGTTGACGGTCACCCACGCGTACCCGGTGCGCGGGCACGGAACCCCGAGGGCCCGGAAGATGCTGTACGCGAGGGCCTCGTGGAGCATGGCCTTGTCCTGGACCATGTTGTTGAGGGTGACCTTCTTGATGCCCAGGAAGGCCTGGCCCTGCACGGAGAAGTTCATCTTCAGCTTGAAGGCCGCCTTCCCGTCCAGGGACCGGAAGGACCCGTATCGTCCCTTGAGCCGGACACCCACGTTCATCCCCTCGAAGGACTCCCCGTCGATGGTGAACATCACCTCCCCGGGGACGTAGACCTGAGAATCGGCGTTGAGGGACTCGATGGAGATCTCGGGCAGGGTGATGTCCACGGAGATGACCTTGAACGGATCGAACAGGAGGGCGGCGAGGTCCGGCGCCGGCGCATTGACCTCCCCGGGGGTCGGTGCGTTCTCCGCCCACTCCCCGGTCCTGTCCGGCAACCTCCCCCAGGTGTTGCCCAGGGAGAAGAGCGGGAGCTCCACGGAGTCCACGATGTAGTCCTCGGGGCCCAGGAGGTAGAGGGTGTCCTCGCCGCACCCCAGGCCGAAGGTGAACCCCACCTCCTCCGGGGTCTGCCGATGGAGGACGATCCGTCCGCCCGGGGGGAGGTACAGGTCCTCGGGCAGGGACCAGATCTTGTCGGGATCGAAGGGATTGTCGGTGATGGCGTAGCCGGCCATCGGCACGGGATCCTCGTCCGAGAGGTTGACGATCTCTACGGAGTCGTCCTCGTGGCAGCGGACCTCGTTGAGCACGGGGACACCGACGGGGGTGGGGACGATCTCCGGTTCGGCGTCGGCCTCGGGGAAGGCGTCCTCCGTCTCGACCACGGTCTCCTGCTCCGTGTCGGGGGCGACATCAAGGAGGGCGTCTGCGAGGACGTCGGGGAGCGCATCTTCGCCTTCACCGTCCGGCACCGGAGCCAGGTCGGGCAGGGCCCGCAGGTCCTCCTCCGGCGCCGTGATCTCCTCCCCCGTTGACCCGGTGTCCTCGTGGTCACCTCTGGACAGGATGACGGGGCAGCCGCTGTCATCCAGGGAACAGGCGGACAGGGCCGTCAGGAGGGACAAGAGAGCAATGGGAAGCCTGGCACGAGGTTGTCTCATGGAGACTCTACGGTGCAGTTGCCCTGCCCGCTGCGCGTCGCCGGCTCACTGCCGGCCAGCTGGGCGTCCAGGTGTTCATTGCGCTCCTCGACGAACCGCTGCAGTCCGATGAGGTCCTCATCGCCGGGTCCGCCGACAGGTCCGTCGGCCAGCGCGGCCTCGAACTCGTCGATGCCCTGGAAGTAGACCCCCTCCTCGAGCCCCGGCCTGACGACCTCCGCAGCGGCGTCCTTCCACAGGGTGAAGGTGGCCGGCTCGAACCCCCCGGCGAGCATCTCCTTGACGTACTTGTGATATCCCAGGGCATGCGCGGGGACCGACAGCAGCTTCTCGAGGAGCGGCCGGTCGGCCAGGGGACCACAGGTGGGCTCGTCGACCGCGAAGGCCAGGAGGGCGTCGACCCCGCAGCCGCAGTCATGGGACCCGAAGGCTTCGTCCGCGTCCCAGGGGATGGGGGTGAAGACCCCGTCCTGTTCGTACAGGTAGTAGTTCGCGGCGGTCCCGTTGTAGCTGTCCAGGTTCGTGAGCACGGTGTTCCACGCCAGGTATCGGAGCGTGTCGTTGACGCGCATCACGCTCGGCCACGCCTGGGGCTCTCCATGATTCAGCACATCGATGAACGCGAGGAGCGCCGCGTGGTCGGTGGTGTCCTGGTTGTTCTCAACGCTGAAGCCGGGATAGTCCCCGAAGCTCTCGCCCCGGTACGCCAGGGTGCCAGCGGGTTCGCCGGCCTTGTACAGATCGCCCTTGTCGTTGCTGAAATTCTCGTCCAGGAAGAAGTCGTCATCCACGGGCTCCACCATGAGGTAGATGCCCAGGTGCTCCCCCGCCACGGTGAGGTCCACGAACGCAGAGCGGGGGGCGGGCACGCCAAGCTGCCGGGCCAGACGAAAGGCCAGATGCTCACGGAGGAGCGTCGGGTCGCCCCAGCCATTGTGCAGGACCACCTTCCGGAGCCCGCAGAACGACTGGGTCTCCACGTACCGGTTGAAATCCACCTTGAAGGAGAACCGGTGGGTGCCTGTGTCCGCGACCTTGGCGATGGAGCTCCCGCCCTTGATTCGAATGGCCACGTTGCCGAGGTGCATGTCGTCGAAGTAATAGTCTCCCGGGTGGTATTCCTCGGCCTCGGGGTGCGCGAGCATGGCCTCCCACGCGCCGGGCTCCAGGGTCAGCTCCAACGGGGTCGCCCGGTCCCACAGGAACGGGTTGTAGCACGAGGACAGCTTGAGCTTCAGGGCCTGGTTGGGCTGGCCGGGAGACGCCTCGCACAGGCGCCAGGCCGACGCCCCGGGGGGCATGCGGCAGAGGGTCGTGCCCTCCGGCGGTGGTTGCCCGAACCAGTCGATCCGATCGATCAGCTGACCCTCGCTGGCGAGGGTGAGGCTGTCGTTTCCCCCCAGCTTGAACAGCACGTGGGGGTAGGGACTCCAGTCGTCCGCGGCGATGGCCTTCACCACGTACAGGTCCCCCGGCTCCAACCAGACCTCGGGGAGGGGGTGGAGGACGTGATCGGAGTCGCCGTCCACCACGGAATAGTCCGAGAGGAGGACCGCCTCGTCCCCCGCAGCGAGCAGCTCGAACCAGTCGGATCCGCCGTCGAGGTCCTTGGTGAGCACCTCGTTGATCAGGAGCGCGGGCGTCTCCCCCGGGGCCAGGTCCGGGACGGACAGGTCCAGGGGAGGCAGGTCCGGACTCGTGGTGCCGTCGTCGACGCGGGTGTCCACCACTTCCCCGGGCGCGTCGGGAAGCTGCCCCACGTCCTCCCCCGGGATGGTGTCCACGCCGAACCCCTGACCATCCGGCTCCTGGACGGTGCTCACCCGGCAGCCGGATGCCAGTATCAGGAGAAGCAGGGGCCACGTTCTTCGAGACATGGGGGACACTCCAAATTGGGGACCCCCATTGTAGCCATTCTTCCACGGCCGCACAATTCCGAATGACCGATTGGCGCCGCCGTGGACCGGGCCTTGACACCCCCCGTCCCCACAGTCCCCCCCTCCCTCAGACTCGGCGGCGGTGGGAGGGGTGAGGCCGGCGGGGGTGGTGCTGCTGCCGCCGGGGAGGCATCCTCGGTGCAGGGGTTCCCGTCGTCGCAGGTCTCCTCGTCGGTGACCCCGTCGCAGTCGTCGTCCACGCCGTTGCAGGTCTCCGCCGCCGCCTCCGCCGCATCACAGGCTCCGAGGCCAGCCGCGGTGCAGACGCGCTTCCCCGGGCAGGTTCCCGCGTCGTTCCCGATCCGACAGGGGGTCCAGAGGACCAGCGCGACGGCGCTGTCGGTGCAGGGACACTCCCCGAGATCGTCGCCGCCGCCGACCCGGAGCCGCGCGTGGAGCACGGCCCGCCGCAGGAGGAAGGAATCGAGGACCCGGTGCGAGGTCTCCTTGAGGGGATGCTTCGACAGGAGGAGGAGGCCGTTGCGCCCGTCCATCGTTCCGCGGTGATAGCACAGTCCGAAAGCCAGCACGAGCGCTGCCTCGTGCCCGGGCGCGCTCGCTGCCCTTGACAACGAAAGAACCCCCTGGTCTTCTATCGGCGCTGCACTGGCAGGGACAGGTTCCCAGGGGAGAGTTTCCATGGACATTGCGAAGATACACGCGGCCCACGAAGTACTCGCCGAGTTCTGCTTCGACCCGGTCAAGCTCTCACAGGGGTACGCGGGGCGGACCCTGCGGATCGACGTCGGGGCGAAGGAGTTCCGGATCGACCCGGTGGACCAACAGATGAAGGACCTCTGGACCGGCGGCAAGGGGTTCGATGTCTGGCTCATGTCCAAGGAGATCGACCGGGACACGACCTGGGACGCCCCGAACAACCCGATCTGCTTCTCGTCGGGCCCCCTGGGCGGCTCCACGTCCGTCACCGGCGCCGGGAAGACCATCGTGACCTCCGTATCGCCCCTCACGTCCTCGATCATGGACTGCAACGTCGGCGGCTACTTCGGGCCCTACCTGAAGTTCACCGGCTTCGACGCGCTCACGGTCATCGGGAAGGCGGAGGACGAGGTGATCGTCTTCATCGATGGCGACAACAACCGCATCACCATCGAACGAGCCCCCATGGAGAGCGTGGACTCCCATGTCCTCGCGGAGCAGCTCACGGAGATGTACGCGGAGAGCGAGGACGACAAGCGAAACGTCGCAGTGGTCTCTGCAGGCCGGGGCGCCAAACACACCCGCATGGGTGTGCTCAACTTCTCCTTCTACGACTGGCGCCGGAAGGTCCCGCGCCTCAAGCAGGCGGGCCGCGGCGGCGTGGGCACGGTCTTCCGGAACAAGAAGATCAAGGCCCTGGTGATCAAGCGCCGGGACATCAACCCCGCGTGGGTCGTCACCCGGAGCAAGGCCGCTGGCCTCGTCGAGACCCGCTCCGTCCAGTCCCTGTGCTCCGCGGACGAGCGGGCCGAGGTCAAGAACCTCTGCGCAGCCTGGGGTGCGGACCCGGAGTGGGCCATCGAGATCCTCCAGGACATCCAGGCGCGGTTCCTGCGAGTGAGCCACGACGCGCTCGACGAGGTCTGCCGGACCACCGGCGCGCCCAAGGCCTGGCTCTACCGCATCGCAACCTTCTATCACTCCTTCAGCCTCACCCCCCGGGGCGAGCAGCGGATCCAGGTCTGCACCGGGAGCGCCTGCGCGGCCAAGGGCGCCGGGAAGCTCATCGACGAGTTCTCCGCGGCCCTCGGCGTGGCCGAGGGCGGCACCACGGAGGACGGAAAGTACACCCTGGAGGGGGTCTCCTGCCTGGGCGTCTGCGCCGCGGCCCCGGTGGTGAAGGTCGGGGACAGGCTCTTCGGCAGCGTGACCGCCAGGACCGTGAAGAAGATCCTGTCCGGGGACGCCGTTCCCCTGGACGGCGGCGCAGAGGGCACCTGCTGCTGCGGCGGCGGAGAGGAGCTGCGCGTCGCGCTGCGGGCCCGGGACAAGGGCGCCGTCGTCGGCACTTACGCGGGTGCGAAGGCGACCATGGACGCCACCCCAGCGGCCCTCATCGGCACCCTGAAGGCCTCGGGTCTGCGGGGACGGGGCGGCATGGGCTTCCCTGCGGGCGACAAGTGGGCCGCGTGCACCGCGGCCGTCGCGGCGACGCAGACCGCCCCCATCATCGCCTGCAACGCCAACGGCGTCGGCCCCGTGATGGAGGCCGACCCCCACGCGGTGCTCGACGGCATGCTGGCGGCCGCGCTGACCCTGGGCGCGACGGAGGGCCTCATCTACATGGGCCCGGGCAACCCCTCAGCAGCCGCGGGTCTGGCCGAGGCCATCGAGGAGGCCCGGGCCGGCGGCTGGCTCGGCGCGGACGTTCGGGGCACGGGCAAGGCCTTCGACGTCCGGGTCCACCGGGGCGCGGGCGGGTTCGTGGCCGGCGAGGCCTCCGCAGTCCTGGCGGCCATGGGCGGCCGGGTGGGCGAGCCGCGGGACGGACACGTCCACGCAACAGAGCATGGCCTCCGGGGCGCCCCTACCCTCCTCCACAACGTGGAGACCTGGGCCAACGTCTCCGCGATCGCCGAGAAGGGGGCGGACTGGTTCCGATCCCTGGGCGGGACCGCGGCGTCTCCCGGCGCCAAGGTGGTCTCGGTGAGCGGGGCGGTGACCTGCGGCGGCACCTTCGAGGTGCCCATGGGGACCTCCCTGGTCGACCTCGTCGAGCGCTACGCTGGCGGAATGGCCGCAGGCCAGACCCTCAAGGCCCTCCAGGTCGGCGGCGCGTCGGGGGGCTTCGTCCCGGCGTCGGGTGCCGGCACGGCCCTGGACTACGAGGCCCTGGCCGAGGCCGGGACCCTCATGGGCAACGGGGTCGTGGTGGCCCTGGGCCAGGGGAGCTGCGTCGCGGACTCCCTGCGCTCGATGATCACCTTCCTGGCCGACCAGAGCTGCGGCCAGTGCACCCCCTGCCGGGAGGGGCTCTTCGCGGCGAAGGCCGCCCTGGACCGCCTCTGCGGCGGGACCGCGGACGGCGGCGACCTCGGCCTCCTGGAGGAGATCGGCGGGGTCCTGGCGGACACCTCCATGTGCGGCTTCGGGCGCACGGCGGCGCTGCCGATCCGCAGCGCACTGGCCGGCTTCCGTGAGGAGATCGAGGCCCACACCGGCGCGGCGCCGCGCTGCCCCGCGGCGGTGTGCAAGGCGATGATCACCTACACGATCAACGACAACTGCAACGGCTGCACCCTCTGCGCCAGGAAGTGCCCCGAGACGGCGATCACGGGGGAGAAGAAGGAGCCGCACGTCATCGACCAGGCCCTCTGCACGCACTGCGGGACCTGTCGAGATGTGTGCAAGTTCGACGCGGTGGAGGTGCACTGATGGCAGCCACGAAGCTCACCATCCAGGTCAACGGCAAGGACACCATCGTCTCCGAGGGCACCTCCCTCCTGGAGGCCCTGCGCAAGGCGGGGGCCTTCGTGCCGACCCTCTGCAACCACAAGAGCCTGACCCCGTCGGGCTCCTGCCGGCTCTGCATCTGCGAGATCGAGGACGGGGGACCACGGCGGATGGTCAATGCGTGCTCCTATCCGGTCCGCGGGCCGCTGCAGGCCTTCACGGACACAGAGAGGGTCCTCAAGAACCGCAGGCTCCTCCTGGAGATGTACCTTGGCCGGTATCCCGAGGTGCCGCTCATCCAGGGCCTCGCGAAGATGGCGGGGGTCACCGGATCCCGCTTCACCAGCGAACTCACCGAGACGGCGGCGGACGCATGCGTCCTCTGCGGCCACTGCGTCCGTGCCTGTGAAGAGTTCGCCCTCGAGCGGATCCTCGACTTCGCGGGGCGGGGCATCGCCCGGCACATCGACATGCCCTTCGGCGAGGTGGATCCCCACTGCGTGGGCTGCACCTCCTGCGGCTACACCTGCCCCACGGGCGCGATCAAGATCGTGGACGACGCGAACGGCCCCGTGGACCCCGAGAAGATCCGGAACCACGGCCTGAAGGTCGCCTCGGAGATGGCCACCCTGGACAAGGACCAGTGCCGCATGCGCGAGGTGGGCACCGGGAACATCGTGGAGGTCATGGACGCCTATGACCTGCTGCCCTGCCTCAACTTCAAGTTCGGCTCCCACCCGGACGCGAAGAACATCTACGCAGCGATCTTCAAGGAGTACTGGACCCAGGGGATCTCCGACGGCTGCTGGAAGGGCTGCTCCATGGCCTGTGCGAAGGCCGCAGACCACTTCGAGCTCAAGACCGGCCCCTACAAGGGCGACAAGGTCACCGTGGACGGTCCCGAGTACGAGACCGCCGCGGGCTGCGCCAACATGGGCTGCTTCGATGCCGAGTTCGCGCTGGAGTTCAACTTCTACTGCGACACCTACGGCGTGGACACGATCTCCGTGGCCACGGGCATGGCCTTCGTCATGGAGTGCTACGAGGCCGGGATCATCGACAAGGAGTACACCGGCGGGCTCGAGCTGCCCTTCGGAGCGTCGGACGCGGTGCTGACCATCCTCCACCAGATGGCCGAAGGCGAGGGCTTCGGCGTGGAGGTCGGCCAGGGGATCCTCTGGCTGAAGACCAAGTGGATCGCCGAGGGACGCGGCAACCCGCAGTTCATCCGGGACATCGGCATGGAGGTCAAGGGCCTGGAGTTCTCCGAGTACGTCTCCAAGGAGTCCCTCGCTCAGCAGGGCGGGTACTCCATGGCCAACAAGGGCCCGCAGCACGACGAGGCCTGGCTGATCTTCATGGACATGGTCAACAACCAGCTCCCGACCTTCGAGGACAAGGCCGAGGGGCTCTACTACTACCCCCTCTGGCGAACCTGGTTCGGTCTCTGGGGCCTGTGCAAGCTGCCCTGGAACGACGTGGTCCCCACGGACAACCACAAGGAAGAGACCCCCGCGAAGGTCTCGGACCACGTGCGCAACTACTTCCGCGCCATCGAAGGCCTCATGGGCATCGACGAGATGACCGAGGCGAAGATGCTCGTCCAGTCCGGCCGGGTGCACAACCTCCAGCGCGTCCTCTCCTACATGCTGGGCAAGGGCACCGCGGAGAACGACGACCCGCCCTACCGGGCGATGGGTCCCGTGACCGTGGAGGAGTACGAGTCCCGCGCTGCGCGGTACGACAAGCAGCTCGTGGAGCTGATCGGCGTCGATCCCGAGGGCCTCGCCACCGAGGAGAAGATGGCCGCGCTTCGCACGCACCGTGAGGAGCAGTACGCCACCCTGAAGGCCGCGGTCTACCAGCGCCGCGGCTGGGACGAGTTCGGCGTGCCCACCAGGGAACGCCTCCGGGAGCTGGGCATCGATCTCCCGGAGATCCTCGCCATCCTGGAGACCGGCCCCCGCGGGTGAGGGTGCCAAGCATGATCATCGTCAACCAGCGCGATCGGATCGAGTGGAGGGCGGGCATGACCGTCCGTGACGTGATGCACGCCATGGAATGGGACTACGTCCTCATCGTCGTTTCCGTGAACGGCGAGCACGTGGAGCCGGACGACTACGACACAAGCCCCGTCCCCGACGACGCCGACGTCCGGATCATCCACATCGCCCACGGTGGCTGAGGCCACGCTCACTTCATCAGAACGACGATTCCGTCCTCGGTGACTGCGAGGATCCCCGCGTCGCAGCCGAGGGGCGGTGCGAGGACCGCGCCGGGGACGGTGACCCGCCAACGGGACTTGCCCGAGGCGGCGTCGAACGCGTGGAGCGCGTTGTCCGAGGCGCCGAGGACGACGAGATCGCCGAGGACCGCTGGGGTGGCCGGGGTCGCGGGGAGGGACGCACGCCAGGCGACCTTCCCGGTCCCGACGTCGATGGCCACGAGGCCGCGGGTCTCCGTCACGACGATCACGAGGCCGTTGCCCATCGCAGGGGCGACCCGGACCCGGTCTCCCACGTGGACGCGCCAGCGCAGCAGGCCGCGCTCCCGGTCCAGCGCGTAGAGGTGGCCGTCCACGCCGACGAGGAGGACCGCGTCCCCCGTCACCACGGGTGCACCAGCGAGGGGGGCATCCATGTCGTAGACCCAGCGCCAGGTCCCCCTGGCCCCGCTCCACACGCTGACCCGGCCCGTCGCATCCCCTGCCAGAACGAGGTCCCCCGCGATCGCCAGCCCGTCGCCGATCACGCCCGCGGTGCAGTGGGACCAAGCCCGCGACGCGCCCGGCCCCAGGGCCGTCACGCAGCCGTCTTCGCCGCCAGCGAAGAGCCGGTCCCCGCGGCCCTGAAGCGCGGTGACCGCCTGGGACCGCGGGAGAGCCCCGAACACCGTGGCCGGCGTCCCCTCCTGCCAGAGGAGGAGACGCCCGGCGGCGTCACCGGCGACGATGCCCGCGGCGGTGGCCACGGGACGGCTCGTGATCTCCGTGGGATCCGGGGGCAGCAGGAACCTGCGGATGATCCCCGACGCCGGATCGATGTCCGTGACCTTGGCGGCGCCGGCCACGTAGAGCCGGCCGTCCAGGAGGACCGCGCCGTGCTCGGCCCGATCCCCGGTGTGGGTTCTCCAGGCAATCTCTGGCGGGGCAGCGTGCACCAGCGCAGGGAGCAGAAGGAAGCAGAGGACGAGCCGGAGGGGCGTCCACGGGTCCCGGGCAGACCTCACAGCGTCGGAATCCCTTCATCGGGGGGCTCGGCGGGGGTCTTGTCTTCGGGGGTGTCGCAGATGTGATGGCAGCCGCGCTCGCACCCCGACCGGCTGTCCCCGATGCCGACCAACCCGGAGCCGCCGATCCCCATGCGATCATCCGAGGGCGGGCATTCCTTGAGGCAATGGTCGATCTGGTCCTTGCACTCCGGGGACAGGTTCCGGGGCACGCAACCACCGGCCAGGGCGACGAGGGCGAGGACGACGAGGACCGCGCGCATCACAGACACAGCCCCGAGCCGACGTCGCAGGAGGCGCCGTCGGGGCAGGTGACGTCGCACCACTGGCCGCAGCCACCGTAGAGGCAATGGGTCCCGGCGGCGCAGCCGTCCTCGCAGCCCTTCCAGCAGGTCGTCGCCCACGGGGCGCAGTCCCCGAGGAGGGCCTCCTCGATGCAGGTGTAGGTCAGGCCGCCGGGGCAGGCGGCGTCGAAGCAGTCCATCATCAGCTCATAACTGTCCTGCATCGCGATGGTGCCGTTCCAGTAGCAGGTGCTCACGCAGGTGCTGTCCCCGCTCGGGCAGTCCAGCTGCTGGCAGTCGAAGATCTCGCCGCAGGTGAGCTCCCCGTGGAGGCAGGCCTTGATCACGGAGAGGCAGGACTCGAACGCCACGGAGGTGCACTCGGTGTCTCCGTCCGGGCAGTCGAAGTACCCCGCATCCTGGAGGCAGATTCCCCAGGCGTTGTACTGTTCCTGGGCCTCATCAGTCCCTTGTTCGTTGCAGAACTGCAAGCAGGCGCTGTCCCCTGCAGGGCAGGCCACCCTGCATTCGTAGATGTCCAGGCAGTCGAAACCCTGGGACTCGACACAGAGCTGATCCGGGGAGCAGATGGTGCCCACACCGCAGGTCCCGCAGTTGTCGTTGCAGCCGCCGTAGCCGCAGTCGACCACCCCGCAGAGGGTCTCGCAGGGCTCGGACCAGCAGATGTCGGCCAGCACGGCGCAGGCCCCCGCGGTGGCCTGGAACCAGCACTCCAAGGTCGTGCCATCGGGGCATTGCTCGCTCACACAGTCATAGAGCTGGCCCAGGAGATCCTGGTCGACCAGGGTTCCGTTGAGCTCGCAGAGCAGCGCACAGGTGGTGTCACCGCCGGGGCAGGCCATCTTGCAGTCGAAGACCTCGCCGCAGCTGTCCTCCCCCTGGAGACAGGCATCGACCAGCTCCTCACAGGCGGCGAACGCGTCCTCGTAGCACGGATCGTCGTCCTCTGCGCAGTCGAAGTACCCTTCGACCTCGAGGCAGTCCACCCAGGCCGTGTAGGCCTCCTGGGCCTCGACGGTGCCCGCCTCGTCGCAGCCCTTGATGCAGTCCGTGTCCCCCGCGGGGCAGGCCACCCGACACTCGTAGATCTCCAGGCAGGTTGCGTCTCCAGCGGTGACACAGGTGCCGTCCGCCGCGCAGCCGGTGCCCGGTAGACAGACACCGCAGGACGTCTCCGAGCCGCAGCCGTCGCTCCCGCAGACCGCATCCCCGCAGTCGGGCAGGCAGCACGCGTCCTCGAAGCAGGTCTGATCCCCGCCGCAGGGGCAGTCTTCGAGGCAGGAACCGCAGGTCTCCACGCCGTTGCATTCGCCGTCCCCGCACGCGGGGCACGCGCCGCAGTCGTCGGGGCAGGTGTCACAGGCCTCGCCGTGCGCCACGACGCACGCAGCGTCGCCGCAGCACGCCCCGCAGTCCACCGCGCAGGTGAAGCAATCCTCTTCGTGGTCCACGGTGCATGCGCCGTCTCCGCAGCAGAGGCCGCAATCCTCGGTGCAGGTGGTGCAATCCTCGCCGTTCTCCGCGACGCAGGCGTCGTCACCGCAGCAGACGCCGCAGTCGGCCTCGCAGGTGAAGCAGTCCTCGGAGTGGTCCGCGGTGCATGCGCCGTCTCCGCAGCACTCCCCGCAGTCCCCGGCGCAGTCGAGGCAGGTCTCCTCGCCGTTGCACGCCTCGTCGCCGCAGACGGGGCACTTCCCGCAGTCCACCGCGCAGTCCAGGCAGGACTCGCCCTCGACGCACTTCCCGTCGCCGCAGTTCACCGGGGTGATGCACACACCGTCGACGCAGCTGTCCCCGAAGTTGCAGGTGCCGCAGAGGCCGCCGCAGCCGTCCCCGCCACAGGCCTTCGGCCCGTCGGGGCCCTGGCAGTCGGGGACGCAGGGGACGTCCGGGACAATCTCCTCGACGAGCTCCGGGGCGGCATCGGGGTTCAGGATGTCCACCGGCGGCGCCACGGCGTCCACGCCGTCCGGGAGGACGCCGTCCCCGCCGATCGCATCGTTGTCGAGGATGATCCGGCCGTCGGGGTCGGGGGTGACGTCGCCGCCGCCGCTACCGCCGGCGCAGGCGGCCGGGCCGAGGAGCAGGAGCCCAACCAGGAGCATTGACGTCTTCATCTTGACCTCCAGAAACCAGAGAGAAACCGGGGAATTAATGACGGAGGACGGGGGGCCTGTCAAGGTCGGCGCGGATCCGTCCCCAGGCCGAAGGGGCCGTGGAAGAGGATCCAGAGGGTCTGGAGCTGCTGCCTGTTCATCGGGCCTCCTCTCCCCCATGGGGGGTCACCGGAACCCCCACAGCCTGATACCCGAGGGAGGATCTGTCAACCGAGACGCCCTTGCGCCGCGCCGCCACTGATGGCATCCTCGCGGGTACACCGGACGGAGGACCCCATGGTTCGCTGGATCCTGACATCATCGTTCGTCGCGGCCCTGCTTGCGGTCAGTGCGTGCAGCGGCCCGGCCCAGCCAGAGAGGAGACCGTACATGAGCAGCAACCCCATGGTCGTCATGGAGACCAGCAAGGGCACCGTCACCATCGAGCTGTGGGCGGACCGGTCCCCGGGCACCGTGCGCAACTTCCTGGCCTACGTGGACGAGGGCTTCTTCGACGGCCTGATCTTCCACCGGGTGATCCCGGGCTTCATGATCCAGGGCGGCGGCTTCACCCAGGACATGACCCAGAAGTCCACCAAGGACAACATCAAGAACGAGGCCTCCCAGTTCGCAAAGAACGATCGGGGCACTCTGGCCATGGCCCGGACCCCGGATCCCCACAGCGCGTCGAGCCAGTTCTTCATCAACCTCTCCAAGAACGAGTTCCTGGACTTCAAGGAGCCCACCCAGAAGGGATGGGGCTACTGCGTCTTCGGGAAGGTCATCGACGGAATGGACGTGGTGGACGTGATCGCCCAGGTCCCCACGGGCCACAAAGGCCCCCACGGCGACGTCCCCACGGAGCCCGTCACCATCACGAGCATCAAGCGCCAGTAATGGTTTCTTCCTGGGGTCGGTACCTGCCACTCCCTGGGCCGGTCAGGCCACCTCGATCAGCTCGATCTCGAAGATGAGGGTCCTGCCGGCCAGCGGGTGATTGCCGTCGAGGACGACCTTCTCCTCGTCGAGTTCGATGACCATGGCCATGGCCGGCTTGCCGCCGGGCCCCTGGACCTGGAGCAGCTGCCCGACGTTGAGCTCGACGTCGTCCGGGAGCTGCGCGCGCTCGATGGCCTGCACCATCTCCGGCATACGCTCTCCGAAGGCATTGTCGGAATCGAGGGTCACCTCCTTGACCTCTCCCGGCCCCATGCCGATGGTCGATTCCTCGATGCCGGGAATGGTCTGCTCCTCTCCGATGGTGAATTCCATGGGATCCCGATCGTGTGAGGAGTCGAAGACCTGTCCGTCCTCGAGCTTACAGATGTAGTGGATCTTGACCTTGTCACCCCGCTGCGCTTTCACCATGTCCATCTCCTTTTTTCGAGACCGAGTCTCGTCGATGCCGCGGCCCTTTGCGCAGCAAGGTGTTTCTATAGGACAGAAGGCGCCCGGTCAAGCAGACCCGGCGCCCCTTCCAGGGTGATCGCAAAGTCGACGTTGAACGCGCTTGACCGATCCTCGGGACCATGATCTTCACTTTACGTCGAGGCCTTGCGCTTCGGCAGAGGGAGGATCATGCCGAAGCGAGAGTCTGGAAGAGTTGAGACCCCGTCGGC
>JBDRIT010000207.1:0-32633 GCA_043815665.1 Pseudomonadota bacterium
ACGGGGTATCAACTCTTCCAGACTCTCGCTTCGGCATGATCCTCCCTCTGCCGAAGCGCAAGGCCTCGACGTAAAGTGAAGATCATGGTCCCGAGGATCGGTCAAGCGCGTTCAACGTCGACTTTGCGATCACCCTGGGGACCCTCCCCTGACTTCTCGACGCAGGGACCGGATCGTCTGTCCTCACCACTCCCCTCAGCCCCCCCCGAGGGCCAGCGCCATCGCCCGCCTCATGCTCCCCGCATCCGCAATGCCCTTCCCGGCGATGTCGTAGCCGGGGCCGTGCGCGGGGCTGGTGCGGAGCACCGGGAGGCCCAGGGTGACGTTCGCTGCGGAGTCGAAGGCCGCCATCTTGATCGGGATCATGGCCTGGTCGTGGTACCAGCACAGGACCGCGTCGAAGCGATCGAGGTTCGCCGGCAGGAAGAGGGTGTCCGCGGCCAGGGGGCCGTAGAGACGGGCACCCGTCCGGGCGAAGGCCTCCCGAAGGGCGAGGTCCGTGGTCGCGAGGCCTCCCCACTCCCCGCAATGCGGATCGAGGCAGGCCACCGCGATCCGGGGCGCCTCGATCCCCCGAGGCCGGAGGTGGTCCGCCACCAGCGCGGCGGCGCGCAGGGCCACGTCGGGGTGCACCAGCGATGTCACCGCAGCCAGGGGGATGTGGCGGGTCAGGGTCGCGACCCGGAGTCGGTCGGCGTCGAAGAGCATCAGCACCCGGTCCTCGGAGATCCCCGCAGCCCGGGCCAGGAACTCCGTGTGCCCCACCGGACCCACTCCGCCGTCGATGAAGCTGCGCTTGCTGAGGGGTCCCGTCACCAGGGCGTGGCCCCCCCCCAGGGCGGCGCGGGTAGCGGCCTCCAGGGAGCGGAGCCCGTAGGCCCCCCAGGCGGGGTCGTACCGGCCGATGGGTGGTGCGTCCCCGGGGCGCCCGTCCGGGGGTGCGGCGCTCCAGGTCATCCCCTCCAGGGCCGCGAGGGTCGCAGGGAGGGCGGGGTCCACGCGGGCGATCGCATCCAAGAGCAGGTCCGCGTGTCCGTGGACCTGCAGGAACACGGGTGCGCGGCCCGCGGGGTCGCCTGCGAGGACATGGGCCAGCACCTCGGGGCCGACCCCGCAGGGGTCTCCGAGTGAGCAGTGGGCGACAGGGGGGATCACTGCTCGGGCAGGGTCCCCGGCGGGAGCTCGTCCTCGGGGATCGGGCAAGTCGCGCGGACCTCGTCGTAGAGGCTTCGGACCCAGGGCGAATCCTCCAGGGCTCGGTTGTAGAGCTTGTGCCAGTCCTGGAGGGGGGGGTAGGAGTGCTTGAGGTAGAGCTGCACCAGCTCCGCATCGTTCGCGCCCCGCCGGTCGGCGCACCAGAGCTCCAGGATGAGGCGTCGGAGCCGCTCCTTGGACTGGAGGGGCGGCGGGTAGAGGCTCACCGTCAGGGGGGCCTCCTCTACCACCGGCGCCGCCTCCGGAGGCGGCGCCTCCTGGGCCACCAGTCCCGCAGGAATCCGGGTGGCGAGGAACAAGGCCAGGGAAAGGAATCGGATCACGGCGCCCTCCTTGAGGCTGCTGCCGTCATTCTACCGAAGAATGGACGATGGGGGAATGGACAAAAAAAGGGCCCCGAGGTGTCCTCGAGGCCCTTCATCTCACTGCCGTTCAGGCGGTGCGCTCTCCGTGCCTAGTTGCACGCTTCCGGCCAGACGAACCCGGGCATGGCCTTGTAGGCCTCGCCGGCCTGCTTCATGGCGTCGAGGCCCTGCTGGCAGGCCTGCCCCGCGGCGGCGCCCATGGTCTTGAGCTGCTCGATCTGCTTGCAGCCGTCCTTGGTGGCGGTGACGGCAGACTCGGGCACGCCCTGGACCTGACCCAGCGCGTCGGCATAGGCCATGCAGCACTTCACGTACGCGTCGCAGACGTCGCCGTTCGCCGCAGGAGCCTCCTCAGCGGGGGCCTCCTCACCGGTGGGGGCAGCGGCCTCCTCGGCGGGAGCGGCTTCGGCGGCGGGGGCCTCGGCGCTGCACTCGGCGGGGAACTCGAAGCCGGGCATGGCCTTGTAGGCCTCGCCGGCCTGCGCCATCGCGTCCATGGCCTGCTTGCAGGCCTGCTCCGCAGCGGCGCCCATGGTCTTGAACTGCTCGACCTGCTTGCAGCCGTCCTTGGTGGCGGTCACGGCAGACTCGGGCACGCCCTGAACCTTGCCCAGCGCGTCGGCGTAGGCGTTGCAGCACTTGGCGTACGCGTCGCATGCGCCAGCGGTCTCAGGGGCTTCCTCGGCGGGGGCTTCCTCGGCGGGGGCCTCCTCGGCGGGGGCTTCCTCGGCGGGGGCTTCCTCGGCGGGGGCTTCCTCGGCGGGGGCTTCCTCGGCGGGGGCTTCCTCGGCGGGGGCTTCCTCGGCGGGGGCCTCCTCAGTCTTCTCCGCGGGCTCTACGGCCTTCTCCTCGGCCTTCTTCTTGTCGACCTTCTTCTCGTCCTTCTTCTCGGTCTTCTTCTCGTCAGCCTTCTTCTCGCCACAGGAAGTGACGAAAGCTGCCCCGACCAGGGCCACCACGATCAGCACGAACAGCTTGGTCCTCATCACAATCCTCCTTCTGATGGTGCCAAAACCATTACCGCAAAAACTTCGTTGTCATTGCGAGTCGGATCATAGAAGGCTGTCAGGAACAAGTCAAGGACGATCGGAAACAGTCGGATTCTTCAAGGAAATTGAGGGGTACGCCGCCTCACGAGGGACGCGATGAGGAGGAGCAGGAGCGCCATGGATCCCGCGTCAG
This sequence comes from Pseudomonadota bacterium, assembly GCA_043815665.1. Taxonomy (GTDB): domain Bacteria; phylum Myxococcota_A; class UBA9042; order CAIXZC01; family CAIXZC01; genus CAZNWW01. The sequence goes on from JBDRIT010000207.1 coordinate 2,763, forward strand.
CGGGGGGCCCGGGACCGCAGCCCTGGGCAGCGCCCTGGTCCTGGGAATCCGGATCGCAGGGCGCCTCGTCGGTGTCGCCGTCGCAGTTGTCGTCCAGGTGGTTCGAGCAGAGCTCGACCTTCGGCAACCCGGGCTGCGCCGAGCAGATCTCCGTCAGGCGATCCAGGGAGCAGATCCACTTCCCCGTCACCGCACAGGTGCCCTTGCCCACGTGGCAAGGCTCCCCGATGCGGAAGTCCTCGTCGGGGTCGACGTCGCAGTCGTTGTCCAGGGCGTCGCCGCAGAGCTCGACGCCGATCTCGCGTCCCTCGACCACGCACTCCACCCCGAGCGCGTGCGTCGCGCAGGCCAGCTTGCCGGCCTGTTCGCAGGTCCCCTGCCCCGTGAGGCAGGCCTCGCCGACCCCGTGTCCCTCGTCGGTGTCGCCGTCGCAGTCGTTGTCCAGGCCGTCGCAGAGGCCCTCCTCGGGCTCCCAGTCATCGGGGACCACGCACTCCCACCCCGCGACGCCGCCGCAGACGACCTGCATCGCCATGCAAACCCCCACCGGGTCCTTGGTGCAGATCTCCCCGGGGTTCGGGGGGGTCTTGTCCTCGTCGGTCTGGCCATCGCAGTCGTTGTCCAGGCCATCGCAGCCGTCGGGTTCGGGGGGACCGCAGTCTCCGCAGGGGTTCCGCAGGCCCTCGTCGGTCTGGCCGTCGCAGTCGTTATCCAGGCTGTCGCAGAGCGTCTCCTCGTCCTCCCAGGACTCGGGATACTCACAGATCCACCCCTCCACGCCGGTGCAGGTCGGTCCGGTCTCCGCGCAGACTCCGTGGGGGTAGCACGACGGACCATCGGGGAGCTCCTCCGCGCCGTCGGTGACGCCGTCGCAGTCGTCGTCGAAGCCGTTGCACTTCTCTGCGACCCCCGGCAGCACGTCCGGGTTCCCGTCGTCGCAGTCGCCGTCGTCCTCGCTCAGGCCGTCGCCGTCGCTGTCACAGGCCGCACCCCAGGCTCCCGGGCTCGTGGCCGTCGTGTCGCCGTCCTGGGCGGTCACCGAAGAGGCACACCACCGGGTGGGATCGTCGTTGGACAGGGGATCCGCGGCGCTCGGCTCCAGGGTCGCGGAGACTCCCGGGGGCAAGGCGGGCCAGAGGGATCCCCCGTAGTCCACTGCGTCCAGGAGGATCCCCTCACTCCAGATCTCCAGGCTTCCCCCGAGGGTCTCGAGGGTCAGCGCGGTCCCGTAGGCCACGTCCACCGGGACCCCGCCGTTGAGCTGGGGCACCTTGGTCGCGCCGAAGACCGCGAAGCCCCCGGGGGGGATCGCATCGGGACGGTAGACCATGTAGCTGCCGCCCAGATGATCGGTGATCACGATCCCCGAGAAGGCCACCTCGGTATCGCTCGCGTTGTAGATCTCGAACCAGGTCGCCTCCGCCGGGTCCAGCCCGTCCGCAGAATGGGAGAGGATCTCGGTGATCACCAGCGGGCCCGCCCCCTCGTCCGCCAGCGCCGCCCCCTTCGCCAGGACCAGCGCCGAGACCAGGAGGGTGACCCGGAGGATCCATCGTCGGGGGGTGTCTGTGGAGCGGTGAACCATGGGGCTGACTCCTGCTGAGATGGATCTTATGGAATCCTGTCCTTGAACGCAATTTTCGCTCTGTGCTACCGTTGGGTGGTACCAGACGGCGTCAGGCCAAGGAGCGGAACCAACATGGATCTCGGAAAGCCACCGGTCCCGGAGGTCGATCGCCTCGTCACGATCATCGGCGTCCACGGAGGACAGCCGCTGCTCTCCCACGGACAGGTGGTGGCAGTGAGCCCCACCTCCATCGTGATCAAGCTGCCGCCGCGCCCCGACGACGCGCTCCTGGAGAAGGCGGTGATCACGCTGATGTACTCCGTGGGCGACAGCTCCTACACCCTGCGCTGCGCCTGGGGGGAGCGTCTGCCCGCGGGGCAGCTGCTCCTGCGTATGTCCGGCGAGCCCCGGCGCGGAGAGCGCCGGGAGTTCATCCGCACGGAGATCACCCTGGAGGCAGGGATCTACCCTGTCCCCGAGCACCAGGGGACCCTCGAGGGCGCGACGGACTACGCCCTGGGCCTTCGGGACGATCCCGGGTCGACCCGCCTCTCCCGGTGCCTGGTGGATCTGAGCGGCTCCGGGGTCCGGATCCCATCGGAGACGCCGCTGAAGAAGGACTCCTTCGTCGTCACGGTGCTCGAGCTCGAGGTGGATTCACCGAGGGATGACTCGAGCCGGATCGCCGTCCCCGCTCGGGTGGTGCGTTCGAAGCCGGACGCCGACGGCGGCTACGAGGTGGCGCTGCACTTCACCGGGCTCTCCACCACGGAGGGGGATCTGGTGCACGCGGCGGTGTTCGCAGCGCGGATGGCCGCGCTCGGGGCGCAGGTGGATTAGAGGATCGATCGCCCCGGCCCCTCCCAGGGGATCTCCAGCCACTCTGCGACCGTGGCCGCGACCGCGGCGAAGGTGTCCTGCGGGGCCGCTGGGCCGCCCGAGAGGCTTGGACTCCAGGCCAGCAGGGGGACGAACTCCCGGGTGTGATCCGTGTGGCCGGGGAAGGTCGGATCGCAGCCGTGGTCTGCGGTGAACAGGAGCAGATCGTCGTCCCGACACCCCGCGAGGAGGGTCGGCAGGAACGCGTCGGTCTCCTCCAGGGCGCGGGCGTACCCGGCGGGGTCCCGCCGGTGGCCGTAGACCATGTCGAAGTCCACCAGATTGACGAAGATCAGGCCCCCGTCCTCGCGCTCCAGGAGCGTCGCTGTGCGCCGCAGGCCGTCAGCGTTCCCCTCGGTGTGATGGGACCCGGTGAGGCCCCGGCCGGAGAAGATGTCCTCGATCTTGCCCACCCCGATCACCGGGTGCCCCGCGCCGGAGACCCGGTCCAGGAGCGTCGGCCGGGGCGGCGACATTGCGAAGTCCTTCCGATCGTAGGTGCGCCGCCAGGCGCCGGGCTTCCCGACGAAGGGCCGGGCGATGACCCGGGCCACCCGGTGGGGGTCGAGGAGCGTCCGGGCCGCGGCGCAGATCCGGTACAGCTCCTCCAGTGGGATCGTGTCCGTGTGCGCGGCCACCTGGAAGACCGAGTCCGCAGAGGTGTACACGATGGGCCGCCCCGTGGCGCGATGTTCCTCGCCCAGGCGGTCGAGGATCTCCGTCCCCGAGGCCGCGCAGTTCCCCAGGATGTCCCGGCCTGCGATCGCGCGGAAGGGGTCGATGATCCCGGGGGGGAAGCCGTCGGGGAAGGTGGCGAAGGCGGTGTCGCTGATCAGACCCGCCAGCTCCCAGTGTCCGGTGACCGTGTCCTTGCCCTGGGAGGCCTCCGCCAGGAGGGCGTAGCGGGCCGTCGGCGCCGGGACGGGAGGGACGCCCGGGACGGGGTGGAGGTTGCCCAGGCCCAGGGCGCCGAGGTGCGGGAGCGCGAGGCCGCCCGCCGCGGCCGCGGTGTTCCCGAGGGTGTCCGCGCCTTCGTCACCGTAGGCGTCCGCGTCCGGGGCGGCACCGACGCCGACGGAGTCCAGAACGATCAGGATCACGCGTCGCATTCTAAATACCTCCCGAAGAGGGCCGTCACGGTTCGGGTTCGTAGCCTAGGGAGCGGCCCCGGAATTTGCAAGATCCCCAAGGCTTTATACACTCAGGATCGACATGGTACGCGTATCACACATCCTTGGCCTCGCCGCCCTCGCCCTCCTGGTGTCCTGCGGCCCCCTGCCTCCGTTCATGGGGGGGCCGGAGCCCGATCCGCGCGTTGTGGCGGCGTCCGGGAAGGGGAAGAAGAAGGCCGCGGTGGCGAAGACCACCGGCGGCAAGAAGCACAAGGTCCGTCGCGCGGAGAGCCTGAAGACCGCCAGCAAGAGCAAGGACCGCGAGGAGCGCTGCGAGAAGCTCCGCCCCCTGATCGACGAGATCGCCGCGGAGCACGGCCTGGAGCCCGAGCTGATCATGGGGGTGATCAAGGTGGAGTCCTCCTTCAACGAGGGCAGCCGCTCCCGGGTCGGGGCCCAGGGGCTGATGCAGATCATGCCCGGCACCGCCCGTCACATGAAGTGCTCCAACGTCTGGGAGGCCGAGAACAACATCCGCTGCGGCTGCAAGGTCCTCAGCAGCTACCTCAAGCGCTACGACGGCAATCTGATCTACGGCCTCGCCGCCTACAACGCCGGCCCCGGCAACGTCAACGCCGCGGCCAAGGAGAAGCGGCTCCCCTTCAACTTCTCCTACCCCGAGCGGGTCCTCCGCTGGCGGAACCTCTATCGGAAGAACGGCTGTATGTAGCAGCGGGGTCTACTCCACCACCGTCGGCTTCGAATCATACACCGCAGTGCCGAGGAAGTTCACGAAGTGCCGGATCGCGTCGGGGTGGTGGAAGAGCACGTAGTGCCCCTCGTAGTCCCCGTCGGGCTTGTACTCCACGGTGAGCCCTCGGGTGACCTCCTTGGGGAGCTCCACCACGTTGACGCCGCTGTAGATGTCCTTGTCCGTGGCCGCGAGGGTCGGGGAGAAGGCGAGATCGGCGCGCATCACCGCGCTCAGGCTCTTGATCGTGGCCGGCGGGGTGTGTTGATCCTCCAGGCCGTAGAGCTGGAGGATGCGGATCTTGTGCATGTCCCCGACGGGTTCGTGGAAGAGGTGGACCCCGAAGTTGATCGGGTCCACGGGGTCGTAGTAGTTCTGCAGGAGGGCCAGGGCCGGGTGGGTGCGGCTCACCTGGTCGTCCTGGAGCGCCACGGTCACGCCGTCCTTGATGTCCACCGGCGCGAACTTCCGCAGGAGGGAGTCGATGAGGCCGCCCCCCGCGCCGGAGAGGACCGCCGCCTGGATCGCCGGCTCGAAGGGCAGGAAGAGGGGGCCCGTGGTCCCGCCCTGGGAGTGCCCGACGAAGAAGAGGTGGGCGACGTCCACCGTCGCAGGGGCCTCCGTTGAGAAGGGCGCGTCCGTGAGGGTGATCGCCTCCCCCATGCGCAGCATCGAGAAGTTGTCCGCGGCGCCCTGGACGAAGTTGCCCAGCGCGGCCTGGGGGTTGCGGAAGTTGAACACCAGGGAGTCGGTGTCGATCTGCGTGTCGCCCTTGCGGGGCCCGTGCATCACCTGGTCATAGCCCAGGACCATGAAGCCCGTGGGCCGGTCGAAGGCCTGGGTGTCCGGGTTCCAGACCTCCGCTCCGGAGAGCATCCCGGAGACCCCGACGGTCACGTGGCTGCGGTAGGTCCCGCCGGTGCCGTGCGCGTAGAGGACCAGGGGCCACCCCGCCTCTGGCATCGGCAGGTTTTTTGGCACGGTCAGCGCGAAGCAGACCTCCTCGACGCCCTTCTGCTTGGGCTTGCCCGTGGGATCCACCTCCACCCGGCCGCCGTCGTCAGGGTCGTAGTAGGGCAGGGTCCCGGCCTGGAAGCTGGGCAGCCGCACCTTCCCCTGGAACTCGTAGAACGCCGGATCCGTCGCGACGCAGCCCCGCATGTGCTCGTCCCCCGTGAGGCCGTCGTCGCAGGGAGAGGTCACCCCCTCGCCGCAGAGCACCATCTCGACGATCTCCGGGACGCCCTTGCCCGCGAGGACCTCGCCGGCCTTCTCCACGAGGGACCGGGGGTCGTAGGTGCTGAACACCGCCGCGCCGATGACGTTGTCCGCGGTGAGGCCGAGCTCCGCGGCCGCGGCGTGGGCGAGGAAGGTCCGCAGGGGAGCGTAGGCCTCCCAGGCGCGCCCCAGGTCCTTGTTCCCGGGCTTCTGTCCCCCCATCACCGCCGCAAAGTCCGCGTCCCTCTGGTAGGTCCGCTTGGCGCCGCCCTCCTCCGCGGGGGCCGCGGGGATCGTGTCGGTGACCAGGGCCACGTAGGTGCGCCCCGGGTCCAGGGGCCGGGACCAGGGCACCGAGAGCGCCAGGTGGTTGGGGCAGATGTAGTTGCCCCCCTTGCCCGAGCTGAAGCTCCAGTTGATCGAGCGGGAGCTCCCGTAGTCGTCGGACTGGGGGTCGGTGATGTCCAGGAGGAACATGTTCTGGCCCTCCCCCTGGGCCACCATGGACTCTTTCAGGGGATCCGCCGGGGTGACGCTGAACCGCAGGAAGACCACCGGATTCGTGCCGTACGCGCCCAGGTCCCGCTCCATCACCTCGATGAGTCGCTTGACGATGTCCATCCCCACCACGCCGGGGCCCGGGGTCGGGTGACCGTCCAGGAACAGGTGGCCGTCCTTGACCCGGGCGTCGTTGGGGAAGGGGAGGCGGTAGAACTCGGTCACGGCCACGCCGCTCCGGGGGACCTCGAAGAGGAGCCTGGGCGGGTCGCCGATCTCCGAGCCCGGCGCGCACGCGGGGCCGAGGAACGGCGGGAGCTGCACCCCGAGGAGCCCGCAGACCATCTCCCCCGCCGCGGTCGCCCCGCAGGCCAGGCCCCCGAAGCACTCGTCCGTGTCCTCGCAGGTCTCCCCCACGTCCTTGTCGCCTTCGGGCTGGCAGGATCCGGTGAAGCCCACGGGCTTGCAGTAGTAGCCCTTCCGGCAGTCCAGGTCCGTGGAGCAGATGTCCCACTGCTCGCCGTCCCCGGCGGGCTTGCAGGTCTTGGGGTTCTGGAGCTTCTCCAGGTCGAAGCCGCAGACGAGGCCGTCGCCGCACTCCGCGCTGATCATGCAGGGCATGTCCGCCAGGCTGGACCCCGTCGGCAGGCAGATGCTGTCCTGACAGGAGAGGCCGCTGCGGCAGTCTCCGTCCTCGCTGCAGGGCTCGCCGACGCCCTTGCCCGGTGCGAAGGCGTCCGCCTCCGGGTCGGGCTCGTTCAGGTCCAGGACGGAGCCGGTCTTCTTGAACTCGTCGCAGCCGGCCGTGACGAGCACGACCAGGAGGAGGAGGATGGCGCGCTGTCTCATGGGATTCATTCCTCGTGGGCTCGGTTCAGGTTTCCGATTCAATACTAAGTTCGCAGCGGGGGGCAGTCAACCGACGTCACCGGCCTCGTGCTCTGTGCCCTCCGCAGCGAGCCCGTGGCGCAGGACGAGCCCCCGCAGGTGCTTGCGATCCATGTGCGCCTCCCGGGAGGCGCGGCTGAGGTTTCCACCGTTGCGACGGAGGAGCTCTCGGACGAACTCCCGCTCGAACTGGTCCGTGGCCCTGCGGCGCGCGGCGCTGTAGCCTCCGGGCTCGGGATCGTCCTCGCCCCCGGCCTCGCCGAAGGGCAGGACGTCGGAGCTGGCGAGGGCGCCCTCGGCGAGGGCCGCGGCCCGCTGGACCACGTTGTAGAGCTCCCGGACGTTCCCGTTCCAGGCCCAGGTACGCAGCCGCTCCCAGGCTCCGGCGTCGAACCCTGCGAAGGGCCCACGCCGTCCCTTCCAGCCGGCGTCCGCCAGCCGGGCGCAGAAGCGCTCCACCAGGGGCTCCAGGTCCTCGATCCGGTCCCGCAGCGGCGGGACGACCAGGCGCACCACGTCCAGGCGGAACAGGAGGTCCTTTCGGAACCGCCCCCCGTCCACGTCCCGGCGAAGGTCACGGTTCGTGGCTGCGATCACGCGGACATCGATGGGCCGCGTGTGGCGCCCCCCGACCCGACGGATCTCCCGGCGCTCCAGGAGCCGAAGGAGCCGGGGCTGCACGTCCAGGGGGAGCTCCCCGATCTCGTCCAGGAAGAGGGTCCCGTCCTCTGCGAGCTCAGCGAGGCCCATGCGCCCCTCCAGCGCGCCGGTGAACGCGCCCCGCTCGTGGCCGAAGAGCTCGCTCTCGACGAGCTCCCGGGGGAGCGCGGCGCAGTCCACCACCACGAAGGGGCCGGCCCTGCGGTCGCTCAGCTCATGGAGGCGCCGCGCCGCGACCTCCTTGCCGGTCCCGGTCTCCCCCTCCAGGAGGACGGTGACGTCCGTGGGTGCGACGCGGCGGATCAGGGAGAAGAGCGCCCGCATGGTCTTGGAGCTCCCGACCATGTCCCCGAGGTGATCCCCCTCGGTCTCGTCCGCCTCGAAGAGCTCCGCGGCGGGCTCGAAGCGGATCGGGACCTCCCCCGCCTTGAAGGTGCAGGGTGCGTCGAGGATCGCGGCGGCCACCCGGGCCCCGCCGACGCGGGTGCCGTTGGTGCTGTCCAGATCCCTGAGCATCCAGCCGTCGGGGCGGCGTTCCAGGACGCAGTGGTGCCGGGAGACCGTGTCCGAGTCCGGACGGAGCTCGTTCCCCGGCGCGGTGCCGATGCGGACCCGGCCGGACAGGAAGAGGATCGCCTCCGCGCCGCCGATGGCGACCCTGCATCCGGGCACCGCGACCTGGCGGACGGGGACAAAGCGGGTGGTGTGATCGGTCATGTCTCGCCTCCCTCCGGTTCAAGTCTCCCCGAAGACCTCGAAGCGCTCCATGTGGAGCTCCTTCCGGGCGGTGAGGACCACCTCCCGGCCCGTGCGGCGCTCGAGCTCCTCGAGGAGGCCCCCATAGACCTGGAGCAGGGTGTCCACCACCCGGGGATTCGCGTGGACGTGGAGGCGCCGCAGGCTCTGGGCGGGGATCTTGTCGCGCACGCTCTCGATGAGCCGGTGGCAGATGGTCTCCGGGCTCTTCAGGTAGCCCTTGCCGTGACAGCAGTAGCAGGTCTCCGTGAGGGAGGCCAGGAGGCTCTCCCGGGTCCGCTTCCGGGTCATCTCCACCAGGCCGATCTCGGAGATCCCGGCCACCCGGACCTTGGCCTTGTCCTGCTCCAGCGCATCGATCAGGCCCTTGAAGAGGATGTCGCGGTTTACCAGGGTGGCCATGTCGATGAAGTCGATGACGATGATCCCCCCCACGTTGCGAAGGCGGAGCTGGTGCGCGATCTCCACCGCCGCCTCGAGGTTGATCTTCAGGATCGTCTCTTCCATGTCCGTCTTGCCGACGAACCGCCCGGTGTTCACGTCCACCGCTGTGAGGGCTTCGGTGCGCTCGATGACGATGCTGCCCCCCGAGGGGAGCCAGACCCGCCGATCCAGGGCCTTGGCCAGCTCGACCTCCACCCCGTACTTCTGGAAGAGGGACTGGTCCCCGGTGTGCAGCTGGAACAGGTGCTCCTGCCCCTTCATGAAGTGCCCGACGAAGTCGAGGACCTGCTTGTATCCCAGCGGGGAGTCGATGATGAAGCGCTCGTACTTCTGGGTGATGAAGTCCCGCGCCGAGCGCAGGAGGAGGTTCAGGTCGTCGTGGATCAGGGAGGGCGCGTTGAGGTGATCCGCGGCCGAGCGCAGCTGCCCCCAGAGGGCCTGGAGGACCTGGATGTCCGCGGCCACCTCCGCGTCGCCGCGGCCCTCCGCCGCGGTGCGGAGGATCAGGCCCATGCCCTCGGGGCGGACCCGCTCCCCCAGGGCGCGGAGCCGCTCACGCTCGTCCTCCTCCTCAATGGCCTTGGAGACCCCTACCTTGTTGCGCCCCAGGGGCAGGAGGACCGCCAGGCGGCCCGGGAGGGAGATCTGTCGGGTGAGGCGGGCCCCCTTTGTCCCGATGGGCTCCTTGCGCACCTGGACGATGATCTCCTGGTTCTCCCGCACGTGGTCCTCGATGCGGGTGCTCACCGTCTCGGGCTCGTGGGCCTCGATGTTCACGCCGTTCGCCTCCTCGGCGCGGATGTTGTCGGGCAGGGTGTCCTCGGGGTCTCCGCGGGTCGGGGCCGCGTCCAGCGCGTGGAGGAACGCGGTGCGGCTGAGGCCCACGTCCACGAATGCGGAGTTGATGCCCGGGAGGACGCGTACGACGCGTCCCTTGTAGAGGTTCCCGACGACCGTCTGGTTGTCGGACCGTTCTACCTGGACCTCCACGGTGCGGCCGTCCTCGACGGCGGCGACGCGGGTCACCTCGGGGGTGTGGGTCACAAGGATGACGTTCTTCATCGCTCCCGTCCATTGATCGGAGTCCACGGATGCCACGTCCCCCGGCGCGGGCCCGGGGGGGAGGATGTCAGGGGGCCGCCCCCGAACTACTCCTTGCGCGGCACGTCGAAGTTCCCCTCGGACAGGTTGACGGGATCGCCCCCGAGCTGGTCCTGGAGCTGCCCCGAGAAGGTCCCCTTGACCCGCCCCTCGTTCGCGGGCCCGAACTCCTCGAGGGTCACGTCGTACTCCGAGGAGACATAGCGCCACTGCATGTCCCCCTGGAGCTCGCTCCCGTCGTTGAAGAGGTAGACCGCGGTCACGGACCCCGGATCCGCGGACGAGAAGTTGCCCACGACCCCCTCCTCGATGTTCTGGATCTGGATCTCGAGGATGTAGCCCCCCTTGGCCATCTTCACCTGGAGCGTCTTGTCCGCGTGGATGTAGTTGGCGGTCAAGTTGGACGTGAACTTCACCTTCTCGTGCGCGAAGTCCCCGCCGTTGAACGAGACCTCGCCCACGCTCTTGGGCTCGAGGGGCGGGATGTCGGGCTTCGGGGTGTCCAGGGGCGGCGTAGAGCCATCGCCCAGGTCGTCCGTTGCGTCGTCCACGGTGATCGCGTCGGTCGGGGTGGAGGTGTCCTCGTCCACCACGGGCTCATAGGTCACGCCGCAGGCCTTCTTCTGGCAGAAGCCCTCGACGCAGACCTCCTTGTCGCCGCAGGACGTGGTCTCTGCGCGCCCCTCCGGGGTGCAGGTCTTCGCGGTGGCGAGGTCCTCGCAGAACCGGCCCAGGGGGTTGAGCACGCAGTGCGGGTGCATGGGGACGCAGAAATTCGCAGCGGCCAGATCGCAGTACTCCCCCGCCGCGCAGGCGGCGAAGGCCCAGGCGGCCTTGTCCTCGGTGCAGGTCACGGAGCCGCCCTCGGGCGCGCACCGGACCTCCCCCGCGTCGCAGGGCAGGGGAAAGCACTCGCCGCCGGCGCAGGTGGTGCCGTCGCCGCAGTCGAAGGGCATCTGGATCGAGAAATCCTCCTTGCACTTCGAGCCCGCCGACACGTCGGTGCAGGTCGCCCTCCCCGGCTCCACGCAGGCGGCGGCGCTGCACGCGCCGTTCTTGCAGGCCTGCTGGAAGCAGTACACATAGAGGTAGGCGTTCCCGTCCGCGTTGCAGGTCCGGACGTACTGTCCCTCGCAGGTCGGCTCCCCGGCGTCACAGCCGGGGAGCATCTCGACACAGGTGCCGTTTCCGCTGCCTCCACCGCCGCCGTCACCTCCTCCGCCGCCGCAGCCGTGGAAGGTCACCGACGCGATGAGGACCGCGATCCAGGTCATCCGCTTCATCTCTGCCTCCTGAAAAACTCGTTCGAACCAACATTCCCAATAAACCGTTTTGTCGCGAGAGAGTCTATCAACCTCCCGGGGATTTGGAAAGATCTGTTGCTCCCTGCGGGCGAGCCCGGTAGAATTTCAGGCAGTTGGTTTCTTCTGCACAAAGAGGCGCGACCCGATCGCGCAAGGAGGCCCCCATGACGCTCCGGATCCCGGCCCTCGCCGCGCTGGTCTGTGTGCTCTGCCTCGCCGCTTGTAACAAGAGCGACACCACGACGGTGCCGACCTTCTCCCCGGACATCGTGGAGGAGGTGGTCCCGGACCCCGACACGGGGAGCGATCCCGATCTCGCGACCGCGGGGGATCTGACGACGGAGGACCTCGGGCCCCTCCCGGACATCGATGAGGAGGTGCCTATCGGCGCGCCGTGCTACGACGCGGCCGATTGCGGGGACGGCTACTGCCTCGAAGGCCCCGACGGCGGCATCTGCGTCCACTCCTGCGTCACTGAGTGCCCGGCGGGCTACTCCTGCAAGGGGGTCGACCTCTTCGGCGGCGATCTCGTCTGGCTCTGCACCCCCGACTGGTGGGACCTCTGCACGACCTGCGCCACGGACAACGACTGCGCGGGGGCGGAGAACCACTGCGTCATCGTCCCCGGCGAGGGCAAGTTCTGTGGCCTCGCCTGTGGCGAGACGGGGACCTGCCCCGTGGGCTATGTGTGCCAGCAGGCGGAGCTGGCCGCCGACGATGGCTTCGCGTGGCAATGCCTGCCCGACGGCGGGTCGAGCTGCCTCTGCCAGGTGGAGAACGCCGGCGAGATGAAGCCGTGCGAGGACGCCAACCAGTACGGCTCCTGCCTGGGTCATGTGACCTGCGGGGGCGCCGCCGGCTGGGGACCCTGCGACGCGAAGACCCCCGAGCAGGAGGCCTGCAACGGCGACGACGACGACTGCGACGGCGAGGTGGACGAGGGCTTCTCGGACACGGATCTGGACGGGGAGGCCGACTGCATCGACAAGGACGACGACGGCGACGGGATCCCCGACGAGCTGGACAACTGCCCCAAGGTGGCCAACGAGGGGCAGACGGACTTCGACGATGACGGCCTCGGCGACGCGTGCGACGAGGACGACGACAACGACGGCTGGCCCGATCTCGCGGACTGCAAGCCCTACGTGGCAGCGGCCAACCCGGGCGCGGTGGAGGAGTGCGACGGCGTCGACAACAACTGCAACGGCCAGGTGGACGAAGGCTACGTGGACACGGACTTCGACGGGCTGGCCAACTGCACCGATCCCGACGACGACAACGACGGGGTCCTGGATGGGGAGGACTGCAAGCCCCTGGACAAGAACTCCTACCCCGGCGCCACCGAGGCCTGCGACAGCGTGGACAACGACTGCGACGGCAAGGTGGACGAGGGCTTCCCGGACCTGGACGAGGACGGGATCGCTGACTGCACCGACATCGACACCGACGGCGACGGCGATCCGGATCTCACCGACTGCGAGCCCACCAACGGCGCGGTCTACAGCGGCGCGTCGGAGCTCTGCGACGGCCTGGACAACAACTGCAACGGCCAGGTGGACGAAGGCTACGCGGACACGGACATCGACGGGCTGGCCAACTGCGTGGATCCCGACGACGACAACGACGGCGACCCGGACGCCACGGACTGCGCACCCACCAACCCGTTGATGTTCACCGGCGGGATCGAGTCCTGCGACGGCATGGACAACAACTGCAACGGCAAGAACGACGAGGGCTACCCGGACTCCGACGGCGACGAGGAGGCCGACTGCTACGATCTGGACGACGACAACGACGGCGACCCGGACGTCGCCGACTGCAACCCCCTGGATCCCGAGGCCTACCACGGCAACGTCGAGGTCTGCGACGGGAAGGACAACGACTGCGACGGGCATGCGGACGAGCAGGGCGCGCAGGGGTGCACGCCCTACTACAAGGACAAGGACGACGACGGCTACGGGCTGGCCAACCTGACCCTCTGCCTCTGCGGCCCCCAGGACACCTACACCGCGACGATGTCCGGGGACTGCGACGACTCGTCCTGGTCGGTGCACCCGGGGATCCTGGAGGTCTGCAACAACCAGGACGATGACTGCGACGGCACCACGGACAACCCCGGCTCCCTTGGCTGCGAAGATCTCTTCGAGGACCCGGACGGGGACGACTGGGGGCAGGGCGTGTCCGTGTGTCTCTGCTGGATGCAGGGCCTCTTCACCACGGACCAGGGCGGCGACTGCGACGAGACCGACGTCGCGGTCAACCCCGGCGAAGACGAGGAGTGCGACGGCATCGACAACAACTGCGACGGCCAGGTGGACGAGGGGGTGAGCGGCACCTGCGGGAACTGTGATCCCACCTGCAACCAGGTCACCATCGGGCCCGACGGGGACGAGGCCTTCACCCTCGAGGACGAGAACTCCTCCGGCCTCGCGGAGGACGACGAGGGGAACCTGATCCTCGACAGCGAGGAGGTGAGCCTGGCGTTCATCTGGGTCGCCAACTCCGGGGAGCATACCGTCTCCAAGCTCGACACGATCACGGGAAAGGAGACCGCGCGCTACCGCACCTGCAACAACCCCTCGCGGACCGCGGTGGACCTCTACGGCGACGTCTGGGTCGCGTGCCGGGACGACGGCGGCGTGGCCAAGATCATCGTCTACGAGGAGAACTGTCCGGACGCCAACGGCAACGGGTCCATCGAGACCTCCCGGGACCTCAACGGGGATGGACACATCACCGGCTCCGAGCTCCTCCCCAAGGGCCAGGATGAGTGCATGAAGTTCCTCGTCTACCCCGGAGGCTCCCTCCAGCGCGCGGCCGGGGTGGACGCGGAGAACTACGGCTGGATCGGGGACTGGTACGGCGCCACCCTGCGGCGCCTGGATCCGAACACCGGCGCGGTGGTCCGCACCATCCCGAGCCTCCCCGCCAACCCCTACGGTCTCGTGATCGACGGGAACGGGGTGATCTGGATCTCCGGGCGCGGCGGCAACAAGTTGGTGCGGGTGGACCCGTCCACAGAGCCCGCGCAGATCTCCTCCTACGTCTCCCCCCTGGGCAGCTTCAGCCCCTACGGGATCACCCTGGACTACAAGGGGCGGGTCTGGATGGGCAACTGCTGCTCCAAGCACGTCGGGTATCGCTTCGATCCTGCGACGAGCCAGTGGGCGCAGGCCACCTGCGTCGCGCGTCCCCGGGGCATCGCCGGCTCCGCGGACGGTCTGATCTACATCGCCAACGACCAGTCCAACAAGGTCGCCGTGGTGAACTCGGACACCCTCCAGACCCTGGGCTACGTCGACCTCGGCGGGGGCCGCTTCCCCGTGGGCATGGCGGTGGACTTCGACGGCTTCGTCTGGGCGGTGAACAACTCGAGCTCGTCGGCCACGAAGATCAACCCCGCCAACCTCTCCATCGTCGGGGAGTACAGCGTCGGCTCCGCGCCCTACACCTACTCGGACATGACCGGGTATTCCCTGCTCAACTACACATCGCCCCAGGGCTACTACCAGCACATCATCCCCGGCGGCCCCGTCGGCGGCACCTTCTGGAACGAGGTCTTCCCGGACATCACCTTCCAGGGAGAGAGCACCGCCAAGGTGCGGGTCCGGTCGGCGAACTCTGTGGCCGCGCTGCCCCAGGCGGAGTGGCACGGCCCCTTCGGCCCCTACCCCCCGAACGTCTTCCCCCTGGACCTCGATCCCCTGAATCTCACGGGAAAGTACCTCCAGGTGGAGGTGGTGCTCCTCCCGGACGAGGACGGCATGAGCCCGCTCCTCAAGGGAATCTCCGTTCAATTCCACGTACTTTAGTGGCTGAAGTGGGCTGGCTTTGAGGGGACTGAGGTCGCTGGTTGCTGTCCTCCTCGAGCGCCTGGATCTGCTCGTGGCGCGGCTGCCGCGGCCCCTGGGGCCGGTGGTCGCGGCGGTGCTCCGGGTGCAGGTGGGTGCGGCGCGGGCCTTCGAGGCCAAGCGTCTCCACCGGGACGCCGCGTTCCTGGCCTACTTCGGCCTCCTCTCCCTGATCCCCCTCCTGGGCCTCCTCGTGTGGATCGCCGGCGTCCTCGCGACGCCCCTCCTGGCGAGCCCGTCCCGGATGGAGCGCCTGCGCGGGGTGGTCCAAGCGACCACGGAGCACGCGTTCCCCTTCCTGGCGGATCAGGTGGCCGCCCTCCTCGGGGAGGTCGCTGCCGCCTCCGGCGCGGGGGGGCTCCTGGGCCTCCTGGCGATGGTCGCCTCCGCGGGGCTCCTCTTTCGCGCCCTCTCCCAGAGCATCTCCGAGGTCTACGGTCTCCCGAATCCCCGGGGCTTCCTGGGGGCGCGCCTGGTTGCGGCGATGGCGATCTTCGCGGGGGCCGTCGTCGCGCTCGGGCTGCTCACCCTCTGGGAGACCATCACGGGCCTCCTGGAGGGCTTCGGCCTCCGGGGGCTCCTCCCCGTCGGCTCCGGGGGCCTCCTCTCGACCCTGGCCGAGGCCGCCCTCGTGGTGCTGGGCTTCGTCGTCGTCGTGCGGGTGTCCACCCGGGGCCGCATGCGCAACCGCCCCCTCCTGCTGGCCGGCGCGTTCTTCTGGCTGTCCTGGGCCTTCGCGGCGCAGCTCTTCGGGCTCTACCTCGAGCGGGTGCCGACCCTCTCCCGGATCTACGGATCCCTCACCACGGTCGCCGCGCTCCTGCTCTGGACCTACTACACAGCGATGATGTTCCTCTTCTCCGTCTGCGTCGCCGCGGAGATCGGGCGACAGGCCGGCGGGCGCGTGCACGGTTGATTCTTGCAGATCCGGGGTGCATCCCGGTAGAATCTCCCCGACCAGTCTGTTTCCGTGATTCGGAGGGTGCCGTCATGCAGTCCCCCAAGTTCGTCCTCATCATTCTGGCCCTCGTCGTCTGCGCCGCCTGCAACGCGGGGAACCCCGACCCGGGCATCGACGCGGGGCCGAGCGAGGGAGACACGTGCGACGACCCGGGAGCGACCGCCTGCGGGATCACGGCGGCCGGAGAGGTCGCCGTCCTCCTCTGCACGGCGTCTTCGGGGACGTGGGAGGCCAACGAGGCCTGCCCCGACGGGTGCTTCAACGGGTCCTGCGCCGTCGCCGACACCACGCCGGAGGACGTGACGGACGCTAGGGGGCCTGAAGACGCTTCGGATGTCCCCGAGCCTCCTGACAGCCAGGACGTCCCAGACGTCCCCGCTCCGCCGGACACCTCCCCGGACGAGGTCTGCGTCCCACAGTGCGACGGCAAGGTCTGTGGCGACGATGGCTGCGACGGGACCTGCGGAAAGTGTCCGGGGGGCGAGGTCTGCGTGGACGAGGGCGCCGCGTGCTGCGTCAAGGACTGCGTGGGCAAGCACTGCGGCGACGACGGCTGCGGCTCGGGGACGACCTGCGGCCAGTGCGTGGGGGACGAGGTCTGCAACATCTTCTTCCAGTGCGGTCCCCCCTGCGTCCCCAAGTGTGCCGGCAAGGAGTGCGGTCCCGACAACTGCGGCGGCTCCTGCGGCGGCTGCCTCGAGGGCTACGCCTGCGGCGCCGGGGGACAGTGCAGCGTCTGCGTCCCCGCCTGCGGGGACAAGGTGTGCGGGGACAACGGCTGCGGCGGGATCTGCGGCTCCTGCCCCCTCGGGGACAAGTGCGAGGCCGGGTTCTGCGTGCCGGACTGCATCGGCTACTGCGTGAACAAGGACTGCGGGGACAACGGCTGCGGGGGCTCCTGCGGTGCGTGTGGTCCCGGCCAGGTGTGCACCCTGAACGGCCAGTGCGCGTACGTCTGCGAGACCGTCTGCGAGGGCAAGGAGTGCGGCCCCGACGGCTGCGGAGGCCAGTGCGGCAAGTGCCCGGACTGGGCCGTGTGCACCGCCGAGGGGCTCTGCGACGCGTCCTGCGTGCCCGACTGCACCGGGAAGACCTGCGGAGACGACGGCTGCGAGGGCTCCTGCGGCGACTGCGCGGTGGGCTTCGTCTGCACCCCCTTCGGCATCTGCGCGGACCCCGTGGAGGGCTGCGGCGGCGTGAGCGCGCAGAACTGGTGTGACGGCAACAACCTGCTGGTCTGTGACGCGGGGATCCTGATCCTGGTGATCGATTGCCTCGAGGTGGGGAAGAACGCGATCTGCACCTGGCTGGGCGGCATCGGCATGTACGGCTGCCAGGAGTCCGGGGTCTGCGTCCCCGACTGCACGGGCAAGGAGTGCGGCGGCGACGGCTGCGGGGGCTCCTGCGGCCAGTGCGGGCTCGGGCAGACCTGCGAGCCCGCCTCGGGCGTCTGCCAGGGGGAGGGGGCCTGCGGACAGATCTCCTCCCAGGGCTGCTGCTCCGGCAACACCGTGGTCTACTGCGACGGGGGCGGGCTCCAGTACATCAACTGCAACAGCCAGACCGATCCCGACAAGGGCCTCTGCGGGTGGAACAGCGCCCTGGGGTTCTACGACTGCACCTCGAGCGCGGGCCAGGGCCCCGGGCTCCCCTACTACTGCCCCGGGGGCTGCGTGCCCGACTGCTTCCAGAAGCAATGCGGGGATGATGGCTGCGGTGGCTCCTGCGGCGGCTGCCCGCCGGGCCTGGTCTGCCAGGGAAACCTCTGCCAGGCCGAGGGCGGGGGCTGCGGCCCCTACGACGGCGACCCCGTCTGCCAGCAGGACACCGTGGTCTGGTGCGAGGGCGGGCAGATCGTGTTCATGGACTGCGCGGATCTTGGTCCCTACTACTATTGCGGCTGGAACCCGGACCTCTTCGTCCACTCCTGCGTGGAGGAGGTCTGCGAGCCGGCCTGCGAGAACAAGGAGTGCGGAGACGACGGCTGCGGGTCGGTCTGCGGCTACTGCCCCGTCCAGAAGATGTGCAATGACGAGGGGCAGTGCGTGTACGGGCAGGGCTTCTGCGGCCCCATCACCTACGAAGGCGAGTGCCAGGGCAACGAGGTCGCCTGGTGCCAGAACGGGATCCTCCAGACCTTCGATTGCGCGATCCTCGGGCCGAGCTTCTCCTGCGGCTGGTTCGAACAGGGACAGTACTACTGGTGCATCGAACCCTGACAGCGCCTGGGGCCGCTGCCCGCGGCCCGGGTCTCCCCCGACGGGTCCTTGCCCTCGCCGCCGCGGCCTGCCTCGTCGCGGGTTGGGCGCCGCAGAGCCGCGGGGACGCGGCCCGAACCCCCGTCATCGGAGTCGTCGACGGGGCCCGGATCGCCGCGCTCTTCGCCCCCTACCAGGTCGGCGGCGCGGTCGCGGCGGGGTGGGTCATCGAGGGCATCCGCATCCCGGCCAGCGCCATCGAGGTCTCCCTGGCCACGGGGGACGGACGGACGGCGACGCTCCGCCTCCTTCCGCCGGACCCGGACGGGGGGGGCGAGCACTCGACGAACTTCAAGATCCAGCGCAGCCTCCCCCTCCTCCAGGGAGACGGAAAGGAGGCCGCCGACCGTCTGGTGGAGGCCCTCCGTACCAACGACCTCGAGTCCCTCTGGATCGATCCGAAGTGGGGGACCCTCTCCGGCCGGGGTGCGCAGCTGCGGGAGATGGACTCGAGCCAGTGGTCCGCGTCAGAGAAGGCCCGGGTCGAGGCGGGCCTGGAGGGTGCCCGGGACGAGGACCACCTGGAGTGGGATTCTCTGGCGGATCCCGGCGCGTTGACCGAGCACGACCTGTCCCACGGACGGCCGCCGAACCTCGTCGAGCAGGTCGAGATCACGTACACCGAGCGGATCGACCGGGCCTTCCGGGCGCGGCGGATCCTCTACGACGCACGGTCCGGCGGTCTGGGCGCCTGGGGGCGCATCTCCCTCGCCATACAGGTCGCCATCGACGAGGGCCTCGTGCCCTACCTGATCCTCGTTGCGGCGCTCGCCGCGTGGGTCGCGTGGGCCCTGCGGCGTCGCACCCGCCTGCGATGGGCGGCCGCGGCGGCGGTGGCGGTGGTGCTGGGGGGGCTCTTTCCGTACCTCGATGAGCCCCACCGGCTCCCCCGGGACGTGATGCTGGTCCTGGGAGATGGCGTCGTGACGATCCTGTTGATCGTCGGGGTCCTCGCCGCGCTCACCGTGCGGCGGCTGCGGACCCGCCCGCCCCGGGTCTGGTGGGCCCTGGGCGGGGTCCTGGCCGTCGGCGCCCTCCTGCGCGTCCTCCTGGCGGAGCCGACGGTGATGACCGCGTGGCCCTATGTGCGGTTCTACGACCTCGCGCGGTTCGCCTACGAGGGGCCGGTCCTGTCGTTCCTCACCTGGGCCACGGGGACCACGGTCACCCTCGTCGACACGCTCCACGCCACGACCCTGGTCATGGGCATCCTCGGCCCCTGGGCGGTGTTCCTCCACGCGCACTATCTCACAGGGGACGACGGCAGCGCGCTGTGCGCCGGGGCGGTCCTCGCTGTCCTCCCCGCCCACATCCGCTTCTCCGCGTCCGACGTGGTCTTCATCCCGTCCATCGTGATCTCCGCGCTGGCCCTGATCCTCGCACACATCGCGCTCTTCGAGACCTCCCGGCGGTGGCGGTTCGCGGCCCTGGTCGGGTTGCCCCTGGTCCTCCGGGTCCTGGTGGTCATGCGCCCCCTGAACCTCGTCTTCCTCCTCGTGGTCGGGGGGGTGATCTTCTGGCTCAGGCCGGGGAAGGTGGACTGGCGGCGCCGGGTCCTGGTCGGCGCGGTGGCGCTGATCCCGGCGGCCATCGCCGTGGCGGCCAACCTCACCAGCGCGGGATTCTCCGGCCAGACCTCCGCGGGGCTCTCCTGGATGACTCTGTACCGGGCCCTCCTCCAGGTCGTCGATCCGGTCCAGAACACCCTGGTGAACCCCTGGATCACGCCCCCCCTCTTCGGCCTGGCCGCGCTGGTCGGGGCCTGGGCCCTGGTCCGGACCGACTGGCGCCTCGGGGTCTTCCTCGTCCTCTGGCTCGGCCTCTTCTTCGTGGCCCACGGCTTCATCATCCCCAAGGAGCCCGCCATGACCGCCCGGTATCACCTGCACCTGACGGTCCCCTTCGTGATCCTGGCCGGCGCCGCAGGGGGGGCGCTCCTTCCCCGGGCCCGGCGCTGGGCGCTCCCGACGGTGCTCGTGGTCCTGGGGACCTCCCTCCTGCACCTGGGGTTCATCCGGGACGTGGAGTTCACCCAGATGCAGGAGTACCGGTTCGTGCAGGCCGCGGCCCGGGTGATCCCCGACGGCTGCTGGGTCATGGAGCCCGTGGAGCGGGACGGGATCCCCTTCCGCTCCCGGTTCCGACGGGTCGGCGACGAGCTCTCCCGGGGCGTCCTGGGGCGGCGGTTCGAGCTGGTGCTCGTGGACCCCGAGGACCCGGAGCGCCTCTGGCTCCATCGATCCAACGGCCAGAAGGAGGTCGAGGATCTGTCCAGGGAGCGCCTCCTGGGAGATCCGCCGCCTTGTCTTTACTTCTATCAGGGGCTCCGATGCTTCACGACGCCGGGGG
This sequence comes from Pseudomonadota bacterium, assembly GCA_043815665.1. Classification (GTDB taxonomy): domain Bacteria; phylum Myxococcota_A; class UBA9042; order CAIXZC01; family CAIXZC01; genus CAZNWW01. Next base: position 23,360 of record JBDRIT010000207.1, read on the forward strand.
CCGCGGCGGGGATGCCGCCGGGCTGCGTGCCGCCGGACCTGGGCGAGGCGCCGGTGTCCGTCCTCTCGGAGGCGCTCCCCTTCCGGATCTATGACGTGAACAACGAGCCTGCGCCGGGCCGGGAGAATGACCTGTTCCGGCCGACCCTGTTGCGCCTCCGGGGCGGCGTGGAGACGGCCCCGTGACCGCGGCCACACAGCACTGGTGGCAGGCCGTGTCCGTCGCCCGTGAGGGCAACAACGTCCATCACTGGACCCGGGTGGATTGGCAGCGCCTCGCCGACCTCCTGCGGCTCGTTGAGTACCGCTGGGTCCAGCTCCTCCTGGTCGGCGTCGCGCTCCTCGGGGTCGTCCTCCTGATCCGGGCCTGGCCCCGGTTCCAGCGCCTCGGGGCGACGGATCGCTGGCTCCTCTTCGGCGCCCTGGCCGTGGGGATCCTCCTGCGAACCCTGTGGGCCGAGCCGGCGATGATCCACGAGAACTACTGCGGGGTCGGCCGCCTGGCCTGCGCCGCGGAGCCGCCCTGCATCCGGGTGACCCGGAACCACGGGGTCGCCTCCTTCGCCGGGTACAACCTGATCATGGGCCTCACCGGCGGCTCGGATCGGGGCGTGATCGCCGCGAACGTGGTCCTGGCGGGCCTGGTGCACCTCCTCCTCCTCTTCGCCCTCGTCCGGGATGCCACCGGGAGCCCCCGGGCCGGAGCGCTGGCGGCCTGGTCTCTGGCCCTCCTGCCGGTCCACATCCGCATGTCCCCCACGGAGAGTTTTTTTCCTCTGGCGTCCGCCCTCCTCCTGGGATCGGTCCTGGCCCTCCGGTCGCTGGCGACCCGCGCGGATCTCCCCAGGGCCGCCCTGGCGGCGGTCCTGGTGGCCCTCACGGTGATGTCCGCCAAGGCGTACAACCTCCAGGCGGCCTTCGGGTTGGGGGTCTACCTCCTGGCCGTCCTCCGGGGCGGTCGGGTCCGGGTCCGCCCCCTGGCCGTGGCGGCCGGCCTGTTCCTCGTCCTCACCGCCGCCCATTACGTCCGGATCTTCCTGGAGCCCGTCCAGGCGGGGAGCTATCTGCCCGAGACCCTGGCCCTGTACGCCGAGCAGATGTTCGGGAACAACCTCTTCCTGGAGCGCGACGCCACCCCCCTGATTCTCCTCCTGGCGTGGCCCGCGGGGGCGCTCCTCGTCCTCCGGGGGGGACGGCGGGGTTCCTGGGATCTCCTGCTCCTCCTCCTCGGCTTCTCCGTGGTCTTCACCAACTCGGATCCCGGGGACGTGACCTGGCCGACCCGGGTCCGGATGCAGATGAACCTGGCGCCCTTCGTCGCGGCCATGGCGGGGATCGCGCTCCACGTGGCCGCGCGCCGGCCCGTGGGGCGCGTCGCCCTTGCGGCCCTCGCGGTCGCGAGCCTCTGGCAGATCCCGGCCCAGGACGCGATGGTGCGGGAGCTCCTCGTCCCTGCACAGGAGGCCCGGTATCTCGAGAAGATGATCCCCCGTCTCCCGCCCCTGGACGTCCTCGTGACCGTGGACCACACGCTCCCCTTCGAGGCGGCGCGCTGCGGCGATCCCGTGGAGACCCACTTCCCCCTCCACCTCCTGAGGCTGGAGCAGGGGGACCAGGTGGAGTGGGTGCGCCTGGGACGCTTCCTCGATGAGCAGGAGCGCTTCGAGGGGCGGGTGGTGGTCTTCTACCTCGGGACGACGGCCTACGCGCGGCTCCCCGAGGAGATCCGGCTGAACGGCCCCGACGCGGGGCTCCGTCGCGCCGTCGCCGAGGCCCTGGAGGGGCTCGTGCTGACGCCGATCCCCGGGACGTCGGAGCCGATCCCGGCGGTGAATCCGGGCCGGGTCCGGAACCACTACGCAGGGTCGGAGATCCCCGTGGGCTTCTTCCGGGTGGAGGTCAGGGCGCCAGGGCCCGACGGATGAGCCGATCCACGAGGGCGGGGTAGTCGAACCCGGCTGCGGCAGCGGCCTGGGGCAGCAGGGACGTCGGCGTGAAGCCGGGGATGGTGTTGGTCTCGATGACCCAGGGGGTCCCGTCCTCCCCCACGATCACGTCCGTGCGGGACATCCCCCGGCAGCCGAGGGCGCGGTGGGCCGCGAGGCCGATCTCCTGCACCCGTCGCGTCAGCTCGTCGGAGATCGGCGCGGGGCAGAGCTCGTCCGATCCCCCCACCTCGTACTTGGCCTGGTAGTTGAACCACCCGGACACCCTGGGGCGGATCTCGATGAGGGGCAGGGCCTCGGGTACGCCGGTGTCCGGGTCCTCCAGCACCGGCGCGGTGAGCTCCGTCCCCGTGACGAACCTCTCGATCATCACGCCCCCCGCGAGGGGCAGGATCTCGCCGAGGATCCGGACGAGCCCGGCGCGGTCCCGGGCGATGTCCACACCGACGCTGGAGCCGAGCCGCGGGGTCTTCACCACGCAGGGCAGCCCGAGCCTCCTGACCGTCTCCTCGATAAGGTCCCCCCCCGCCGCGCGGGAGAAGCGGGTGATCTCGACCTGGTCCGGCGTGGAGAGCCCGGCGCAGCGGTAGACGTCCTTGGCCCGGGGTTTGTCCATGGCCAGGGCGGACGCGTAGTGGTCGGAGCCCACGTAGGGCAGGCCGGCGAGCTGGAGGAGGCCCTGCATGGTGCCGTCCTCGCCGTTGGGGCCGTGGAGCGCCGGGAAGACCACCTGCGCGCGCGCCGCGACCACGCCGAGGCCCTCCCAGAGAGGGAGGTCGGCCCCCGCGCCCTTGATGGTCCAGGTGCCGTCCCGGCCGATGGTCACCGGGAGGGGGAGGTAGCGGTCCTCCCGGAGATTTGCGAGGATCCCCCGGCCCGAGCTGAGGGAGACGTCGTGCTCCCCGCTCGCGCCGCCCATGAGCACCGCGACGGTGATCCGGCCATCGGTCCCGGGCGTGACCATGTCGCGCCTCAGCTGAGGCGCTGGAGGAGGAGGTAGACCACCGCTCCCCCTGCCGCCAACCAGAAGAGCACGTCCCAGAAGGTGGTGGGGCGCTTCTTCTTCGTTCCACCGGTGCCGGCGATGCGCTTCGTTCCCGAACGGAGGCTGCTCATCGCGCCGCCGCCGCCGCCGCCGCCTGATGAACTTCCCTTGTTGCGTCGAGACTTGCTCTTGGCCATGTCAGCCTCCGGATCAGTAGGCGGCCCGAGACGTCTTCCCCTGGACGATCTCTACGGACGCGGACGCACCGACGCGGGTGGCCCCCGCATTCAGCATCGCCACGACATCCTCAGCGCTGCGGACACCTCCGGAGGCCTTCACCTCCATGTCCGCGCCCACGACCTCCTTCATGAGGGCCACGTCCTCCGCGGTCGCGCCCCCGCCACCGAAGCCGGTGGAGGTCTTCACGAAGTGGGCCCCGGCGGCCTTGGACAGCGCGCAGGCGACGATCTTCTCGGTCTGGGAGAGCTTCGAGGTCTCGATGATCACCTTGACGGGCTTGGGGCGGGCGGCGTCCACGACCTTGCGGACGTCGTCCAGGACCAGCGCGTACTGGCGCCCCTTGAGCTCGCCGATGTTGATCACCATGTCGATCTCTCCCGCGCCGGCCTGGATGGCCTCCCGGGTTTCGTAGGCCTTGGCGCCGGGGCTCATCGCCCCGAGGGGGAAGCCGACCACCGCGACGACCTTCACGGGGCTGCCTGCCAGGAGGCCGCGGCAGAACGCGACGTTCGAGGAGTTGATGCAGACCGAGTAGAACCCGTGCTTCCGCGCCTCTTCGCAGAGCTTGCGGAGCTGGTCCTGGGTGGCGTCCGGTGCGAGGAGGGTGTGGTCGATGTACTGGGCGAGGCCCTCCCGGGGGCCGCCGGTGTTGGGCCCGCTGCCCACCCGGCTGGCCCCGAGCTGGACGATCTTGTCCACGTCCGCGGGGCGGCGGCTCACGCAGTCCCCGCAGCTGGTGCAGTCAGCGGCGGAGGCGGCGCAGGCGTTCCCGTCCCCCGGGGTCCCCAGGCGCTGCCGGATCTTCTCGGTGACGGCCTCTACGATTCTGTCGATGTCCCGTTGGTCCATGGGGGCTTCTTCTCCGGGGATCAATGCAGGAGGTCGTCCAGCTCGGCCTCCAGGTCGGCGGAGCTGAATCCCGTCTCGAGCCAGACGATGGTCATGGTCTCCAGATCCACCAGCATGTTCATGGGGGTGGCCTCGACGTTGAAGTAGATCCCCAGCTCGAAGTCCGGGTCCAGGACCGTGGTGTAGTCGCCGCCGTACTGGGCCATCCAGCCGTCGTAGAACTCCTTGTTGACAGGGCCGCCCTGGGCGTCCTCGAAGAGGGTGTACAGGATGTCGAAGCCCAGGGGACCGTACTCAGCGAAGGTGCCGTTCAGCTCCTGCGCCTCGACCTTGCACGCGCCGCACCAGCCTGCGGAGGCGTTGATGAGGAGGATCTTCTTGGTCTCGTGCTGGTAGTAGTCCGAGAGCTTGACGATGGTGTTCTCCCCGGGGATCAGGAAGCTGTGGTCCTCGATGATCGTGCCCACGGTCTTTCCGTAGGGCGGGAGGGGGTACTCGTCGGGCTGGGGGACGAAGCTGTCCTCCCCCGGGACGGTGTCCTCCCCCGGGACGGTGTCCGCCGGGGGGACCACCGTGTCTTCGCCAACCGCGCTGGTGTCCTCCGGCTCGCCGCCGCCGTTTCCGTTTCCGCCGCCGTCGCATCCGAGGGAGAGCCCGAAGGCCAGGATCACGAGAGCCGTCAATTTCCGCATCGGTCCACCTCCTGCAGGGTTCCCAGGGGTCGCCCAGCAGTGTATCGGAAACTCACCGTTCTTCAACGTTCAATTCCTCGAACCCCGGGGTGACGCCCTCCGGTAGCCCCGGGGTCTCTCCGCGCTTCATCCGGTCGAAGCGTTCCCGGATCCCGGCGATGGCGTCCGCGGGGATCCCTGGCGGTGGTTCCTCGCGGTCCATGAAGCCCAGGAGCCCCACCGCGCCGCCGTCCACCCCCAGGAGCTCCCGCCCCCCCCGCCAGGATCCGTCGTTCACCCGCTTCACCACGGAGTCATAGGTCCAGACCCAGCTCCAGAAGGTCGCCGTGAGGCAGCGATCCGGCGCGGCCTCGCAGGGTCCGGCCAGGGCCCGGGCGACGAGCCACCGTCCCGGGGGGACCGCAGCGAGGGCGTCGTCGCCCCCCGTCGCGGCGAAGACCACGTCCGCGCCGACCTGGAAGAGCGCGGTGATCGCGGCGACGTCCTCGGGAGGCCCTGCGCCCGCCGGGATCCGTCGGACCAGGAGCCGGCAGTCGGGGCAGGTCTCACGGACCCCGAGCGCAGCCGCGTCGACGAAGGCCCGCTCCCGATCCCCGTCCCCCCGGGCCACGCAGCCCACCGCGGGGCGACCGTCCGCGACCGCGCGGGCCCCGGCCGCGATCCCGGCCACGAAGCGCACCGCCTCGAGGGCCCCGTCCCGGGTGGCCACCCCGTCGCCCTCCCGGGCGCCCACGAGGAGGAAGGTCGTCGCCGGCTGTCGCGCCGCGGCGGCTTCGGTCTGGGCTCGGAGGTCGGGATCGGCCACGACGATCAGGCGCCAGCCGGCGGACGCCAATGCGTCCAGCGCTTCCGGAGCAGTGTCCGGGGTCACCCCGGATCGGACCGTTGTGTGAACCCAGTCCAGACGCTCGACGAGGGCTCCTCGCGCCACCTCCTGGGCGTCGACCCAGCCCTGGTCGCCGGGTGTGCCGGAATAGACGAAGGCCACGGGGAACGGCGTCGGTGCACCCTTGGGGGGGGGCGGGGTTTCGTCGCCGCGACAGGTGACGAGGGCGAAGGCCAGGGCGGCCAGCAGTGCTGCGTCAGCGCGCGACATCCTCGGCCTTCACGAGGACCGGCCCCGCATCGAGGGTCCGGATCCAGTAGAGGCCTGCCTCGAGGACGTTCTCCTTGCGGGTCCAGTCGGGGAGGGGGCGGCCGAGGCCGAGGGCCAGGACCAGCAGGGGGAAGTTGGCTCCCGCGACGGAGTAGAAGTGGTGGGTGGTGCCGAAGCGACCGACGTTGATCTCGGTGATCCGCGGGGCCCCGTCCGCGTCGCCCTTGAAGTCCACGAAGGCCGGCCCCGTGTACCCGGGGTCCACGGCGCGGACCGCGCGGGGCCCGAGCGCGTTGATGTCGGGACGGTGCACCGTGTGACAGACCGCGGGCGCGCCGGTGATCCCCGAGGGGCTCACGTGGGGGAGCACGTAGGCGTCGCGCTGCCGCCCCTGGCTGGCCACCACCTCGCCCCGGTCGAAGACCCCGAGCCAGGTGAGGTTGTCCCCGGGGAGGAACTCCGACGCGATCATGCCCCCCCAGCCGTCCCAGTAGTCCACCCACTGCTCCGCCTGGGCCGCGGTCCTGCACGGGAGGCTCGCGACACCCACGCCCTTGCCCGGGATCCCCGCCCCGCGAACCCAGAGGGGCCGGGTCGACAGCGCGTCGAAGATCCGGTGGACGTCGTCGGGGGACCCGATGAGCTCCGTCCGGGGCACCGGGAGCCCTGCGTCCCGGAAGCGCTGCCAGGAGATCCACTTGCTCTCGCCCACCGCGAAGGCCTCCGGGGGGGGCAGGAACACCGGCGCGCCCAGCTCCCCCCGCCGACGGGAGTAGATCTCTCCCTCGACGCTGTTGTTCGGCAGGATGAAGTCCACCCCCTCCCGATCCACCAGGTCTCGGATCGCGGCGACGAAGAGATCCTCGTCTCCCCAGCGGGGCAGGGGGACCCGCACGTCGGTCTCGGCCAAATGGATGAACCAGGGGCTCGCGTCGCCCCCGATGGTCCGGACGCCGCCCAGCTTCAGGGAGCGGGTCATGTTCACTGCGCCGGGGCCGCCCGCACCCGCGAGGAGGACCGTGGTCTGGAATTTGTTCATGTGCCGTCCAGCTCGAAGCATTTGCAGAAGATCCAACGGCCCGCGTCGTCCCTGCACCGCAGGTCCGGCGTGCACATCATATGGTTGGGGTAGGCCATGGAGCAGGTCCCGCGGCCCTGGACGACGTGGACGCAGTGGGCGCAACGAAAGCGGAAGGAGCCCCCGACGGACTCCCGGCAGAACCGATCCTCCCGCGCCGCGTCGTTGATCATTTGCAGGCCTTCGCCAGGACCCCAATCGCCTCCCGGATGTGGCTGTCCGGCGCGAGGGTGTTCGCCTGCTCGAGGAGCGCGCTTCCGTCCCCGGTGGCGCCGGTGACGCACGCGTGCCACCCCGCACCAGCTTTCTCGCGCCAGCCCACGGGCTCCGTCGGGGCCAGAGGCGTGGCCAGCTCGATCTCGCCGAAGCGGAGGAAGGTCAGGAAGAGCGACAGGCGCAGCTCGTCCCGCCCGTAGTCCCGCCACGCGCCACGCAGGTACCGCACCGCCGCGTCCCGGTCCCCGCCGCGGCAATGGAGCGACGCGGCCCAGGTCGCCAGGGGAAGGGTCGGGACCAGCAGGTCCCCCCGCGCGGCCAGCAGGGGGGTCTTGGCCCGGACATAGCGGTCCATGAACTCCCGGGCCAGCTCCACGTCCAGCGCGTCGCTGCGCAGGACCTTGGAGGCGCGCTCGAGGACCTCGGCCATGCGCGTCTCGAGGGCCTCCGCCGCCAGGACATCCTCGCCCTCGACGGCGAGGTCCCGCGCCGACGTGAGATCCGGCGGGAATCGGGAGGGAGGGAGGGGCTGGGTCCACAGCAGCTCGCAGAGCGCCTCGGGGCCGGGGTCCGCTGCGTCCGCGGGAGCCGGGAGGAGCAGAAGCGTCGCCAGGAGCAGGATCTTCACGGTCCACCTCGTCTTCTGGTGCCGGGCCCATTCTAGCGCCCGGCACCGCCTTGCGGCAAGCTACTCCTTCTCCAGGCGCAGACTCGCGTAGGGGACCCGGTTCTGGCAGAAGGACGGGGTGGCGGTGACCAGGGAGGCGAGGACCGGGTACTCGGCCAGGACGCCCCGGGAGCCGTCGGACTCCGCCCGCGCGACGAGCGCGTCGAGGGCCTGCTCCTCCTCGGCCTCGGCGAAGTCGGCCCGCACCCAGCCTTCCGACGTGCGGATCTCGAAGGGGGCGCAGGCGCACTGCGCCGGGTTGTACCGGACCTGGACGTGGCCGTCGGCCTCGTCCAGGGCCCTGGACACCGCGTCCACCGCGGTGACCCGCCGAAGCTGCCCCTCGCCACCGGCGCAGGCGCCGGCCAGGACGAGGATGACCGCGAAGATGGGGGGGGTTCGCATGGCAGCCTCCTAGAGGTAGACGAGGAAGATCACCGCAAGACACCAGGACGCGCCCACCGCGAGGAACCTCCAGTCCGACAGCAGCCCGTCCGTGGGGCTGCGGGGATCCATGGATCGGACCATCGCATCGAAGCGCAGCTGCCCAAGGGCCACCAGGGGGGTGGTCCAGATCAGGGCCGTGGTGCCGAAGTTTTCGGTGACGCGATCCGACAGGGTATAGAGGACGTAGGCACCCAGGGCCAGGGCGCCGCTCAGGCGGAAGAGGACGCGCGCGGTGCGGGCCGAGTAGAAACGCAGCACCCTTCGTCCGCCCCCGTCCGGGACCGCTGCGAGCTCGTGGAGGCGCTTGCCCAGACCCAGGTAGATCGAGATGAAGAGCGTCACGAGGAGGATCCAGCCGGAGACCGCCACGGGGATGGCCAGGCCGCCCCCGATGACCCGCAGAAGGAAGCCCAGCGCGATGACGGTCACGTCCACATACGCCACGTGCTTGAGTTTCAGCGTGTAGGCCACGTTGAGGAGCAGGTAGGAGGCCACCACCCCCGCAAAGGCCCAGCCGAGGAGGACCGCCCCGCCCACTGCGGCGCACGCCAGGACCAGGGCCCCGCTCCGCGCAGTCGGCGCGCTGACCCGCCCGGCGGCGATGGGCCGGCGTCGCTTCTCCGGGTGGCGCCGATCCTGCTCCACGTCCCGCAGGTCGTTGAAGAGGTAGACCGCGGACGAGGCCATGCAGTAGAGGGCCACCGCCCAGAGGGCAGCGGCCAGCGCGTCCGTGTCCGTGGCCCGCTTGGCGAAGATCAGGGGCGCAAGGACGAAAAGGTTCTTCACCCACTGGCGGGGCCGGGCGCTCGTCAACAGATCTCGCAGGGGCAGGGCCATCTCGCTCCGTCGCTGGGGGTTCAGGGCGACGGCAGGATTGTGCCAGAGTCCGGTGTGGGTGTCGAGGGGGCGTCACCGGGACCCCAGGGCAATCGCAAAGTCGCCGCTCCCCCAGCGGTCTATCGAACTCTGGCTCGACTCGGCTGGAAGAATGGTCCGTTGCCGTTGCCGTCGCCGTCTGACGATCGATCACATCTTTTCGCTCTTCGCGATCGCGCCTGG
>JBDRIT010000208.1:0-13410 GCA_043815665.1 Pseudomonadota bacterium
ACGGGGTATCAACTCTTCCAGACTCTCGCTTCGGCATGATCCTCCCTCTGCCGAAGCGCAAGGCCTCGACGTAAAGTGAAGATCATGATCCCGAGGATCGGTCAAGCGCGTTCAACGTCGACTTTGCGATCACCCTGGGGGTCCTCCCCGCAGTCGTTGACACCCTCCTCTGCCGTGCCCTAGACTTCCCCCGAATGATCTGGCGCGGTGCTTTGCATGGAACCACCGATCGTAGTTGCGGACGACAAGGGCCTGGTGTTCGACGAGGTGTGCGCGATCCTCAAGGACCCCGGCGCTGAGGTCATGCGCGCGGTGTCCATGGAGGACTGCATCCACCGCCTGAGGAAGACCCGGGCCTCGATCCTGATCGTCTCCGCGACCATGAAGCGGGCCTTCTCCCTCCTGCGCATCGTGCGGCACAGCCGGGATCTGCGCACGATCCCGCTCATCGTCATCGCGGCGCCGGGCCAGGAGGAGCTCATCGAGAAGCACGGGCAGCTCCCTTCCCGGGCGGATCGCTATCTCCTCCAGCCCCTGGATATGGAGCTCTTCGACGGCGTGGTGCGGGAGTTCCTCCACGGGATCCCCGAGGAGGACGCCGACAGCTCCGCGGAGGGCATCGAGGCGGTTGCCCCGCCGGAGGTCGTCGCGCCGGACAAGGGCGCGTACCAGAAGATCCAGAACGAGCTTCGTCGGAGCCGCGACAAGAGCCAGGCCCTGGAGGCAGACCTCCACGCGGCCCTCCAGGCGTCGAAGCAGGTGGCGGAGCTGAGGGCCGAGAACGAGGCGCTGCGCAAGCGGGTCCAGTCCAGCGATGCGCAGAGCCGGTCGGTGAAGGACTACTCGTCGATCTTCGAGCGCCTCGAGTCCGGTTACAAGGAGACCATCGGAGATCTGGAGCGCCTGGTCCGCGACAAGGACAACCTCATCGGCGATCTCAGGGATCAGCTCCCGTCCACCGACGAGATCGGGGTCAACGCGCTGGACCTCATGGCGCGCATCGAGGCCCAGAACGGCAGAATCTCCAACGCCCAGGATCGCGCAACGAAGGTCCTGGGGGTGCTGGAGCGCATGCGCGGGCACCTCGAGGGCCTCGATCTGGAGGCCTGGCTGCGCACCGCCCGGGAGGCCGAGGAGTCCGTGGACCTCACCTTCTCCGACGAGGAGTCCACCCAGATCCTCGACGTGGCGTCCCTCAAGAACCTCGTCTCAGAGTAGCCGGCCCTCCCCGTCGGCCGGGCTCAGCCGCCCAGCTTGTCCAGCTGCACCTTGGCCATCTTCATGACGATGCCCGGGATGTCCTTGCTCCGTGAGAGGGTCTTCAGGTCGTTCTTGCGCATGAACTTCAGGAAGTTGAGGGCCAGGCTCGGCGGGGTCTTGGGGTTCTGGATCAGGGACAGCTTCACCGCGTAGTGGCGGACCCACTCCCGGTTCATGCCGATCTTGCGCACCAGCTCGTCCGGGAGGGCCCGGTTCTGGGCATGGAGCGCGACCTCCTTGGCTGTGATCCCCGGGTTGTCCAGGACCGACAGCGACACCAGCTTCATGGCGTCCTGGATCAGGATCTTGCGGGCGTTGCTGTTGCCCACCAGCGCCATGCGAATCCGCTCCGGGACCTCCATCTCTTCGATGGTCGCGTGGAGGGACTTGCCCATGGGGCCGTCCTCCTCCTCCTCGGAGTTCTCGTCTCCCTTCTCCGCTGCGGCGCGCAGGAGGAGATCGAACTCCGAGAGGCCCTCCTCCTCGTCCTCCTCGAAGCCCTCTCCCTGGGCCAGACGCCGGAGGAACGCATCCTCGATGTCCTCGTCCTCCTCCTCCTCTTCGTCGTCCTCGAAGTCGCCGAAGTCGCCGAGGTCCTCCAGGGTCCGCCCCTCGTCCAGCTCCCCCGCCGTGGGAGCGGCCGCCTCGGGGGCGGTAGGCTCCTCCTCGAAGACCTCCACCACCGGCTCCGGCGCCCGCTTCGGCGCCGCCGCACCCCTGACCTTGAAGTCCTTGCCCAGGAGGCCCTCGACGATCTCCTTGTAGCCCGGGATGTGCTGGATCGCGAGCCCCTGACGGACCGCGAACTCGAAGACCGACTGCGCGATGCGCATCGGGGTGTTCGGGTTGAAGTACAGGGCCTCCACCAGGTCGGGCTGTGTCGCGATACGGTCCTGGTTGCGTCCGAGCAGCTCCAGGATGATGGTCTTGTTCGTGGTGCGGGCGATGTGGTTCAGGGTCTGGTTCGGGGTTCGCCGGTGCACCACGATGCGGCCCAGGACGCGGAGGTCCGAGAGCGCCCGCCCCAGCGCGTCGAGGACGCCGCCGTCCACGTTCGGTTGGGCCAGCAGGGAGTCCAGGGTTCCGGGGGGCAGGCTCTCGAGGGAGGCGCGGGCCTGCTTCCGTACCGCCTCGTCGGGATCCCGGGTGAGCCAGGCCAGGCAGGGCACGAGCTGCTCCGGGGGCATGGGCAGCGCGGCGCGTGCGACGATGATCCGGCGCTGGGCGGGGGATCTCCTCGCGTCGATGATGGGGAGGACCTTCTCCGGGATCGCGCCGGGAGAGATCGCAACGGGCTCGGTGTCGATGGCCATGGGGACCTCCAGGAGAGCTGCACCCATGGTTCTACCCGACCCCTGGGGTTCCTGGCAATGCCCTCGATCGGTCAGAAGCGGATCTCTACCCCCCCGAGGAACTCCGAGAAGGCCAGGTGGCGGGTCCGCCCGTCCTCCTTGAAGGGGAAGTAGCCGGAGCGCGCGCCCACCTCGATCACCACCACCCGCCCGATGGGCACCCCGAAGGTCAGAGACAGGGCAGGGGCGACCGAGAGGTAGTTGTCGGTCAGGGGGTCGCGGCCCTCCTGGCGCGTGCGGCGGTGGACGTAGAGGAGGCCCGCCTCGACCCCGAGGCCCAGATCCACCGGACGGCGGATCGGATGGAAGATGATGCCGAGGGCCGCCTGGAACTGCTGGAGCTCCATGGCCGCGGTGCGATTTCCCGGCGCCGCCGCCAGGCTCCCGGTGCCGCCGCCACAGGACAGGCGCAGCGCGAGGTCCCACCGGGGCCCGACCCAGTTGGCCAGGCGGAGCTGAACGCTCCCGAGCGCGCTGGGCAGGAGGGAGGTGCGCCGGATCCCCGCGTCCCAGAACAGCTGGTACCCACCCCCCGCGCCCAGGTGCAGGGTCGGGCCTGCGCCCTTGTCCATGAGGTAGGACCGTGCGATCTCCCGTAGGGGACCGTCCCCCACGGCGACGGTCTGTCCCCGGGCCACGGAGACGCGCTGCCGGTAGAGGCGCCGGTCTCCGCGTTTGAACACCTCGAGATCCCCCGCGGGAACCGCCAGGAGGGTCTCGCCCCCCGCGAGCTTCTCCACCTCGGCCACGATCCGGTCCCTGTCGTTGGACCACACCAGGTAGTTCCCGGCGGTCTCGGACGCGAAGCGCAGGCGGGCCTCGGCCTGATCCATATGGGAGAGGATGAGCTCGCCGCTCCCGCGCATGCCCAGGTCGAAGGTCGGGTGCTGTACGCCGGCGCCGGCCTGGAGGGATCGGTCCAGGGTGCGGCGATAGGTATAGCGGTACAGCTCGTCCAGTGTCACCTGGCCGTCCCCGGACGCATCCGCGGCCCCCCGCAGCCCCGACACCACGAAGTGGGTGAAGAAGCTGCCGCGCAACTCCTCGCTCTCCTGGGAGCGCTCCGAGGCGGCGCTGGAGGTGAGCACCGCGTACCCCGTCGCGTCCAGATCCATCGAGAGAGGGAAGGCCTCCACCCGGCGGCCCCCCTTGTATCGCACCAGCGCGCCGGAGTGGCACGCATCCACCAGGGCCACCCGGACCACCGCGCCGCTGGACTTGAGGAAGCCCTTGATCTCCTCCATGGGGAGATCGCTGTCCCCCAGCTCCAGAGCCTCGGCGTTGGCGTGGCCGCTGTAGAAGAAGAGCAGGAGGGTGTTCGCGTCGCGATTGAGCGCGGCGATCTCGACCTCGATCTCCCGGAGATGGGCCCGGACGGTGTCCGCGTCCACACCCGTGAGGAGGTGGATCCGTGCGAGGGGGATTCCCCCGACCTCGGCGAGGAGGTCCGCGACCTTGGCGGCGTCCCGCTCCGCGTAGCGGAGGGCCTCGCCGCCGGGCGCCCCACGGTCCGCGCCGACCACCACGGCGAAGCGCTCCCACCGGGCCCCCCGGGCCGCCGCCGGGGTCGCGATCACGAGGAGGCAGAGGGCGACCAGGGCCGCACCGAGCCTCCGTGGGCAGGTCTCACCCATGGTTGGCCTTTCGGTCGGGTTTCTTCTCGATCAACAGGGTAGCCTGCGCACAGTCCAGGGGCAAACGTCGGAGGTCGCGGAGCCGGTCCGCGCCGTCCGCCGGGGCCCCGCCCCGGAGGCTCTCCTGGATCGCCCCCTTCACCTGTTCGAAGGCCAGGGGGGTCGGACTGAAGAGCGCGAAGAAGCGCTCCGGACCCAGGTGGTCGTCGAGCTGCACCGCACCCTGGAGGGGGATGCCCACCCCGCGGATGATGGGGATGCTCGGTCCCTCGGTCATGGGGTAGAGGACCGTCACCTCCCCGGCGCCGGTGACGCTCACCAGCATCAGGTAGTCGTAGTCGGGGCTGTCGTAGATGAACCGGATCCGGGTGTCCCGCGCGAGGGGGGCGCCGTCGGCCACCGGGACCGGCTGCCCTCCGTACAGGGCCACCACGGCGAGGTCCACGGATGCGGCGGGCTGGGCGGCGAGGGGGCGCGAGGTGCTCTTCTCGCGCAGCGCGCCCCGCGCGCCGAAGGCCGCGTCCTCGGCCTCATGGGTGAGGGCTCCGGGGGCCGTCGGAGCCGGCGCCGTGGGCTCCCATGGGGCAATCACGAAGAGGAGGGTCGCCGCCAGCGCGCCCGCCGCAACCAGGCCCGCGGCCGGGAGCCAGGTCCAGGACCGGCGCCGCGCCCGCACCGCGTCTGCGAAGGCTGCGGGGGGGTGGGATCGGTAGAACTCCTCCCGGGGGGTGAGCTCCACGTCCTCCGCTGCGGGCAGGCGATCGGGCAGGTCCCAGCGAGGCCCCTTCATGCTGCACCCCCGGCGCCGAGGGTGCGTCGGGCCAGCTCCAGGAAGCGCCTCAACCGGCGGCGCACCGTGGGCACCGAGACCCCCAGGATCCCTGCGATCTCCTCCGCGGTCCGGCCCTCCAGGAAGTATCCCACTCCGGCCTGGGCCGTCTCGGGATCCGTGCGGGCCAGGACCTGGCGGACCCGGTCCCGGTCTGCGACGAGATGCTCCACGAGGGCGGGTCCCCCGGTGGTGTGATCCGAGAGCTCCTCGGACCGCCAGTACCGGCGTCGCCTCAGCTCGTTGAGGGCGAGGTTGGTGGCCACCCGGGTGAGCCAGGTGACGGCCTGGCCGTCCGAGACGAACCGGAGGGGCCGCCCCATGGCCTTCACGAACACTTCCTGCGTCATGTCCATCGCCGCGGCCTCCTCCTTGAGCAGCGCCTTGCAGCGGCGGTACACCTGGTGCCCGAACCGTGTGTACAGGTCTTCGATGTCCCGCATCGTCACGAAGGACACCTGGGGGCGGAGAATGTGATCACCGGATCGTCCTCCGGAGCGCGTCCAGTCCCTCCTCGAGTCTCCCCCCGGTCTGGAGCCAGGAGATCCGCAGGGTCCCCGGCGCCTCGAAGAGGGTCCCGGGGATCACCAGCACCCCCTCCTTCCGCAGGAGGGTCTCCGCCAGGGCCATGTCGTCGGTCCCCGGGGGCAGCTCCAGGCACCCGAAGCCCGGGCCCTCCGGGGGACTCCATGCGACCCCCGGGGTGGCCCGGACCCACGCGTCCACCACGGGGAGCGGCTCCAGCGCGGCCCGGCGGGCCGCCTCCCGGAGCTCCTCAGCCCGGGTGAGCACCGCGAGGCCGACCCCCGCGGCGGGGGACGCGGCCATGCCCATGTTCAGGTGGGCCCAGCGGAGCCGCTCGATGACCTCCGCCGGGCCGCTGAGCCAGCCCAGGCGGGCCCAGTAGGCGCCCAGGAGCTTCGACAGGCTCGACACCACCACCACGTTGGGGCCGAGGCCGTGGTAGGACGGGCGGTCCGAGTAGCCCAGGTAGACCTCGTTGATCAGGAGGGTCGCACCCACGTCCGCCGCCGCCCGCGCCAGGCCTTCGACGTCGGACCTCGGTGAGAACCGCCCGGAGGGGTTGTGGGGTTCGGTGATGACGATCAGGCCCGTCTCGTCCCGCACCGCGGCCGAGGCGTCCCCGGGCAGGGCCCAGCCATCGCGTGCGTGGCGGAGCAGGCGGCGGGTCGGGCCGACCCTGGCGGCCTGGAGACTCATGGGCTCGTAGATCGGCGCCTCCACCAGCACCTCCGCGCCGGGTCCGGCCAGGGAGAGGGTCGCCAGGAGGTTGCCCCCGGTCGCGCCCGGGGTGAAGAGGACCTCCTCTGCGGGGATGCCCAGCCAGGCGGCCAGGGCCTCCTCGAACCGCGCCGGGAGGCTCCAGGGGTCTCCCCCGTCGGGGGGCGGCAGGTCCCCGGTCGTCAGGGCGCGGACTCCGCTTGCGTGCAGGTTGAGCGGTGGCGTCGCGGCCCCTCGGAAGCGCGGGATGTACCACTCCAGGTACCGGTCTCTGTCGAAGCGCATTTCCCCTCCATCATTGACATCTCCTATTCTTTCCCTAAACTGCCCCCAAGTCCATTGGAGGATCTCCTGCCTATGCGAGGGACAATTCCCCTCCTCACCCTGACACTGATGCACATAGCCCCGGCGGTGGGACAGGAGTGTTCCGGCGGCGCGAAGTTGGAGTCCACCGAGTGCGGCGCGGTGAGCTTCGAGGGCTGCTGTGACGAGGAGCAGCTCCTCTTTTGTGAGGGAGGGATGCTCTGCGCTCGAGACTGCGCCGGCTTCCCCCACTGTGGGTGGAACGGCGTCCTCGGTTATTACGACTGCGGCACGGCGGGGCAGGACGACCCCGCAGGGCTGCACGATCCAGGCTGCCCGACCGGGGGCCCCGACGTGTGCGGCGGGCTCGACGGGCGGGGGTGCTGTGATGGTGCAGTGGTCCGCTGGTGTGATGGGAGCGCGTTGCACGAGATCGACTGCGCCCTGAACGGGACCCGAACGGTCTGCGGCCTCCGGGAGGGAGCGGCGGACTGTGCGGAGCCCGGTGCCTCCGCCGGTCCGGCCTGCGGCGGCGGGGGGCTCACCGACGTGGTGACGGGCCCCGACGGGGGCATCATCAATCTGGATGCGGTGACGGTGCCGGACCTGTCCGGGGCGCCGTCGACCTGCTCGACCATCCAGGGGATCTACGACGTCGCCGCGTCGGACTGCGGCGTCTTCGCCGAGCGCTTCGGGATCAAGCAGCGGGGCTGCGTCGCCGTGCTCGTGGACCTGGTGGGGGGCGATCGGCCCGCGGCCCGGGTGACCAAGAGCGGGCTCTCCTTCGACTTCCTGGACGCTGGCCTCACCCGGAGCTGCCTGGGCCAGATCGACGGCGAGTCCATCAGCGGTGAGTGCTTGTGGACCGGCGGCGCCTGTGCCTTCACCTTCCAGGTGGCCCCGGAGCCCGCGCCCGGCCCGACCCCGGATCAGGGCGGCGGGGGCGGAGGCTGCAGTCAGACCGCCGGCGACCCTGCTCCTGTGATGTTCCTGCTCTTCGTCCTGCTCTTCTCCCTCCCGATCTTCCGCCGCACATCAACCATGAAACCAAACCAAGTCTAGACAGAGGAAATTTCGTGCCTAAAAAGAATATTCTTATCAATAATGAAGGCGGACAGGTGCGCGTTGCGCTCCTCTCCGAAGGACGCCTTGTCAACGTGGAAATCGAGGGCGGAGGCGCATCCAGCATCAAGGGGGACGTGTACAAGGCCCGCGTCACCTCCGTGAACACATCATTCCAGGCGGCCTTCGTGGAGTACGGCGGGGTCCGGGAGGGGTTCCTCTCGGTGCAGGACCTGACCGGGGACCTCGTCACGGGTCACGGCTCCCATCCCCGCATCGAGAAGGTCCTCAAGCCGGGCCGGGAGCTCCTGGTCCAGGTGACCAAGGACCCCATCGACCAGAAGGGCGCCTCCATGACCACCGCGGTGAGCCTGCCGGGACGCTTCCTGGTGCTGGTGCCCGGGGGCAGCCGCCTCGGCGTCAGTAAAAAACTCCCCGACGACCACCGGTCCCGTCTCAAGGAGATGATGTCCGGGGTCGAGATCCCCGAGGGTTTCGGCGTGATCACCCGGACCGCCGCGGTGAACGTGACCCGGAAGCAGGACCTGATCCGGGACATGACGCAGCTCGTGCGGCTGTGGGGGACCATCGAGGCCAAGGCCGAGGCGACCCGCGCACCCTCCCTGCTCTTCCGCGACCAGGGGGTCGCGATCCGCTTCCTCCGGGAGTACTTCACCACGGACGTGACCGAGGTGTGGGTGGACGAGCCCGAGCTCTACAAGGAGGTCGAGGACTTCTTCACAGCGGTGATGCCCCGGTCCCGACGGGTGGTGAAGCTCTACCAGGACTACCTGCCCCTCTTCTCCCGGTACGACGTGGAGCGCCAGATCGCAGAGATGTTCGCGCGCAAGGTGCCGCTCCCCTCGGGGGGCAGCATCGTCATGGACCGCACCGAGGCCCTCGTCGCGATCGACGTGAACTCGGGCCGGGTGCGGGAGAAGAGCCCCGAGGACACCGCGCTCAAGGCCAACCTCGATGCCGCCCGGGAGATCGGCCGGCAGGCGGTGCTCAGGGATCTGTCCGGTCTCCTGGTGATCGACTTCATCGACATGGAGCGAGAGGGGTCCAGCCGGGCGGTCGAGCAGGAGCTGAAGAACGCGTTCAAGGACGACAAGGCCCGGCTGACCTTCGGAAAGATCTCACGGTTCGGCCTGCTGGAGATGTCCCGCCAGAAGATCCGTCAGGACGTCACCCAGGGGATCTTCCAGCCCTGCATCGCGTGCGCCGGCACCGGCACCGTCCGGTCCCCGGAGTTCCACTCCCTGCACGTGCTCCGGCGCCTCCGGGACACCATCGCGCGCCGGGATCCGGAGCGGGTGGTGGTGGAGCTGCCCGTGGAGCCTGCGAACTACCTCCAGAACCGGATGCGGAGCGTCCTCGCCCTCTGGGAGGCGCAGCAGCAGGTGCGGATCGAGATCATGGCGAGCCCGGCGGTGTCCCACTCGGAGCTACGGTTCCACCTCGTGCTCCGCGGCGATGACGATGGGAAGATGGAGACCGAGATCGTACATCTCTGGGGTGAGCCGGAGTCCGATGGTGGCCGCGGTCGCCGGGGACGTGGCCGGCAGCCCGAGCCAGCGGAGCCCGCTCCCGGCCTGCCCGCATCCACGACGCCGCTCACGCCCCGCCTGACGGATCAGTCTGACAAGCCCCTCCGCGCCGAGCCGAGGTCCTTGTCCAGGGTCGAGCCCGACGATCACGAACGATCGCGGCACAGCAGCCCGGGCCGCGATCTCCCTGGGCAGAAGATGCCGGAGCCCCCGGCCTCGACCCTGGATCAGGTCCTGACCCGGGAGGAGGAGGAGGCGGCGTCCCCCGCCACCGGGCTCATGAAGTGGCTGGGGCGGATGCTCGGCATCGAGGGGAGACCCAGGGACCGAAGGTGTCGGCTCCTGAGGCTTCATCGCCCCCGCCGCTTCCCCCCAAGCCCGCCGCGCCCCCTCCGGAGGTGGCAGCGGAGGCGCCGCGGCCGCCTGCACCGGCCCGTCGTCCCGTCGCGCCCCGTCGCAAGCCAGCGGCCCGGCCGGCTCCGGTTCAGGACGCCGAGGCCACCAGGCCTGTGGAGGAGAAGAAGCCCCCGAGGAAGCGTCGCCGCCCCGCGAAGAAGAAGGCTCCCCTGACGGAGACCCCGTCCCCGGCGGCCTCGGCCCCGGTGGCTCCCACCAGGGCGGCCCCGACCAGCGAAGCTCCGGCCAGGGAGGCCGACTCCGGCCGGGGCGATGACGAGGGCTCCGGCTCCCGGTCCAAGACCTCCGGCGCGGCCCGTCGCCGCCGCCGGAAGCAGAACTCCACGCAGCGTCAGGACGACGCCGAATAGGCCAGCCCACCCGCCGAACGCCTGCGATCCGTGCTCCCTGTGGCGGTTAGATGAGGCTGTTCAGGAGCTTGTCGAGGTGGCCGGAGCCGAAGGCCCAGGCCACGCCGCCTGCGAGGCCGAGGAGGATCAGGAGCAGGGCGATCTTGAGGACCTTGCCCTTGGACGTCTTGCCCTCTGCGCCCTTTCCTGCTTCATTCGCCGCCGGCGCGGGCCTCTTCCCGGGTGCCTGGGCGGCCCTCTTCGTCTGCTTGGACTTGGGCTTGGGTTTGGGTTTGGGTTTGGGTTTGGGTTTGGGTTTGGGGCTCTTCGCCCCGGAGCCCGGCTCGGTGAGGCCGGAACCGGAGTCCGAGGTGAGCGCGGTGAAGTCGCCGGTGGCGGTCCCCTGGGAGGAGGCCTCCGTGGGCTGTGAAGCGAGCTCACCCCAGACGTCGTCGAGGAGGCTTCGCCCCTGCTCGAACCCGGCGATGTTGATGGGCTCCGAGCGTCCCTGGGGGGTGGTGCTCTCCAGGAGGCCCATCATGGAGAGGCTCAGGACCTCCTCCCGGATCATCTCCTGGATCCGCAGCTCGTAGCCGTCGAGGGTGTCCTTCCGACCGAAGAGCTCCCGCATGGTGCGGGCCACGTCGAAGCCGGTGACCTTCATCCCGTTTGCGAAGAGGAAGTCCGCCAGATCGTCGCCGAACTCCCGCGCCGACTGGTACCGGCGGCGGCGGTCCTTCGCGAGGGCCTTGTGGACGATCCTGTCCAGCTCCGGCTTGATCGTGTCGTGGACCGACGACGGCGAAGGGATCTGGCATTTCTTGACCAGCTCCACGGTGTCCAGATCGCTCTTGCCCATGAAGAGGCGCCGGTTCGTGAGGAGCTCGTGGAGGATGATGCCTGCGCTGAAGATGTCCGAGCGCGCGTCGACCTCCTTGCCCTCGGCGGCCTCGGGGGAGAGGTAGCTGAACTTCCCCTTCACCACGCCGGGCTCGGTCCGCTCCAGCTGCGAGACGGCCTTGGCCAGGCCGAAGTCCGTGATCTTCACCTCGCCGGACCAGGAGATCAGGATGTTGGGCGGGCTCACGTCCCGGTGGACGATCCCCAGCGGGGACCCGGTGGCGTCGGCGGCCTCGTGTGCGGTGGCCAGGCCCCGGCAGATCTCGATGACGATGTTCAGGGTCACGGCCACGGGGAGCTGGTAGCCGATCTCCGCGGCCTTCTGGACGATCCGCCGCACGTTGCTGCCGTCCACGAACTCCATGACGAGAAAGTAGGTGTCGTCCGCTCGGCCCACGTCGAAGACCTGGACGATGTTCGCGTGGCTGAGGCGCATGGAGAGCCGCGCCTCGTCGATGAACATCTTCAGGAACTTCCGGTTCTGAGACAAGGAGGGGAGGATCCTCTTGATCGCCACCGGGCGCTCGATCCCGTCCAGGGAGAGGGCCCGACCCTTGAAGATCTCGGCCATGCCCCCGGCATCGATCCGCTCGATCACCTGGTAACGCTGCTTTACGCCCATCAAGTCTCCTCGTTCCGGCCTCCGATGATAGGTTGGAACCGTCTGGTTGCCAAACGAAAAGTTGCCCGGAGGATCCGCGCCGGTAGACTGAGCCCGGACCGTGGAGGAGACCATGCGAAGACCCTCGAAGAACCCGACGCTCCTGTGGTTGGTGCTGCTCGGCACCATCGGCGCCTCGACGGCGTTGGCCCAGGACGAGGTGGCTCGCCGCGATGAGGCCGCACTCCTCTTCTCCAACCGGCTCCTCTTCTCGGAAGATCGCCAGCCCATGGTGCCCATCGGCCTGATGGATCGACAGGACCGGATCCAGATCCAGACCTCGGGTGGCCTGGTGATCCACCCCTCGGGCCCGGACGGACCCCTGGTGACCGTGGCCGGAGAAGGGATCTGGACCGTGGACACCCAGGCGGTCACCCCGGCCGTGGTGGAGTGGGTGGTGATCCTCGAGGCGGTCCCCACCCGGGACTTCACGGCCCTTCGAGCGGCGCGGGCCCGGTGGAGAGAGCGCCTCGAGGGCGACCTGGGCCAGATGGAGACCGGCACGGTCTTCGGCTTCTTCGGCAAGACCCTCGATACCCGGGAGATCCTCCTCCTGGCGCCGGAGCGCCACGGGAGCGGGGCCGCGGCCGCCCAGGCCGCCAAAGCGCTCTCTGCGGCCCACGGGGCCGAGTGCCGCAGCACCCAGGTCGTGAAGAGCCGTCCCCGGGGCACGATCCGCCTCCGCAGCGCGGACCGGGGCGTGACCATTACGGCCCAGGACGCGATCTGGTTCGCGCCCGCGGACGGGGACACCCTCACGATCAAGCAGGTGGAGTACGGCCGTGGCTTCAGGTGGCATGGCCGTGAGGATCGGACCTACGCAGGGCGGTTCTACATCGCGGTGGATGCGGCAGGGAAGCTCGCGGTGGCCAACCTCCTCCCTGCGGAGAAGCTCCTCGCCGGGCTGGTCCCCGCGGAGATGTACTCCTCCGCGCCCCTGGAGGCCCTGAAGGCCCAGGCCGTCGCGGCCCGGAATGAGCTCCTCTCCAAGATCGGGCGTCGTCACCTGGCGGATCCCTACCTGATCTGCGGCGACCAGCACTGTCAGGTGTACAAGGGCAGCAAGGCGGAGAAGCCCCGGGCCACCCGCGCGGTGACGGAGACCCGGGGCCGGCTGCTCTTCCATGGGGATCGCCTCGCGGACTGCCGTTACCACTCAAACAGCGGGGGCCACACCGAGGACTCCGAGGAGGTCTGGGAGGGCGTCGAGTCCGCGGAGCTGCGGGGGCGCTGGGACCTGCGGAGCACCCCCCCGGCCCTGGACCTCACCACCGAGGCGGGCGCAGCGACCTTCCTCGCGCGGCCACCGCACTCCTGGGCCGCAGAGTCGGGGAAGGCCGGGTCCACCCTGCGCTGGACCGAGCGCCTCGCCCCGGACAAGCTGGACGCGCTGGTGAAGGAGCAGGGCGTAGGCCACGTGAAGGCCCTGGTTCCGCTGCACCGGGGTTCCTCGGGCCGGATCAACCACCTGGAACTCCAGGGGACCCGCAAGACCGTGCCCATCAAGGGCGAGCTGGTGATCCGCCTCCTCCTGGGTGGCCTCAAGAGCAGCGCGTTCGTGGTGACATCGCCCGGGGAGGATCCCAAGGGCGACTGGGTTCTGAGCGGCGGTGGCTTCGGCCACGGCGTGGGGATGTGCCAGAACGGCGCCATGGGGATGGCGGAGCACGGGCGGACCTTCATCGACATCCTGGAGCACTACTACCAGAACGTGTCCGTGGAGACGATCTACTAAGGGCCTGCGGCGAAATAAGTGGATCGCACCGAGAGCGCCGAAGCGCCCTGGCCGGAAGGCGCGGGGGTGCACGCCGACCGCAGGCGTACTTGAGGTACGTCGAGGGAGGTGGGGGCCCCGCAACGCACCGGGCGGG
>JBDRIT010000209.1:0-13133 GCA_043815665.1 Pseudomonadota bacterium
ACGGGGTATCAACTCTTCCAGACTCTCGCTTCGGCATGATCCTCCCTCTGCCGAAGCGCAAGGCCTCGACGTAAAGTGAAGATCATGATCCCGAGGATCGGTCAAGCGCGTTCAACGTCGACTTTGCGATCACCCTGGGGGGGCCACGCAGCCCCGCGCATGAACCAGGTGACTGAGCGACCCTGAAGTGATACACAGACCACAGGGGGAATGAGGTGCCGGAGACGGGAAAGCTGATCGGCCAGGTGTTCGCTGGCCGCTACAGGATCGACGAGCTCATCGGGCGCGGCGGCATGGGCCACGTGTTCCGGGCGCTCCACACCACCATGAACAAGGTGGTCGCCCTGAAGGTCCTGTCTTCGCAGATGGCCGTCGATCCGGAGAACGTGCAGCGGTTCGAGCGGGAGGCCGCGGCGGCGAGTGAGCTGCGCCACCCCAACACCATCCACATGTTCGACTTCGGAACCTCCGACCAGGGCGAGTTGTACCTTGCGATGGAGTTCCTGAATGGTCGAACCCTGGCGAAGTGCCTGGCGGAGGACGGCCCCTTCTCGCCAGCCCGGGCGTGTCGGGTCTTCCGTCAACTCATGGAGTCCCTCGAGGAGGCGCACTCCCGGGGGATCATCCATCGCGACCTCAAGCCCGAGAACGTCTTCATCACGGACATCCACCGGTCCGAGGACTTCGTGAAGGTCCTGGACTTCGGCATCGCCAAGTTCAAGCGGACCGATCAGATCAAGCAGACCCTGACCCGCACCGGCTTCGTCTGCGGGACTCCTCAGTATCTGGCTCCGGAGCAGGGCCTGGGGACCAACGTGTCCCCCGCGACGGATCTCTACTCCGCAGGGGTGGTTCTTTACGAGCTCCTCACCGGCACTCCCCCGTTCACCGGCGATGATCCGGTCAGCCTGGTGATGAAGCACATCCACGAGGCGCCGCCGCCCCTCGCCCAGGAGGTCCGGGGGAACCTGCCGGACGACCTGGCGAACCTGCTGCGCCAGCTCCTCGAGAAGGACCCGAGCCGTCGTCCGGTCTCCGCGGCCGAGGTGGTCGAGCGCCTGGACGCGCTCGGAGAGCTCTCGGAGGTGGCGCCGCCACGGCCGGACCTGATGCACAGCGACTATGACGCCGGACCGACCCTGGTGGGTCGCTCGCCCCCCACCGACGATCAGTCGCCTTCCTACGGGGTCCCGACCCTCCCGGCCACGCCCCTCTCCGGTACCGCGCTGGGTCCCACGCTGCGGATCACGGCGCCGCCGAACTTCGAATCCCAACGCCGGTCGCTGTGGCGTGTCGCTGCGCCGCTCCTGGTGGTCCTCGTCGCCGTGGCGACGGGCCTGGGTCTCTGGCGGCCGTGGGAGGGGGCGACCGTCGGCACCCAACTCTCGGAGTCGGAGCCCGCGCCGGGGACCGGCGTGGGAAGTCTGCCGGCGGTCGGGAATCGGGGCGTGGACGCCCCTCCCTCGGTCACTCCTCCTCCCGACCTGCGGCCCGTGCCCGCGGCCGTGGCCGTGGCCGTGCCCGTGCCCGTGCCCGTGACCGTGACCGTGACCGATGTGCCCGTGCACGGGCCCGTGCACGTGACCGATCTGCAGGCTCCCGCCACGAATCCGGCCCCGGACGTCGCGGCTCCCGCACCCGATTCGGATCACCAACCACCCATCAACAGTCCAGAGCTGACCCAAACCCTCCGCATCACCTCCACCCCCCCGGGGGCCCTGGTGCGCATCGACGGAGCGCTCCTGGGGGCCACGCCCATCGGCATTCTCGTCGACGATGGCACGGAGCCGGTCCGGGTGCAGGTCTCCCAGGAGGGGTACGAACCCCAGGAGTGGATCTACGTCCCGAAGGAGATCCGGGGCCGGGTCGCAGAGAAGGAGTTCGTCCTGGCGCCGACGTCAGCGGTGAAGCCCCAGGGCACGACCCGTCCCCCGGTTGGGGGTTCCCCTTTCGGGGATCTCTGGTAGAGACTGTCGACCTGACATCGTCTTCCCCGGGTCGCTTGACGGGAATCTCCAGGTCGCATACGCTATCCCAGAAGTTTGGAGCCAGCTTGTTGTCATTGACGTGTTCCCGGAGTGGGGGGGGGGCGGGTGGCTGCACATGAGATTGACCTTGATGATGCCCTGAGGGCGCACTACGAGCGTTCGTCCTCCGGTATCTTCGTCATGGATCGTTCCGGCATGATCCAGGCGGCCAACCGGTCCATGGTGGCGATCCTCGGGAGCCCCGACGAGGGCCTCACGCGGACCTTCAACGCCTACGACCTGCCCACCCTGGATGCCGATGTGAAGGCCGCGTTCCGCCGGGTTGCCGCGGGGGGGGAGCCGGAGATCCTGCGCTTGGAGTACACCTCCATGCACGGCCGGACCGTGGACGCAGAGCTCGAACTGATCCCCGTGGCTTCGACAGAGAATGGCGACGGGCCCTGCCTCGTGGGCGTGATCCGGGACGTCTCGGAGCTCACCGAGGCCCAGGAGGTGGTGCGCCGCGCCTCCAAGATGGAGACCCTCAACATCCTGGCGGCGGGCCTCGCACACGACCTGAACAACATCTTTGGCGCCGTGGTCGGTTATGCGTCCATGCT
This sequence comes from Pseudomonadota bacterium, assembly GCA_043815665.1. Lineage (GTDB taxonomy): Bacteria > Myxococcota_A > UBA9042 > CAIXZC01 > CAIXZC01 > CAZNWW01. Next base: position 2,588 of record JBDRIT010000209.1, read on the forward strand.
TCGGGACCTCTCCCCCACCCACGAGCGGTTCCACCGCTACCTGGGCAACCTGGTGGAGGTGGCGGGGGGCGGCGCCCAGCTGGTGGACCGCCTGCTCACGTTCACGAGCGAGCGCCTGGTGGACCAGACCTCCTGCGATCTGACCCGGTCCATCCGGCGGGTCGAGGGGCTCCTTGGCTCGTACATCAAGGGGGACATCGACGCGACGGTCTCCGTGGAGGAGTCCCTCCCGTTGGTCCGGGGCAGCGCCACGCGCATCGAGCAGGCCCTGGCCAACCTGCTGGTCAACGCGCGGGACGCCGTGGACGCCAAGGGGGCCGGCACCATCCGGATCACGGCGCGCCTCAGCGAGGTCCTCCCCGAGCGTTGGGTCCTCAAGCCCGTGGACAACCCCCTGGGGTGGGTAGAGGTCCGGGTGGAGGACGACGGCATCGGCATCGACGCGCCGGATCCCGCCGCAGTGTTCGAGCCCTACTTCACCACGAAGCCCATCGGACGGGGGACGGGGCTCGGCCTCAGCATCGTGTACGGGGTCGTCAAGGCGATCCGTGGCGGGATCGCGGTCCGGTCGAAGGTGGGCCGGGGGACGACGTTCTCCCTGTTCCTCCCCGTGGTCGGCGAGACCTGGAAGGAGGACACGATCCGGGTCCTCGGTTCCCTGGCGGGGGAGGGGGAGCGGGTCCTCATCCTCGAACGGGATCAGGGGATCCGTGAGTTCACTACCTGGGTGCTGCTCCGGAACGACTACAAGGTCCTCGCTGCGTCAACCGTACGCGATGCGGTGTCCATCCTGGCCGATCGCCACGACGACCTCGATGCGTTCCTCGCCGAGGCGGAGTTGCCTCCCCCGGAGGTTGCGAAGCTGGTCGCCATGGCGAACCGGTACGAGATCCCGATCATCGCCGCGACCTCCGGTGGCCGTCAGGCCACGATCCCCGGCGCCGCGACGCTCCTCACGAAGCCTTTCGGCGAGGAGGAGCTCCTGACGGCGGTGAAGCGCGTCCTGGCCCGGAGCTCCCGGAACCCGTAGAAAAAAAAGTTCGACCGTCCCGACCTCTCGGCGACAAGGAGTTGTGTGAGGGATGACGCGAAGCGACGCCCTCAGCTGTGATCGTGACCTGCTCGAGCGCTTTCGAGCAGGCGAGCGTCGCGCCCTGGAGGCAGTGTTCATGGCGTACGAAGGGCTGGTCAGGACGATCGCGACCCAGGGCTTCGGGGGCTTCACGGGCTTTCGGAATCTTGCGGACGCTGACGACGTGATCTCGTCGACCTTCGAGGCTGCGTTCGAGGAGCGGGCCCGGATGGCCTACGACGGCATCCAGCCCTACCGCCACTACATCGGCGGGATCACCAGGAACGTCATCCGCACCATGTGCCGCAAGGGTGCCCGGGAGATCCCTGTGGAGGAGACCCCCGAGCTCGCTGCGGATCATGGCGGCTCCAGCGCCCCCGAGGCCGCCGCGGAGGCCCGGGAGGACATGGCCCTGGTGGTCCGGTTCCGCGCGTCCCTCGGGGACCCGCGTCAGGTCTGTGTGTTCGAGGGGTACTTCGGGCGCGGGCTCTCCGAGGCCGCGCTGGCCGAGGAGCTCGGCATGAACCGGTACCGGATCCGGCTCCACCTGGCCCGCGTCCGAAAGCGGATGCGCCGCTTCCTCCGCGAGGAGGGTCTGTCATGACACGCCACGACGTCGAACAGGCACGCGCGGAGCGCCTCGCCTGGGACCACGCCCTGGGGCGTCGCCTGGCTGCGGACGACCGCGCCTTCCTCCGTGGCTACGCGTCCCGGCGTCCCGGCGGAGAGGAACCATCGGCGCGGGTCGCCCTGGCGGTGCGCAGAATCACCCACGGGGACCCCGCGGTCGCCACGGGGGTCGAGCGCAGGGTCCTCTTCGAAGAGATCATGGAGCGACGCGAGGGGCGCCCGACCCCGGTGCGTTCGTCCTCCGGCGCCTTCCGGTGGGTCGGCGCGGCCGCGGCCGCTGCCCTGGTCGTCCTGTTGCTGATCCCCTGGGGCGCCCCGATCCCTACGGAGATGGCCTCCTCGGAACACGTCGCCGTTCGAGGCGATCGCAACGCGCTCCCCGCGGCGGGCTTCGGGATCTCCGGCGTGGACTCCGAGGGCAGCGAGTACGAGGTGATCCACGGGGAGGGGCTCTGCGCTGCGGACGCGCTGCGGTTCTACCTCACGGTGCGGGACGACCGCACGCCCTACTATGCGCTCTTCGGGGTGCAGGACCTGGACGATCCCACGTGGTACGTCCCCGCGCCGCCGGACGCCGCCGCCCCGATCATCCCTGAGATCCCCATCCGGACCTGGATGATTCCCTTCGAGATCGAGGTGCGCGGGGCCCACGTGGCGGGCCCGGTATCCATCGTGTGTATCCTGAGCGAGGAGCCGATCCCATTCGCCAGGCTCGAGGCTGCATGGCGGAACACGGACGGGGAGGACATCTCCTCCCGGGCCGCGGACGCCGCTGCAGACGTGACGGGCGGCACCGTCCGGATCCTGGTGGAGGAGATCGAAATCCTCGATGACTGCGGGAGGCGGCAATGAGATCGACACTGGGACCCCTGGCCGTCATCGTCCTGGCCCTCGGCCTCGCCGCACCGTCCTCCGCCGTGGCGTCCCGGCTGGCCCTGGTGGTCGGCAGCAACCAGGCCTTGGATCCTGACCTGGAGGCCCTGCGCTATGCGGACGACGATGCGCTCCGGACCGCGGACCTCCTGGGCCTGGTCTCCGACGACGTCCGGGTGCTGGTGCGCCCGGACCAGGAGACAGCGGCCCTCCACGAGGGCCTGGAGTGGGCCGAGCCCACCCGGGACGCGGTGCTGTCGGCCATCGACGATCTGGTCGAGGAGGGTGAACGGAGGGCGGACGAGGGCGACTCCGTGACCCTCTACTTCGTCTACTCGGGCCATGGAAACTATGACGCGGAGGGGCGGGGGTATCTCCACCTGGAGGATGGCCGCCTCACCTTGCGGGACCTGTTCCATCATCTGGTGGAGCCCACCGAGGGGGTCTGTGAGGTGATCCTGGTCATCGACGCATGCAACGCGGGCTTCCTGGTGACCGCCCGCGGCGTGGCGAAGCGCCGCGCGGCCGGGCCCACCACCCTCCGGATGGAGGACTACGATCACGTGGGCCTGATCCTGGCGGCCTCCTCCGTGGGGGAGGTGCGCGAGTGGGGACGCTATCTCTCCGGCATCTTCTCCCACCAGGTCCGGTCGGGGCTCATGGGCGGCGCGGACCTGGACGGCGACGGGCGGATCCTCTTCACGGAGCTGGCTGCGTTCGTGGCCGCGGCCAACGACGCCGTGGTGAACCCGGTCTATCGCCTGACGCCGTACATCCGCGCCCCCCTGGGAGCCCCTGACCATGCCGTGATCGACTATCGGGAGGCTCGCTCCCACAGCAGGGTGAAGGTGGATCTGGAGGGGGCGCGGCGCCTCGTGGTGACGGATGACGACCTGGTCCGCTACGCGGATCTTCACGTCGAGGAGGGCTTCGCGCCGGTGGTGCGGCTGCCGCGGCCTGGGACCTGGTGGTTCCGCATCGGGGACCGTGAGTTCAAGGTGGTGGCCCGGGGCGACGCAGAGCTGCTCCTCTCCGCGCAGCCCGTGTCGGATCGGGCCCACGTCTCCGCGAAGGGCGTGGACAGCTACCTGCAGCGGCACCTCTTCGAGGTCCCCTTCGGCGCCGGCTTCGCCGGTGAGTACCTCGGGGGCAGCTACCAGGAGAGCCTGATCTTCACCCGCAGGAGCCTGCGGCCCTGGTACACCGACCCCTGGGGGTGGGGCGCAATCACGACGAGCCTGGTGACCACGAGCATTGCGACGGCGTTTCACGTCCAAGCTCTCAGCGCCGCGCGCGCCGCGCGCTCCTCGGACTGGGCGGACGAGACCGACCGGTACAACCGCCTGGTGGAGCAGCACAACCTCACCGCGGGCATCCTCTACGGGATCGGCGGCGCGGCTGCGGTCGCAGGGGTGCTGGTGTTCATCCTCGACGAGCGCTGGGACACCCGCCGGGTGGTGCCGAGCTTCGATGTCGGGAGGACCACGGTCCGTCCCGGGCTCGGCGGCGTCTGGCTGGAGCGGAGCTTCTGAGATGCCCCTGCTCGACGTCACGCGGGCCGCTGCGCCCCTCCTCGCCCTGCTGCTTCTCGGTGGCTGCGTCGGGACCGACGCCCTGGACGGCAAGGGCTGCGACGAGGACCACCCCTGCCCCGGCCACAGGGTGTGCCGGGACGGGGTCTGCCAGGGCCCCGGCGCCCCCCTCTGCGAGACCGACGACGACTGCCCCATGGGGGGGCATTGCTTCGCGGCGGGGGGCTACTGCGTGAGCTGCCTGGACGACGCCCACTGTGACATCGGCGTCTGCCACCCCCAGGTCCACGTCTGCATCGGCTGCCTCGAGGATGCGCACTGCCCGCAGGGGGTCTGTCTGAGCGGCTCGCATACCTGCGTGAGCTGCCGGACCAACACGGACTGCGCCACGGGACTCTGCCACGTGGTCAACCACGTCTGCCTCGGCTGCAAGGGGCACCACCAGTGCGAATCCGGGGTCTGCAACCTCGAAACCGGAGTCTGCGAGTGATTTTTTTCGACCAAGGCGCCGCCGAGGCGCAACAGTCCCCGAGTGAACCCGAATCGACCCTTGAGGAGGCGAAGATGAACGGAATCCGATGGACGACCCTGGTGGCGGTGCTCCTCCTGATCGCGTCAGCGACCACGGGGTGCGACTTCATGAACGGCGGCGGAGGCAACAACGACCCGCTCTGCGTCACGGACGCGGACTGCGTGGACGGCGGCGTCTGCGACCCGGACAGCAAGGAATGTGTCGAGTGCCTGCTGGACGCCGATTGTCCCCTGGGCAAGAAGTGTGACGGCGAGACCAACCTCTGCGTCGGCTGCCTCGCGGACGCTGACTGTGCCGGTGACCTGGTCTGCAACTCCGCCCTCCACCTCTGCGTGGAGTGTCTGGAGGACGGGGACTGCGGAGAGGGCGGCCAGTGCGACGAGGACAAGAACATCTGCATCGAGTGTGCGGACGACGCCGACTGTGCATACCCGGCCGCCCCCTGCGCCTTCGCTGCGTGCATGGACGGCGAGTGCGTCACCGGCACGGTGCCCGACGGGATGCCTTGCAGCGACGGCGACCCCTGCACCCTGGCCGATCATTGCGACGAGGGAGAGTGCCTGTCCGGGGGGACCGATCCCGTGTGCATCCCGACGGGATGTGAAGGCGCCCCCGACGGCGCACCTTGCGAGGACGGGGACGTGTGCACCCTCGACGATCTCTGCCTCGACGGCGAGTGCGTGGGCGGCCCGTTGACGCCGGCCTGCGCAGAGCAGGATCTGGACGGGGACGGATTCACCCCCGCGGACGGCGACTGCGACGACGAGGACGCGACGGTGAACCCGGGGATGCCGGAGATCTGCGGTGACTTCACGGACAACGACTGCGACGACGGTGTGGACGAGGGCTGCCAGGAGGAGTGCATCGTCTCGGGGTGCTCCGGTGAGATCTGCGCCCCGACGGAGATGGCCAGCGATTGCCAGTGGCTGCCCGAGTACGAGTGCCTGAAGTTCTCGGTCTGCGGGAACTTCAGCGACGAGGGCGGCTGCGCCTGGCTCCAGACCGACGCGTACCTCGCGTGCATCAATGGCATCTGCCTGCCCGAGGAGATCTGCGGCAACGGCCTGGACGATGACTGCGACGGCATCGTGGACAACGGCTGCATGACGGGCTGTGAGTCCGACGCGGATTGCCCCCTCGGCGAGCAGTGCGAGATCTACTGCGGCAATGGCTGGTGCGATGGTGTGTGCCAGCCCGTGGAGCCCGAGAACCTCTGCGAGCTGGAGGGGGGCAAGTGCTTCCCCCTCTGGGACGACGCGGGCGATTGGGGGATCTGCCCCGACGGCTGGGGCGAGGTGGACCTCCCCGGCTGCGGCGGAGAGGCGATCTGCTGCTTCGACGAGGGTCCCATGGAGTGCTGGACCGACGACCAGTGCCCCCAGCCCCCGGGTCCGTGCACCAAGGCCTCGTGCATCGACGGGATGTGCGTCTACGAGACGGATCCCAACTGCGGCAGCGACGACTGCTGGGGGGACTGGATGTGCCCCGGTGACCTCTACTGCTTCTTCAACGGCTGCGCGGCGGAGACCGGTGTCTGCACCCAGATGTCGGAGTTCTGCCCGGAGTACTTCTCCCCGGTCTGCGGCTGCGACGGGCAGACCTACGACAACATCTGCTTCCTCCAGGGCGCAGGCCAGTCCCTCGCCTACAACGGCTGGTGTGACGAGCCTGTGGACCTGGACGGCGACGGCTGGACCACGAACGAGGGGGACTGCGACGACAGCGACGCGACGGTCCACCCCGGCGCGGCGGAGCTCTGCGACGGCATGGACAACGACTGCGACGGGCAGGTCGACGAGGGCTGCGGCGGCGAGTGCAAGGACCTCGCGGACGTGAGCTTCGGCGCCTGCGCCATGTTCATGGGTTACGGCCTGGTGAACGGCGCCTGCGTGGGGATCTCCGGCTGCGGTTGTCTGGACTACTGCGATGCGATCTTCGACTCCATGGACGCCTGCAAGGAGGCCTGCCTCGAGTCCAACCTCTGCGAGCAAACCGGTGGCTTCTGCTCCGAGCCCAGCGCAGACGGCGTGTTTTACGGCTGCCCGCCCGGCTCTGCGGAGGTGGACCTGGGCGGCTGCGGGAACGGCTCGGTCTGCTGCATGCCCGTCGAGCCGCCGGAGTGCGGGGGTCCGTGTGACTGCTACGATCTTTACGGCAACGAGTTCTCCGACCCATGCCCGTTGATGTGCCCGACCTGCGACAACTACTGGACCTGCGAGGGTGGGTCCTGCGTGGAGAACTGCGGGCCGGTCCCCATGGAGATCCTCCAGTGCATCTGGCCCTGCTCCGACACGGAGATCTGCGGGAACAACATCGACGACAACTGCGACGGCGCGGTCGACGAGGGCTGTGAACAGCCCTGCGGCGGCTTCATCGGGCTCCCCTGCGCCCCGGGAGAGTTCTGCCTCTTTCCCGAGGACACCTGCAGCTGGGCCGACATGATGGGCACCTGCCAGGCGATCCCGGACGCCTGCTTCTACCTGTGGGATCCCGTCTGCGGCTGCGACGGGAAGACCTACTCCAACGAGTGCCTCCTGTGGATGAGCGCGATGTCGAAGGCCCACGACGGCGAGTGCGATCAGCCCCCGGAGTGCACCATGGACCTGGACTGCCCCCAGCCGGACGGTCCCTGCAGCATCGTCAACTGCGTGAACGGCGTCTGCGTCTACTCCGTGGACCCGAACTGCGGCGGCCAGCCCTGCGGCGGGATCGCCGGGTTCGCCTGCCCTGACAGCCAGTTCTGCCTGTACCCCGACGGCGCCTGTGACTGGGCGGACATGATGGGGGTCTGCACCCCGCATCCCCAGCTCTGTCCCCTCTACTGGGCTCCGGTCTGCGGCTGCAACGGAGAGACGTACTCCAACGAGTGCGCCATGTGGGTGGACGGTGTCTCCAAGAACCACGACGGCGCGTGCGGCGCGCCGGTGGAGTGCACCAACGACGCCGACTGCCCCCAGCCCGATGGACCCTGCTCCATGGCGGCGTGTGAGAACGGCAAGTGCGTCTACTTCCAGGATCCGAACTGCGGCTGCGTCCCCGAGGGCGAGGGCTTCACCACCTTCGATCCATTGCTGGTGGGGTGCTGCCCGGGCCTGACCGCGATCATCCAGGCCTACTACGATCCGGCCACGGGGATGTGCGGCATGGTCGGGAACGCGTTCGTCTGCACCCACTGCGGCGACGGCCAGTGCGGACCCGGTGAGAACCCCTGCAACTGCGAGGCCGACTGCGACGGCGGCGCCAGCGAGTGCGCGGCCCTCGACCCCACCGGGTACGGGCCCTGCGACGCGATCATCGGCTGGGCCTGGAACGGCGCCAACTGCGAGGTCTTCTCGGGCTGCGGCTGCGGTCAGGACTGTGCACAGTTCTACAGCACCTGGACGGCCTGCATGGACGTCTGCGCGCCCAAGCCCACGGAGTGCACGGCGATCGACCCCTACGGCTTCGGCGCCTGCGACATGCTCATGGGCGTCGGCTTCGACGGTGAGAAGTGCGTCTACGTCTCCGGTTGCGGCTGCGGCGGCCCGGACGGGCTGTCCTGCGAGGGGATCTTCGAGACCATGGCCGGGTGCGAGGCCGCCTGCTTCGGCACCGACCCCGGCGGATTCTAGGTCCTCCCTCCGGGCGGGTCCCCGCCCGGTTGCCCGTTTCCCACGACTCGAACCCCATCCCACCGGGCCCCTCACCGGGGCCCGGTTCCTCATCGGATCGATGGCAAATGGGAGATGGAAAATGGGAAAAGTGGGGGAGCTGGGCCGAAGAGCCTGAGGGGGCTGGACCCCATGCAGAGATCGCGGTCCAGAGCATTACCGCAACGTCCGGAAGTGGGGCTTGAAGTCGAACCCAAAGCCGCCGACGCTGCGCTGCACATCGCCGGGACGGAGAACGCCGTCGCCTCGCAACATCCCCCAAGACAGAACAATTCACATCCCCTACAATAGAACCAAAAGAGGCCAATCTCCCCGCCCTGACTGTGAGGGCCACATGTGGATGCGGAAGCTGCTCGGGTTTTTCCTGCTGCTGCAGGTGTCGTGCGCGCCGGTGGAGGTGCTGGTGGGCGTCGCGGATGCCGAGGATGACGGGGACTACACCCAGGTTTCGGGGGCGATCGGTGCTCCTGCGCTGTCGATCATCGGCGTGGACCCTGGAATCACGGCCGAGTTTTCGATCAGCAACTGGGTGTACCCGCTGATCTACCGGGAGCTCACCTGCTACGTCGACGGCGGCGCCTATGTCGGCGGCCAGGCAGACGGCACCACTGAAGGCACGGAGTATACATTCCTGACGGTCCCGAAGGGCATGCACAACCTCTGCTGCGTCCTCACCGAAGACGACGAGGAGCTGTCGAACTGCGAGGCGACCGCGTGTACTCTTGTAGTCCTATCCATCCTCTGCGACTCCACAGCCGACCCGATCTGCGACGACGGGAACCCGTTGAGCGCGGAGGCCTGTCTCTGGGATGCCGCGCTCGAGCACCGAAAGTGTGTGTATGGCCCCATCGATGTCGACGGCATCTGCCTCTCGAAGTTCGATTGCGACTGCAATGGTCCCGCCGGGCAAGGCCTCTGTCTCGGGGACCAGTGCGTCCCCTGCGGAGCGTGCGTCGATCACGCAGACTGCGACGACGGGGATCCATGTACATTCGGATGGTGCACCGCAGATGACTCTGCGGATGGGTGCCATTATTGCCGGATGGTTCCGGTGCATGATGCGGGCTGCTGCGACCCATCGGAAGGGGCCGGGGCCTGCGAGGACGGCGATGTCTGCACCCTCGCAGCCTGCACCCCGGAGACCTTTAACTGCGCATATACCCCGACCTCGATCGCGGAGCAGATCGCGCTCGGCATCGAGTGCTGTGACCTCCACGAGGACTGCCAGGCGGGTGGACAGTGGGAGGAGATGCCACAGGACAATCCGGCGACTCTGGATTACTGCCAGAATGGCCAATGTGTGCACATCCTCCAGCCATGCTATTGCGAATGCCCCGATTGGGAAGAGCCCTGCACCGGCTCTTGTCTGGCCGACTGGAACCCGTGTACGGAAGACCTCTGCCTGGACTGCGTCTGCCAACACCCATGGATCCCGGGATGCTGCGTTGACGATGCTGCCTGCGTTGACGACCTCACCTGTACGTACAACGAAGCTTGTGTGGACAATGAGTGCGTGTACGAGGCTTGGGACTGGTGCTGCGACAGCCCGCTGGACTGCGACGACGGGAATCCGTGCACGGTGGATCTCTGCGTCAACCACGCATGCCACAGAATCCCGCTTCCCGGGGTCGAGGGCTGCTGCGCGATCGACGACCACTGCGATGACTGGAACGATTGCACCCTCGACGATTGTACCCTGGACCCGGGGGAGGAGACGGGGATCTGCGAGTATATCGTGAACTATGAGCCGGGCGGGGGCGGGATCTGTTGCGGCGTAGATGGAGACTGCGTCGATGGGAACAGCAACACAGTGGACCTCTGCATCGAGCACCACTGCCACAACGTCCCAGTCCCATGGTGCTGTGGAAGCGGTGATTCGTGCAACGATGGAAACCTCTGCACCTCAACTGCTGCAACTCCGTGGACGACTGCAACAAGGGCGGGCCTTGTGATGAGGCGGCTTGCGTGGAGATGTTGTGTCAGTACACGCCGATCCCGGGGTGTGGCGGCTAGAGGCTCTGCGATGGGTGGATGAATCGGGGCTGGCACCCAAGGGGTGTAAGTCTCGTAGGAGCGGAGCTTCGTCCGCTCGACTCGACTTCAACGCCCCTCCCACAGTTGGGCCTGCGGTGGTTGTTTCGCGCTTGGCTGATGATCCGGTCACAGCTGAACGAGCCGAACCGGCCCCGGCCTATGAGGCCGGCCACACGACGGAGGGTGGGTCGGGGAGGGTGGCCGGCCTCTCCTTTTTTTTTGG
>JBDRIT010000210.1:0-10727 GCA_043815665.1 Pseudomonadota bacterium
CCCAGGCTCGATCGCGATGAGCGAAAAGATGTGATCGATCGTCAGACGGCGACGGCAACGGCAACGGACCATTCTTCCAGCCGAGTCAAGACAGAGTTCGATAGACCGCTGGGTGAGCGGCGACTTTGCGATAGCCCTGCCGGGGACCCCCCGGGTTATTTGACCGGATCCCCCCCCAGGGTAGACTGTCCGGCGGGGGTGTTGTGCCCCGGGAGGGACCATGCGAACCATCCTGATGATCTGCCTCACGGCGCTGCTCACGGCCTTCGCCATGGAAGCGACGGCCCAGCCCAGGGAGGTCCAGTGGCAATATCCGACGAGGACCCGCGGCCTGGCCGGTGCGGGCCGCTCCTTCGCGACGGCGTCCAACGCGCTCTTCCTGAACCCTGCGGGCCTGGCCCTGGTGACTCAGTACGTGATCGAGGGTGTCTACAGCGTGGGTTTCGATCCCCTCACCCACGCGGTGGGGACCAACTGGACCGACTCATACATGAACCCCTGGGCCGCAGCGGGCCTCGGGTACTCCTACCTGGAAGGCCCGGATGACGGCACCCTCTCCAAGGGGGCCCACGCCCTCAACGGTGGCCTCGCCTTCCCGGTGCTCAAGGGGGATACCAAGCTGATCTTCGGTACGAACATCCACTGGTTTCGCGAAATGAAGGGCAAGCTCAACGGGAAGAACCGTGATCTGGTCACCGCGGATCTGGGGGTGATCCTGTCGATCCAGGACATGTTCCGTCTTGGGGTGGTCGGCTACAACCTCCTCTCCCTGGTGGACTCGAAGTACAAGCCAGGCCTGGGCGTCGGGGCCTCTCTCTGGTGGAACCGTCTGGTCCTCGCGTTCGACGTGATCGCGGACTGGGACCACTTCGACGAGGACAAGGCCGCCCTCGGCCTGTCCGGGACCGACGCGGTGTCGGCCTTCGGGATGACCTACGCGGGAGGGGTCATCGTGGCGGCGTCGAACATGTTCATGGTCCGTGCGGGCGCCTCCCACGATCAGCTCAACGTCCGCACCGAGGTGTCCATGGGCCTGAGCTTCATGTTCCCCAAGGGCTTCGGTCTGGAGGTGGGGTACCACGCGAACGTCAGCGACTGGGAGGACTCCTTCCTGTCCGTAGGCCTCCAGCTCTACCCCATGTCCTGGGTCGCCGGCCAGTAGCAGTCAAAACAAGACAACTCCGGAACGATTCATCGAAAACTGCTTGATTCCACCGATGAACCTGCATAGAAACATCCTGGGGGATGCCGGTCTCCCGAGGAGGTCCTGTGCGACTGTCAACCCGTAGCCGTTATGCCGCTCGTGCCCTTGGAGAGCTGGTTCGCCAGGGGGGCGAGGACGCCCCCGTCATGATGCGGAAATTGGCCGAACGCCAGCAGGTCTCCAAGCGGTACCTGGACAACATCTTCGCGACCTTGCGTGTCGCCGGGCTGATCCGCACCACCCGCGGCGCCGCAGGTGGCTACATGCTCAACCGGCCGGCAGAGACGATCACGCTCCTCCAGGTGGTCGAGGCTCTGGACGGCGACCTGGACCTGGTGGAGTGTGTTGCACCGGACTTCGTCTGCGAGAGGAAGGGCAGGTGCGCCCCCTATGTGGTGTGGTGCGACGCGTCCGCTGCCCTCCAGGATGCCCTCCGCAAGGTCGACCTCGGCACCCTCGCGAAGATGGAGCTCCAGGACTGCTCCGAGGACGGCTGAACCGCCACGGGGTGTTTTCCGTCCCTTGGCGCGCGCTGCGAGGCATTTTCTGTTGGTTTTTTTTCGAGGCTGCCGGTACCATCACCATGACTAGACGAGGGGATCACCTGCAAACGACCCTTCAGACAAGACCCACCGCATTGGATTCGAGGTGTGCATGAGTTCGATCTGCAGCGACTGCGGTGCTCCCTACGCGATGGAGCCCGAGGAGCAGGAGTTTCTTGGGGAGCGCGGCAAGGAGGGCCCGGTCCAGTGCCCCCGTTGCCGAGCCTTCCTCGACGGTGTCCAGGACCAGTCGATCCTTTGCTCGGAGTGCAACCGGGTGTTCATCTATCCGCGGGAGCTCCGGTTCTACGCGCAGATGTTCGGCTGGGGGCGCCCTCGCCGTTGCATCGGCGGCTGCACCCGAGGTGGAACCCGGGAGCGGACCGACGACGAGAAGAACATGTTCGACTTTCTCAAGCGGATCCGGGCGGGCCAGCGTGGCGCCAGCTCCGGGTTGACCGTCGCTGACCTCCGCCGGATGGATGGTCCCGGTGGTGGCGGGTCCTCCGGCGGTGACTCCGTCGGCAGCAGCCTCGCCGACGCACTGAAGGAGTTCCAGGCGAAGAAACGCCGGGGTCCCCGTCGTTAACGCCTCCAGCTGCTTCACCCCTCGGCACGGACAGCGAGAAGTGATAGACTTCGAATGTCTCCAGCGAGTCGTTGGGAGGTGTGATGATGATCCGAAGGGCCATTGGCGTTCTGGCGGCTCTCGTTCTAGGAGCTTCTCTGGTCGCCTGCTCCGGACAGGGTACCGGGTTCCTGGACCCCCACGACACGGTCGGTGGTGATGACGGATTGGCGGACGGGGCCGGCCCGGCGGACGGCGCCGTCGTCGACGCGGACGGGGTTGCCCCGGACGGGGCCCCCGGGGCGGACACCGGTGACGTCTTGTCGGATGCCCTCCCGGACGGTGGTGATTCGGTCGCCGATGTTGATGGGGATCTGATCATTGATCTTGTTCCCGACGGTGGGGATCCCGACGAGCCGTGGGGGCCTTGCGACGCGGGGTCTCCCTGTTCGGGGGGAGGGCAGATCTGCCTGCTCCTGCCTGGGGACGAGGCCGCGGGGGTCTGCGTGGTTCCCTGTTCCCCCGGGGGAGGGGAATGCCCGCCCTCCGAGGAGTGCGTCGTCCCCGATCCGGACGGTGCGCCGGAGAACGGCTACTGCTTCCTCCCGGCCGGTCATCTCGAGCCTTGTGACGTCAAGGAGGGTCTGGTCTGCACAGGCGGCCGAACCTGCCTCGCACCCCTCGCGGGGGGCGCTGCGGTCTGCACGGTCTTCTGCGTCGAGGACGAGTCCCTCTGCCCGGACCTGACCACCTGCGCGCCGGTCACGGAGGAGGGGGTGGCCGAGGGCTGGGGGGCGTGTCTCCCCGTGTCTCCTCTGATCCCGTGCGCCGGGGATCTGGCGTGTGCAGGCCAGGAGGTCTGCGCAACCCCGGACGTCAACACGGCGCCCTTCCTCTGCCTGCCCTCGTGCGGGACTCCCGGCGCGCCCTGTGCGACCGGCGGGACCTGCACCCTCCTCGACGGCCCCGGCGGTGAGATGCCCGCCTGTGTTCATCTCCAGGGCGCCGCCGAGTGGTGCGACCCCCTCAAGGGCTGGACCTGTGCGGAGGAGCGGATCTGCCTGGACGTGGACGACCCGACGGGATTCGGTCGCTGCGCCAAGGGCTGCACCTCCGACATGAACTGTGCGTCCCATGAGGTCTGCACGGCCGGGGTTTCGCCCGGCGGTGGGGAGGTCTCCGGCTGCCTCCCGCCGTCGCTGGCGGGGCCGTCCCTCCCCGCGTGCAATCCTGCCTGGCCCTGCGAGCCCCCTGCGGTCTGCGTCGCCGGCGCCTGCGCCGCCCCCTGCGGAGATGGCTGCCCCCCTGGCCAGTCCTGCGTCGACGATGGCTGTGTTCATGCGTCCTCCGTGGGCCACGGCTGTGCCCCGGGATGGGGTTGGCTGTGTGCGGACGGTGGTGACTGTTCGAAGGACGTTGCGGCGGACTCCGGGGTCTGCGCGCAGGCCTGTGGCGTGGACGGTGACTGCCCACCGGACGAAGACTGCCTCCCCGGCCCCGACGGGGTCCCCCTCTGTCTCACCCCGGTGACCTTCGGCGGCGCCTGCTCCTTCAGCCTCGGGGCTGCGTGTGCGGACGGTGGGCATTGCATGTTCCTGGGCTCCGGCGCCGCGGGCTTCTGCACCGAGACCTGCCCCGGCATTGGCCATGGCGGCTGCCCCGATGGCCCGGCGGGGACCCTGTCGGACTGCATGCTCAACTCCGGCGGTCAGACCTGGTGCGCCTTCCTCTGTGGCCCCTTCGGGGCGGATTGTCCGGTGGGGATGACCTGCGAGATCTCTGGGGTGTGCCTGCCCTGATTCGGGCCCGATGAGGAGCGCTACGCGAGGGTGATGGAGCCGTCCAGGTAGACGTCCTGGATGAGGTTCAGCAGCTTGACGCCTTCGGCCATGGGGCGCTGGAAGGCCTTGCGGCCCGAGATCATCCCCATGCCGCCGGCGCGCTTGTTGATCACCGCGGTCTTCACGGCCTGGCCGAAGTCGTCGGAGCCCGAGGCGCCGCCGGAGTTGATCAGGCCCATCCGTCCCATGTAGCAGCCGGCGATCTGGTAGCGACAGAGATCGATGGGGTGATCCGAGGTCAGGTCGGAGTAGACCAGCTTGCTGGTCTTGCCGAAGTTCACCGCTGTATACCCGCCGTTGTTTTCAGCCTGCTTCTGCTTCACGATGTCGGCCTGGATCGTCACCCCCAGGTGGTTCGCCTGGCTGGTGAGATCCGCAGCCGCGTGGTAGTCCACCCCGTCCTTCTTGAAGGCGCTGTTGCGCAGGTAGCACCACAGCACGGTGACCATGCCAAGCTCGTGGGCCACCTCGAAGGCCCGGGCGACCTCCTGGATCTGGCGGTCCGCGTTGTCGGAGCCGAAGTAGATCGTCGCGCCCACCGCGACCGCACCCAGGTTCCAGGCCTGCTCGACGGAGGCGTACATCACCTGGTCGAAGGTGCTGGGGTAGGTGAGCAGCTCATTGTGGTTGAGCTTGAGCATGAAGGGGATCTTGTGGGCGTATTTCCGCGCCACCGCGCCCAGGACCCCCAGGGTCGTGGCCACGCCGTTGCAGCCGCCCTCGATGGCCAGCTCGACGATCTTCTCGGGGTCGAAGTAATCCGGGTTCGGCGCGAAGGACGCGCCGGCGGAGTGCTCGATGCCCTGGTCTACGGGCAGGAAGCTCACGTACCCGGAGCCGGAGAGTCGCCCCGCATTGAAGATGGTCTGCATGCTCTGGAGCACCCGGATCGGGCGGTCTGTCTGGGCCATGACGCGATCGACGTAGTCCGGGCCCGGCGCGATCAGCCGCGCCTTGGGGATGGTTGTGCAGGTGTGCCCGAGGAGTCCCTGTGCCTCGTCGCCGAGATGATCGATGATGCGCTGGTTCAAGTTCATTCTCCTTGCGGATGCCGTGGGTTTCTCGTGCGGCAGGCTAACAATCCCGGGGCGCGATTTCATCTGAAATCGACAGGGCAAAGGGAAAATTCGACTGCGGGAGGGGCGTTCACGCCCCGAAGCATCAGTACGCCTCGGGGATCCCCGCGCCGCAGCGCCTCGCGCAGGCAGTGGCCTCGGCGTAGCCCGCATCGTGGTGACGGAGGATTCCCATGAGGGGGTCGCCGGTGAGGACGCGCTGGAGGCGGGCGGCGGCGGCATCGGTGCCGTCGGCCACGATGACCATGCCCGCATGGAGGGAGTATCCGATGCCCACGCCCCCGCCGTGGTGGAAGGAGACCCAGGACGCGCCGTTGGTGGTGTTGAGCATGAGGTTCAGCAGGGGCCAGTCCGCCACAGCGTCGGTGCCGTCTTTCATCCCCTCGGTCTCCCGGTTCGGGGACGCCACGGAGCCGCAGTCCAGGTGATCTCTCCCGATCACGATGGGGGCCTTGACCTGGCCCGTCCGGACCAGCTCGTTGAAGGCGAGGCCCGCCTTCGCCCGCTCCCCGTAGCCCAGCCAGCAGATCCGGCACGGCAGTCCCTGGAACTTCACCTGGGCCTGGGCCTTGTCGATCCATTGCATCAGGGATCTGTTCTCGGGGAAGAGCTCCCGGATCGTGTCATCGGTGCGGTGGATGTCCGCGGGGTCGCCGGAGAGCGCGCACCAGCGGAACGGTCCCTTGCCCTCGCAGAAGAGGGGACGGATGTACTCGGGGACGAACCCGGGGATGTCGAACGCGTCTTCGACGCCCGTGTCGAAGGCCGCCTGGCGGATGTTGTTGCCGTAGTCGAAGACCCGGGCCCCCCCACGCAGGAAGGAGAGCATGGCGCGCACGTGGGTCGCCATGCTCTGCCGGGAGAGCTCGATGTAGCGGTTCGGATCCGACCCCCGCAGGGCCAGCGCCTCCTCGTAGGGCAGCTGGTGGGGCACGTAGCCCCCCAGCGCATCGTGGGCCGACGTCTGATCCGTGACCAGGTCGGGCTTCAGGCCCCGAGCGACCAGCTCCGGCAGCACCGTCGCCGCGTTCCCCAGGATCCCGATGGAGAGTGGACGCCGCGCGTCCAGGGCCTCCCCGGCCCAGGTGAGGGTCTCGTCCAGATCCGCGGTCCACCTGTCCAGGTAGCCGGTGTCCAGGCGCTTTCGGATCCGGTCCTCGTCCACCTCCACTGCGAGGCAGACCCCGTTCGCCATGGTCACGGCGAGGGGCTGCGCGCCCCCCATGCCGCCGAGTCCGCCGGTGAGGACCAGGCGGCCCGTCAGGTCGCTGCCCCAGTGCTTGCGGCCCGCCTCGACGAGGGTCTCGTAGGTGCCCTGGAGGATCCCCTGGGTCCCGATGTAGATCCAGGAGCCCGCGGTCATCTGCCCGAACATGATCAGGCCGCGGTCCTCGAGGTCCCGGAAGTGCTCCCAGGTGGCCCACGCGGGGACCAGGTTGGCGTTCGCGATGAGGACCCGGGGCGCATCCCGATGGGTCCGGGCGACGCCCACGGGTTTGCCCGACTGGACCAGGAGGGTCTCGTCGTCCTCGAGCTTGCGCAGGATCGAGAGGATCTTCCGGAAGGCCTCGGGGGATCGGGCGGCGCGACCGGTGCCGCCGTAGACGATCAGGCGCTCCGGGTCCTCCGCGACCTCCGGATCCAGGTTGTTGAGGAGCATCCGGAGGTCCGCCTCCTGGAGCCAGCCCCTGCACTCCAGCTTCGTCCCGCCGGGCTTGTACCATCCGTCCAACATGTCGGATTCAACCTCACATCTTGTACTTTCCGAAGTCGTCCTCTTCCATCTCCTCGAGGATCTCCTTCCAGATCTCGTCCTCGCCCCGGCCTGCGTTGTCCTGGTCGGTGATGGGGGACGCCTTTTCAAAGACCTTCGCGTGTACCAGGATGTCCACACCGACCCGCACCGCCATGGCGATCGCGTCGGACGGGCGGCAGTCCACGACCACGGTGCGATCCTGCTGGTCGAGGACCAACGCGCCGAAGTAGGTGCCATCCCGGATGTCCGTGATCTCCACCTGGAGCAAGCGGGCCTCCAGATCCTCGACGAGGTGGACCAGGAGGTCGTGGGTCATGGGCCGCGGGCCCACGACCCCTTCGAGGGCCGTGGCGATGGAGCCGGCCTCCATCAGTCCGATGTAGACCTGGAACGAGCGCTCCCCGTCCTCTTCCTTCAACGTGAGGATGGGTGTCCGGGAGTTCGGGTCCAGAGAGAGGCTCTCCACCCGGACCGCCACCGGCATCGGCTCTTCCTTGCTGTCCGTCATTCCTCTGCCTCCTCGAGGATGCCCAGGAGGGAGTGCCGCGCTGCGGACTCCACCCGGACCCGCACGATCTCTCCGACCCGGTCAGCACCACAACCGGTGAAGTTGAGCGCGTAGTTCGTGTCGGTTCGCCCGGTGAATTGGCCCGCACCCCGGCGGCTCGGTCCCTCCACGAGTACCTCGAATGTTTGTCCGGCGTGGGCCCGGAGCCCCTCCATCATAGTCGCGTGCAGGAGCTCCTGCAACACGGTGAGCCGGCGCATCTTCGTTTCGCGCGGGACATCATCGGGCCACCTCGCAGCCCGGGTCCCGGGCCGCGGGCTGTAGGCGAAGGAGTACGCGGAGCCCCACCGCACACGGCGGGCGGCGTCCAGGGTGGCCTCGAAGTCCGCCTCGGTCTCCGAGGGAAAGCCGACGATGAGGTCGGTGGAGAGATGGATCCCCGGGCGCACCTCCCGCAGCCGGTCAATGAGCTCGAAGTAGCGGGCACGATCATAGCGCCGGTTCATCCGCTTCAGGACGGCATCGGACCCGCTCTGCATGGGGAGGTGGAAGTAGGGGGAGAGGCGGGGCAGCTCCCCGAAGGAACGGAGGAGCTCGTCGGGGCAGTCTCCGGGGTTCGAGGTCACGAAGCTCAGTCGGGCGAGGCCCCGCAGGTCGTGGACCCGACCCAGCAGCTCCACGAAGTCGGGAAGGTCCGGCCGGCCGATCCCGTAGCGGTTCACGTTCTGGCCCAGGAGGACCAGCTCACGAGCCCCTGCGGCCACGAGCTCCCCCGCCTCCTCGAGGATCGACTCCGGGGCGCGGCTCACCTCGCTGCCGCGAACGTAGGGGACGATGCAGTACGAACAGTACTGGTCGCAGCCCTTCATGACGGAGACGAAGCGGCTCGCGGACTGCCCCGTGCTCACCCCGCCCCGCTGGAACATCTGGCTCGGGTCCTCTTCGTCCCCGGTCACGACCACCGGGCCCAGGCCCTCCTCCAGGCGGCCCACGTGGTCCGCGATCCGTCCCACCTGGTCCGGCCCGATGACGAGATCCACCACCGGGGCCTGCCGGATGAGATCCTCCCCGTGCTGGCGGCCCACGCAGCCCGTCACCCCCAGGAGGAGGCCGGGGCGGGTCTCCTTGAGCGGCGCCAGGCGCCCCATGAGGGAGAGGACCTTCTGCTCGGGCTTGTCCCGAACGGAGCAGGTGTTTACCAGGATCAGGTCCGCATCTTCATCATGGTCCGTGAGCTCGTAGCCCAGGGGGACCAGGAGCTCGGCCATGCGCTCCGAGTCGTAGACGTTCATCTGGCAGCCGAAGGTGTGGATGCGGAGTCGTTTCATGCCCGTGTCAATCCTCGGGGCAGCCGGAGTAGGGGCGGTGAGGGGATCCGAGGGAGACGGGAAAGTCCGCGTCGATGGTGAGCCCGGTCCCCACCACGTCTCCGGTGCGCATGTCCAGGACGTCTGTCTCCAATTGGAAGCGCAGGCGCTTCGATGGGTCGAGGCGCGTCGCCAGGAAGGCGCCGCCCCCGCAGACCAGGGGCTGGTAGGAGCCGGGGCAGCGGGCATGGAGATAGAGGCTGCACCGGATCCGCGGGTCGGGCAGGGGCACCTCCACGAAGCCGTCGGCTTCGATGGCATCACGCAGCGTGGCCAGGTCGGTGATCTCTACCACCACGCCGTTGCTCTCGTGGATCGGCCGGCCCCCGGCCTGGAGCCGGACGAAGAGGATCTCCCCGCAGGGATCCACCCCGTCGGTGTCCAGGGTGAGGTCGAGCCCGTCCAGGGTGCCGCAGTCGTCCACGGCCAGGGTCCCCACCTTGAGGTCCGCCACGGGATCGGGGACCAGGGGGTCGTCGCAGGCCGCGAGCAGGAGCGTGGTCAGGAGGAGCCACCTCACGGGGTGCCCCCCCACGCCGTGACCGTCAGCTCCCGCTGCCAGATCAGCTTGTCCGCGTTGTCGTGGTAGAGCTTGCGCAGGACCTCGGGGGGCAGGTGGATCGCGTCCACCTTCCAGCGCCCCTGGATCGGGGTGGGGTGCTCGATCTGTACCCCGTCGGACTCGAAGTATTCCCAGTGCCGTCGGAAGAACTCCACCGCGTCCGCTGGCCCCGGTGGGGTCGGCGACACCGAGCCGAGCTGCATCTTCCCGCCGAAGGCGACGATGAAGTCCGAGCCGAAGAGGATCCTGTCCTGGTGCTTGATGAAGAACGCACGGACCTCGTCCGCCGGGTGGCGCCCGAACTCGGGCACCCGCGCCGAGGTGTCCACGTACACGTTCGGGTACGCGTCCAGGAGCCGGTCCACGTCGCCCAGATCCTCGGGGTGGTTGGCCAGGTGGATCAGGAGGAAGGTCGTCCCCGGATGCCTGGCGATGCGCCGGTTCCGCTGGGCCAGGAGCTCCTCGTGGGTCGGATATTCGTCCCCGTAGAAGCTCCAGTCGGGGGCCTCTTTCAGCTCGTCCCAGCGCTCGTTCTCGGGGGTGACGGGCTCGAAGAAGGCCACGGGATCCGCGGTGTGGATGGCCAGGATCATGTTGAGCCGCCCGACGGCCTCGAAGATCGGGTCCAGGCGGGGGTCGTCCACGGGCACCAGCGCGCCGCCCGCGGTCTTCACCGAGAGGCCCAGGGCCTTGAAGATCTTCACGCCCTTGACGCCCACCCCCGCGGCCTTCTCCAGCTCCGCGGCGATCTCCTGAGCGAAGCCGGGCTCATCGATGCGGCTCCAGGGGATGTTGCAGAACAGCTCCACCCGGTCCCCGAGGACCTGCTTCATGGCCACCGAGGCCTCGAACCGCGGTGATCCCCACGGCCCGGCGCTCTTCACCGCGAAGCGGTCGATCCCCGCCGCCTCGAACACCGCCAGCGCGAGCGCGAGCCCTTCCATGGTCGGGACGATGTGCACGTGGCTGTCGATGATCGGGTACCCGAGACGCCAGGGCTTTTCACCGGCCGGAGCGGGTGCCGCCTCCGGCGCCGAGCACTCCGGGCACTCCTGTCGGCAGGCGACGAGGGCGAGGAGGAGGGCTGCGATGGGGAGCAGACGCGTCATGGTGGAAATGTAGCACCTCCTTCCCCGAAGCGGAACCCGTACCCTCGCTTTGTGCAGGGCTATCGCAAAGTCGCCGCTCACCCAGCGGTCTATCGAACTCTGTCTTGACTCGGCTGGAAGAATGGTCCGTTGCCGTTGCCGTCGCCGTCTGACGATCGATCACATCTTTTCGCTCATCGCGATCGAGCCTGGGT
>JBDRIT010000211.1:0-13782 GCA_043815665.1 Pseudomonadota bacterium
TCCCCGCCCGGTGCGTTGCGGGGCCCCCACCTCCCTCGACGTACCTCAAGTACGCCTGCGGTCGGCGTGCACCCCCGCGCCTTCCGGCCAGGGCGCTTCGGCGCTCTCGGTGCGATCCACTTTTTTCGCCGCAGGCCCTTACAGCGGCGCAGGGAAGACGACCCTGCTCTCCGAGGTGGCCGAGGAGCTGAGGGGCGTTGGACGGCCGGTCCTGGTGGTCCACTGCGGTGACTTCCTGTCGGGGGGGGTGTACGACGAGATCGAGGCGGAACATCTCCGAGGGCATGGCAGGATACGGGTCCATTACTCCCAGTGTGCCCTGCATCGGTACGACGGGTTCCGTCGTCTGATCCACGCCCTGCGCACGGCGCAGCGCACCGGGAGGGAGGTCACGGTCCGCCTGGACGGACTCTGGGATCCGGCGCATCGGGACAACTCGAAGACGGTCCTCCACGTCGTACACCCGGAGACGGTCCTCCTCCTCGAGGGGAATGTGTTCCTGAGCGCGGAGGTCAGGGACCTGGTGGACGCGGCCTGGTTCGTCGAGGCCGACGTCGTGGGCGGCGACGACCTCGACCGGGTGCTAGCGAGGACCCGGCGGCGGCAGGGGCGGTTGGGGCGGCAGGGCGCGGCGCGGTACCGGAACAACCTGGTGTGGTTCCGGCGCCCCTTCGTCGAGGAGCACCGGCGACGGAACCTGGCGCTATTCGATTCCTTCATCGAAATCGGCGAGGACCAGGTCTCGGTGGTCGACCTCGGCGGGGGACGGTGACCGATGGATGCCCCGGCGAGACGCGTGCTGGTCGACATGGACGGCGTCCTCTGCGATTTCAACAGGGGGCTGACCGAGCGCGGCCTGATCCGTCCCGAGGAGTTCGTGACCGAGCGCTACCGGCAGCTTGATCTTCCCCCGGCGCGACTGCAGCGGATCGGGGACTGCGTCCGTTCACAGGGGTTCTTCCTGGATCTTGAGCCCATCCCGGGTTCCCTCCGAGCGCTGGAGGAGCTGAGATCCGACGGGTTCGATGTCTGGATCGTGTCGAAGCCGCCTGGGTTCCCGGGCGCGTGGGCGGAGAAGTTCGCCTGGATCCAGCGCCATTGCCCGGCCTTCCAGGAGCGCGTCGTCGTCTGCACGTCCAAGCACGTGATCCAGGGCGACGTGCTGATTGATGATTCCCTGGCGGTCCTCGAGGGGTGGCGCTTCGGGTGGGGTCTTCTGTTGCAGACCAACCCACGGATCCGGTACGGGGAGCTTCCCGACCACTTGCGCCTGACCCGGACCTGGGTCGAGATCCTCGTCGCATCGAAGGAACTCTACCCGCAGGTGTAGGAGGTTGGGATGTGCGGTTGGTTCAGGAACAGGAAGCTCTCACGGAAGACGCTGGTGCACCTCTGGTGGCCGTCCCGGCAGAGCACGCAACGACGGCGTTGTCTCGAAACGTGATCGGACTGTGTCAACCTGAGCCAGATCGTCGGCCGCCGGATGAGTCTGGAACCGCTCGGTATCAGCATCGAAGCAGGAGAGCAGACCTGGCTCGGGACTTGCTTGTGATGGAGACGCTGGTGACGCTGCTGGTCATGGAGTGGATGGAATGGAATGGAGTGTTGACCTGCGAGGCCGAAGTGCTGGACTTCTCAATGATTTCTAGATATATGGTGCCCAGTTCTATGATTGTGTTTTGTGCTGCCTGGGCTGGTTTTCCCATTCCTGCCTTGCTCTGCATGTCATTGGTTTCTAGGATGCCTGCCGTTGTCGCACCAGCTCCGTTCGTTCCCGTCCGGTTGTTTTCGTCAGGTGCATCCGCAATCGACTTCGGGGCGGATCCGGGCTGCAAGATACGAGGAGGAAAGAATGCGTGCATCAAGTCTGTGTCGACGGTTCGTGTGTGTTCTGTTCGTCCTGGCACTGGCTGGATGCGGCGGGGTGTCCGAGACGGTAGACGGAGGAGGGGATCAGCACGATGGTTCTCCCGAAACGGTCGCTGCGGACGCCGCCTCGGACCTTGGATCGAAGGTAGACCAGGTCGACGACGCGGCGCCCGAGCGGGTCGGGGACGCCACCCCTCCGTCGGTGCAGTTCGTCCAGCCTGTTCAGGGCGCGGAGGTCGAGGGCATCGTCGAGGTCGAGGTCGACGCCCAGGACGACACGGGCGTCGTGAAGGTCGAGCTCTCCGTGGGAGGTGAACCGGTCGGCATGGACGAGGAGGCGCCGTACGAGTTCCAGTGGGACACGACGGATCTTGGGCCCGGGACCTACACCCTCAAGGCGGTCGCACAGGACGCTGTTGGTAACGAGGGGGAGGCCACGATCTCCGTAACGATCGTGGGGGAGTGCGATGCGAGCGGGGACTGCCCGCCCTCGGTGAGCTTCCAGCAGCCCGGCCCGGACGCGTACGTGCGTGGCGTCGTGGAACTCAAGGCGTCGGCAAGCGACGATGACGCTGTGGTGAAGGTCCGGTTCCTGGTGGACGAGGGGCTGCTGGTGGAGGACGCTCAGGTGCCGTACAAGGCGTCCTGGGAGACCGCCGAGTTCGACGACGGCGCGCACGTCCTGGAGTTGATTGCATACGACACCACGAACAAATCCGCGAGCGCGGAGATTCAGGTGACCGTGGACAACACCCCCCCCGAGCTCTCGCTCGTCTCTCCAGAGGAGATGGCGATCCAGCACGACGTGATCCTGTTGGCCGCGGAGGCCGCGGACAACATCCAGATGGACCGGGTGGAGTTCTCGATGGACGGCATGGAGCTCGAGCCGGTCTCCGAGGAACCATGGGAGTTGGTATACGACGGCTCGTCCCTGGCCAGCGGCCTCCACGTCGTCAAGGCGACCGCGCTCGACGCGGCGGGCAATGAGACATCGGTGACCCGGGAGATCCTGGTGGACCGACCGCCGGTGGTCGGGATCCTGACTCCGGAGGCCGGGGCCACGGTGACGGGTCCCTTCTCGGTGCAGGCCGAGGTCATGGACGATGTCGGCCTCGACTCGGTGATCCTGTACATGGACGGCGATGCATGGATGGCCGCGCTCGATCCCGTAGGGAACGGGCTGTACGAGGACACCTGTTTCCCTCCGTATGAGAAGGCTGAGCGGACCCTCACCGTGGTGGCCACGGACAGCGAGGGACAGGAGAGCGAGGCCACGGTGATGGTGCTGGTCGACCACCCGGTGTCCGTGGATCTCAAGGTCTGTGAGGACGCTGCCTGCGAAGCCCTGGAGCCGGACTCCGAGCTGACGGGGATCGTGCAGCTCCGCGCGGTCGCGGAAGACGATGGAGCGGAGATCGTCGGCGTGGACTTCCTGGTGGATGGCGAGCTGGTGGCGCAGGGCCTCGAGACGCCCTTCGACTTCTCCTGGGACACCACCGGCGTCACGGACGGGGCCCGGACCCTGGGGGCCGTCGCGTCGAACACGCTGGACGAGACCGGCGAGGTCCAGGTGAAAGTGCAGGTGAACAACTGCGACCTGGACCACGACAACTCAATCGCCGCTGGCTGCGGGGGCCCGGACTGCGACGACGAGGACCCCGGGGTGAACCCGGCCCAGCCGGACCTGGTTGGCGACGGGACGGACGAGAA
This sequence comes from Pseudomonadota bacterium, assembly GCA_043815665.1. GTDB lineage: Bacteria > Myxococcota_A > UBA9042 > CAIXZC01 > CAIXZC01 > CAZNWW01. Next base: position 3,580 of record JBDRIT010000211.1, read on the forward strand.
CTGCGACGGGATGGACGGCACAGATGGCGACGGCGACGGGTACGCATCCGAGTCGACGGGAGGCGAAGATTGCGACGACACCGAGCCCCTGATTCACCCGTGCGCGGAGGATTTGCCCGACGACGGCTTGGACGCAAACTGCGACGCAGAGGACGCGCTCTCGTGTGACGATTGCCTCCCTTGCACTGCAGACGGCTTGGTCGCAGGGGCCTGCGTCCACGCGCCGGTCCCGGACGGTGGCGGATGCGACGACGGGGAGCCGTGTACCGATCCGGGGACCTGCCAGGACATGGTGTGCCTCGCCGGACTACCGACAGACTGCGACGACACGAACCCCTGCACCGCGGACGGTTGCCTGCCGGCGAGCGGGTGCTACCACCTGTCCATGGACGGGCTGCCTTGTGACGGTGGGGTCTGCTTCGACTCGGCATGCTGCATCCCGGACTGCGTCGACGTGGAGTGCGGAGGGGACGGCTGCGGCGGCTCGTGCGGTGTGTGTGGCGAAGGCTCCACCTGCGAAGGCGGGCTCTGTGTCCTCCCGGGTCTGACCTGTATGGAGTACGACAACTGCATGTTCCAGTGTGACCAGGATCCGGCGTGCATCGCCGCCTGCGAGGCCGAGTCGAACCCCCTCTCGGTGATGCAGTGGGACACGATGATGCAGTGCCTCCAGGACAACGGAGTCGGGGCCTGTGAGACGGAGGAGTGTGTTGTCGCCATCCTGTACGAGGACTGCCTGGAGCCTTGGGTGGCCTGCATACAGCCCGACTGCAGCAGCCTTTACTACTGGCTGGCGTATTGCCAGGATGACGAGGCCTGCAAGGCGATGGTGCTGGACGCGGCCGCGCCCGGTGCCGTCCAGACCTACAATGCGTTCGAGGGCTGCCTCAAGGAGCATTACTACTACGACTGTGAGACCGATGCCTGCGAGCTCTTCATCCTGGAGCAGTTCTGCATACAGAGCTACTCTACCTGCTTCAGCGGGGACCTGACTTGCCCGGAGATCTATGCGTGTCGCGCTGACTGCGAGTCGGGCGACTCGGCGTGCAAGGCGAGCTGCTTCTTCGAGGGGACCTCCCAGGCACAGGACCAGTACAACAACCTGACTGGGTGCATGTGGGACTACTGCGACGAGGACTCCCCTCCCGAGTGCTGGGACGCTGCATGGGAGGGCCCCTGTCAGCCCCTGGTGGAGGCCTGCGAGACCGGTCAGTGCACGCTCTCCTGCGGCGGTGCGTCCTGCGGCTCGGATGGGTGCGGGGGTTTCTGTGGTCAGTGTGGCGCCGGGGAGGTCTGCGTGAACGGGGGGTGCGTGCCCTGCGACCCCGACTGCGTCGACAAGGACTGCGGCCCGGACGGCTGTGGGGGCACCTGCGGGCAATGTGTCGGAGACGCCTCGGCCTGCGAGGGTGGGGTCTGTATCGATCCGGAGTCCTGCGACTGCCCCCCCTGGCAGCTCTGCACCCTGGACGGCTGTGTGGATCCGCCGTCCATGGGCGAGGCCGAGTACGGCGGGGAGTACGTAGCGATCGGGTGCTACGGGATGACCTGGCTGGGCTGCTGCGCGGGAACCGTCCTCTACTACTGCGATGACCAGAGCGGGGGCTGTCCGGGCGGCGCAGAGGTTTGCCTCGTAAAGCTGGAATGCGGCCCGGGAGCGACCTGCGGGTGGGGGGACCAGTTCTTCATGTGCGTCGATCCTCCGCCGGAGCCGGATCCCGGGGGCGACCTGTCCTGCGACTGGTTCACCTGCGATCTGGACTGCGAGGGAAAGCTCTGCGGTCCCGATGGCTGCGGCGGTATCTGCGGCGCATGCGACGTGGGAGAGGCCTGCTTCGAGGGAGCGTGCTTCGACGGGCCGGGCTGCGCGGTCACGCCGGAGCTCCCCGGCTGCGGCGGCTGCGCATGCGAGGCGTGCGTCTGCGATCTGGATCCCTACTGCTGCGAGACCGAGTGGGACGAGATCTGCGTCCAGGAGTGCCTCGGCGACTGCGGCGGCTGTGGTGCCTGCGTCCCGATCTGCGACGGCCCCCCCTGCAGCCCGGACGGCTGCGGCGGTTTCTGCGTTGGTCCCTGCGACGACGAAGACCTTTGTACGGTGGATGATCTCTGTACGAGTGCGGGGCTCTGTGTCGGAACGTTGATCGAGTGCAGCGACGGGAACGCGTGCACCGGCGACGCCTGTGATCCGGAGATCGGCGCCTGCGTCTTCTTTGCCCTGCCGGAGGGAATCCCCTGCGGTCCCGGGGCCATCTGTGCGGACGGGGAGTGCGTGGTCCTCTGCCAGGACGAGTGCACGGCGGGCGAGGTCGGCTGTGACGACCAGACCCCCTGGTCCTGCATTGTCCCGCCCGGGGGGATATGTACGATCAAGGTCGTCGACGATCCCTGCCTCGAAGGTGAGGTCTGCGCCGCGGGCGAATGCTGCACGTCCGCCTGCAATGGCTCCCTCTGCGGGGACGACGGCTGCGGCGGGAGCTGCGGAAGCTGCTGCCCGCTCGAACTGAACTCCTACGGACTCTGCGACATGATGCTCGGGATCATCTTCGACGGGGAGAGCTGTGTGTATATTTCCGGGTGCTCCTGCGGGCCCGACTGCGAGTATTTTTTCGATACAATCCAGGAATGCGAGGCCGCGTGCGGCATATAGAGCCGTCCGGCCCGGGCCGGAGCGGGAGGTGGAGATGAGACGCGAGTTTTTTCCCAGAGTGTTCTGTCTGATAGGGCTTCTGGCGATGAGCGGCTGCAACGGGGCCGACGGTTCAGCGCCCGCCTTCGATGTCGCGGCGGAGGTCTCGGCGGATCTTTCGCAACCCGACGACCTGCACGTTGACCTTGCACCCGAGGCCGGTGTCGACGGAATCCTCCCCGAGGACTCTGTCCTCCCGCCGGAGGACATCGTCGAGCCCCCGATCGAGGTGACCATCTCCTCACCCCTCCCGGGCCTGGTCCGCGGGACCGTGGAGTTCTCCGCGTCCGCGACGGCCGACCAGGGGGTCATGAAGGTTCGTTTCCTCGTGGACAGCGGCCTCCTCTTCGAGGATCAGCAGGTGCCCTACATGACCTCCTGGGACACCGGCGAGTTCGACGACGGCGAGCACGAACTCGGGGTCATTGCGTTCGACACGGCGAATGAGACGGCCACCGCCGCTGTCCTGGTGACCGTGGATAACACCTCACCGGAACTCTCCCTTGATTCCCCCGCAGACGGGGAGATCCAGGGCGACGACATTCTTCTCGCTGCAACAGCAACCGACAACATCGGGATGGACCGGGTCGAGTTCACCGTCGACGATCAGACGCCAGTCGTCGTCGAAGAGGAGCCCTGGGAGATCGCGTTCGACGCGTCGGCCCTGGTCAGCGGAGTGCACGTAGCGACCGCCAGGGCGCTCGATGTTGCCGGGAACGAAGCCGTTGTGACGCGGGAATTCCTGTTGGATCGTCCGCCTATAGTCGCGCTAATAAGTCCGCAGCCTGAGACCCTCGTGCCGGGGCCGGTCACGGTCCAGGCCCAGGTCGGGGACGACGTCGGGATCAAGACAGCGACCCTGCTCGTGGACGAATTCTCGGCGATCGACCTCACGGACGTGGGCGGGGGGCTGTTCGAGGGCGAGTGGACGCCGGCTTATGAGAAGGGAGAGCGGCTGCTCACGGTCGTGGTCGAGGACAGCGCCGGGCAGTTCGCCGAGGCCAGCGTGTCGGTGCTCGTGAACCACCCCATGACCATTTCACTGCTCCGCTGCGTGGACGACGTCTGCGAAACCCTGGACGACGACCAGGAGCTCACCGGCGCGGTGTCACTCAGGGCGGAGGTCCAGGACGACGGCCCGGAGATCTCGGGCGTCACGCTCTCGCTGGACGGCGCGCCGCTGTTCTCCGATGCGGATGCCCCCTACGACTTCTTGTGGGACACCATCGGGACCGACGACGGAGCATACGTCCTCGCGGCCCTGGCCACGAACGCGGACGGCGAGGAGGCGGAGGTCCAGGTGCCGGTGCAGATCAACAACTGCGACCAGGACCACGACGACGCCCAGAGCATGGCTTGCGGCGGGGCGGACTGCGCCGACGATGATCCCCTTGTGGGCCCTGCCGCTGCGGATCCGGTCGGGGACGGCATCGACGCCAACTGTGACGGCGCCGACGGCGTGGACGGCGATGGCGACGGCGACGCGTCGGAGGGCTCCGGCGGCGATGACTGCGACGACAGCGATCCGGATGTACATCCCTGTGCGGACGACCTCCCCGGGGACGGCCTGGACGCGAACTGCGACGGCGTGGACCTGACCTCCTGTGACGACTGCAGCCCCTGCACCGTGGACTCCTGGCTCGGGTCCCAGTGCGTTCACGCGCCCTATCCCGACGGCTCTCCCTGTGATGACGGCGACGTCTGCACCGACGTTGACCAGTGCCAGGGGGGCGTGTGCATCTTCGAAGAAGCGATGGACTGTGAAGACGACAACTCCTGTACAACCGAGTTCTGCCACCCAATCCAGGGCTGCACCTACGAGAACCTCTCCTTCGTCCCCTGTCCCGGAGGGGTCTGCGTGGCCGGCGGCTGCTGTACGCCGGACTGCGGCGGGAAGATCTGTGGCCCGGACGGCTGTGGCGGGCTCTGCGGCGTCTGCCCCGAGGGGCTGATCTGCAGCTTCGACGGACAGTGTTTGGAGGAGTGCGTGATCGCGCCGTTCGCGGACGTCGCCATGAAGATCAACTCCCTCGAGATGGGCAGCGGTGGGTACCCGGGCATGGCGCTCGATCTCGACGGCGATCCAGCGACATGCGCACCAGAGGGGAACTGCAGCGGTGGGATGCACAACGAGATCGGAGGCCTGTTTGCGCAGCTCACGGCCTACATGGACGTCAACGAAGAGCTCGCAAACACGCTGGAGTCCGGCGATGTGATCCTCCTCGCCGACTTCGCGGGCCTCAACCTCAACGGGGATCCGTTCATCATGCGGATGTTCACAGGGGAGGCCACCCTGCCCCAGCAACAGTGTGACTGGCAGTCCGATGCCTGTCCCTACCTGGTCAGCCATGACAGCTTCCACCCGAGCACCTGTGAGCCGTACATGCAGTTCGACAACGCCGCGATCATCGACGGGAAGCTCACGGCGGGAGGGCCTGGGTACACCTTCGGCGTCGCCTCCCCCCTCGGAGACCTCGGCGGCGCGATCGTGCTCGACTGCCACCTTGCTCAGGTCGAGGGGGACGTCGTGGTGGGTGAGGACGGAAACGTCATCGCCTTGCAGAATCTGGTCTTCGGTGCGGCGGTTCCGAAGCAGTCGCTGTTCGACAGCATCGCAGCCATGCCTGCGGATGAGGTTCCGGTGTCTCCTGAGATGATCGTGAGCATGCTCGACATGTTCCTGGAGAACGACATCGACGTGGACGGTGATGGTGTCAACGAGAGCGTCTCCTTCGCCGTGATGCACGACGCGATCCCGGCGTACCTCGTCGGGATCACGGAGCCGGACATCTGCGACCCGGAGTGCCAGCCGTGGCAGGTGTGCGCCGAGGGTGCCTGCCAGAGCCCACCGTCCCTGGGTGACTGCCCCATGGGCGGCGTTGCCGTGGACGTGGACTGTCACGACATCGACTTCGAGGGCTGCTGCGGCGGGACGGACCTGTACTACTGTGGCGCCGGCGCGGGGCAGTGTCCGGATGGGACCTCGCAATGCCTCTGCCTGATTGAATGCGGTGTCGGAGACAAGGTGTGTAGTTGGGAGGCTGATGAGGGCTACTTCGACTGCGCAACGGGGATCCCGCTCCCGAACGACCAGGGGGATCTCTTCTGTGACTGGTACAGCTGCGCGCCGGACTGCACGGGGAAGGAGTGCGGCTTCGACGGCTGCATGGGGACCTGCGGGAGCTGCCCGGCGGGGCAGCTCTGTTCGGACACCGGGACGTGCGAGTTCGGGGACTTCTGCGAGCTGATCGGCTTCGAGGGTTGCTGTGACGGGACGGACCTGTACTGGTGTGTGAACGGAGAGATCCAGACGATCCTCTGCGGGAACGCCTCGGATCCGGCGCTGCAGGTCTGTGGATGGGACAGCGAAGTGGGCTACAACTGCGGGGGCAGCGGCGCAGACCCCGGCGGACAGTTCCCCCTGGAGTGCCCGGCCTGCATCCCCGACTGCTCCGGCAAGGACTGCGGGTCCGACGGCTGCGGAGGGACCTGCGGGACCTGTGCGGGCGGCGCAGAGTGTTCGAACGGGATCTGCCAGAGTAGCTGTGTGATGCTCTGTTCCTCCAGCGGATCCAGCTTCTCCGCGGGGCTCAGCTGCGGGGCCGGATCGAAGTCCTGCAACTACAGCTACAACTCCTTCGGGCAGGTGAGCGGGGTCTCCTGCTCCTACGGCAACGGGACGTCCTTCTCCTGCTCTGTCACTTACAACGGCCTGGGGCAGCCCTCCGGGTATTGCTCGGGGGAGGGCGACACATGCTCGTTCTGACGGCGATCGGTTCGGACGCGACCGGGGGTGGCTGACAATGACGACGATGAAACGGTTCTCCCTGGTGGTTGTTGTTTCCCTCCTTGTCGCGGGTTGCAGCGCTGGGTCGGATCCGGTTGACGTTGCTCCGGATGGACTGGATGCGCATTCGGATGTCATCGTGGACCTCGCCTCGGATTCCAGTCCGCCGGCGGACAGGGTCCGGACCGACGCGGTCGCCCCGGATATCGGGGAGGACGGGGCCGGTGATATCACGCCACCAGATGTGGAGTTCATCCACCCCGAGGGCGGTGCTGAGGTTGAAGGCGTCGTCGTGGTAGAGGTCGATGCCAAGGACGATGTCGGCGTCGTGAAGGTCGAGCTCTCTGTTGGAGGTGAGCTGGTCGGTACGGACGAAGAGGCGCCGTACGAGTTCGACTGGGACGCTACGGACCTCTGGTCCGGGACCTACATTCTCAAGGCTGTAGCAACCGACGAAGCCGGCAACACGAGCGAGGCGTCGATTTCGGTGACGGTGCTCGGGGAGTGCGATGAGAATGGGGACTGCCCGCCCACTGTGGCGTTCGCTGCTCCGGATCCCGGGGCCTTCGTCCGCGGCGAGGTGGAGGTGAAGGTCGACGCGGGGGACGACGACATGATCGTCAATGTCCGCTTCCTGGTTGACGGCGGCCTCCTCGCTGAGGACGACCAGGTCCCGTACAAGGTCGCCTGGGACACGACGGAGTTCGACGACGGGCCCCATGTCCTCGAGGCCACGGCCTTCGACTCCACGGACAAGACTGCGGTTGCGGTGATCGAGGTGACCGTAGACAACACGCCCCCTGAGATTACGCTCCTGTCTCCCGAGGAGGGTGTCATTCAGCACGACGAGATCCTGCTGTCTGCCGAGGCCTCGGACACCCTCCAGATGGACCGGGTGGAGTTCTCCGTTGGCGACGGGGATCCCGAGGCCGTGTCCGAGGAGCCCTGGGCGCTGGTGTTCGACGGATCGGCGCTGGCCGCGGGGATCCACGTCGTGGAGGCGACCGCGATCGATGCGGCGGGGAACGCGGCGTCGGTATCGCGGGAGTTCCGGGTGGACCGGCCGCCGGGGGTGTCGATCCTGACCCCCGGCGAGGGGGCGTCGGTGCCCGGCCCGGTGACGGTGCAGGCCGAGGCCGACGACGACGTGGGCCTCCAGACCGTATCCCTGTCCGTGGACGGTGCGTGGTACGGGGACCTGTCGTCCCCGCGCGGGGTCTGGGAGATCCTTTGGACGCCGGAGTACGAGAAGGCGGAGCGGGTGCTCACGGTGACGGCCCTGGACAGCGTCGGGCAGGAGACCACGGCGACCGTGACGGTGCTGGTGGATCACCCGGTGACCGCGGCACTGCAGCGTTGCGTCGACGGCGTCTGCGAGGCCCTGGAGCCGGATACGGAGCTGACGGGGACGGTGCAGATCCGCGCGGTGGCGGAGGACGACGGCGCGGAGATCGCCGGGGTGGATTTCCTGGTGGACGGCGTCCCTGCGCACCAGGATCTCGAGGCGCCCTACGACTTCGCGTGGGACACGACCGGCGTGGAGGACGAGGCCCGGCTGCTGGAGGCCGTCGCCAAGAACGCGCTGGAAGAGACCGGATTCGTCGAGGTCCAGGTGCTGGTGAACAACTGCGACCTGGACCACGACGACTTCGTCGCTGCGGGCTGTGGTGGCCCGGACTGCGATGACGGCGACGGGGGCTTCAACCCGTCGGTCCAGGATCAGGTTGGTAACGCCCTGGACGAGAACTGCGATGGCATGGACGGCGTTGACGGGGACGGGGATGGCTACGCCTCGGTCGGGAGCGGCGGCGATGACTGCGACGACGACGGGCCCCTCGTACACCCCTGCGGAGACGACCTGCCTGGCGACGGCGTGGACGGGAACTGCGATGGCCCCGACGCGTTGTCCTGCGACGACTGCGTCGCCTGCATCGAGGACGTCTTCGACGGGCAGGTCTGTGTCCACACGCCCCTCGACGACGGCGCGGCTTGCGACGACGGGGATCTGTGCACGAGCGACGGCACCTGTGAGACCCTCATCTGCATCGAAGGTCCCCAGGTCGACTGCGACGATCAGAACCCATGCACAGCGGACGGCTGTCTCTCGAACACCGGCTGCTGGCACCTGCCCCTGGACGGCATGGGATGCCCCGGCGGGATCTGTGTGTGGGACACCTGTTGTGTTCCCGATTGCGCTGGCAGGAACTGCGGTTCGGACGGCTGTGGTGGGTCCTGCGGGCTTTGCGACCAGCCCCTGTTCTGTTGCGATGGGCTCTGCGAGGCGCCGAACTGCACGTTGGTGAACCAGTGGGGCGAGTGTTCCGGGATCGGCGCCTGCGTCGAGGCCGTCTATTCCTGCGAGGCCCCATCGCCGACAGCGGAGATGTGCAACGACCTTGACGATGACTGCGACGGGCTGGTGGATGAGGGATACCAGGACTCGGACCAGGACGGGGACGCGGATTGTGTAGACGCGGACGACGACGGCGACGGGGTCCCAGACGAAATGGACTGCGCGCCCCTAAACTCGGACATCCATCCCAGTGCTGAGGAGGTCTGCAACGGACAGGACGACAACTGTAACGGGGAGGTGGACGAAGGCTGCGTCACGGGCTGCGGGGGAAACACCGGGTTGTCTTGCCCGGAGGGTGAGTTCTGCCTGTACCCGGACGGGACCTGCGGGGAGGGCGGGGTCGCTGGTGAATGTGTAGTAATCCCGCCGGTTTGCCCGGCTCTATGGGATCCTGTCTGTGGATGTGATGGAGCGACCTACTCAAATGTTTGCTTCATGTGGACCGTGGGGGTCTCTCTTCTCTATGGGGTGGAGTGCGCTGCGGCCTGCGAGGGGGTCTGCGACGATGGCTTGATGTGCACCATGGACGACATCTGCGTCGATGGCGTCTGTCTTGGCACGTCCGTGGACTGCGGCGACGGGTTCGACTGCACGGTCGACGCTTGTGACGAGCTGGTCGGTTGCATCCATGCCCCGGATGATGCCCTCTGTGCCTCGGACAATCCCTGCGTCGTCGGCGTCTGCGCGCCGGATGCAGGCGGATGCATCGACTCGCTCCTCGAGAACGGGACCCCTTGTGATGACAACTCGATCTGTATCGAAGGACAGTGCGTCTGCCTGGTCCCCGATTGTGATGGCAAGGAGTGCGGGGACGACGGCTGCGGCGGCTCCTGCGGCGTGTGCAGCCCGGGGAAGTACTGTGTGGACGGGCTCTGCGCCGACGCACCCCCGGGGAAGTACATGAAGGTCACCTGGTTCCTCGACGGGGAGATGCGGACCGTGGTCTCGGGAGGCATCTCTGGGGAGATCCTCCAACTCCATACCTGGTGGGGGAACCACGCGATCCGGGTGGATCTGGACAACGACGGCTCCATCGACTTCGAGCACCCGGACACCCATCCGAACAACCCCGTGGATGCCATCCCTTACATCGGTTTGCCCTTCACGGACGGCTTCGCACTCCAGGACTACCACCTTTGGTACAACTACTGGGTGGACGACACCCACGGGGTGATCAAGTGCTTCAGTAGCTGCTCAGACAAGGCATGGGGCGCTGGCGGGACATTCTACATGGACGACAAGGGCTTCGCCTGTGAGGGCAACGAGTGGAAACACAACGGCGTGCAGGTCGTCACTCCACCGCTGTACTGCATCCAGTGGGACACCTGCGGGGACGGCCAGGTGGCGGGCGATGAGACCTGTGATGACTTCAAC
>JBDRIT010000212.1:0-6155 GCA_043815665.1 Pseudomonadota bacterium
TCTCGCTGGAGCGCTGCGTCGACGACGCGCTGCTCAACCTCTCGTCCCCGATCCATGAATCAAGCGCGGCCGTGGAGCGGGGCCGCCTCCCTCGGGTCCAGGTCGACCCGACGCTCGTAACACAGCTCTACCAGAACCTCATCGGCAACGCGGTCAAGTTCCGGGCCCCGGACCGCGACCCCCGCATCTCCCTCACCGCTGCCATCAACGGCGGTGAGGTGATCCTCGGTGTGACCGACAACGGCATCGGGATCGATCAGAAGTTCGCAGAGCACATCTTCGAGCCCTTCCGGCGGCTCCACTCGGACAGCGAATTCGAGGGCTCCGGCATCGGCCTGTCCATCTGCCGCAAGGTGGTGGAGCGCCACGGCGGACGCCTGTGGATGGAGTCCTCCGAGGGGGAGGGCTCCTGCTTCCTCTTCACGCTCCCTCTGGCAATCGACGATCCACCCGGGGGCGCCAGTCATCGATGAGGGCCTGGAGGGTGCCGGCCTCCACGGCCGCGCGAACCTCCCTCATCATCCCGCCAAAGAAGTGAAGGTTGTGCAGCGTGTTCAGGATCGCGCCGAGCATCTCGCCTGCGATGAAGAGGTGCCGCAGGTACGCGCGGGTGAACCGGGTGCAGACGGGGCAGCCGCATGCAGGGTCCGGGGGACTGTCGTCCAGGCGGTAGCGTGCGTTCTTGATGTTCATCTCCCCCTGGGAGGTGTAGAGCATGCCCATGCGGCCGCTCCGGGTCGGCAGGACGCAGTCGAACATGTCCACGCCACAGGCCACGGCCTGGAGGATGTCCGTGGGGCGGCCCACTCCCATGAGGTACCGCGGCTTGTCCGCGGGCAGGAGGGGGGCGGCGAGGCGGGTGGTGTTCAGCATGTCCTCCACCGACTCGCCGACGCTGACACCGCCGATGGCGAAGCCGTCGAAGGGCATCGCTCTCAGATCCCTGGCATGGGCCCGGCGCAGCTCCGGGATCGTCCCCCCCTGGAGGATCCCGAAGAGGGCCGCGTCCGTGGTGCGCGCGCCCAGGCACCGCTCGGCCCAGCGGGTCGTCATCTGCATGGACCTCTCGATATACTCCGGCGTTGCGTCCGCGGCGGGGCACTCGTCCAGGACCATCATGATGTCCGATCCCAGGGTCTCCTGGATCCGGATCGCCTTCTCCGGGGTCAGCTCGTGCCTGGATCCGTCGATATGGGACTGGAACACCGCCCCGTCCTCGGTGATCTTCCTCAGGTCGGACATGGAGAAGACCTGGTACCCGCCGGAGTCCGTCAGGATGGCCCCGCCCCACCCCATCATCTTGTGGAGCCCGCCCAGCTTCTCGACCACCTCCAGCCCCGGGCGGAGGTAGAGATGGTAGGTGTTCCCGAGGATGATCTCCGCGCCGGTCTCGGGGATCATCCAGGGGACAATGCCCTTGACCGTTCCGGCGGTGCCGACGGGCATGAAGACCGGGGTATCGACGGTGCCGTGCAGGGTGGTGAACCGGCCGCGCCGGGCTGCGGTGGTCGCGTCGAGCGCGAGGATTTCGAAGGGTAGCGCCATTGGGGAACCCGGGGTTGAATGGACAAAGATCAAGGGACGATGGACAATGGACAATGGACCCGGAAGGTAAGCTATCGCGGCCCGGATCCATTGTCCATTGTCCATTTGAGATCACAGCCAGCAGGGTCAGGAGACGCCCATGTCAAATTGGAACCTGGACGCTTACGCCTCGATTCGGGAGAGATATGAGGCCAGACGCCTCGCACTGGTAGAGCACCAGGGGACGCTGATCGCCGGGGACCTGCCCCTGCGCTTCCTGCGCCAGGAGGCCCACCTCACCACGCCGGCTTCCAACAGGGAGATGGTCTTCAAGGCCATCGAGCGAGGCAGCGCAGCCACGGCGAGGATCCTGGACAAGTTCGGGATCGCGACCCAGGAGCTCGCGGACAGGCTGGGCGTCCCTGTGGACGCAGTGGAGAAGCAGCTGGCCGGCGACCCGCGGCCGCCCCTGGTGATGGTGGACGGCGAGGACGCCCAGGCGCTGCGGGACGACGTCATCGCCCGGGGACGGGAGAACGCCGTCGCTTCATTCAGGGAGGCCGATTGGAATAAAGTTCTACGGTTCTACCGTCCTAGCGGTCTAAATCTCAAGTACTGCATCGATGACTTGATCGTCGTCTTGACCCGGGCCGCGGAGGGCGTCCCACCTTCGGACTACCCCGTGGACGGGATCATCTGGCCCAAGGCCGAGCACCCCGAGGAGCTCGAGATGGTCTCCGACCTCCTGGGGGAGCTCGAGGACGCCCTGGGCCTCGAGAGAAACCGCATCAAGATGCAGTTCCTGGTGGAGTCCGGCAGGGGCGCGGCGCAGCTCATCGAGCTGGTGAAGCCGGTGCTGCCCCGCCTCACCGGGATCATCTTCGGCATCGCGGACTACGCGGCGGACGTGGACCTGCCGGTCATCAGGAACGACCACCCGGTCTGCGACTGGGCCCGGGCCGCGATCATCAACGTCGCCGGTGCGGTGGGCGTGCCCGCGATCGACAACATGACGATCAACTATCCCGTCGCGGACAAGGCCCTCTCCACGATGGAGAACAAGGTCCTGATCCTCGACCGCCTCAAGGAGGCTTACGACGACGCGGCCCATGGCCAGGCCCTGGGCATGGACGGCAAGTGGGTGGGCCACCCCGCCCAGCTCTTCGTCGTTCGCCTCGCCTACGCCCGGGCCTTCCCCGAGGACGAGGTCCTCCGGGAGGTCGCGGCGATCGAGGCCTACACCCGGGCCATCGAGGCGGAGCAGGGCGCGACGATCATCGGCGGCGCCATGTGCGACCGGGCCATGGACCGTCACACACGCCGGAGGCTGCGCAAGGCCGTGGCCCTGGGCTACCTGGACCCGCAGCGCGCCCTGCGCGCCGGCATCATCACCGGGGAGGAAGCCGCTGGTTGCCTGTAGCGCCGTCCCGGGTTCTGCGCGGGCAACGCGATGGAGGCCCACAGACAAGGACGGGGTTGCATCCATGGGGATCACGGGTCAGAATCGGGCCCGGAGGTGACCATGACCCGGAAGCCGCGTACCTACTTCGTCATCACCTGGCGCGACCCGACCCGGGAGGGCGCGATCCGCACCCTCAAGGCGCGGCGTATCGAGGACTCGGACCTGGGGCCGACCTTCGTCTGCCTGTCGGACTTCGTCTTCGACACCGGCGGCCTGGTCATCGATCCCGAGGAGGAGGACCTGAAGTCCCGCTTCGCGGACACCAAGCGCCTGCACATCTCCATCTACAGCGTCCTCTCCATCGAAGAGCGGGGCTCCCGCCACCCGGGGCTGCAGCTCGACCAGGAGCGCTCGAGTGTGGTGTTCCTCCCCTCGGACAAGAAGCACGACTGATCCCGAATCACCTCGATGAGGCGCGAGCCGTGAGGACAAGGTAGGGTGGCGCAAAGCACAGCGTCCACGCCACCAGGGCCCCTGCGCCCTCCCGGTGGATCACCAGCAGCACAAAGAAGAACGCCGCGGCGGGGACGCGCTGCAGCAGGACGGACTTCGGCGGCACCCGGCACCCTGGAGCCCGCAGCGCCACCAGGGTCAGTGCGAGGGAGAGGAGCCCGGCGCCGGCCACCGCGGGCCAGGGCGCGACCTCCACGGAGACCCAGCGGAGCGCGCCCCACCACGCTGCCAGGAGCAGGATGTGTGTGAGCGCGAGGGCGCCGGGGATCGCCAGGAGGGCGCCGCGCAGGCCCCAACGCCGGCCCTCGACGACCTGGAGGATGCCCACGCAGGCCAGGGTGAAAAAGGACCAGCCCAGGACGCCTACGGGGGGGACCCCGAAGAGCCCCGGCGCGGTCCAGGACCAGAGCCCCGCGTGCACTGACACCGGCTCGATGAGGGCCGCGTCGGCCAGGACCAGCGCCGCAGTGATCCCCGCCAGGCGCAGGGGCCCCGGCCCGGTCAGCCGGGAGGCCAGGTCCCGGGCGGAGTCGATGACCACGGGCCAGATCAGCACCACCAGCAGGGGGACGCTGCCCACGAAGACGCTCCAACCGGAGCCGTACCCGTAGAACCCGTACAGGCGGATGCAGGTCTCCTCGGTGATCCAGGCCGCCGCGGCCACCACCGCGAGGCGACCCAGGAGGGCACGGGGCGGCTCGGCCCCCCGCCGGTTCTTCACCCCGAGGTAGAGGGCGACGATCCCGAGGCAGGTGAGCTCGAGGGCGATCATGGCTCAGACCCCCGGGAGCCCGGCGGCCACCCAGAGGTGGAAGGCCACCAGGAGCCCCACGCCGGTCCAGGTGATGTTGACACAGTCCCGGGAGGTGATGCCCCGGGTGATCGCCCGCTTGTAGATCACGAACTGCAGCAACGGCGCCGCCCCCATCACGGCGATGCGCCAGGGGATCGAGCCGGCGATCCACCCTCCGAGGAGGACCACCAGGGATGAGAGGATCAACCCGTCGGCGATGCGCACCGCGGCGGCTACGCCATGGACCACGGGATAGGTCCGCACCCCGGCGGCCCGGTCCCCGGCCACGTCCCGCAGGTCGTAGATCACCTCGTAGCTCAGCTCGAAGAGGGTGAAGAAGGCCATGGAGACCACCACCGCGGAGAGGTCGATCCCCGGCGGATAGGGAAGCCCGAGGGCCAGTGGATAGCCGAAGACCGTGATCAGGAAGCCCAACGCAGAGGCGGTGTTCTTCCAGAAGTAGAGCTGCTTGATCCGGCGCCCCCCCGGGAGGAGGGGCCAGTTGTACGCCAGGCCCAGGGCGTGGTAGGTCAGCCGGAGCCCGGTCACCGCCCCCAGGAGTGGGTGGAGGAGGACCAGGGAGATCGCCAGGACCAGGAGCCCGCCCCGGCGGATCCCCTGTTGATGCCGCCCCACGAAGTCGGTCCCCGGGATCTCGTTGACCCGGTCCTCCTGGAGATCCACCACGCGATTGAGGAGGTTCACGAGGGTCCAGTCCAGCGCAGAGACCCCGGCCAGGAGCCACGGATGGAGCCCCGTGAACAGCCACCCGAAGGTGAAGGTGCCCAGGGCTGCGATGGCGGTGATGTGCAGCCGCCCGACCGAGGGGAGCCTGAGGAGTCCGGTGAGCATCGGGCGACCTGCAGTGTGGCGCTAGAAGAACTTCTTGGCGACCTTGAGGAGCCCGTGCTTCCACGGCACCCGGTGGGAGACCCCGGAGAGATTCTGGAACTCGTGGAGGTGCTCCATGTACCACTTGTAGTTGCGGATCAGGGCGTCCTTGTTCGAGAACTTCGGGGCGAATCCCAGGACCTTCTCAGCCTTCTCAATGGAGACGAAGCTGTCCGCGGAAGCGGTCTCGTAGACCCACTCGTACAGCGGCGAGAGGTTGAGCTTCTCCAGAAACCGCAGGGTCCAGATCATGGGGGACGCGGGGAAGCCGACGATGCGCTTGCCGTGGCCCGCGTAGTCCATGACCGCCTGCCAGCCCTCCTTCATCGTCGTGTAGTCCTTCGCACCGATGTTGAAGACGTCGTCCACGGTCTCCTTCGGGAGGGTCAGGCAGAGGTGGATCGACGCGCAGAGGTCCTCCACGTCCAGGAGCTGGTACCGGTTGTTCCCCCAGCCGATCATGGGGAAGTTGCGGCCCTCCATGGCCCACTCGAAGAGCAGGGTGAAGACCCCGAGGCGCTCCGGCCCGATGAAGGACTTGGGGCGCAGAATCGGCACGCAGAGGCCCCGGGCCCGGAACCCCTCAGCGACATCCTCGGCCTTGACCTTGGCCTCACCATAAGGGCCGACGCCCTCCAGGGGATCGTACTCGTACAGGGGATGATGATCCGGGATGCCGTAGACCGCGGTGGAGGAGATGTGGACCACCCGCTCGATCCCGCGGGCACGGGCCACCTCCATCACCATGCGGGTGCCGTCGATGTCCGTGGAGTAGATGTCCTCCGGCCTGTACAGGGGCAACGCGGCGGCGCAGTGGATCACGAGATCCGCGCCCTGGGTCGCTGCGTCAACGTCCTCCCGCTTCCGGGTGTCGCCGGTGACCACGCGCACCTGATCCGCGACATCTGCGTAGTCGAAGGGCACCAGGTCCAGGGACGTGACGTCGTAGCCACGCGCCAGGAGGTACCGCGCCAGGTTGATCCCCAGGAATCCGGCGCCGCCGGTGATCATCACGCGCTGTTTGCGGGTCAT
>JBDRIT010000213.1:0-13444 GCA_043815665.1 Pseudomonadota bacterium
GATCGCGAAGAGCGAAAAGATGTGATCGATCGTCAGACGGCGACGGCGACGGCAACGGCAACGGACCATTCTTCCAGCCGAGTCGAGCCAGAGTTCGATAGACCGCTGGGGGAGCGGCGACTTTGCGATTGCCCTGGGAGGGTCCCCGGGGTCACTGGACAGCCCCCCGACCCTTCGCTATACTCGCCGCCATTGCATTGCTTGCGGCGACAGCCGCACTTGATTGGAGGCACGCATGAGGCAGCTCGCGTCAGTTCTCGTGATCACCATGTTCCTCTCCGCCTGCGGGTGGGAGTCCGGATTCGAAGAGCTGGGCACACCGGAGCCGAGCGCTCCGGCCACGGTGAGCTGGAACGGCGCGCCTGCCCAGGAGTGCGCGTCGGACCAGGAGTGCGCACGAACGAGCGCCCCGGGCCCCTGCGAGATGGCGATCTGCGACGCCGGGACCTGCGCCATCGCCCCCGCCCCCGTGGGCACCGCCTGCGATCCCGACGGCCTCGGAGAATGCGAGGTCGGGATCTGCGCTGCGGCAGGCGAGGGCGTCGCCTGCGCGACGGCTGTGGCCCCGAACGGCATGCCCTGCATGCTCGATGACTGGGCGCCCCCGACCACGATCCGCACCTGCCACGACGGAGCCTGCGGCGCGGCCACCGAGTGCCTCGTCGACGCGGACTGCGCGGACCAGGACGACGGAGATCTCTGCAACGGCGTGGTGACCTGCCAGGGTCGGTACTGCCTCCTCAACCCCTCCAGCGTGGTGGACTGCGCCGGCTTCCCCGTGGGAGCCTGCGAGGTCCCGGTCTGCAACCCTGAGACCGGCGCGTGCTTGGCCGAGGCGGGCGAGGACGGCCTCCCGTGCGACGACGGGGACCCGTGCACCGGCGGCGACCTCTGCGCAGTCGGCGAGTGCCTCGGCGAGACAGTGCTCTGCGAGACCGTCTGCGACGACGACATCGACGACGACGACGACGGCATGACCGATTGCGAGGACGACGAGTGCGGGGACGATCCCGCCTGCGCCGACCCCGCCTGCGACGACGGCGAGTGCAACGGCGACGAGACCTGCGTCACCTGCCCCGCGGACTGCGGCGAATGCCCTGCGGCCTGCGACGACGGCGAGTGCAACGGCGACGAGACCTGCGACACCTGCCCTGCAGACTGCGGCGTCTGCCCCGCGTGCGACGACGGCGAGTGCAACGGCGACGAGACCTGCGACACCTGCCCCGCAGACTGCGGCGCCTGCCCCGTATGCGACAACAACGACGCATGCGAGGGCGAGGAGGACTGCGCGTCCTGCCCCGCGGACTGCGGCGTGTGCATGACGGCCTGCGACGGGGTCTGCGGCCAGGCCTACACCCCGGGCTCCCCCTGCCAGTGCAGCGCGTCCTGCTTCGTCTACGAGAACTGCTGCACGGACATCTGCGAGTTCTGCAGCGACACCTTCTCCCTGGAGTGCAACCCGCCGGTGTGCGGCGACGAGCTCTGCAACGCGGCGGAGACCTGCAACTCCTGCGAAGGGGACTGCGGGACCTGCGACAACCCCGCACCGCTCTGGATCTCCGAGTACGTGGAGGGCGGCTCCAACAACAAGGCCGTGGAGCTCTTCAACGGCGGGAACGCGGCGATCGACCTCTCCGGCTGCCGGTTCAACCGGTACTCCAACGGTGACGACGCCGCAGACGCGGTCATCGTGGCCGTCGCGCCGGAGGAAGAGACCCTCCTCGCGGCCGGCGCGACCTGGGTCGTGTGCCACGGCTCCTTCCAGGCCCCCCAGCTCACCGACGGCACCTGCCAGTTCACCACGTCGGGCCTCAACCACAATGGCAACGACGCGCTGGAGCTGATCTGCGGCGGCGTCCCCACCGACGTCTTCGGAACCATCGGCTTCGACCCGGGCGGCAACGGCTGGACCGGCGGGGATCCCCTGGTGGCCACCAAGGACATGACCCTGCGCCGGAAGTGCACCGTCGCGGCCGGCGACACCGACGGCACCGACGTGTTCGATCCTTCGGTGGAGTGGGACGGGTTCCCGATCAACACCTTCGACGATCTGGGCGCGTACGTCTGCGACTGATCCGTCGCTTCAACGACAGTTGAGGAAGCCCTCGCTCTTCACGTCCACCCGCATCTTCGGCAACCGCCACCGCGCACCGTGGTCGAGGCAGCCCTCGAGACAGCGCTCGTAGACCGCGTCGCACGCGCCGGGGGCTGCGCAGGGGTGAGGACAGGTGGCCATGGCCCGATCACAGCGGGTCACGCACGCGTCCCCCTCCGCGGCGGAGATGGCCGGCCGGATCGCAAGGGGGAGCTCCTTCTCCAGGGGCGCGAGGATCCCGGGCACCCGCTCCGGGAGCATCTCCGCGGGCAACAGATCCACGGAGAGGGCCTCCATGAGGGGCTCGTAGTAGGGATCGAAGAGGGCCAGGGCCTGGGGCGCGGCGGCGAAGGCCTTCAGGGCCTTTGCGGCCGCCGTCCAGTCCCGGGCCGTGACCGCGTCCCGGGCCCCCTGGAGGGCCCCCCGGAGACCGTAGAGCCGGTAGATCTTCGTCAGATGATCCTGATCCGCGGCCGCAGCCCGGACCGGGTCTGCGAGGAGGCGGCCCCGGAGGGCTTCCCCGTCCTCCAGGGCTCCCCGATCCGCGAGGGACGCGGCGAGCTCGAGCACGAGCCCGGCCACCCAGCCCGGCGCAGCGCCGGCCTCCAGGTACTCCATCGCCCAGTCGCCGAGGATCCGGAGCGCAGCGACGTCGCACCGCGCCGGCTCGGCTCCGAAGCGCCGCAGGGAGACCAGGGTATTCGCCGCTGCAGCCATGTCGGGCGCACAGTGCCGGTCCGTGGGCGCGCAGCCCCGGAGGAGTCCGGCCAGGTCCTCGTCGAGGGCCGCCCAGCGCCCCGCCTCGACGGCCTGGAGCAGACGATCCGTGTGGCGCCTGCGCAGCTCCGTCGCCATCTCCCGCGCGACAGCGAGGCCGTCCTGGAACGGGGCCAGGAGGCCCGCGACGGACCGGGCACCGCCCTCGTCCCCCGCATCCAGCGCAGATCGGAACGCGGTCACGAGGTCGGCCACGGGACGCTTCTCGAAGACCAGCAGGGTCTGCCCCGCTGCCACGGCTGCGAGGCCCTCCCCGGGCTCGGACATCCAGGTCGCGGCCGCGGCGGGCCCCGGCGGAAGGTCTCCGAGCCCGACCAGGGAGCCGTCTGCGGCCTCGAGAATGACGATCCGCGCCGGGGTCCCGGCGCTCGCGACCACGATCCGCGCCCCCTGGCGCCAGACCCGCGCGCCGGGGAGGGGCAGCTCGAGGCGCCACGCAGACGCGCCGGCCGCGGGAGTGTGAAGGGTCAGGGTCAGGCGGTCCGCAGCGGCCTCCGCGACCACGATCCCCTCGGGGCCGGGCAGGAGCGTGGCGCCCCCGGCCGCGTTCAGGCTCCCTGCGGCCTTCCGGGTGGCGACGTCCATGAACCACGCCCGGGTCCGCCCCTCGGCGCGGGAGACCATCGAGAAGCGCCCGGCGTCGGGCCAGGCCCAGAGCCCCTCGTCGTCGGCTCCCGCGGTGATCTTGAACGAGGCCCCTTCGGCCCCGTCCAGGGGGATCATCGCCAGGGAGGCGTTCCCGTCCAGGCGGCCCAGCACCGCGACGGCCCCGTCCCCGAACCAGACGCGCTGGGGCTTCAGCCCGGCCTTGGGTGCGGGCGCGGTGTGCAGCACCCGGCGGCTCGGGATATCGACCACCTGGACGAGCCGCGCTGCATGGTCGCAGACCAGGGTGACCCGGTCCCCCGCGACCCGGCCGAACCGGGCATTGGCCGTGGGGACCCAGTCGGGCCACGCGTCCCGGCCCGTGCGCGCATCCAGGAGCATCACCTGGTCGAAGCTGGCCCCGAAGCCGGCCACGAGGATCCGATCGTCGTCCCAGGTGAGCACGTCCACGTTGCAGTCCCCGGGACGGCAGTTCATGGGATAGTCCCAGCGAAGGCGTCCGTCCGCGGGATCGAAGAGCCGCAGATGCTCCCCCACGAAGAGGACCCCGTGAGGCAGGACCGCGACCCGGCGGGGGAGGGGGTTCTTGTCCCCCTCGAACCGGGTGAGACCGGTCTTGGGATCCACCCCCTCCACCCGATCCTCCAGGACCGCGACGTACCGCCCGCCCCGGGCGAGGACCGGGCCCCGCAGGGGCTGGGGGAACGCGTGGGTGAACGCGGGGGCGAGGGTGAAGATCTCCCCGTCGTCCGCGGCGCCCGTCTCAGGGACAAGCAGGAAAAGAAGCAGGGTCAGGGCACGGTGACGTCTCACGATGGAGCTCCTCAGAAGCAGCCGTAACGGAAGGTGATCAGGAGGGCCAGAGCCTGTGCGGTGAACGGGAGGGGCCCCAGGGCCCGCCAGCCCTCCGCCGGCGCCTGGCCCCCGGGGTCCTCGGAGACGACATTCAGCATCCCGGGGTGACCGCCGGACCCCAGAACCGTGGCCAGGCTCCGGGCCTCCTCGAAGATCTCCGGGTAGGGCCGGCCGGACCCCAGGGTGATCTGCGCGCGGCCTCCGGTGATGCGCTCCATGACCTTGGGCGCGGACATGACCCGCCCGTCGAGGACGATGGCCAGGTACCGCTGGGTCAGGGCCTCGGTGAGGTCCGCGAACGCGGCCGCCCCGGCGGCGGTGAACTCCAGGGAGATGCGGGGCATGCCGTCGTGCTCGTCGGTGGTGACGCCCGCGGACGCGATGTGCCCCCCGTGGACCGGCGCGTCCGCGTGGAGGAGGTAGAGGCGCCACCGGGCACGGCGTTCGGACCCCTGGTCCAAGACGTCCTCCTCGGCAAAGGCGACGATCCGGTCCGGAGGCAGCTCGGGCAGGGTGGCGCCGAAGGCGTCCAGCTCCGCCAGGGTGTCCCCACGGACCACGGTGTCATCGTAGGGCCGTTCCAGGGTCACCGTCCCGTCTGGGTGCGCCTCGCTCCAGCGATCCACCGCGGGTCCCAGAGCGTCCAGCCACGGGGAGCGGGTCTCCACCGCGTGGAAGGCCAGCACCCCCGGGCGCTCCAGGACCATCCGCATGGCCGCGACCCGCTGCGGGGGGCCGGGGTACCAGACCTCTACCTGATCCTCCCCCCGGCTGGCGATGCTCGGCCCCTCCCGGCCCCAGCCCTCGGCCCGGCGACGCAGGACCTCGATCATCCGCTCCCGGACCTCCCGAGCGGACTGACTACGGCGGGGCTCCACCGCGTAGCGGACAGAGAGGCCCTGGATGAAATGATCTCCGCATTGAAGGTTTCGGTGGATCGAGACCGCGCGACGAAACGCGGCCACCGGATCCCGGTCCCTCCCCTGGGCAGGCGCCACAATGTGGAGCGCGCAGGCAGCGAGGACCCAGGAGCCGTACCGGATTCTCTGTGGTTTTCGGACCATCTCCCGCCTCCCTTGTCCGCCCCGGTATCCCCCCGCGTTCCCCGGGGCACGCGAGCCGGACCCATCCTACATCAAACCCTCCGCCTTTTCCTGTTGGTTCTCCTGGTCGCCACGGGGTGCGGGGAGGAGAGGACACACCGCAGCTCGAGGTCCCCTCTTGATGGATGTCCACGGGTACCGCTATACTCAGCGGTATCCATATCGGAGGTCGCCATGGGCAGAGTCCCCTCGCTCATCCTCGCTCTGCTCCTCGCCGCCTGCGGTGGGACCCCCGGCGGAGGTGAGGACGTGGTGTACGCCGACCTGGGGTGGCAGTTCGGCAAGGACAGCCTGGAGGCGGACACCGCAGCGCAGCCCGCGGACGCGCTCCCCGGAGCGGACACCCCCGCGCCGGACGACGCGCCGGTCCCGGGCGACACTCCGGCTCCCGTGGACACGCTGATCCCGGACGACACCCCGACCCCCGCGGACACGCCGACGCCACCGGACACGAACTTCGACACCGGCCCCTGCGGCGGTTGCCCTGCGGATTTCCCGAACTGCGTGAGCGGCGTCTGCAAGTGCACCCCCTTCTCCTGCGTCGACGGCACCTACTGCAAGGGGGGTGGGTGCGTCACCTGCGACGTGGACGCGCATTGCGGGCCCGACTGCACGAGCTGCTCCTCCCTGGGTCAGTTCTGCGGAGCCGACGGAGCCACCTGCCTGGGCTGTGACGACGCGCACCCCTGCTCGAGCTCCCAGTCCTGCATCGACAACGTCTGCACCCCCTGCGAGGCCCTCGGGTTCTGTGGCCCGGACTGCCTCACCTGCCCGGCCGAGACCCCGGCCTGCGTCGCCGGGGCCTGCGCGTGCAGCGCGTCCTCGTGCCCGCCGGAGCACGCGTGCGACGGCGGGGTCTGCGTCCCCTGCACGGCGAGCGATCCCGGCCACTGCGGGCCCACTTGCCTGGCCTGTGGAGGTGGAACACCCCACTGCCAGGGCGGCGCCTGCGCCCTCTGCAACAGCGCAGGGGCCTGCGGGCCCTCCTGTCAGCCCTGCGGCGGCGCGCTGGCCTGGTGCCCCCCCGACGGATCGGGCTGCGTGGAGTGCACCACGGACGCGCAGTGCGGGGCGATGGAGCACTGCGCGGCGGGGTCCTGCGTCCCCGACTGTTCGGCCCAGGGGTGCACCTCGAACCTCACGACCAGCGGCAACAAGTGTGCCCAGGCCCGGGTCATCGGCCGCACCGAGGCCAACGTGGCCGCGGGGGCCTTCCAGATCTCCGGGGACACCACCAACGACGGCGACGACGACAACCTGCCGTCCTGGGGGGTCGACTGCTGGGACGCGCAGGACGACAACTTCTACCGACTCTGGCTCAACACGGGGGACCAGGTGATCATCGTCGCCGACCCCGTCGAGTCCGACTACCAGCTGAGCCTCAAGGCCTACCAGGGGACGGGCTGCGAGGACCTGGACAACCTGATCAAGTGCGCCTGGGACGAGGACGACGGCGACCCGGAGAGCATCATCCACACCGCCGGACAGGACGACTGGGTGACCATCGTAGTGGACGGCGCGTCGGGGTTCAGCGAAGAGGGCGACTGGGGACACTACGATCTGGCGGTGACGTTGATCTGCGCGGACTCTGGCTGCTGTTGTCCCTAACCTTCTTCCCCTGATTCTGCAGCCTTTTCGCGGGCGACGAGGCGCGCGAGGAGGCGCACGAGCTCGGGGATGCCCCGGCCCGTGACCGCGGAGATGGCGTGCACCTCGTCGATCCCGAGGGCCGCGGCCAGGTCCACCGCAACCGCATCCGGATCCTGGAGGGTGTCGGCCTTGGAGAGGACCACGATCTCCCGGCGATCGAGGAGGTGGCTCCCGAAGAGCTCGAGCTCCCGCCGGATCGCCCGGTGGTCCTCCGCCGGATCCCGTTCGGTGCTTGGATCCAGGAGGTGGACCAGGACCCGGGTCCGCTCCACGTGCCTCAGGAAGCGGATGCCGAGGCCCGCGCCGTCCGCGGCTCCGGGGATCAGCCCCGGCACGTCCGCCACCACGAAGGGCTCCTCGATGTCCCGCTCCACGACGCCGAGGTTCGGCACCAGGGTGGTGAAGGGGTAGTCGGCGATCTTCGGGCGGGCTGCGGAGATGCGGCTGATCAGGGTGCTCTTCCCGGTGGAGGGCATGCCGATGAGGCCCACGTCTGCCAGGAGCTTGAGTTCGAGGCGCAGGCGACGCTCCTCGCCGGGGAGCCCCGGCTGGGCCATGCGCGGCGCGCGCTGGCGGGAGGACGTAAAGGACGCGTTGCCGCGCCCCCCGAGGCCCCCCCGGGCCACCAGCAGGGTCCGATCAGGCTCGTCGAGGTCCCCGAGGAGGGCGCCGGTGTCCGCGTCGTAGACCAGGGTGCCCGGCGGCACGTTGAGGATCCGATCCTTCCCCCGACGGCCCGCACAGTGGGTCGATCCCCCTGAGGTCCCCTTCTCGGCGCAGAAGTCCGGGCCGTACCGGTAGTCCACGAGGGTGTTCAGGGAGGTGGAGGCGAGGAGGATCACGCTGCCGCCGCTGCCGCCGTTCCCGCCGTCGGGTCCGCCCTTGGGGCGGAACTTCTCCCGGAGGAAGGAGACGATGCCGGGCCCTCCGGCACCGGCGCGCACCACGATCTCTACTTCATCCAGGAACATGGCGTACTCAGGTTTTTCAGGTGGGGAGAGGCGCTATACGGCAATGGGATCCACGTGGACCCGAACGCGGTCCTTGCGGAACCGGGCGTAGCGGATCACGCCATCGGACGTCGCGAAGAGGGTGAAATCCCGCCCCATGCCGACGTTCTCCCCCGGGTAAACCGTGGTCCCGAGCTGCCGCACGATGATGTTCCCGGCGCGGCAAGGCTGGCCGCCGTACATCTTGATGCCACGGCGCTGGGAGTTGCTGTCGCGACCGTTGCGCGAGCTTCCCTGTCCCTTTTTATGCGACATGATGTCCTCCTAGCCGACGACGATGTCGGTCACCTTCAGACGGGTATAGAGCTGCCGGTGGCCCTGACGCTTGTGGAAGCCGCCGCGACGCTTGAACCGGACGATGAGCAGGGTCTTCTCGCGGCCTTGCCGCTCGATGACGGCCTTCACCGCCGCGCCCGCCACGATCGGGGTTCCAACGGTGGGCTCGCCGTCGCCGGACACGAGGAGCACATCCTCGAACCGGACCTCAGCACCCTCATCGCCTTCGATCTTCTGGGTCTTTATGGTATCGCCGACGTGTACCCGATACTGGGAACCGCCAACCTTCACGACTGCATACATGACGCACCTCCGCGAAAAACACCGGGTTGGGAGTCTACTTGTCGAAGCCCAGGTGTCAAGGGGAAAGTCCGGTCTTCTCATTGCGTGACAACGGATCTCGACAGGTGGAGCCGAGGAGGTGGTTGGGGTTGAGGACCTCCACCCGGGCGCGCTCTCCGGCGTCGTAGCCGTAGTCCCCCTCCCCGAGGCGGACGTCGGGATGGCCGCGGAGCCAGCGGGCCACCACATCACGGATCGGGATCTCCTCCGGGGTCGTCTTGCGCTCCCCGGGGATCTTGTCCAGGACCCTGTTGAAGTCGCTGCCTCCCGAGGCCAGGTAGGAGTTCGACACCACCACGTACGTGGCGTCCGGGTCGATGGGCGCCCCATCCGCGAGAGTCGCGGAGACCAGGAGATGCCGCTCCCAGGGCTCCCGAACGCCGTCCCCGTTCCAGTCCTCCCGGATACAGTCGTCCTGGGCCCGATCGACCACGAGCCGGATTCCGGCGACCACCGGCAATCCGTGGGCGCCGCTGCACGCGAGGCGCAGGAGGTCCAGGAGCTCCCGGCCCGTGAGCTCCATGAGCGCGGGGAGGGACTTGAAGGGGAAGACCTGGAACAGATCGCCGTAGGTGATGGCCCCCTGCGGGAGCCCCGCGCGGATCCCGCTCTCGTTGACCAGGGCGACCGAGGCCTTTTTATAACTGTCCAGGAGGATGTCGGCCTCCAGGAGGCCGACGGGGTGGTCCCCGTGACCGCCCTTGTTCAGGGGACGGACCACCACGGGCCCCAGAGGCTCCCGTGCGGCCTCGAGCCCCGCGCGGAGGCGATCGTCCAGGATCGAGTCGAGGAAGGGGACGGGCTGCACCGCCTTTCCCAGGAAGGTCGCGGGCCGGCGGCCCACGGGTGCGACCCGCCCCATGTCGTCCCGGCGGAAGGCGACGCAGCTCTCCCAGCCCTCGGGGATCTCGTGGCACAGGCCCACGGGGCCCTCGAGGTCAAGGCCGGTGACCCGCTCCTCGGTCCGGGACCAGCGCAGACGGACGAGGCTGAAGGAGCGCAGGTACGCGCCCCCCTCGATCACCGGGATCCCGTTCACCCGGTGGGAGATGATCCGATGGGTATGCCCTCCGGCGATGAGATCCACGTCTCCCGGGTCCATGGCCCGGGCCAGGCGGAAGATCTCCGACTCCGGCTCGCAGGTGGAGAGATCGTCCGCGGGGGTGCCCCCGTCGCACCCGCCCCCCGCGTGCACCACCGCGATGATCACGTCCGCGCCCTCGGCGCGCAGGCGCTTCGCCAGGGGCGGGAGGACCTCCTCCAGGGGACGGAAGTCCAGGATGTCCCCCACGGAGGGGAGGGAGACCTTGGGAGTGTCCAGGGTCGTGCCTCCCAGAACGGCGACCTTGAGCCCCGCCACCTCGACGATCACATGGGACGCGACCCCGGGCCAGGCCACGGTGGTCCCGGTGGTCCGATCGTAGATGTTCGCGGCCAGGAAGGGGAAGTCCGCCTCCGCAGCCCGCGCCTTCAGCGCGGAGAAGGGGTCCGCGTCCTCCGGACGCTCCTTGCCGAAGTCGAACTCGTGGTTGCCCACCGCGGCGGCCTTGTAGCCCAGGTGGTTCATCGCAGCCACCACGGACGCGCCGTTCACCGCGTTGGAGATCAGGGTCCCCTGGAACATGTCCCCCGCGTCCAGGAGGAGCACGGGATCCCGGGCCCTGAGGATCTCGAGGTAGCCGGCCAGCCACTCCACGCCGCCGATGGCGTCGCGGCGCTGCCCGCCGTCCGCCGCGGGGAGGAACCAGGGCTGGGGCTCGAGGTATCCGTGGATGTCGTTGGTCACGGCGATGGAGAGCCAGAGGTCGGGCGCCTGGGAAGGCGGGGCTGAGGGCTGTGGGCCGTGGGCCGTGGGCTCTTCGGAACCGTGCTCGTGCTCGTGATCACCGGAGCGGCATCCGCAGAGGACGAAGACGACGACGAGGAGCAACGAACGTACGCGGCGCATGCAGACCTCCGAAGAGAACGTCGGGCCAAGGATAGGCACAGCCCCGGCGCGCGTTCAAGGACGATGGACGATGTGGGGGGCGGTGGGGTACAACGTGCCCATGAGCGTTCGGATCACCATCACCCTCCCCGTGGGGGAGCTCGGGCGCCTGGAGAAGGCGGTGCAGGCGGCGGCCCCGGGGGCCACGGAGTGGCGCGTCGCGCGGCGCTCCCTGGACGCGCGGCAACGACGACGCCTGCAGTGGGTCCTCTCCGTGGAGATCCGCCAGGCAGGGCAGGGGGCGTTCGCTCCCCTCGGTCGCGCACCGACGTTCCGTCCGGCGGACCGTGGCCAGGCGCCCGTGGTCATCGTGGGAGCCGGGCCGGCCGGCCTCTTCGCCGCAACCGCGCTGGCCGAA
Source organism: Pseudomonadota bacterium (assembly GCA_043815665.1). GTDB lineage: Bacteria > Myxococcota_A > UBA9042 > CAIXZC01 > CAIXZC01 > CAZNWW01. Next base: position 11,060 of record JBDRIT010000213.1, read on the forward strand.
GTCGGGATCCCCGTGGAGATCGTGGATCGGGGCGCGGCGTTCCCCGCCCGGCACCTGCACGTGCGCGACCTCCGCAGGGACGGTCGGTTCAACCCGGAATCCAACTACCGGTTCGGCCTCGGGGGCGCAGGGACCTACTCCGACGGAAAGATCTTCACCCGGAAGCGAGGGCCCGCGATGCGGGAGGTGCTGGCCCGGCTGGCCTGGCTCGGGGAGGACGACGACTACGCGGTGGACGCCCGGCCGCACATCGGGACCAACCGCCTCGTGCCCCTCCTCGAGCGGCTCCGCCGAGGCCTCGAGGACGCCGGCGTGGTGTTCCGCTTCGACACCCGGGTGGACGGGCTGGTGGTCCGGAAGGGACGGGTGCGGGGGGTCCGCACCAGGGCCGGCGATCTCGACGCGGCCGCAGTGATCCTGGCCCCGGGAAACGCGTCCCGGGACACCTTCGAGTGGCTGGACGCGGCGGGGGTGGCCATGGCCCCCCGGGACTTCGCGGTGGGGGTGCGGGTGGAGCATCCCCGGGAGCTGATCGACAGGATCCAGCACGGGGCCCTGGCCGGACATCCGGAGCTCGAAGCAGCGGAGTACCGCCTCGCGTTCCAGGTCGGTGACCGCGGGGTCTACACCTTCTGCATGTGCCCGGGGGGCCACGTCCTCCCGGTCCCCGCGGAGCCCGACGGCCTCGCGATCAACGGCATGTCCCACGCGGCCCGTGGGTCGGCCTGGAGCAACGCGGCCCTGGTGGTCGCTGTGGGTCCCCGGGACTGGGAGGGCGAAGACGTCCTGGCGGGGATGCGCTTCCAGCGCCGCCTCGAGCGGGCCGCAGCGGCCGCGGGGGGGCGGCGGCTTCCGCGCCCCGGCCCAGGCCCTCACCGCCTTCCTCGCCGGCGCTTCGGGGACGGAGCTCCCGACCTCCAGCTACCGACCGGGCCTCACCGCCGCGGACCTCGGCGCGCTCCTCCCTCCCGGGATCCGGGACGGGCTCCGGGAGGGCCTGCACCGGGCGGATCGTCTGCGGGGGTACATCACCGCGGAGGCCTGCGTCATCGGGGTGGAGACCACCACCGCCTCCCCGGTCCGGATCCTGCGGAACGACGACCTGGCATCGGCGTCCCACCCGGGGCTCCATCCCTGCGGCGAGGGGGCCGGCTACGCGGGGGGGATCACGTCCTCCGCCGCGGACGGGCTCGCCGTCGGACGCGCCGTAGCGCACGCACTGGACGTGTGATACAACCACCGCCATGACAGCGCTCACCACCAGCGGAGAGTTCTACTCCCTCCTCGTCGCGTTCATCTGGGCCATCGCGGTGGTGATGTTCCGTGCCTCCGGCGCGTCCACCCCGCCCGTCGCATTGAATCTCTTCAAAAATTCCTTCGCGGTGGTGCTGCTGGTGCCGACCATGCTCCTTTGGGGTATCCCCTTCCTGCCCCCGGGGAACGGCTGGGCCGACGCGGGGATCCTCCTGGCCTCCGGCGCCCTGGGCATCGGGGTGGCGGACACCCTCTTCTTCGCTTCTCTCAACCGCCTGGGCGCGGGGCGGTCCGCGGTGGTGGACAGTCTGTACAGCCCCTGCATCGTCCTCTTTGCGTTCTTCTACCTGTCCGAACCCATCAGCATCACCCTCCTCGTCGCGGTGGGGCTCATGGTCTCCGCGATCCTGCTCATCGCCGGGAAGGCGGATCCGGACGACACGCCGATCCCCCGGAAGGATCTCCGGACAGGGATCCTGTACGGAGTCCTGGCCATGGCGGGCATGGCCGCCGGGATCGTCGTGGCCAAGCCCGTGCTCAACCGTGCGGACGTCCTCTGGTCCGCCGTCGTGCGCCTCACCGGGGGCGTCGGCTTCCTCGTCCTCTACCTGGGCCACGGCCGCAGCCGCCGGGAGATCCTCCGCGCGTTCCGCCCGGGGCGCCACTGGCGCCTCCTGGTCCCCGCGTCCTTCATCGGGACCTACCTGGCCATGATGATCTGGATCGCCGGGATGAAATACACCAACACCAGCATCGCCGGCGTCCTCAACCAGACCAGCGTCCTCCTCGTCCCGATCCTCGCTGCGTTCTTCCTCAAGGAGCCGCTGACGAAGCGGAAGATCGCCGCGATCCTCCTGGGCTTCGCCGGCGCAGCGCTCGCGGCGCTGTGAGGGGGGGGGACTCGATTGAACAAGGGGGGAGGCCCCTCCCGATTGCATGCTCGGCCAGGGTGATCGCAAAGTCGACGTTGAACGCGCTTGACCGATCCTCACCATGATCTTCACTTTACGTCGAGGCCTTGCGCTTCGGCAGAGGGAGGATCATGCCGAAGCGAGAGTCTGGAAGAGTCGTGGGCAGGCATAGCGATCCGATTGACGTCTCCGTGGCCGACATGAACTACCGGTCGGTGCT
>JBDRIT010000214.1:0-28193 GCA_043815665.1 Pseudomonadota bacterium
TCTTGCTTGTGGGAGGCCCGTCCACGGGCCGATTCCTTCTTGCTTGTGGGAGGCCCGTCCACGGGCCGATTCCTTCTTGCTTGTGGGAGGCCCGTCCACGGGCCGATTCCTTCTTGCTTGTGGGAGGCCCGTCCACGGGCCGATTCCTTCTTGCTTGTGGGAGGCCCCTCCCACAGGGGAGAATCGGGGCGTGGACGCCCCTCCCACAGGGGAGAATCGGGGCGTGGACGCCCCTCCCACAGGGGAGAATCGGGGCGTGGACGCCCCTCCCACAGGGGGAGGCGCGGTCCGCGTCCAAGGGAAAAGTCTCGCTCCGCACTTCCCCCCATCCGAGGGCCAACGAATCTCTGTTCAGGAGGAGTGAACGACCACCAACGACAAGAGGTGCAACGATGTCCCCTCGCCGCCCTCCTCGAGAGACCCCGGGCTATCAGGCCCTCCGCCAGGGACGATGGTCCTCGCCTGGCTGCTTGTACCACCTGCGAACCAGCCTGTGCGGCGCTTCGGCCCCACCCCTGGTTGGTCCGACCGCAGAGAAGGTTGCTGCCTGCCTGCTGTCGTGGCAGGAGGTCGGACATGCGCTGCTCCTGGCGTTCGTGGTGATGCCCGACCACCTGCATGTCCTGGCGGTGCTCCTCGGATCGCGTCCCCTGGAACAGAGCTTCGGGCGCTGGAAGAACTGGAGCGCGAGAGAGATCAACAAGGACCTTGGGCGGCGTGGTCCGATCTGGCAGCCGGGGTTCTTTGACCGTCGGATCCGACGCGAGGACGATGTCGTCGCCGTGGGCGGGTATATCGAAGACAACCCAGTCCGGAAGGAACTGGCCCCGTCCGCCGAGGATTTCCTGTACAGCAGTGCAAGCACTCGGTTTTCGCCGCGGATGTTGGGCCGCCAGTGGCTGGCGACCGGGGCTGTTGCCTGATGTGGGAGGCCCGTCCACGGGCCGATTCGGGGCGTGGACGCCCCTCCCACAGGGGAGAATCGGGGCGTGGACGCCCCTCCCACAGGGGAGAATCGGGGCGTGGACGCCCCTCCCACAGGGGAGAATCTGGGCGTGGACGCCCCTCCCACAGGGGAGAATCGGGGCGTGGACGCCCCTCCCACAGGGGAGAATCGGGGCGTGGACGCCCCTCCCACAGGGGACAATCGGGGCGTGGGCACACAAGCCCCGCAGGGGGATCAATTCAGGCCGATGGCCTTGCGCCAGCGGGTCTCCAGCTCCTTCAGGGTCCAGCCGTACTCCGTCCGGAGCGCAGCCTCGAGGTCCGGGGCCTGATAGAGGGCCCTGACCTTTGCCAGGCTGCCCTCGGCCAGGAGGAAGGTGACCACCGAGCCCGAGACCCCGTAGCTCAGCTCCATGTCGTGCTGCCACCACCTTTGATCGAGGAGCGAGGAGAGGGTGAACGTCGGCTCCAGGGTCTGGATGGCCTTGGCAGCGCGGGCGCGGTGGTCAATCCCCGAGAGGTCCATGGCCACCGCGATCCCCTCCCCGAGGAGCGCCTGTGCCGATGTTCCCCAGGAGCGATTGGTGATCGCGTGGGCCATCTCGTGGCCGGTGGACTGGCGATCTCCCCGGGAGGCGAAGAGGGAGTGGACCTCCCCCGGGCCTCCGGGGATGTTGAAGCCCGTGCGTCTGCGGGTGTAGCCGTAGTTCTCGTCCTCCGAGGGGTAGAAGTAGATCCGCAGAGGCGCCTTGCTCGGCTTCGCCCCGAGGGCATCCAGGAGCGTTGCGTAGCCCTTGGAGTATACCTCGCCCAGCCAGGGGAGGTCCTCGGCTGCGGGGGATCCCGGCGATGCGTACAGGGCCAGATCGCCGATCTCCAGGGCCTTCCACTTGTGATAGGGCACGTCCGGGGCCGGCTGGAAGGACACCGTCCGGTGGAGGTCGAGGGCCTTGCGGACCAGCGCCTCGCAGGCCTCCCCCGGCTTGTCGCACCAGGTATAGACCAGCATCCCGAAGCGGTGTTCGTGGGTCACCAGCCCCACGCCGTCCACGCCGTCCAGGTGGTACTCGAGATCCCCGGAGGGCGACACATGGAGGGTGGCCTTCTTCTTCCCCAGGAACGCCACCAGGGGCGCGGAGACGTCCCCGGACTCCACCGTCTTGACCTGGAACGCGAAGACCAGGTCCAGGCCGGGCCCCGGGGACCAGATGAGCTCGCTGCCCCGCTCCCGTCGGCTCCAGTCCGACGGGACGCAGACCGACCAGCCATGCTCCCGGTCCACGAACCGCTGGTGCTTCGGGGGGCAGGCACCCTCCGTCGCGTCCGCCGGGGCGGGGCCGGCGAGGAGGGTGAGGAGCAGGACCGCGGTGAGTCTCCGAGTGCGCATGACGTCCTCCCGGGTGCCGATTTCTGGGAGCCCCGAGGATACCGCGTCATGAAACAGTACAGAAGGGGGATCCGGCGTCGGCGGGAGGGTGAAAAGCTGGGCCTTTGTCCAAAAGGTGATAGGCTCGACCCTGTGACGAAGGAGGCAATGATGCGCAGGATCATCGTGTGGATCACCCTGGGCCTGACCATGGGCGTTGTGGGGCTTGGCTGTGACTCCGGGGGCTCCACCGGGAGCGGAGCGGACGCGGTGGCGGGAGAAGACATCCCGCAAGCAGGCTGTGAGCCGGCGGACCCCTGCTGCGACGGGGGCGGCGTCTTCCTGTCGGCGGGGGAGACCTGCGTCCTGATCGAGGAGAGCGCCTGCTCCAGCGAGGTCTGCGGCGGCGCCCCCGTGACCCGGCAGATCCTGGGGCAATGCTCCGGAGATCTGGGCGCCTGCGGTGGCGTCCCCGCCCCCGGCCCCTGGAGCTCCCTGGAGATCTGCGGTTGGGATGCGGTCTGCGACGCGGAGACCCTCGCCTGCGTCCCGGGAGTCTGCGAGCTGGAGACCTGCGGGGACCCGGACGTGGACGAGTACGACAAGACGGCCCCCAACGAGGCCCCCGCGGATGCGGCCACGGTCCTCGAGCTGAACCCCCCCATGTCGCCCTGCGATCCGGATCTCACCTGGACGGGGACCCTCCACGACGGGGACGACTGGGACTGGTACCGGTTCAACATCGACGAGTACCAGGGGTATGATTGTGCCAGCTTCGATCCGGTGTTCACCTTCACCGGCGTTCCCGGCGCCTGGGTCCAGTTCCGGTGCTGGGCCGCGGGGGAGGTCGCGGAGTTCGACGCCAGCGAAGGCGTCTTCGATTGCGACCTGGTGGATCCCGTCACCATCGACGGCGTGGAGCTGGACCAGGCGCTGGCCTGTCGCATCGGTCCGAACGCGACCTTCACGAACCTGCGCTGCTGGCGCGCCGACTACGAGGACGACTACAACACCGCGATGATGGTCCTTATCGGCATCGGCGACGAGGTCGCACATCCCTGCGCGAACTACACCGTCGCCGTCGACGGAGCGTCGCGCTGAGCACGGGATGGGGGAGAACGACCGACCCGGGATCGTGCGGAGCCTCCTCCTGGTGGGTGGGCCGCTCCTGGGGACGGCGATCTTCCTGGCCGCCCCGCTCGAGGTCGCGGGGCGGGCCACCGCGGGCCTCGCCGGGTGGATGGCCCTGTGGTGGCTCACGGAGGTGGTGCCCCTCTGGGCGACCGCCCTGCTCCCCCTGGTGGTGCTCCCCCTGGCCGGTGCGGTCCCGGTCACCGGGGTGTTCCGCCCCTATCTTCATCCCCTGATCTTCCTGTTCCTGGGCGGCTTCATCCTGGCCCTGGCCATGGAGCGCTGGGGCCTGCACCGTCGGTTCGCAACCCGGCTCCTGCGCTTCGCCGGGACCCGGCCCCGGAACGTGGTGGCCGCGTTCATGGGCGCGACGGCCCTGCTGAGCATGTGGGTCTCCAACACCGCGACCGCGATGATGATGCTGCCCATCGCGTTGAGCGTCCTCGATGTGGCCCGCAGGGAGGACGGCGACGCATTCGCCGTGTGTCTCCTGCTGGGGATCGCCTATGGAGCCTCCATCGGCGGCATCGGGACCTTGATCGGGACGTGATCCCCGTGGACCGGTTCCCGTGGCGCTTCGTCATGGATCTGACCACGGCCCGCAGGGTGCCGTGGGGCATCCTGCTGCTGTTCGGTGGCGGGCTCAGCCTCGCTGCAGCCCTTGACGCGACCGGCGTGGGTGCGTGGCTCGGAAGCCTCGTGGCAGGCATGGAGCGGCTGCCCGGACCCTTGCTGGTGGTGCTGGTGACCACGTTGGTGATCTTCCTGACCGAGCTCACCTCCAACACCGCCACCACCGCGAGCCTGGTCCCGATCCTGGCCGGGGTCGCGCCGGGCCTCGGGGTCCCGCCCTTGCTGCTCGTGGTGCCCGCGGCCATCGCCGCGTCCTGCGCGTTCATGATGCCCGTGGCCACGCCCCCCAACGCGATCGTCTTCGGCTCCGGCCGGCTCACGATCCGCCAGATGGCCCGGACGGGCTTCTCCCTGAACCTCCTCGGGATCGTCCTGATCCCGCTGCTCATGTACACCGTAGGCGCCTGGATCCTCGGGATCGACCTGGGTTGAGGTCACCGGCCTCCCGGGTCGTCGGGCAACCGGGGGGAGCGAAAGGCTACTGCAGGGACTCGAGACGCAGGCCGCCGGGGTAGGCGTAGGACACGTCGCAGTCGTAGCCGTAGACCGTGAGGCCGAAGGGGTTGTTCGCGGTGACCGTGTGGACGCCGTCCGCGACGGGGAGCTGGTAGACGCCCATGCCTCCGGGACCGGGGATCGGGGTATAGACCCCGGTCACCGGGGCGCCGTCCAGGAGGAAGCTGGTGCCGCTGGGACCCGTGAGGTTGATGTAGTCGTCGCTGTACTTGTTCGGCGTCAGGAAGACGTAGGAGTCGAGGAACTGATCCGTGGGGACCACCAGGGTGAACGCGGGATCCCCGATGCCCGTGCCCGGGTCGAAGATGCCCCCGCCGCCGCACTGGCCGTCCGGGGAGTAGCCGGCGTAGTTGCTGCCCTGGAGGTAGTGCCCCACCAGGATCGGCCCCGTCGCGATGACGTCGAAGCTGCCCGCTGCCTGGAACTCCACGAACTGGCCCTTCTGCAGGTTGTTGAAGGACCCCGCGACGGAAGGCGAGAGGGTGACGTTGATGCCGCTCTCCCCCGCCATGATCCGCCAGGTGTCCTTCTGGTTGCCGTTGCGGGGCATGAACGCGTCCGCGACGTAGCTGCTCCCCCAGGCCTGGAGCGGGAAGAGCTGCTGCTCGATGTGGTCGCAGTAGTTCACGTAGGGTGACCACGGGACGTTGGCGCACTCGTGGCCGCCGAAGACGGAGATCTTCTGGTCCGCGACCACCCGGGAGCCGGTGAGATCCGCACCCTGGGTGGAGTTCGGCCCCAGGGAGAGGACCTCCCCCTGCTGCAGCGTGAGGGTGGAGGGCTGCCCCGGGCTCATCGCCGGGACGCCGCCCCCGCCGAGCACCGCCACCGAGGGCCAGATCTCGACGGAGGTCTCTCCAGGCTGGGTGGCGACGAGGGTGAAGTAGCCAACGAAGCCCGCGCCGCTCTCGCGCACGGGCCAGGACATGATCAGGTACTCCAGGCCGCCGACGTTGTCCGGCAGGAGCAGGGATGCGTCATTCGTGAACACGTTCTCCCCGTTCAAGGGGTTGAACTGGTGGACCGTCACCGGCGCGTCGGTCTCCACCTTGAAGCTGCGCATGGTCTTGGAGTTGACCGGGATGTCGTGGTTCGGGGGGAGCATGAAGACCTTGAGCCCGCCCGCGGGCACCAGCATGTCGGTGACCTGGAGGGTCGTGGGGGTCAGGTCCGTCGGGGGCTCGGTGCTCATGTCCGTGACGGTCACCGTCGCGTCGTTGCCGTCCATGGGCGCGGAGACCACCAGCGCGACCAGCTCCGCCCCGCCCTGGTCGTAGTTGGCCAGGTCCAGGGCCCAGTAATCACACCCCAGGTAGGAGTTCTCCTTGATGTTGACCTCGCACGCGCCCAGGCAGGCGCCGTCCTGGCAGAGCCCCCCCTCGCAGGTGTCCGTGACCACCCAGACGTAGGACCCGTCGGGCTGCTCCTGGCACGCCTGCACCGCGGTCATGCCCTTGCAGATCGTCGACCCCGGCGGGCACTCGTAGTTGACGCAGTCGCCCTCGTAGCAGGTCTCGCCCGCCGCACAGTACCCCACCGTCCACTGCGTACCCTTCTCTGAACAGATCCCGAAGGAGTTCGGGCCCAGGCAGAGCCCCTGGAGCGCGCCGGGCGGACAGATGGGCTCCATGCAGAAGCCCGCGTCGCAGATCGTCCCCTGGGCGCAGAACTCCACGTTCCACGCGGAGCCGTCGTCGTTGCAGATCCCCCGCTCCGTGTCCGTGAGGCAGGACAGCTCGCCGGGTTCACAGAAGAGGCCGGTGTCCGGCTGGGGCTCGCCGTCCGGCAGGGGCCCGCCGTCCCCGGGGAGGGTGTCCGTCCCCGGCGTGCTGTCCCAGCCGGGCCCTTCCCCGGTGCATGCGCCGTCCGCGCAGGCCTGGTCACACTCCTCGACCACCAGCCAGAAGAACGCGTCCCCCAGGGCCTGGCAGCCCAGGACCGCGACGCCGCTGTCGCCCGTCAGGCCGCAGCGGACCTCGTCCTCCCGGGCCTCTTCGCAAGGCGCACCCGCCTGGAGCTTCGTGTCCTCCCCGCCGCCGCCGCAGCCTGCGGCGCAGAGTAGCGTCCCCATCAGGGCCAACGCGATGGCTCCTCGAGCGTTCCTCATCCGACACCCCCTGTCCCTTGGATACTATGCTGTGGTGAAGGCGGTCGCCATTGATTTCCGCGGTCCGCTCAGTCGTCGGAGCGCTCGGCGAGGAGGTGGGAGAGCCCCCCGTCGGGGGTCTCTCCGAGGACGCGGAGCGCGGCGTCGGCGATGCGGGGCTCGAAGAGGGTCCCACGGCCCTTCTCCACCTCCTGGCGCGCGATGCCCAGGCCCAGGGCCGGGCGGTAGGGCCGGTCCGCTGCGATGGCCTCGATCACGTCGGCGACGCAGAGCACCCGGGCCTCGAGGAGGATCGCCTCGCCGGAGAGCCGGTCGGGGTAGCCGGTGCCGTCCCACTTCTCGTGGTGCTGGCGGACGATGTCCGCGATGGGCCAGGGGAAGGAGATGTCTGCCAGGATCTGCTGTCCGATCTCCGAGTGGGTCTTGATCAGGTCGAACTCCGGACCGGTGAGCCGGGTCGGCTTGGTGAGGATCTCCACGGGCACCGCGATCTTGCCGATATCGTGGAGGGAGGCCGCCAGCTCGATGGCGGCGCGGGTGTCCTCGGGGAGGCCCAGCTCCGCGGCGATCAGCCCGCAGAGGCGACGGACCCGGTCCTGGTGCCCCGCGGTGTAGGGATCCCGGACATCGAGCATCCGGGTGATGCTCTGCGCGATCCCCTTGGAGGTGTGCTTCAGCTGGACGATCTGTTCCTCGAGCTGCCCCTGGTACTCATCCACGCGGAGGGTGATCGCGACAGCGTCCGCGATGGCCTCGAGGAAGGCCTGCTCCCCGGGTATGCGCTCGTGGTCCGCGGCGATGTAGAGGTTGATCACGCCGTAGAGCTGTTCATCGGCGAGGATCGGGACGCAGTAGTGGCCGTGCTCCGTCATGCCGGGGAAGTGGCGATCGTGGCGCTCGTCGATGCGTCCGGCGAACACCGTCTCGCGGGTGGCCGCAGCGCGGCCGCAGAGGCAGGTGCCAAAGGGCACCGTCTTGCAGGTGTCCAGCAGCGCGTCGTCGAGCCCCGTCTGGGCCACCATGACCAGGGCGTCGTCGTCCCGAGCGAGGAAGATCGACCCCTTCGCCTGGACGGCGAGCCAGGGGAGGGCCAGGAGCTCGTCGAGGATGTCCTGGAGCATGTCGGGCATCGACGCCGCGACGATCGCTTTTCGGAGGAGGCGCCCGAGGGTCGCCTGCTCCAGGAGGTGCCGGAGGTTCCGGGCGGCGGTCGCCTTGGTCTCCGTGATGTCCTCCGACACGTGCAGGAAGAGCTGCGCCCCGTCCGCCGTGTGCGCCTGCATTGGGTAGACGGAGGACCTGTACCAGCGGTCGTGGTCTTCGACGTGGACCTCCCGCTCCAAGGGGATGGCCCCCGCATGAAGGGACGCCTCAAGGGGGCAGCCGGGGAAGGGGCCGTCCATGCCGTGGATGACCTTCGGACAGTGGTGGCCCAGGAGCGTCGCCCCGTCCACGCCCATCGTGTCGCACAGCGTGCGGTTGACCCGGAGGATCCGGTGGCGCTCGTCGATCACCATCACGAAGTGGGGAATCGCGTCGATCAGGGTCTGGAACTGCTCCCCCTCGGAGGGGAGCAGTTTCCCGACCCCGGCGGCCGTGAAGGCTCTCCTGTCGGAATGGGCTGTCATCGCAGCCTCCTCTCTCTTGTGGTCCGAGTCTTTCGGATCGTTGGGCTCTTCAAAACCTGACGCTACGGCAGGGCCAACAGGAAGTGTATCTCTCGATCGACTTCATGTACAAGAAAGCGCTGTGTCCGGTGCTCGGTTTGGACAGACGTGGCCAGGTGTGCTATCGGGTCCGCGAGGTGGGAGGTGGAGTCATGAGAAGCCGGGTTCATTTGGTATGGATGGCGCTGGTGGCCGTCGCGTTGCTGGCCGGGTGTGGCGAGAGCGGTGACGAGTGGTCCCCGGAGCAGGAGTACGGCCACATGGTCGAGCTCTACGGGGCCGACGGCACTGGCCTCACCCAGGGGAAGTCCGTGGGCAAGGCCGACGCGGCCCTCGCTGTGCCCCGGGGGGTCCTGGCCCTGACCTTCGACGACGGTCCCCACGGGACGCGCACCGCGGCGGTGATGGACATCCTCGAGGCCGAGGGCATCACCGGGGTGTTCTTCATGCTGGGGGAGAAGGTCGACATGGTCCCCGAGGTCGTGGCTGCGGTCGCGGCGCGGGGGCACCACGCGGCCAACCACAGCTGGGTCCACGAGCTCATGACCGAGCAGGACAACGAGACCCTGGCGATGTGGATCGGGGACACCCGGGAGGCCATCGGTGACGCGGCGAAGGGCCACCTCTACTTCCGGCCCCCCTACGGCGGCATCAGCACCCGGGTCCGGGGCCTCATCGAGGGCGCCGGCTACAAGATCGTGATGTGGAACATCGACACCCTGGACTGGGATTATGCAGACGGCCGCACCCGCTTCACCTGGGTGCCGGCGATCTTCCGCGAGGACTACATGGGCTGGGTCCAGTACCACGCCCGGGCCGTGGGCGGCGGCGTGGCCCTCTTCCACGACGTCCACCAGTTCACCCTGGACTGGCTGCCTGCGATCATTCGCTGCTGGAAGGACCCGCAGTTCTACTGGGACAGCCTCGACGCTCAGACCCGGGCGACCTACCGGGCCTACTACGCGTCCACCGGCGTCGACCCGGACCTGGCCTTCACCTTCGCGGACCTCAACAGCTACCGCTGGCCGTCCTTCGTCTACGAGGACGGCGAGCAGCTCGAGCCAGCGGCCTGGCTCCAGGAGAACGTCGGCTGGGTCGGCGGCGCCTGCGCGGTGGACGCGGACTGCCTCTTCGAGGGCGGCGTCTGTCTCGTCCCGGCCCCCGCGGAGGGCGATGACCAGTCGATTCCGGGGATCTGCAGCGCAGGGTGCACCAAGTACTGCACCGACGATCTCGACAACGGGATGCACTACCAGACCTTCTGCGTCGAGGTCATCGCGGGGGAGGGGCACTGCATGCCCAAGTGCTCCACTGCGATCCCCTGCCTGGAGGGCTACGAGTGCGCCGAGGAGATCCGTTTCGGCGACATCTCCGCCGCCGCCCACGTCTGCATGCCCACGGCTCCCATCGAGGTCCCGGCGGCGCCGGACGCGTAGGCGGTCAGCGGCGGGTCAACTCCTCTCGGACCGTCTCCAGCGCCCCCCACCGGGCGAAGGCCTCCTCCAGCTCGGCCTCGAGCGCGGGGAGGCGGCGGTTGGCGGCCGTGACCGCGCCGTGATCACCCTTGTAGAACTCCGGGTTCGCGAGCTTTTCGAGGATCGCGATCCTCTCTTCTTCGAGGGCTGCGATGCGCGCCTCGAGGGTCTCCAGCTCGCGGGCCTCCTTGTAGGTGAGCTTGCGGGGGAGGTCCTGGGGGGGCTTCTTCTTCTTTGTGGGAGGCCCTTCAGGGCCGGACGCGGTCGGGGCTGGAGCCCCTCCCACAGGGGAGTCGGGGCGCTGTGCGAGCCAGTCCGTGTAGCCCCCGGCGTACTCGGTGATGCGCCCGGCGCCCTCCAGGACCAGGGTGCTGGTGACCACGTTGTCCAGGAACTCCCGATCGTGGCTCACCAGGAGGAGGGTGCCGGGGAAGTCGATGAGCACCCGCTCCAGGATCTCCAGGGTCTCCACGTCCAGGTCGTTGGTGGGCTCGTCCATGACCAGGACGTTGCAGGGCCGCGTGAAGAGGCGGGCCAGGACGAGGCGGTTGCGCTCGCCCCCGGAGAGGGCCCGCACGGGCTGCTCCATGCGGTCACGGGAGAACAGGAACCCCGCGAGGTACGCGTGGACGTGGGTCGAGAGGCCCTCGAAGACGATGGTGTCCTTGCCGTCGGCCACGGTGTCGATGACCGTGCGGTCGTCGTCCAGCTCGGCGCGGAGCTGGTCGTAGTAGACCACCTCCAGCCGGGTGCCGTGGCGGACCCGACCGCTGGTGGGCGCCAGCTGCCCCAGGAGGAGGCGGAGCAGGGTCGTCTTCCCGGACCCGTTGGGCCCCAGCACGCCGATGCGGTCGCCGCGGACGATGCGGGTGGTGAAGTCCTCCACCAGCAGGCCCTTTCCGTCGCTCCAGTGGAAGCCGAGGTCGTGGGCCTCGAGGACCATGTCCCCGGTGCGCCCCGCGTCGTGGAGCCGCAGTCGGGCTTGCCCCAGGTTCCCCCGGCGGCTCTCGCGCTGCTCCCGCATGCGCTCCAGGGCCCGCACCCGGCCCTCGTTGCGGGTGCGGCGGGCCTTGATCCCCTGGCGGACCCAGACCTCCTCCCTGGCCAGCTTCTGGTCGAAGCGCTCCCGCTCGGCCTCCTCCCTGGCCAGGGCCTCCTCCCGGCGCCGCCGGTAGTCGTCGTAGCCGCAAGCCCACGTGGTGAGGCGTCCCCGGTCGATGTCCAGGACCCGGGTCGCCAGGGACCGGGCCAGGGCCCGGTCGTGGGTGACGAGGATCAGGGTCCCGGGGTAGGCGAGGAGCCGGGTCTCCAGGCGCTGGATCGCCGCGATGTCCAGGTGGTTGGTCGGCTCGTCCAGGAGCAGGAGGTCCGGCTCACCCACCAGGGCCCGGGCCAGGAGGACCCGGCGCTTCTGCCCGCCGGACAGGGCCTCGAAGGTCGCGTCCCCGTCCACGCCGAGGTCCGCGATGGCCCGCTCGATGCGCTCGTGGAGCGCCCAGGCCTCGGCCAGCGTCACGGCCTCCTCGGCGCGGGCGAGGTGCTCCAGGGCCGCAGGGGTCGCGTCCGCTGCGACCGCGCGGGCCGCCTCGTGGTAGGCGGAGAGGAGCGCCTCCTGCTCTGCCAGCGCGCCGGCGACGATGTGGTACACGCTCCCCGCGAGGTCCCCGGGGACCTCCTGGGGAAGGGTGCCCCGGGTGGCGCCCGGGGTCAGGTGGATCGCGCCCCCGTCGGGTGGGTGCTGCCCGGCGAGGCAGCGCAGGAGGGTGCTCTTGCCGCAGCCGTTGCGGCCCAGGAGAACCACCCTCTCACCGGCCTCGATCTGTGCGTTCCCCTGCTCGATGAGCGGGGGATGTCCGAAGGCCAGGTCCAGGTCCGTGATCGAGACAATCGCCATGGGCGGGAAGATAGCCGAAGCGGGCGTGACTTGGAAGATGTCGTTGCGAAGGCTATCCTCTCGTCGAATCATGCTGCGGCGGAGGGACGGGATGCGTAGGGCGCTGGCGATGTCGATCTGGGGTGCGATGATCTTCCTGGGGCGGCCCGCCCTGGGGGAGGAGATCACCAAGGACACGACCTGGCCCACGGGGGAGGTCCGGGAGGTGCCCGAGGACCTCCTCGTGGCCTTCGGCGTGGTGCTGACCATCGAGCCCGGGGTCGCGGTCCGCATGGGCGCCGGGATCTCGATCACCGTGGCGGGGACCCTCGTGGCCCGGGGCACCGAGGAGGCGCCGATCCGGTTCCTGCCAGCGGGGGACGACGCGGACGCCCCCCGGTGGGGCAGCCTGATCTTCGAGGACGGAGCGACGGACGCGGTCTTCGCTGGGGTCGACGGGTACGTCTCCGGGTCGATCCTCGAGTTTTGCGAGCTCCGCAGCGGGACCCGGGCCGTCCGCCTCACCGGGGCGTCGCCCTACGTCCACCGCTGCCTCTTCACGGACAACCGCACCGCCCCCGCGTTCACCCCCCCCGGGGGCGGCGCGATCCTCGTCGAGGGTGGCTCCGTCGCCCGGATCCGGAGCTGCAACTTCCAGGACAACGAGGCGGAGCTGGTGGCCTGGGGGGGGGCGATCTACGTGGACACCTCGGACCCCATCCTTCAGGACAACGTCTTCACGGGGAACCGCGCGGTCTACGGCGGGGCGCTGGCCACGGATCGCATGGCCTCGCCCATCGTGGGCAACGTGTTCACGGGCAACGAGGCCCACGAGAGCAAGGGCGGCGGCGCGTCCCTGGTGTCCACCGTCTCCGCGTTCCTGAACAACACCCTCACGGGGAACCACGCCCGCCAGGACGGCGGCGGGGTCCACGTCTGCGTGGACTGCGACCCCCACGCCGCGCCGGCGTTCTTCGACAACGAGATCGCGGAGAACACCTCCGAGGATCCGGATCCCCACCACGGCGCCGCGGGCCTCGGCGCCGCGTTCCTCCGGGCCTTCCTGGACAACGGGATCCACGGCAACCTGCGCCTGGGCGATCCCTCGAACTTCGGGTGGTTCCACGATCCCGCGGTGGTGGGTTCGTACCCGGACTGGGTGCGGAATCCGAGCATCGCCGGGAACTGGTGGGGGACCGATGACCCCTCCGCGGCGGGGATCTTCGACGGGTCCGGTGCGGCGGACTTCGGCGTGGTGGAGGTGACGCCGGTGCTGGATGCGGCCCCGGGGCCGGCGAAGCCTCGGGTGGTGATCTCCACCCGGCGCCTGCGCTACGCCACGCCGGACGAGGCCATCCCCGTGTTCCTGACCCTGTACAACCCCGGGGCGGCCCGGGAGGTGGAGCTGTTGATCCTGCGGGAGCGCGGCGGCACGCCGCCGGTGCCCTGGCGTGGGGACACGGGGTTCCCGGGCGTGGTGATCGAGGGGGGCAGACACAGGCTCACCCTGCCGGAGAACGCGGTGTTCTTCCGGGTCATCGCCGAGGTCCCGCGGCCCGCCGAGCCCACCGAGGCCTACGGCGTCTGGCACGCGGCCCTCTTCGACGCGGCCACGGGGGAGCGCATCGGCGCGGTCATGACCACCCGCTTTGACCTCGACGGGGAGGTGCACTGATGCGGAATCCATGGATCATGCTCATCGTCCTGGGGTTGTTCTGTTACGGCTGTGACTCAGGCGGTGGGGGCGGCGCAGCGGATACCGGCGGGTCCGGCGACACCCCCGTCGTCGTCGTGGAGATCGAACTCGGCGCAAATTGGGAGGCGGTGCGGGCCTCCGTGGGGGAGGAGCCCGTGCTCCGGGACCTCGGCGTCCTGGGCGCGCGGTTCGAGTACCCCGACCTCGGGGTCGCGGGGATGCTCACCGGAAGCGGTGACGACGCGACGGTGATCTCCCTGGAGTCGACCGTGACAGGCGGGATCGCCGCTGGGGATCCGCGCAAGGCCGTGGCCTCGGCCCTCGGCGATCCCATCGAGGATCTCTTCCTCGACGCCTGGTGGTACCCCGACGAGGGCCTCATGATCGAGTTCGAGGACGATGTCGTCGCCCGGGTCCACCAGTACGAGGCGGTTCAGTGAGGACCGTCCTCGTTCTCTGTCTCTTGGCTGCTGCCCAGGGCTGCGAACCTGACCCCACCGAGGGTTCTTCTTCGACCTGTCCCCCCGTCGGGTCCTTCGGCTTCGCCAAGGGCGAGCTGCTGCCCGCGCTGACCTTCGAGGGTTGCGACGAAACCCACGTCGCGCTCCATGATCTCTGCGGGGCCCCCGCCCTGATCTACCACTACGCGGGCTGGTGCCCGAGCTGTCTCCACTTCCTGGAGGACCTCCCGGCCTTGATGGACGAGGCCGGTCTGGCCCCGGAGCAGGTGGTGGTTCTGGTCTCCGAGGACCCCGCAGGGGGCCGGGCGACCCTCCCCTTCTGCCAGGGTCTCCTGGGCGAGGTGGAGATCCCCGGCATCGCAGCGCTGGATCCCCGGGGCGGCGAGACCAGCGGCCTGGTGATCGTCACCGACGCGTCCGCGCGGGTCGTCCTCCGTCGGGAGGATGCCCCCTCCGCCGCGATCCTCGAAGCGTTGTCACCCTGACCCGTTCCGGCTCGTCTTCGTCGCTGACCGTTTTTTCGCTATTGGAGCTTCGCTCCGTGAAGCACGAACAACCCGGTGTCGTCGATCGGGTCGCTCCAGCCGTGGTGGATCCCCAGGACCATGATCGGGTCGTTGATGCCCAGGGGGTTGGTGTCGCAGACGGTGCCTCCGGTCATGTACGGGGGGCCGGAGCCGAAGAGGAGCGCGCCGTCGTTGCAGTGGAACGCGTCGCCATCCAGGGGCCAGTTGTCCCCCTTGAAGAAATAATCCTGGCAGGCGCCGGTGAGGGTCATGTCCGCCCCGACGACGCCAGGGGCGCCGGGTTCGAAGCAGAGCCCGCCGACCTCCTGGGAGGTGAGGTGGTCGAGGGTCCAGGCGTAGGTCTCCAGCTCGGGCCAGGCGCAGTCGTCCTGGCACGCGGGGTCATCGATGATCCCACTGCTGGCGCCCACCACGACCTTGAAGCCTTCCACGGTGACCGTGTACGCGCCGGGGTTCGGCGCGTCGACCCAGACCAGCCCCGTGTAGATCCACTGTGTCGATCCGCACGCGTCGTGCTCCGCGCAGGGGCCCGTCGGGTCCTTGAGGCCCCAGAGGGTGACGTCCACGTCGAAGCCGTCCTGCTGCACCTCCGCGTGGTGGAACTCCGCGCAGCCGGTCTCGCCGTATACCGCAACGGCGAAGGGGCCCCCCGCGCCCACCACCCACGGGGCGTGGACACAGAGGGGCGTGAGCTTCACGAAGGACTCCAGGGGCGGTGTGTCCTGGGGAGTCGGCGTGTCCGCTGGGTGGGTGTCCGGCGGGGCGGTTGTGTCCTCGAGCGGGGTGTCCTCGGTGACGGTGTCCGGGAGCGGGACGAGGTCCTCGCCGGCGTCGTCCACGGGGACCGAGTCCGCGCCCGGGGCGTCCTGGCCGATGTGATCCATGGCGACGGTGTCCCCGGTCGTCGGCGCGTCCGTCCCCCCGGGGGGGCTGGACGCCGGGCATCCGGTGACGCCCAGGAGGGCAGCGAGGGTCAGGGCGGAGATGGTGCGATGCATGGGAAACCTCCCGTCAGGCTGCGTCGTGCGAGAACCATCGCGTCGCGAGGCGCTTGATCCAGGGCACGAAGATCGCAGCCGAGTAGTGACCGCAGGGCAGGATCACGCGACGTGGTCGGCCCAGCGCCTCCCAGAGGCGTGTCTGGTATCGATATCGTACGACCCGGTCGAAGCGGGCGGAGACCACCAGGGTGGACGCCGGATCGAGCGCGGGGGCGTGTTCCAGGGGATCCAGGTCCCCGATGACCTCCCGGAACACCGGGGTGAGGTCTGTCTCGGCGACCCCGAGACGCGCGGACAGCGCGGCCCGGAACGTGTTGATCTCCGTGTCCCGGGCCGTGCCGAGGACCTCCGAGAGGGGGCCGCCGCCCAGCACGAGCATCCGTCTGCGGAGGCGGGGCTCCCCCGCCGCGACCAGGGTGCCGACCATCGCCCCCATGCTCACGCCGAAGAGGCCCAGGTCCGGGCCGATGGGGGCGACCTCCAGCCACCGGTCGATGCCGCGACGGACGTCGTCCCGGAAGATGCGGAGCAGGGCCCCGAGGGTCTCCGGCGGGCGGGTCGCGTCCAACCACTCCGCCCGGCGCTCGAAGCGCAGGGCGTGGTGTCCCCTGGAGGCGAAGTGCTCAGCGAAGAGGGTGGAGATCTCGTAGTCCCCGCCCTGGATCGGCAGGACCACGATCCCCCGCATCCCCGCCGGCGCATCCACGGGGCTGTGCCAATGGGCGACGATCCCGTCACCGGGCGCATCGAGGCCGGGGGGATCGGGGAGGCGGATGGTTGCGACGTGCGGCTCTGCCATGGGGGCCATGGTACCCCGCATCGGCGTGCCCGGCAACGGGCCCATCGGCTTGACAGGGTCGACGGTGGTTGGCGACAGTGGTCCTGTCACGGACAGGGAGGGGAGCATGAGGTTCAAGGGGCTGGTGATGGCGTTGTGGTGGCCGGTGGCGGCCTGCGGCGGGGGCGGGACCGCCCCGGGGGCGGACGCGGTGGATCTCTCGTGTCTGGAGAGCCTCAGTCACCCTGCCTGGTCGCCGCGGCCTTCTCCTCCTCGCGGCGGCGCCGCATCTCCTCGATGGGCAGCAGGGGGCCGAGGAGCTTGTCCACGTAGAGGATTCCGTCGAGGTGGTCGAACTCGTGCTGGAAGATGCGCGCCTCGAAGTCCCGGCTCACGAGGGCGTGGGCCCCTCCCTGGAGGTCCCGGTACCCGACGCGGATCTCCCGAGCCCGTGCGACCTTTCCGCCGACTCCCTCGATGCTCAGGCAGGCCTCCCAGCCCTCGACCGTGTCGTCGGAGCGCCCGATGATCCGCGGGTCCACGCAGGTCAGTACGTCCTCGCTGCCGTCCTGGCGCTGGACCAGGATCACCCTCGACGAGACCCCCACCTGGGGCGCGGCGAGGCCCACCCCGCCGGACTCCTTGAGGGTCTTCCGCATCGCATCATCCAGGCCGGCCAGGTACCACCGCCGCAGCCGGGCCGCATCCCCCGCCACCTGCCGCAGTACCGAGTCCGGGTCCGGGTGGTCCACGAGCCACTGCACGATGGGCAGCGGCCCCTCGTGGATCCCCAGGAGGTCCATGTCCTCCCGCCGGGGCGTCAGGACCCGCGGGGCGCAGCCATCCAGCAGCAGCCCCAGCCCGGCCAGCCCGGTCAGCCCGAGCCACGCCCGTCGGTGGAAGGTTCCCGGTCGGGAGCGCGGGATCAGGCGCTCGAGGGTCGGAGTGTCGAGCATCGGGGCCGCCTACTCGGCCTCGTAGGCCTCGTGGAGGTCCGCGGAGGCGAGGAAGTAGATCTCGTCGGTGAGCTGATCGAAGGTGTCGATGGTGCGGACGCCGAAGCGGGTCAGGAGGCCCAGTTCCGGGTTCCAGTCGTCCTCCTGGGAGGCGTAGCCGCGTTCGGAGAGCTGGGGCCAGAGGTCCTCGTCCATGGCCTCGATGGCCTCCCGGCGGAGCTGCTCCTCGTCCACGTCCCCGTCGATCTCCACGACCGCGTGGGCCTCGACCCGGAAGCCCTCCTCGAGGACGTCTACGAAGGCCCGGGTGTCCGCGCCGCCCGCGGAGAGGACCACCTGGTCCTCGAGGACGCCGAGCACCGTCCCCCGGGGGGGTGGCGGGTCTGCCTTGTCCAAGGCCGCAGCCAGGTCCTGAATGATCGTCTCCGCGTCCATGGTCTCTCCGGGGGGTGGTTCGTCGTCGGGCATTGTAGTGCGCGGAGCCGGTGTTGGGAAGGGAGTTGCGATCGCGTCCCCCGCCGCGCAATCTTGACACTCCGGGGGTTCGGGCCTACCTTCGAGGGTGCATCTGGAGTGGTCCGGCGAGGCCGGATCCGGCAACCTGGGACGGACACCAGAGGTGCCTGCCCTCCCGGCCAGATGGCGACGAACCGGGAGCAGGAGACCATGTCCGACACCGCCCCCCTGAGCTTCGACCTGGCCCTGCCGGCCCTGACCCTGGAGGGCGGCGCGCGGGTGGATCCCCACCGGGCCCGGGGGTGGCGCTGGGGTCCGGAGGAGGGGCCGGTGGTGCTCCTCGTCCACGCCCTCACCGGCGACGCCGAGGCCGGCGGCCCCCGGGGCTGGTGGCGGCCGGTGATCGGTCCCGGGCGTGCCCTGGACCCGGCGCGCCATCGACTCCTCTGTTTCAACAACCTGGGCTCCTGTTACGGGACCAGCGGTCCCGCGGATCCCGGCTTCCCGACGCGGCTCGACGACCGTCGCTTCCCCATCCCCGCCCCGTACGGCAAGGGAGCCCGGGCCGAGGCCGAGGCCCGGCTTCCGGCCACGATCACCTCCTGGGACCAGGCCCGGTCGATCCTCCTGGCGCTGGATGCGTTGGAGATCGGGACGGTGCACCTGGCCACCGGGGGATCCCTCGGCGGGATGATCGCGCTCTGCCTGGCCGTGCTGGCGCCGGACCGCTTCAGGCGGGTCGCCACCTTCGGCGCGACGGGCCGGGCCAGCCCCTGGCAGATCGGCTGGAACCACGTGGGCCGGCAGCTCGTGCTCCTGGACCCGGTGCGGGGCCTGGAGCTGGCCCGCCAGGTGGGGCACATGACCTACCGCGCCGAGGCCGGCCTCGAGGATCGCCAGGGGCGTGGCATGGGTGCGGACGCCGCCCTCGAGGCGGCGGGCGCGGCCTGGTCCCCCCGGGGCGCCTACGCGGTGGAGACCTACCTGGAGCACCAGGGCACCAGGCTTCGGGAGCGCTTCGACCCCCGGGCCTACCTGGTTCAGCTCGGCGCGATGGATCACCACGACCTGGATCGCCACCCCGGCCCGCCGGACCCTGGCGAGACCTGGGACCCGGACGGTCCCTGGGGGTTGGACCGGATCCGCGCCGCCATCCTGGCCGTGGGCATCGACTCCGACCGCCTCTTTTCACCGACGGAGATGGCGGAGTTGGCAGCTGCATTGCGGGATCGCGGGGTCGACGCCAGGTACCGCGAGATGCGGAGCCTCCACGGCCATGACGCGTTCCTGATCGAGTGGGGGCCCGTCGCCGGCCTCCTCGAGGAGGCGCTGGGGATGCCCGCGCCGGACCAGACGACGGAGAGAGGCTCATGAGCACCGACGACCTGCGCATCCTGAAGTTCGGGGGGACCTCCGTGAGCTCCGCAGAGCGCCTCCTGCGCGTCCTGGAGATCATTCAGAGCGAGGGGGCCCGGCGGCCCGTGGTGGTGGTGGTCTCGGCCATGGGGGACAGCACGGACCGGCTCCTGGAGGCCGCAGACCTCGCAGCGGAGGGCCGCCTCGCCGCGGCGGAGGCCGTGGTGGACGCGCTGGCGGACGTCTGCACCCGGGCGGGACTCCTGGCCGAGGACCGGCTCCGGGCCGACGGCGCCAACGGGGACCACCCGTCGGTGACGCCCCTGGTCCGGGAGCACTTCGCGCCCCTGCGCCAGATCCTCTACGGGGTGAGCCTGCTCAAGGAGCTCACCGCGCAGACCCGAGACCTGATCCTGGCCTTCGGCGAGGGGCTCAGTACCCATGTCGTCGCCAACCTCCTCACCCTGGCCGGGTCTCCGGCCTTCCAGGTCGACGCCCGGGACTGGGTGGTCACCGACGCCAGCTTCGGCGGGGCCCTCGTGGACGCGGCGGCGACCCGGGAGCGGATCCGGGCCCTGGCCGCGGGCTGGGACGCGGGGATCCCGGTGACCATGGGCTTCGTGGGCGCAACCCCCCACGGCCGGACCACCACTCTGGGGCGCAACGGCTCGGACTACACGGCCACCCTCCTGGCCTGGGCCCTGGGCGCGGCCGAGGTGAATGTGTTCAGCGACGTCCCCGGGGTCATGACCGCGGACCCGGCCATCGTCGCGGACGCCTATCCCCTGGACCGCATGAGCTACAAGGAGGCCCTGGAGCTGGCCAACTACGGCGCCAAGATGTTCCACCCCCGGACCATGATCCCCCTCATGGAGGCCGGCGCCGCGATGCGGATTCGCAGCACCCAGCGCCCCGACGAGCCCGGGACGATGATCGACGCGGCGGGGTCCTCCGACGCGGCCCGGGCCACGTCCGTGACCTCCCTGGAGGGCCTGGCCCTCCTCGGCGTCGAGTGGCGGGCCCTGGCGGCCCAGGCCCAGGTGGGCGAGCGGGTCCTGGCCGCGGTGGCCCACGCCGGGTGCACCGTCTGGATGGAGAACCAGGCCGCCCACGGTCAGTCCATGGGCCTGGTGGTCCCCGCGGCCCAGGCGGACGCGGCCCGGGGGGCCATCGAGGAGGCCCTGGAGCGGGAGCTGCGCAGGGGAGAGGTGGAGCCGATCCTCGTGCGACAGCCCGTGACCCTGCTGACCCTGGTGGCCGAGGCCATGGGGAGAACCTCCGGCGTGGCCGGGCGATTCTTCGGCGCGCTGGGCGCGGTGGGGGTGAACATCCTGGCCAGCGTCCAGGGTGCGTCGTCCCGGTCCATCGCTGCGGTGATCAACCACGTGGACACCCCGGTGGCCGTGCGCACGGTCCACGCGGCCTTCAACTTTGCGCACCAGAAGGTGAGCCTCCTGCTCCTGGGCAAGGGCACCGTGGGGGGGCACCTGATCCAGCAGCTCCGGACCCAGCGGGAGATCCTCAAGCGGGACCATGATCTCCTCCTGGACGTGGTGGGCCTCGCGGACAGCCGGAGGGCCGCCTTCGACCCCGACGGGATCCCCCTGGACGGGTGGGAGGAGGCCCTGGCCGCAGCGGAGCCCCTCGATACCGCGGCGCTCCTGGACCGCCTGGCGCACCTGCCGGTGCCGATCCTTGTGGACTGCACCGCCGCGGACGGCATGGAGGTGCTGTACCGCGCCGCGTTCGAACGGGGGATCCACGTGGTGGCGGCGAACAAGAAGCCCATCACCATCGACTGGTCCGGGCGGGAGGCCCTCATGGCCGTGGCCCGGCGTCACCACCGGGACTTCCGGTACGAGACCACCGTGGGGGCCAGCCTCCCGGTCATCGAGACCCTCCAGGATCTCGTGCGCACCGGGGACCGGGTGCGCCTGGTGGAGGGCAGCTTCTCCGGCACCCTGGGCTACCTCGCCAACGAGATCACCGCGGGGGTGCCCCTCTCCGAGGCGGTGCGCATCGCACGGGAGCTGGGCTACACCGAGCCCAACCCCCAGGACGACCTCTCGGGCCTGGACGTGGCCCGCAAGGCCCTGATCCTCGCGCGGGAGCTGGGCCATCCCGTGGCCATGGAGGAGGTGGAGGTCGAGCCCCTGGTGCCCGCTGCGCTCCTGGAGCCCATGTCCTTGGAGGCCTTCTTCGAGCAGCTGGCGCTGGGCGACGGGGCCATGGCGGACCGGCTGGCGCGACTGAAGGAGGCGGGCAAGGTCCTCAAGTACCTGGCCCGCATCGAGCCGCCCCGCTCCCCCGGCGGTCCCTGCAGGGTCACCGCGGGCCCCGTGGAGATCCCCCTGGACCACCCGGCGACCCGCCTGCGGGGCTCCGAGGCCTTCGTGGCCTTCACCACGGAGCGCTACGCGGATTCCCCCCTCATCGTCCAGGGGTCCGGCGCGGGGGGCGCGGTCACCGCGGCCGGCGTCCTCGCCGACGTCCTCCGGGTCGCGCAGTCCCTGCGGGGCCGTTGACCCGCCTCTGGCGGGCTGGTAGATTGCCGCGGTCCGAGGAGGTGGAGATGGGACGCTGGAGCGCATGGATCGTCGTTCTCGCCGTGTTCGCTGCGGCCTGTGGGCCCTCCGAGGAGGCCGCCCCGACGGAGGTTCTCAAGGCCCCCATCGTGAACGGCCAGCTCGAGACCGGCTGGCCCGCGGTGGGGGCGCTGACCATGGTGTACCCCGGGTACGGCTATGGGGGCTCCTTCTGCACGGGCACCCTCGTCGCGCCCCAGTGGGTCCTCACCGCGGCCCACTGCCTCACCGCGGAGGCGCAGGGCTTCGACCCCGTGCCCCAGACCACCCGGTTCTACGTCGGCTCCAACGCGAACCCGGGGCCCCAGGGCTGGCCCGCGTCGGGGACGCTCTATCAGGCGGACCAGTTCCACGTGCACCCGAGCTACGACCCGGACGTCCTGGGCGACCACGACATCGGGCTGGTGCACCTGGCCGGCCCGGTGAGCGGCGCTGCGCCCATCGCCATGAACGCGGCCTACATGTCCGGCTCCTGGGTGGGCGCCGGGATCTTCTACGTGGGCTTCGGCGTGATCGAAGGGATCAACGACAGCGGCGGCGGCCTGAAGCGCTCCACGACCCTCCCGATCTACACCATCCAGGAGCTCAACTACGTGAGCGAATACGACGGCTCCGGGATCTGCTTCGGGGACTCCGGGGGACCGGGCCTCGCGAGCGTTAGCGGTCAGAACAAGATCATCGGGGTCAACGCCAACGTGGGCGGCTCCGGGGGCGGGGGGGATCCCTGCAAGGACATGTACTTCCACACCCGGGTGGACAAGTACATCGCCTGGCTCACCGGGGTCATGGGCGCGCCGCCGCCCAACTGCAACCAGAACCCGGGCATCTGCTTCTGTGACGCGGCCTGCAAGCCCAACGGATCCTGCGACAACGACACCTGCAAGACCCTCTCCTGCGAGGACGTCTACGAGTGCCTCGTCGGCTGCGGAGAGTCGGACCAGGGCTGCGAGGTGGACTGCTGGTCCGCGGGCACCGACGGGGCCCTGGACACCCTGAACGTGATGTTCAAGTGCATGGCGGACCACTGCGAGGGGCTCTCGGACAGCGCGTACCAGGGGTGCGTCCAGGACCACTGCGAGGCCCAGATCGACGCCTGCCTGCCCGTGGGCACCGGGAGCCTGTCCTGCGCGGACGTGTACGACTGCATGGTGGACTGCGGGGACGACGACACCTGCAACTACGATTGCTACGAGGCGGGGACCGCGGGGGCCCAGGGCCTCCTCGACGTGATGTTCGACTGCATGTCGGACCACTGCGGCGGCCTCCCGGACGACCAGTACTCGGCCTGCGTCTTCGAGCAATGCGACGGCGAGATCTATGGGTGCATGCCGCCCTCCAACTGTGACCTGGGGGGGGGCGACTGCGCCCAGGGCACCGCCTGCTACCCCATGGCTGGCGGCCTCACGGACTGCTTCGGGACCAACGGCAAGAGCGAGGGGCAGGCCTGCAACGTGAACCCCACGGATCTCCTCGACTGCGCGGACGGCCTGATCTGCATCTCCCCCGCATGGGGCCAGCCCGCCACCTGCCAGCCCCTCTGTGAAGGGAGCCCGGACTGCGGGCCCGGGGAGGCCTGCGACGCGCCGATCTTCCAGGGCCTCCCGAATGTGGGGATCTGTGTCTGCACCGACGACGACGACGACGGCTCCTGCGCCGGGGTCGACTGCGACGACGGGGACGAGGACATGCACCCCGGCGCGCCAGAGCTCTGTGACGGCGTGGACAACGACTGCAACGGTGCGACGGACGAGGGCTGCCCGACCGGGGGCGACACCGTAGGGCCCGACGAGGACGTGGTGATCACCCCTCCGGACACGGTCCTCCCCGGCGAGGACACCCCCTTCGTCCCCGGCGAGGACACCCTCGTGGAGTCCGGCGTCGACACCCTCGTGGAGCCCGGCGTCGACACCGTCGTCCCCGGCGACGGACCCGGCCCCCCGGGTACCAGCGTGTCCCCCGCGTCGGGCTGCGCGCAGGCCGACGCGCCCGCCCCCCTTCCCCTGGCCCCCCTGCTCCTCCTGGCCCTGGTTGCCGTGCTCCGCCGCCGCTCGGTTGGCTGACGCTGACGAAAAACACAGCCTCGGATGACGACGGAGGGGGGATTGCTCAGGATGCCGGTGGTGGGGAGCCCCAGGTCCAGATGGCGAAGGCGAAGGCAGGGACGGGGGCGGGGAGGAGGCCGTCCTCGGTGAGGTCCGGGGCGGGGAAGGAGGCGAGGGTCGCGGTGGCCGGGGTGCCGGCGAGGAGGGGGGAGAGGTCCAGGGCGTCGGTAAGATCGGCGTCGCCGAAGTGGACCAGGACCAGGGCGCCTTTCTTGGTGGATCCGCGACGGAAGGCCAGGAGTCGACCCTCCAGCTCCGGCGTGTCCAGGGGGGCGAAGTCCTCGGTTCCGAAGACGCCGACCTCCCGGCGCAGGGCCGTGAGGCCCCGGTAGAGAGACAGGAGGGACGCCGGATCCCCTTCCTGGACGAAGACGTTGGCCGTCTCCCACCCCGGCGCCGGCGCCAGCCAGGGGGTCCCGTCGGTGAAGCCGAGGCCCGGCCCGTCGGACCAGGGCATGGGCGTCCGGGAGCGGTCCCTCGCGTCCACCACGACGTCGGTCCCGTTGGTCATCCCCACCTCGTCGCCGTAGTAGATGAACGGCGTCCCCGGCAGGGTCAGCAGCAGCACCGCGGCCATGGCCGCACGGTCGGCGCTGTTCCCCGCGCTGGCCATGATCCGGGGCTGGTCGTGGTTGGACAGGAAGAGGCCCCAGTGTGCGCCGTCCGGTACGGGCGCCTCAGCCTCCTCGTATGCCTCGGCCAGGGCCGCCGGGTTGTCGAAGAGGAACGTGGCCTGCAGCGCGAAGGCCAGGTTCTGGCTGAAGCTCATATGGAACTCGTCGGCCCCGTCGCCGAAGTACTTCGCCGTGGCTCCGGGCCCGGCCCAGGCCTCCGCCAGCATGGCCCGCCCTTCGTACTCGTCCAAGACCCCGCGGAGGGTCTTGAGGAATGCGTGGGTCTGGGGATGATCGTCGCACCGGAATTCATCTCTCGGGGTGCCGGGGAGATCCTCGTAGAGGGTGGTGATCGCGTCCACCCGGAAGCCGTCCGCGCCCCGATCGAGCCAGAACCTGGCGACCTCCCGCATGATCTCGGCGACCTCCGGGTTGCGGTAGTTGAGGTCCGGCTGCTGGGGAAGGAACCGGTGGAAGTAGTACGCGCCCGTGGTCGGGTCCAGGGTCCACGGGTCCTCTCCGAAGACCGCCGCGTCGATGGGCGGACAGTCAAACGCGGGCGCGTCGGCCCAGACGTACCAGTCCCGCTTCGGGTCGTGGGAGCTCGAGCGGGACGCCTGGAACCAGGGATGTTCGACGGAGGTGTGGTTGAGCACGAGGTCGTTGAACACCCGGATCCCTCGGGCGTGGGCCTCCTCCAGGAGCAGGTCCCAGTCCTCGAGGGTGCCGTACTCCGGCGCCACCCCGGTGGAATCCGCCACGTCGTAGCCCGAGTCGAAGTAGGGCGTCGGGTAGAACGGCGAGAGCCAGAGCGCGTCCACCCCGAGGGACGCGAGGTGGTCCAGCTTCTCGATGACCCCTGGGAGGTCCCCGATGCCGTCCCCGTCGGAGTCCCGGAAGGAGCGCACCCAGAGATGGTAGAACACCGCGTCCCGGTACCAGTCGGCCCCCTGGATCCGGAAGGGCGGTGGGGGGGAGGTGGCGTCCACGCTGTCCGCCGCGGCCCCCGGGGCGTCCTGCGCCGTCCCCACGGGGAAACACCCTGCGACGAGGCCGAGTGTTGCCCAGATCGCTGCCCATCGGATCCGCATTCCGCTTCCCTCCCTGACCAAGGAACTCTACCATGGGGCAGGTGTCGGTGCCTCTCCAACCGCGGACGACCCGGAGGTGCCCATGGACAGATCCCCGCGCCGCAGCACCAGGGCGCTCTGGGGTCTCGCCCTGGCCGCGTTGGGCTGGATGGTGTTCTTCTTCGCCGCGTTCCACGCGCTGGGGGACCCGCCACCGGGGCCCGGCTACGAGGCCCTCATCGCGAAGAAGGTCGCCTGGACCCGTGGGCTCTTCGTCCTCGGACTGGCCCTCGAATCCGCGGCCTTCTCCATGGGCCTCCTCTCCCTTCGACGGGCTCCCTGGCGGGCCGCTGGGATCCTCGCCCTCTCCGGCTTCTGGCTGTTCTTCGCAGGTCGGGCCCTGATCTCCTCCTGGCTCCTCGCGTGAACCTCAGAGCGGCGGCGGCGTCCAGCCGCCGAGATCCTCCTCGAGCCAGCGGGCCGCGGCGATGGAGAGATGGTCCCGGCCATGGGAGGCGACCACCTGGACGCCCAGGGGCAGGCCACGATGATCCAGCCCCAGGGGGACCTGGGTCACCGGCAGCTCCAGCACGTTGAAGATCGCGGTGTAGACCCACTGGAACGGCGGGAGGAGCGGGGTGTGATGCCGGGGCGCCGGCTTCGTGTAGGGGGGGTAGAGCAGGAGGCCGTCGTCCCCGAGGAGGTCCGACAGCTCCCGCTTGAGCGCCAGGCCCCGCCGCATCCAGCGGGCGCTGCGGCCGGGGGCCAGCCCCTCGAGGCTCTCGAGGAGGCCGAGGCCGATGGCGGGCAGGGTGTGGGGCGAGCGCCCCGCGGCCCAGCGCAGGAGCTCCCGCCCCGCGGCCACCTCCGGGCCTCCCCCCATGAGAGACTTGAAGCTCGGCCCCCCGGCCAGGCGGAGCATGGAGGACCAGATCTCCAGGGAGTGGCGGAGCCCCTCGATCCGGAGCTCCTCGACCTTCGCACCTCGCGTCGCCAGCGCGTCCGCTGCGCGCCCCTGGGCCGCCCGCAGCGCGGGTGCGACGGAGAGCCAGCCGTTGTCCGGCACCACGAACACCCGCAGTCCCCGTGCCGCGACCCGGTCCGGGTCCCCGAGGCGCCAGGGCACCACGGCGCGATCCTCCGGGTCCGGCCCGGCGAGGATCCGCAGGAGGGGCGCGAGATCCGCGGCCCGGCGGCACATGGGGCCCGTGGTCAGGTAGCGAGAGCACTCGTTGACCGCACAGGGGAACTGCCCCGCGTTGGGCACCAGGCCGCCGGTGGGCTTGTGTCCGAAGATCCCGCAGAAGAACGCGGGCATCCGGATGGAGCCCCCCACGTCGGAGCCCAGGCCGAAGGGCGCGGCGCCCGCGCCCAGGAGGGCCGCCTCACCGCCGGAGGAGCCACCCACGGTGCGGGCGGGGTCATAGGGGTTGCGGGTGAGGCCGTAGACCCGGTTGTCGCTCTCCATCCACATGCAGAGCTCGGAGACGTTGGTGACCCCCAGGGGGATCGCGCCCGCGGCCCGGAGGCGTCGCACCGCGACCGCGTCCCGGTCTGCGACGTGCCCGATGCGGGAGACGAGCCCCGAGGTGTTGGGCATGCCCTCGAGCGCGAAGGCCTCCTTGATGGTGCAGGGCACCCCGAGGAGGGGCGGAAGATCGCCTCCGCCGCGCGCCCGCCGGTCCGCCACCTCCGCCTCTCGCCGGGCCGCGTCGAACCGGTCCTGGACCATCGCGTTGAGGGTGGGGTTCACCGCGTTGATCCGGGCGATCGCGGCGTCCACCACGTCCGCGGCGCGGCACTCTCCATGCCGGATCATGCCGGCGATCTCAAAGGCGGGGCGGGTCAGGAGCGGATCCATGGACACCTCGTCCATTGAGAGTACCCGCTGCGGCGTTGCTTGCAACCGCCACGATGCGTCGGTTAGGCTTGGGACCGGTCCGAGGAGGCGCTGTGGAGGGAATCTCGAAGACGGAACAGCGGCGCGTCGTGGCGCAGTTCGCGCGGCACGTGAACCGGGGCCAGGTCGCCTACCTCCGGGCGGGTCACCTGGACGTGTTGGAGACCGCGCGGCGGGGCATCGGCTTCGTGGATGGCTTCACCGGTCGCCCCATGGTGGACGCGTTCACCTCCGCGGGCTGCTTCAACGTGGGCCGGAGCAACCCCCGGGTCCTGGCCGCGCTCCGGGAGGCCCTGGGAACCTGGGACTGCGGGACCCCGGGACTGGACAGCGCCCCCCGCCAGGCCCTGCGGGCGCGGCTGGCGAAGATCGCGCCCGGGGATCTCGACCGGGTCCTCCTCTGCGCCGGGGGCGGCGACGCAGTGGACGCCGCGATCAAGCTGGCCCGGGCCGCAACAGGGCGGGTGGAGATCCTGTCGACGGTCAAGGCCTATCACGGCCACACGGGCTTCGCTTTGTCTGCCAACGGGAAGCCCCACTACCGGGACTACTGCGAGCCCCTGTCCCCGGGGGTGCGCTTCGTGCCCTTCGGGGACCTCGATGCGGCCCGCCGGCAGGTCTCTGAGAACACCGCAGCGGTGCTGGTGGAGCCCGTGCAGGGGGAGGCGGGGATCTTCCCCGCACCCGAGGGCTACATCGAGGGGCTTCGGGAGCTCTGCGACGCCACCGGCGCGCTCCTGATCCTCGACGAGATCCAGACGGGCTTTGGCCGCACGGGCCGACTCTTCGCCTGCGAGCACTCCGGCGTGGTCCCGGATCTCATGACCCTGGCCAAGGCCCTGGGCGGCGGCGCCTTTCCCAACGCGGCGCTCCTCTGGCGGGACGTGGAGCCCCTGGCGTCCTTTGCCCGGGCGCACCCGAACTTCCATCGCACCACCGGGGGCACTGAGGTCGCGTGCCTCACGTCCCTGGCGGTGA
>JBDRIT010000215.1:0-20576 GCA_043815665.1 Pseudomonadota bacterium
CCCTCCCACCGTGGAAGAGTCGGCCCTGAAGGGCCTCCCACAGTTGAAGAGTCGGCCCTGAAGGGCCTCCCACAGTTGAAGAGTCGGCCCTGAAGGGCCTCCCACAGTTGAAGAGTCGGTCCATGCCAGGCAATCTCCATCGCTTCGGGGCCATCCACCTGAGCCGACAACCAACAGGTCTGGATCAGACCCATTCAGAGGTGTTCCGGACCAGCCGGTCGTTGCGATGCGGTTCATCCGGAACGGCAGGTCCCCGTCGGGACCCTGATATCCCTCGCAGCGCCGCCTGCAGCCAGTGGTGGTTTCATTTCTTGCGTTGTGTTATGGTGCGCGGCTGAACGCGCGGGCCTGCGAGGGCAGACACTGGCCAATGGCGGTCCTGGCCTCGTATTTTCTATCTGCAGAGGGGGCCCAGGATGCTTGTGCAGAGAGTTGGTTTGCGATGAGCGATGCAACAGAGTTGAGCCTGGCGGATTTCCTGTTCACCGACAGCGATGATCCCCTGGTCCCCTCCGATGGGTACCTCGAGTGGAGGAGCGCCGGCTCCTGGGCCACCTCCCTCTACGAGCCCCACCTCTTCGGCCCTCCCGGCCCCCGGGTGGAGATCCAGCGGGCCGGCATGCGGCGGGAGGTCATCAACCTCGCCTCCTACAACTACATGGGGTTCGCTGCCCATCCTGAGGTGATCGAGGCCGCCAGGGAGGCGCTCTCCAAGTACGGCACCGGCGCCTGCGGCTCTCCCCTGCTGTCCGGCCTCTCGGATCTGCACCTCGAGCTGGAGGAGCAGCTCTCCCGTTTCATGGGCCGTGAGTCGACCATGCTGTTCAACAGCGGCTTCGGCGGCGCCATGGGGGCCCTGGCAGGGATGCTGCGCAAGGGGGACGCGGCCGTCGTCGACGAGAAGAGCCACCTCAGCCTCATCGCGGGGGCCAACGTCTCCCGCGCCAAGCTGCACTTCTTCAAGCACAACGATCCCGCCTCCCTCGATGCCGTCCTCACCCAGACCGAGGGAAAGAGGCGGATCGTCGTGGTCGAGGGCATCTACTCCATGGACGGCGACATGGCCGACCTGCCGGCCCTCCTCGAGGTCTCGGAGAAGCACCGGGTCGGCATGTTCATCGACGAGGCCCATTCGATCCTCGCCTGGGGTCGGACCGGCCGCGGGATCACCGAGCACCATGGGGTGGGGGAGCGCGTGGGCCTGGTCTTCGCCACCTTCAGCAAGGCCTTCGCCGGAGTGGGAGGGTACGTCAGCGGGAAGAAGGCCACCCTCGACTACCTGCGCTACTACTCCAACCCCTACGGGTTCAGCTGCGCCCTGCCCCCCTCGGTGGTGGCCGGGCTCCTCAAGGCCCTCGAGATCTCCCAGCGCGACCCCTCCATCCGGCAGACGCTCATGGACAACACCGCGTATTTCCACGAGCACCTCAAGGCCATGGGCTTGAACGTCGGCGACTCGACCACCCAGGTGGTCCCCATCATCATCGGCTCGGATCGCAAGCTGCTCTACGATCTCTGCCACGAGATGAACGGCAAGGGGCTCTTCCTGCCGCCGGTGGATTATCCGTCGGTGCCCGAGGACGGGCTGCGGTACCGCGCCGCGGTGACCGCCGCCCATACGAGGGAGGATCTCGACGAGGCCCTGCAGATCATCAAGGACACCATCGTCAAGAGGACGAGACAGTGATGAAGAAGCTCGTCTACGTCTTTCCCGGCCAGAGCTCCCTGTACCCCGGCATGATCTCCAAGCTGGTGGAGCTGCACGGACCCAACGGAGACATGCTCGCCGCAGCGTCGGACTGCCTCCATCGGGATCTGGCCGCCCATTACCGGGAGTGCAATCCCGACGTCTTCGCCAGCAACCGGGACATCCAGGTCGGCGTCTTCCTTGCCAACAACATGTTCCTCGACATCCTCGACCATGCCGGGCTGTCTGCTGACCTCTCCCTTGGGTTGAGCCTCGGGGAGTACAACCACCTGGTCCATATCGGGGCCCTCCCGTTCCAGGAGGCCCTGCTGACCGTGGAGCAGCGGGGGCTGGCCTACGACAGCGGCCCGGCGGGCGCCATGGCGTCGGTGTTTCCCATTGATCTCGAGGAGCTGGAAGAGATCGTGGAGAGGGCACGCGGCGTCGGAGTGCTGGAGATCGTCAACCTGAACTCACCCACGCAGCACGTGATCTCCGGGGAACAGGCGGCCGTCGAGGAGGCCCTGCGGATCCTGGACGCGGAGTGCTTCGCCGGCGCGGTGATCATCGAGAAGAAGATCCCCATGCACTGTTCGACCTTCGAGCCCGTGGGCGATCGGTTCAGGGTGCATCTCGAGACGGTGCCCTTCACGACGCCCCGGTTGCCCTACTTCCCCAACCGGCTGGGCCGTCCCCTCGAGGAGCCCTCCCGGGAGGACTTCGTCGACCTCCTCTCCACCCATGTCCACCACCCGGTCCTCTGGCGTCACTCCATCGACGCCATCGTCGAGCGCTGGCCCGAGGCGGTGTTCGTGGAGGTGGGACCCCGGAAGGTGCTCTTCGGCCTGCTCCAGAAGAAGTGGCATCCGGTCCGCAAGTTCCATGTCGACTGCCCGGAGGAGACCAGGAGCCACCTGGACGGCGTGATCGGGGAGCTCCTCGGGATGTTCACGGAGGTCTCACGGCGTCATGTCCTTTGAACCTGTGATCAAGACCGGACGGAAGCGGCGACTCTTCCTCCCGGGCGAGACGACCCGGGTCGTGGAGATCGGCCGCATCCACATCGAGCGGATGCTGCCCCACCGCGCTCCCTTCCTGTTCATCGACTCCCTCAGCGCGGTGGACGCAGAGCAGCAGGCGGTCGTCGGGCATCGCAGGATCGATCCTCGGGATCCCATCCTGTCAGGGCACTTCCCGGGCGATCCCGTCTACCCCGGCGTCCTGCTGGTGGAGACCATGGCACAGATCGGCATCTGCCTTCAGCACCTGAACGCCACCGGCCGCATCGAGACCCGGGAAGGGGACGTGCCGCCGCGGCTGCGCCTGCTCCGGATCCACCACGCCCTGTTCATGGCGGAGGTGAGGCCGGGGGATGCGCTGACCGTGCTGGGGAAGACCATCGAGGACAACGGATACACGATCACCTTCGCCGGGCAGATCCTGAAGGACGACACGATCTGTGCGTTGGCGATCATGGAGGCGATTCTGCTGGACGATCAAGCCAATCCCTGAACAACCATCGAGGGTAGCGAGGTCGGCTGCGGTTTTCCAAGTGGCGCGAGGCGTCCGGTTTTGAAGGAGTGTCGAACATGCAGCGCAACAACGAAGAGCGGCGGGTCGTGGTCACCGGAATGTCCATCAACACCGCCATCGGGGACAACCTGGAGACCTTCTACGAGAACCTGCTGGCCGGGAAATCGGCCATCACCCGATGGAAGTTCATCGACACCGCGAACATCCACTCCAAGGTCGGCGGGGACCTCAGCGAGTATGACTTCCAGGCCCGGGAGACCGCCCTGGCGGAGCAGCTGCCGGGGGACAAGCACAAGCGCCTGCGGAAGCTGGCCAGGAAGGCCCCCTTCTCCACGCACATCTCCCTGCTCACCGCGGCGGACGCTTATGTGGATGCCGGGCTCAACGGCTCCCTGGACCCGACGAAGGCGGGGGTGATCGTGGGGGGACACAACCTCCACAACAACCTCCTGTTCAACAACATCGCGCAGTTCAACGTGGAGCCTGAGTACATCAACTCCCTGCTGTCCCTCCACGGCCTCGACACCGACGTGGCGGCGTCGATCAGCGAGGTGCTGGGCCTGAACGGCCCGGTCTACACCGTGGGCGGGGCCTGCGCCAGCACGAAAATCGCCCTCCGCAACGCCATCGACGAGATCCGCCATCACGATCAGGATGTCATCCTGGTGTCCGGCGCGCCCCTGGACTTCTCACCCATCGACCTGCACGCCATGGCGATCATGGGCGCGATCAGCTACCAGAGCTTCAATGACCTCCCCGAGCAGGCGAGCCGCCCCTACGACATGGCCCGGGAGGGATTCATCCCCTCCCACGGCAGCGCCGTGCTCGTCGTGGAGGAGCTGCGGCACGCCCTGGAGAGAGGGGCCCACATCTACGCCGAGGTCCTGGGCGTGTCCGCGGCCTCCGACGGCTGCCACCTGCCGGCGCCCTCCAAGGACGGGCAGGCCCGCACCATGAGGAACCTGCTGGAGAAGTGCGGCGTCGCGCCGGAGGAGGTGGACTACATCAACGCCCACGCGACCTCGACCCCCCTGGGGGATCGGACGGAGATCGGGTCCATCAAGGAGGTCTTCGGCGACCACGCCTACAAGCTGAAGGTGAACGCCACGAAATCGATGCTGGGACACACGTGCTGGGCGGCGCCCGTCGTGGAGACCGTGGCGGCCCTGCTCCAGATGAACCACGGCACGCTCCACCCGTCGATCAACATCGTCGACCTGGATCCGCAGGTTGATCTCGACGTCTGCGCGAACGCTGCCGTGAAGCACGAAGTGAACTGCCTCATGAAGAACTCCTTCGGCTTTGGTGGTATAAACTGCTGTGCACTATACAAAAAATATGATAGCTGAAGTCCTGAGGGCTTTCTTCCCGGAGAGTGTGACATGGTCTATTTTGTAACAGGCGGCTCGCGAGGCATCGGGGCAGCCATCGTCCTCCAGGCCATCGGCGACGGCCACGACGTGGCGTTCACGTACCTGGGCCGCGAGGACCGGGCCCGTGAAGTGGAGGAGAAGGCGCAGGAGCTGCGGCCCGGATGCAAGTGCCGCGGCTACCGCATGGACGTGCGCGACTCCGCCGAGGTGGACCGGGTGGGCGAAGAGATCCTCGACGCCTTCGAGGACGTGCACGTGGTCGTGAACAACGCGGCCATCAACCGGGACAACATCGCGGTCTCCATGACCGACGAGGAGTGGCACGACGTCCTGGCCACGAACCTCCACGGCCCCTTCTACGTCTGCCGTTTCTTCCTCTCCAACATGCTGATGAACCGGTTCGGCCGGATCATCAACATCTCCTCGGTGAGCGCCACCGGCGCCACCGGCCAGATCAACTATGCCACCTCCAAGGCGGGGCTCTCCGGGCTCACGAAGTCCCTGGCCAAGGAATACGGCAGGAAGGGGATCACCGCCAACCTGGTGATCCCCGGGTTCTTCGAGACCGAGATGACCGCCGAGACCATGTCCGAGGAGAGCAAGTTCTTCTGGCACAAGTACTGCCCCGTGCGCCGGGTCGGAGCGGTGAACGAGCTCAGCAAGGTGGTCGCCTTCCTCGCCTCCGAGGAGACCACCTTCGTGAACGGCGCCGAGATCACGGTCACGGGAGGCCTCGACTATGCTCCATAGGGGATCGCCGCGGACCGTCCCGCCCGCGGTCGGCATCGAGAAGATCCATGTCTATCCGGGGAGGCAGTCCCTGGCCATGGAGGGTCTGGCCCTGGCCCGCGACCACGATCCGGTGGACATCCACGAGACCCTCCTGGTGCGAGCCCGTTCGGTCAACCCCCTGTGGGAGGACCCGGTCACCATGGCGGTCAACGCCGCCAACCCGATGCTCACCGATGAAGATCGCGCCTCCATCGAGCTGATCATCGTGGCCACGGAGTCCTCCGTGGACCAGGGCAAGGCCATGAGCACCTATGCCCAGCACTTCCTGGGCATCCAGCCCAACTGCCGCAACTATGAGTCCAAGCACGCCTGCTACGCCGGGACCTCCGCGGTCATGATGGCGGCGCACTGGGTGGCCTCGGGGCTGAACGGCGACGCGAAGGCGCTGGTCATCGCCACGGACCAGAGCAGGATGTCCCTGCACGAGCCCTACGAGTACGTCATGGGCGCCGGCGCGGTGGCGCTGCTGATCAGCAACAACCCGCGGGTGCTGGCCTTCGAGATGGAGCACAACGGCTTCTGGACCCACCACTGCTTCGACACCTTCCGGCCCACCTCCCGGGTGGAGACCGGAAACGGCGAGACCAGCCTCTACTGCTACCTCGACGCCCTGGAGGGGGCCTACGCCCATTTCCTCTCCAAGGCGGGCCCCGTGGACTTCGACACCTACTTCAAGAAGAACATCTACCACGTGCCCTTCGGCGGCATCACCTTCCAGGCGCACCGGACGCTGCTGCGGCACTGGCGGCGCTTGAAGAAGAGCGAGGCCCTGGCGCACTTCGAGCGCAACTCCAAGCCGGGGCTTGCGTACACCTCCCAGATGGGCGGCACCTACTCCTGCAGCACCTTCATCGCCCTCATGGGGATGATCGACGGATGCCGGGATCTCCTGGCCGGCGACCGGATCAGCCTCTTCTCCTATGGCTCGGGCTCCTGCGGCGAGTTCTACGCGGGCATCGTCGGGCCCGACGCCAGGGAGCTGGTGGCCGGGGCCCGGGTCCAGGACCTCCTCGACGCCCGCAGGCCCATGACCGTGGAGGAGTACGAGGGCACGGAGATGGAGCGGTTCGAGAACATCGACAACGGGAACTTCCGCCCGGACACCGGCGGAGACCGTGGGCTCTTCGAGAGCCACTATCGTGGCAAGGGGCTCTTGACCCTCAAGGGCATCGAGGATCATACCCGCGAGTACGACTGGAGCTGAGCCTGTCATGCGCATCGACGTCCAAGGCGATGGAACAGTGGTCCGCCGGGTGATCCTCGGGTCGGACCGCTCCCCGGGGCAGGAACCGGCCGATGTCCTCATCGACGTCGAGGGGGCCGCCTCCCTCCTCGTCGCCCTGGAAGAGGCGGAGGCGGATCCGCGCTGCCGGATCATCGTCCTGGAGGGCCGCGCTCCGGTCTTCTGCCGGGGGATGGATCTGAACCAGGTCGTGTCGAATCCGGGGCTCGATCTGTCCGAGGGGGTGCGCCTCTTCGCGCGATGCCTGGCCGCGTTGCTCTCTTCGGGGCGGATCGTTGTCTCCGTGGTGGACGGGGAGGCCACCGGCGGAGGCGTGGGCCTGGCCGCGGCGGCGGACATCTGCGTGGCCACGGCCCGGTCGACCTTCGCCCTGCCCGAGCTGGTCCTGGGGCTGCTCCCCGCGGTGGTGCTCCCCGTCCTCCAGGAGCGGATGCCGCCGCAGAAGGCCCGGATGCTCTGCCTGTCGAGCAGCGTCTCCGCGAAACAGGCCCACGGCTGGGGGCTGGTAGACCAGCTGGTCGAGGACCCCGCCAGGCTGGAGAAGACGGTCAGGGCGGTGATCAAGCACGGCCTTCGATGCTCCCCCCAGGCGGTGGCGGGGCTCAAGGACCTTCAGGGCCGGATGCGCGACCTGGGCCTCGCAGAGGCCCTCGAGGTCGGCGCCCGACGCACCGCCGGCATCATCGGCGATCAGGACGCCCTCGAGGCCATCCGGGCCTTCCTGGGCGGAGACTCCATGCCCTGGTTTGACCGCTACCGTCCCGAGGAGAGCGCTTCATGAAAGACCTCGTCACCTTGAACCTGGTGGAGGATGGCATCGCCCTCCTCTCGCTGCAGGACGAAGAGAAGAAGAACGCCCTCCACGACGACTTCATCGACCAGCTCCTCGCCCGCCTGGCGGCGCTGGCCGACCTCGAGGAGGCCCGGGTCTGCATCCTCCGCGGCCTGCCCGACGTCTTCTGCGCCGGGGCGGACAA
This sequence comes from Pseudomonadota bacterium, assembly GCA_043815665.1. Taxonomy (GTDB): domain Bacteria; phylum Myxococcota_A; class UBA9042; order CAIXZC01; family CAIXZC01; genus CAZNWW01. The sequence continues at coordinate 7,606 of JBDRIT010000215.1, forward strand.
GGAGCTCCTCCTGGAGCTGGCCGACGGAGAGCGGCGGGCCTCGGACATCGTGCTCCCCAAGGTCGTGCTGGACCTGCCGATCCCCGCGATCGCCGCGGTCGAGGGCCACGCGGTCGGGGGAGGCCTCGCGCTGGCCCTCTGCTGCGACGTCCTCGTCCTGGCGCGGGAGAGCCGCTACGGCTGCAGCTTCATGAACATGGGCTTCACTCCGGGGATGGGCATCACCCGGTCCCTGCAGCACGCCGTGGGCCCGTATGTGGCCGCGGAGATGATGTTCGGGGGCCAGTTCTTCAAGGGATCGCACTTCGAGCAGGCCGCCGGCATCAACTACGTCCTGCCACGGGACGACGTCTACCCAAAGGCTCTGCAGCTGGCCCGGCGCATCGCGGAGAAGCCCCGCCCAGCGCTCACGGCCCTCAAGCGCCATCTCTCCCTGCCCCGCCGGCAGGCCTTCGAGGAGACGATCACCGCGGAGACGTTCATGCACCAGCTCTGCTTCGCCGACCCTCAGACGGCCCGGCGCATCCAGGAGAACTACGCCCCCGCCGCGCCGAGGGAGAAGAAATGATCAACGATTACCGGAACAAGGCAGTCCTCATCACCGGGGGCACGAAGGGGATCGGGCTGGCCACCGGGCTGGCCTTCGGCGGTGAAGGTGCGCAGGTCACCCTGACCCACCGGTGGGGCTCGGCGGACGAGTCCGAGGTGAAGAGGAAGTTCGCCGAGGCCGGCGCCCCCGAGCCGCTCATCATGGAGGCCGATGCCTCGATCGACGAGGACACGATCCGGCTGATGGAGAAGATCCGCGAGGATCACGACACCCTGGAGGTGCTGGTCAGCAACGTCTGCGTGGTCCAGATCGGCAAGGGCATCGAGAGCTGGTCCAAGCGGGCGCTCTTCAAGAGCCTGGGGTACAGCTCATGGCCCCTGGTGGCCTACCTCCAGCAGGCAAAGAAGATCTTCGGAGCCTATCCCCGGTACGTCGTCGGGACGTCCAGCGACGGCCCCGATGTCTACTACGAGGGGTACGAATACGTCGCGATCTCCAAGGCGGTCATGGAGACCTTCTGCCGCTACCTGACCAAGCACCTGCAGGGCGAGGACATCCGGATCAACATGGTGCGCACCCGGAACGTCATCACCGACTCGGCCCTGGCGGTTCACGGCGAGGACTACCCGGAGTTCGTCAGGATGTTCGGGGGCGACAGCCACTTCCTCACCTGTGAAGAGGTGGGCGATGCGATCCTGGCCCTGTGCAGCGGTCTCCTCGACGCCATGGCGGGTCAGGTCATCAACGTGGACAAGGGGGGACCGTTCTCCGACAACCTGATGCGGCTCTACCGGAGACGCGGGGAGTTCGGACTGCATGCTGGGGACGGCCCGGAGAGTGACACATGATCCGCAACGATTTCACCAACAAGGCCGTGCTCGTCACCGGGGGGACCAAGGGCCTCGGGCTGGCCATCGGGCTGGCCTTCGGGCGCCAGGGTGCCCACGTCTACCTGACCCACAAGTGGGGCTCCGCCGACGAGGCCGGGATCTTCGAGACGTTCCGGGAGGCCGGAGCGACGCTCCCGCCGGTCCTCGTGGACGCGGACGCCGCCGAGGACGAGGACACCCAGGGGCTCCTCGACCTGATCCACGGGGATCACGATCACCTGGAGGTCTTCATCAACAACGTCTCCTTCGCCCAGGTGGCCAGGGGCGTCGCGAAGTACAAGAAGCGGGACCTCTTCACGAGCCTGGGATACAGCGCGTGGCCCCTGGTGGGTTACCTCCAGCATGCGAAGAAGATCTTCGGGCGCTATCCGCGGTACGTCCTCGGCACGTCGTGTGACGGTCCGGACAACTACTATCCAGGGTACGACTTCGTGGCCGCGTCCAAGACGGTGATGGAGGTCTACTGCAGGTACATCGCCACGGAGCTCCTCGATGATGACGTCCGGATCAACATCCTGCGCTCCAGGCCCGTGTCCACGGAGTCCCTGGTGGCGACCTTCGGCGAGGAATTCGAGCCCTTTCTGAGGAAGTACTACGGTGACGACTACTTCATCGAGGCAGGGGAGGTGGCGGACGCCATCCTGGCCCTTTGCAGCGGGCTGATGGACGCGGTTTCGGGCCAGGTCATTCTGTTGGACAGGGGCGTGGCTTTCTGCGATAACCTCATGCGACAATTTGAACATCGGCGCGAGTACGGCCTGGAATAACGGACATCCCCGGCAGCACCCGGAGCGAAAGAGGAGCACGACATGGCATCGAGAGAGGAAATCCTGGACATCGTCAAAGGGCACCTGATGGACAACCTGGAGGACGAGCTGGACGAAGCGGACTTCGACCCCTCGAAGTCCATGAAGGACCTGGGCGCCAACAGCATCGATATCGTCGAGGTGGTCTCCTGCTCCATGCGCGACCTGAAGGTCAAGGTGCCCCGCGCGGAGCTGGCCGACCTGAAGAACGTGGACGAGCTGGTGGACCTGCTGCTCAAGGTCGTGAACGAGAAAGCCGCGGGTTGATCGCCATGGGCACAGACGTCAGCGGGAAGGTCCTCGACTATTTCAAGGGAAGGCGTGTCCTGATCACCGGCGGTTCGAGCGGGATCGGGCTGGCCACGGCGCGGCGGCTCCGCGGCTGCGGAGCCCACCTGATCCTCCTGGCGCGCGACGCGGAGAAGCTCGACGGGGTGAAGGCCGAGCTCCTGGGACAGGCCGGGGGCGACGCCGTCATCCAGACCTTGTCCGTGGACGTGGGCGACCTCGGCGCCGTCGAGGCCGCAGTGAGGACCCTGCTCCAGAGCACGGGAGTCGACATCCTGATCAACAACGCGGGCGTGGTCATGCCCGGGCACTTCCTCGAGCTGCCGCAGGCGCAGTTCGACGAGATGATGCGGATCAACTTCATGGGGTCCGTCCACCTGACCCGGCTCCTGCTCCCGGCCATGATCGAGCGGGGCGCCGGCCACGTGGCCTTCGTCAGCTCCCTGGGCGGCTTGATGGGCATCTTCGGATACACGGCTTACGCCGCCAGCAAGTTCGCAATCCGCGGCTTCGCCGAGGCGCTGCGCTGCGAGGTGAAGCCCCGGGGCGTCCGGGTGTCGGTGATCTATCCGCCGGACACGGAGACGCCCCAGCATGCCTTCGAGCAGCGGTACCTTCCCGACGAGACCCGCGCCATCGCCGGCAACGCGAAGTGCCTCTCCGCGGACGAGGTCGCCATGGCCCTGCTCAAGGGGATGGCCGCCGGCGGCTTCCAGATTGTCCCCGGCTTCAGCTCCCGGATGGCCGACGTGGCCTACCGCCTCTTCCCCGGAATGGTGCGCTCCATGTTCGACGGCGATGTCCGGAAGGCCGGCTCGAAGAAATCCTGATCAGCCTGCGAGGTGCTTGTCGGGGTCTTCCAGGGCTTCCCGCACGGTCTGCATTCCGTACTTCGAGGTGAGGCCGTCGTCGATCCGCTCGTCGTAGCTCCATCGAAGGTGCAGGGTCTTCTGGGGGACGACCTTCCCGTCCACCACCACCGGCAGGTCCTCGATCCTGCCCACCATCAGGAACAGCGGGCAGTTGCCGTAATCGTAGAGGTGATGATAGGCCGCCCGCATCCCCAGGCTCCCCAGGTTGGCGATGAACACGCTGGAGTAGAAGGCATCGTTCTTGATGAAGCCCCAGGGCAGCAGGCTGTAGTGGTCGACACACTTGACGAACTTGATGCAGAACCGCAGGACCGGGCGGGGCAGCCTCGTCATGATGCCCAGCTCCTTGTCCGTGTAGGTCTCCTTCTCCGAGCGTTCGTCCTTGATGTTCCCGTTGATCCGTGCGCAGAGGTCCTCGAAGGACTCCCCGGGCTCGAAGAACAGCTTCACCGCGGACAGCTTGGCCTCCTTGTCCATCTTCTGACGCTTCATGGAGAAGGTGATGGCCGTGTTGTTGCGGGTGTAGAGCCTGTTCCCGGCGACGAACTGGTTCATCTTCGGGTTCTCGTGGAGCCCCTTGGCGACGGCGGCGACCAGGCAGTGGATCATGTCCACGTGGTGTTTTTCCCGGGTCCGCTGGATGAAGTCGAGGAGGGCGTCGGCCTTGACATAGTCATCGTAGTAGACCACCGACGCGTCCCCGCCCTCCCACATGTACGGGATCATCTTGCGGTAGGGGTGGATCTTCGTGACCAGGTCGCCGTCCGGTCGCTTGCGCGGCAGATTCAGGAACAGCCAGATGACGAACCAGCTCCCCAGGACAATCATCAGCACCAACGTCCCCGTCCCCATCTGGGCTCCTCCCCATGTCGATGAATTGACTCCCCGGACTGTACCTCGACGGCGTCCCCCCTGTCGAGGGTTTGCTGGGCCCGTCGGGGTCCCGGCCCGAGGACTCCGGAATGTCCTGTAGCGCCGCCGGCCGGTGTTGCGTACAATGTGCACCATGACCCGGGACCCGTTCATTCAAGGAGACAACAAAATGAAGATGCTGTTGGCCGCAATCCTGGTGCTGCTTCCTGCAATGGTTCAGGCAGGCGAATGCAGCTCGGACGCTGATTGCCCCGATGGGTACGAGTGCCTCGCCACTCCGTGCACCTGCGCCTGTGAGGCCTGTCCCGACGGGGAGGAGTGCCCGCCCTGTGAATGTCCGGACTGCGAGGCCGCCGGGGAGTGCTTTCCCCAGGTCGATGACATGGAGTGCGTGAGCGACGAGGACTGTCCCGAGGGGCTGGAGTGCATGCTCATGGGCTCCTCCTCCTCCTGCGCGTGCGCCGACTGCGCACCCGGCGAGGAGTGCGAGCCCTGTGAGTGCCCGGAGGAGGAGTTCTTCGGCTACTGCGATGAGCCCTACGACCCCTGGGATGACTTCGGCGACGTCGTGGCCGGTGCCTGCGAGTCCGATGCGGATTGCCCGGTGGAGTTCCTCTGCCTGGAGATCGAGACGCCCTGCTGGGACGACATGCCGACCTGCGCGCCCTGCGCCTGCGCTGGCTGTGATCCCGACGACCCGGACTGCACCGAGGAGCCCGACTGCGAGTGCCCCGAGTGCCCGGATCCGGAGCCCTGTGAAGAGGAGACGGCGTTGATGTGCGTGTTCAGCCCCACGGAGTGCACTGTGGACGCGGACTGCATCGACGGCTTCGAGTGCGTCGAGATGGAGGAGTGCTGGGGAGGCGGCGGCTGTGTCTGCGGCAGCTGCGTCTGCCCGGACTGCCCCGACGGCGCGGAGTGCCCGCCCTGCGATTGCCCCGAAGAGGTCGAGTGTGAGTGCGACGGGGAGGAGGAGTGGGTGGAGGAGTGCGAGGTCATCATCGCCATCTGCCTCCCCAAGGAGGTCCCTTGCGAGGCGGACTCCGACTGCCCCGCCGATTCCGTCTGCATGGAAGACTCCCAGGGCACGGACTGCGCCTGCCCGCCCTGCGCCTGCCCGGACTGCGCCGATGGTCAGGACTGCGAGTGCGACTGCCCGCCCTGCGAGTGCGGCGAAGGCGACGATGAAGATCCAGGCGCCGGCCTCTGCGTGCCCGAAGGCTGGGAGGAGGCAGAGTTCTGGGGCGGCGGTGGCGACAGGTACGGGGAGCAGGCGACGGATGGAAAGGACGACCCTGAAGACCCGAACGCGCCGGACCCGATGGAGGAGGGCGGAGAGCCCGGCGACGGCGATGCACTCGACCTCGGCGGCGCGGGCAGCGCCGCTGCCGACGAGATCCCGCCCGGCGGCTGCTCCACCACAGGTGGTGCCGCAGGGGGATCCTCCATGCTGCTGCTCCTTGCCCTGCTCTCCCTCGCAGTGACCCGCAAGGTCTCGACGCTCCGGACCTGAGCCCTCCTCGTCTCGCCGCGCCGCCCCCCCAAGAGCATAACCTGCTGGTCCCGTCCGGTGGGGCGTGCTAACCTCCTGTCTGATGCGTCGGGGACAGGCTCCGGCGCCGCAGCTGACCTCTCATGATCCTGGAGTGACCCATGCTGAAGAGAACCCTGCTGTTCGTCGCGTTGCTGACCCTGATCCCGACCCTGGCGTTTGCTGAGTCTGTCACGGCGACCATCGACGGGAGCTGCGCGCTCAAGAGCGCGACCATCACCGTCCCCGCGGGAAAGACCGCCTCCGGGTTCTCCCTCGGGGCCCTCGCCGCGGGCACGAAGTGCACCGTCGGCGGCGCCCCCGACACCAAGGGCTGGGGTATCACCTCGGGCGGCGTGAAGGTGTACTACTGGTCCTCGTTCAAGGGCGGCAGCCCCTCCGAGGTCGGCGGCGCCCTCTCGGGCCTGGTCCTTCAGCCCGGCACTTACGGCGTCTTCGTGGACGGCGGAGCCGGCGCCAGCGCCACGGTCAACTTCACCATCAAGTAGCAGCCCGTGTCGGAGACCGATCCCGATCCTCGTGTACCAGAGAGCCCCCGCAGGTTTTCGGGCGACGACTCCTCTTCATCTACGAATCCAAGTTCAAGCTGGCGAGGGTGTAGGTGGAAGGTGGACCGCGTTTTGGTACAGGACGGGGTCAACGGGCTCGCGGCTCGAGGTACTCCAGCACCCGACCGTCCGGGGCGCGAAGACGGGTGACCCCGTCGATGGTGGAGAGGACGGTGCCGCGGTCCAGGGTGATCTTCGACGGCGCGTCGGGGTGATCCACGGACAGGGTCGGGAGGGCCAGGCCGGAGACCCGGATCCGCAGGGTGTCCATGAGCTCGAGGGCGCGGGCCGTCGGGACCCGGAGGTGATCCGTCCCCGCCACGAGGTCCCCCTGGAAGAGATGATAGGGCCGCACCCGGGCCGCCACCAGTCCGGTGAAGAGCGCCTCGAGGATCGCGGCGTCGTCGTTGACCCCCCGCAACAGCACCGCCTGGTTCAACACCGGCAGCCCCGCGTCCACCAGCCGCGCCAGCGCGGCGACGGCCTCGGAGGTCAGCTCCCGGGGGTGATTGAAGTGGGTGACGACGTGAAGCGGCGCGTGTCGCCGCAGCGTGGCCGTGAGCGCGTCGGTGATCCGGCCGGGGTCCACCACCGGAATGCGTGTCGCCAGGCGCAGCCAGCGGACCGAAGGGACGCCGAGGAGCCGCCCGAGGAGGTGATCCAGGGCGCCGTCGGTCAGGAGCAGTGGCTCGCCGCCGGACACCAGGACCTCCCGGACCTCCGGATGGTTCGAGAGCCAGCGGATGATCCCATCGATGGCCTCCCCGGCCAGGGGCCCGGCACCCCGGCGGTGACGCCGGAAGCAATGACGGCAGTGTACGGGGCAGTCACCGTGGGCCAGCACCAGGGCGCGGTCCCGGAAGCGGCGCACCAGGCCCGGGACCGGGCTGTTGGACGCCTCGGACAGGGGATCCGTGGCCAGGTGGGGGCTCGGGACGTCCTCCCGGGGATCCGGGCGGACCTGCCGCGCGATGGGATCATCGGGATCCATCGGGTCGATCAAGGCCTCGTAGTACCGGGTGGTCTTCGGGGGGAACGCGTCGGAGAGCATCAGAGGCTTCGACCACCCTGCTTCGCGATGGAGAGCCCGCCGCGCTGGAGGAGATCGACCTTGGAGGTCTTGAAGTCCGCTCGTGCGTAGCCCGGCTTCGCGTGGGTCCCCGTGTCCAGACGGATCGCATCGCAGGGGCAGGCCTCCTGGCAGAACCCGCAGAACACGCAGAGCAGGAGATCAATCTCGAAGGAGACCGGGACCTTCTCGACCCCCGGGTCCTCGGACTCTCCGGCCACGATGCGGATGCAGTTGGCCGGGCAGTGGGTCGAGCACATCATGCACGCGACGCAGCGGACGCTGTCGTCCTCACGGTGCATGAGCCGGTGCAGGCCCCTCCAGCGCTCCGGATAGGCACGCTTCTGGTCCGGGTACTCGAGAGTCACCGTCTCCTTGTGCCAGATCCAGTTTCGGAAGAAGTGCCGGTTCGTTGCGCCCATCCCTTGCAGGAGGCCGCCGATGTAGCCCTTCTCTGCGAGGTTGAGCTTGGGTCGTTCGATGACCTTGACCTTGACCGCCATTTCGAACCCCCTAGCCCAGGTCGATGGCTGCGATGACGAGGATCGTGGCCACCAGGTTCGCAGTACCCAACGGGAGGAGCAGCTTCCAACCGAAGTTCATCACCTGATCGTAGCGCATCCTGGGGACAGTCCACCGGATGAGCATCTGGATGTAAATGAGCAGCCCGGTCTTCGCAAGGAATGCACACACCTGCAGCGCAACGATCCACCAGGCGTCGCCCTGGAGCCCGGGGATCTGCCAGCCGCCGAGGAACAGGACTGCGCCGAAGGCACCCACGAGGACGATGCCCACGAACTCCGAGATGAAGAACATGCCGAACGCGAGGCCCGAGTACTCCGTGGAGTACCCCGCCACGATCTCCGAGTCCGCCTCGGGCATGTCGAAGGGAGCGCGCTTGGTCTCCGCGATGGCGGCGGCCATGAAGAGCAGGAACGCGAGGGGCTGGGTCACCACGCCCCAGTTGGGCAGCCAACCCCAGAGGAGGTGGCCCTGCGCCAGGATCAGCTCCTGGGGCTGGATGGTCCCGTAGACCATGAAGATGCCCAGGATGCTCAGGGTGAGGCCCATCTCGTAGCCCAGCATCTGCGCCGCGGTCCGCATGCCGCCGAGGAGCGACCACTTGTTGTTGGACGCCCACGCCCCGATGGTGTGGCCGTAGACCGACAACGCACTGATGGCCAGGATGAAGAGCAGCCCCATGCTCATGTCCGAGATCAGGAACCACTCGTCCCCGAGGATCGGCGGCCCGAAGGGGATCACCGAGAAGCAGAGGACGGGCGGCACGAAGGAGATGAGGGGTGCGAGGACGAACAGGACCTTGTTGCTCTGCGACGGATAGAAGGGCTCCTTGAAGATCATCTTGATGCCGTCCGCCATGAGGTGCATCAGGCCGAAGAGCTTGAAGCCGAGCACCGGGGCGCGGTTGGGCCCGATCCGATCCTGGATCGCTGCGGACATCTTCCGCTCCACCCAGGTCAGGACCCCGGCCAGGGCGACCGCGAAGAACAGGAAGATCACGACGATCTTGAGCAGGGGGATCAGTATGTCCATCATGCCTCACCTCCATCGACGTCCCCGGCGGGGGGCGTGGCGGGGCCGGACGCGGAGATCCCACGCTGCACGTCTGCCAGGGTCTTGTACGGCAGGGCCAGGTCCATGTTCCGAGCGAGATGCACCAGCCACAGCCAGTCGGGCAGGGCCTCCCCGGGGGGGTCGACGACGGGTTGGAAGGTCTGGGCCTGTCCCGTCCCGTTGATCCAGGTGCCGTCCCGCTCGAAGGGTCCGGCGGTCGGGAACGCCACGTCCGCAGCCCTGGCTGCGGTCAGGAAGGGCGTCAGGACGATGACCATCCCATGGTCTGAGCTCGGGGCAGCTGCATCGGGGCCTACCACGAGGGTGGCGGCGGCCCGGGCCGAGGCCGATTCCGTTACCGTGAGGCCGAGGCCGGTGAGGATCGCTGTGACGCCGGCGCGGTTGGGGTTTCTGTCCGCGACCCGCAGCAGATCATCCGGGGCGCCGTCATCACGGCCGGCCACCACGACGGTGTCGGTCTTCAAGACCTGCCTGGCGACATGCCCGGCCACGAAGGCATCCTCGTTGGAGGCCCAAGGGGACAACACCAGGGTCCCCACGCCGCCGGTGAGGGCGGAGCGCAGGAGATCCGCGGCCTTGGACACCGCGTCCTCTGCGGGGGTGTCGCCGAGGCCTTCGGGGGCCGGGCGCTCGAGGCGGTCCCGGGTCCACCGGTGGATCGCCAGGCGGCCCTCGTCGCAGGCCCACCATCGGTTCACGTCCATGTTCATCCTGGGCCGCAGCCGATGGAGGACGCCCCGGGAGTGGTCTGCGTAAACGTTGCAGCCCCGAGCGCATTCGCCACAGACCGTGTCCACGGTCTTCAGCCACCAGACCCGCTCCTTGAACCTGAAATCACGACTCGTGAGCGCGCCCACGGGGCAGAGGTCTACCGCGCAGAGGGAGTAGGGATCGTCCAGCTCCTTGCCCGGGAACGGCGAGATCTCCGTGTGATCGCTCCGCTCGACCTGGGTGAGCTGGTTCGAGCCCGTGATCTCACGCAGGAAGCGGACGCAGAGGGTGCAGTTGATGCACCGCTCGCCGTCGAAGATCACGTTGGGCCCGATGGGAAGGGCCTTGGGCTTGTGGACCTTCCGCACGTTGATGCGGGAGGGGCGGGCGCTGTACGTCTGGTAGTGGTTCTGGAGCTTGCACTCCCCCGCCTGATCGCAGATCGGGCAGTCCACCGGGTGATTGAGGAGGATGAACTCGAGGACGCCTTTGCGCGCTGCGTCCGCCAGCGCGCTCCGGGTCTTCACCACGAACCCGTCCCGCACGTCGGTCTGACATGCAGGCATGGGCTTGGGCATCCCCTCGATCTCGACGAGGCAGATGCGGCAGTTGGCTGCGATGGGCAGCGCGTCGTGGTAGCAGAAGGTGGGGATCGTGACGCCCAGGGCCTCTGCGGCCTTGAGGATCGACGTCCCCGCCTCGACCTCGATGGTCTGTCCGTCGATGGTGACGCTCGGCATGGGTCTCTCTCCCGGCCTCTAGCGGTCGATTTCGCCGCCGATCATGTTGATCGAGTCGAAGGTGGGGATGATGTCCGCGATCATCTCCCCGGTGATCATGTCGCCGAGGCCCTGCATGAACGAGAAGCAGGGGGGGCGGGCGTGGACGCGGTACGCGGTCCCGGTTCCGTCCGAGATCACGTAGAACCCCACCTCGCCGTTCCCGCCCTCGACGTAGCCGTAGGCCTCGCCCTGCGCGATCACGGGACCTTCGTACACAAGCTTGAACTGCGCGATCGTCGCTTCGATGGTGTCATAGACCTCCTTCTTGGGAGGCATGATGATCTGCCAATCGGGCACGTTCACGGGGCCCTCGGGGATCTGCTCGAAGCATTGCTCGATGATCCGGATGGACTGGCGGATCTCCTCCATCCGCAGGAGGTACCGGTCGAAGTTGTCGCCGTGGACGCCGACGGGGACGTCGAAGTCGACGCGGTCGTAGACCAGGTAGGGATGATCCTTCCGGACGTCATAGGCGTGGCCGGTGGATCGCAGGACCACCCCGGTGAAGCCCCAATCGATCGCGTCCGCTGCGGAGATCGCGCCGACGCCCGCGGTGCGGTCGATGAAGATCCGGTTCTTGTTGAGGAGCTTCTCGATGTCGAGCATGAGCCGCTCGGTGTTCCTCGAGTAGGTCTCGAGCTCCGCCGCGGCGCCTTCGTGGAGGTCGTCGCGCAGACCGCCGATGCGGCAGTAGCTCGGCGTCACGCGCGCGCCCGTGAGCTTTTCGATGAACTGATAGTAGTAATCCCGGGCTTCGATGGCCCAGAGCATCCCCGTGAATCCCCCCAGCTCGAGGGAGCCCGCGGCCACCGCGGTGAGGTGGTCCATGATGCGGGACACCTCGCTGACGATGACGCGGATGTACTTCGTCCGTTCGGGGACCTCGATGCCCAGGAGCTTCTCCACCGCGAGCGCGAAGCCCACGTTGTTGATCAGCGGGGAGACGTAGTTGAGGCGGTCGGTGTACGGGAAACACTGGTTCCAGGTGTGGGTCTCGCACATCTTCTCGAAGCCGCGGTGCAGGTAGCCGATGTGGATGTCCACGTCCACCACGGTCTCGCCGTCCAGGGTCAGGTCCATCTTCACCGTCCCGTGCATCGCGGGGTGGGACGGACCCATCTGGATGAGCATCTCCCGGGTGTTCAGGCCGGGCAGCACGTCGTGTCGATCGGTCATGACTCCTGCTCCTCCGGGATCTTGTCGCCGTGCAGTGTGGGCATGTCCATGAGGGGCTGGTATCCACGGACGGGATAGTCCTTGCGGAGCGGGTGCCCCTTGAACTCCGGGTAGGTCAGGATCCGCTTCAGGTTCGGGTGCCCCTCGAATTGGACGCCGAACATGTCGAAGACCTCTCGCTCGTACCAATCGACGCCGCGCCACACCGGCCGCACGGAGGGCAGGGTGGGGGCCTTGGCGCCGAGCCGCGCCTTGAGGCGGACCCGGTGGTTGTGCCGGGTGGAGCGCAGGTGGTAGACCACCTCGAAGCGCCAATCCCGCTCGCCGGGGTACGCGGAGTAGTCCACGCCGGTGACGTCGATGGGCATGTCGAACGCGCAGCGCTCGTCCTCCCGGAGGAACGCGCAGACGTCACGGATCCGGGCCGACTCCACCACCGCGGTGTCGTCTCCCCGGTGATCGTGGGTCTCGAGGATCGCCGCACCGAACTTCGTCTTGAGGATGTCGATGACCAGCTTGCTCACGGCGTCACTCCCATTCCAGCGCCTTGGCCTTCCAGACGAAGACGAGGGCCAGGACGAGCATCGCGATGAAGAAGAGGATCTCGCCGATGGCCACCCAGGCCATCGCGGGATCCGCCAGGAAGCGTCGGTAGTTCACCGCCCAGGGCAGGAGGAAGACCACCTCGACGTCGAAGACCAGGAAGATGATCGCGACGAGGTAGTACTTCACGGCGAAGCGCTCCCGGGCCGATCCCTTGGGAGGGTTGCCGCACGCGAAGGGGTCGGTGTGCACCTTCCCACGCCGCTTGGGCCCGAAGATCGCGTTGATTCCGACCATCGCCATGCCGAGGAAGAGCGCAACCCCGATGGCCAGGACGACGGAGAGATAGGGACTCAGATTCGCGTCCATGGGAACTCCATCGAGCACTTGATAGAATCAGACTGCCGGACAGTACAACAGGAGGTGGGGGGGAGTCAATCGGGCGCGCGCGTTTTCCGTTGTAACCCGGGGACCGGGTGAATAGATTACCCGCACACGCGAGGAGGGGATGGATGAGCGCATGACGGGCTCTCCATCTCGGTCCTCGAGACAGAGCACGAAGGGGGAAGAGCGCATGACCCGCAAACAGCGCGTGATGATCACCGGCGGCGCCGGATTCCTGGGGATCAACCTGGCGCGGTACCTCCTGGCGCGTGGCTACGACGTCACGTCCCTGGACCTGGTGCCCTTCGACTACGCAGATGTCGCGGATCAG
>JBDRIT010000216.1:0-17478 GCA_043815665.1 Pseudomonadota bacterium
CACGTTGACCAACGGGTGCCGAATCCCCCTGGCGAACCTCGGATCCTCTACGACCGATAGAGAGCGCACAAGGGCGGAGAGAAGCTTCTTCGCCGACGGGGTATCAACTCTTCCAGACTCTCGCTTCGGCATGATCCTCCCCCTGCCGAAGCGCAAGGCCTCGACGTAAAGTGAAGATCATGGTCCCGAGGATCGGTCAAGCGCGTTCAACGTCGACTTTGCGATCACCCTGCGCTCCACCCGCGTACCGTCCTGCATCTCCACGGGAGCACACAGCCACCGGGCGATGTAGAGGCGAATCCACGGGTTGTTCGTGTGGTGGGCAACAGCTTTGAGGACAAGGTCATGGTCCAGGTTGTCAAAGAAACCTGGGGCTGATGCTCCCTCCTTGCGGTGTACCCGTACTCGTCTGCCTCCAGGTTCCCTCCTCAAGCACTCCGGCGTTCAGCCATTTCATGACGTGACGCAGGACGCGCTTGTCCCCAATCCGGTGCTCGATGAACCTCATCAGACACCCCTGGTCGATGGCGTCGAAGAAGCCATGGATGTCCGCATCCAGCACCCAGTTCACTTTTCTCGTTGTCAATCCTACCGACAGCGCATCCAGCGCGTTGTGTGGGCTGCGCCCCGGTCGGAAGCCGTACGAGAATCCCAGGAAGTCCGCTTCATAGACCGCATTGAGCACCTCGACCGTCGCACGCTGGACGATCTTGTCCTCCAGCGTGGGTATGCCGATGGGCCGTTGACGGCCGTCCGCCTTCGGGATGTACACCCGCTTGACGGGTCGCGCCCGGTACGCTCCGCTCGCAAGACGACCGGAGAGGCCAACGAGGTTTTCCTCGAGGGCGTCTCCATAAGTCTGCCACGTCACGCCGTCCTCTCCGGCTGCGGAGGTCCGCTTCAGGCCGAGGTAGGCCTCCCGGAGCTGGTCGACGTTGTAAACGTGATGCCAGAGCGACGTGAACTGCACCTCCTTGTCGCACTTCGCAACCTGCCGTATCCGCTCCAGCGCATGTTGCAGCGTACTCCGGCTCTGTATCCGGTCGCTGGTTTGCTTGGGCGGATTCCCCTTGGGCAAGCCCCTTTCCTCCATCTCCTCCGCCATCGGTTGTACGTCGGTCGGTCGAGCGGTAGGTCTCCCCTTGGCTGTTTCCGGCGTTTCCACCTTCGTGCCCGTATAGGGGTTACCATGGCTCGGCCGCCTCTGCTGGCCGACTTTGTTCGGGGACTTCCCAGGTACTATGGGCTTGTCCGACTTCCACTGACCGTTCATCGCGGGGTTGTCCCTTGCGGGTTTCCCGCGCGGACCGCGACGCCAATCGCGGCCAGCCAGTGGATCTCCCGATTTCCGTAGGTGGAATCTACATGCATGCTCAGGGTCTCAGACCGCGCCGGCTCTCCTTGGGCACCTTGCGATAACGGTGCCCGAGAGCCTGCCTTCCGCATTGCCTGACTGCGTCGGCGTCCCGGGATTTCTGGTTCTACACGGCTCAATACCTGGCCTGCATGCTCCCCTGTCAACGCTTCACTCCCGACCTCGCAGTCGGCAGCGCATGACTCGGGGCCGCGCGATGGATCGCTGGTCCATGCACGTACGGCTCTCTCATCCGCTATCCCTCCTCGGCTTTCATCGGCGCACCAGACCCCGCCACTTGACATATAGGGGAGGGAGAATCGGGGCCAGAGCCCCCTCCCACAGTGATGGCAATGCCGGGTGACTTCTACCGGGTGAAGGTGCAATGCACTCGACGTTGTTGCTGGAGATCGTTGATATCCTTGACACCCCCGGACCGGGTTGTCCGGCTGTCGCGGAAGGCGACGGATCCCTCCGGGGAATTACGTGGTCTGGGCGCCTGCATCGCAGCGTACAATCTGCGTACAGTCCAACCAGCGTAGCCGGCGAACGCAATTCAACGTAATCAATAATATAGGCGTGTTACACGCACGCGCCTCCACCTTCACACGGTGGATGTCGCTGGGAACACCAGGGCCAGTTATGGGAGACGCCGCAGGTCCGAGGTGCAGCCGATCCAAAATATGGAATGTGGCAGTGCCTGACCCAGAATCCCATGGAGGTGCAGCCGATCCAAAATATGGAATGTGGCAGTGCCTGACCCAGAATCCCATGGTCTGGGCGAACTGCGTATTCGAGGGAAACCTCGGGTCGAGCTTGTCGTCTGGTTGAAGTCCCTCGCCCTGAACGTCAAGCGGGCTACGCAGTAGCACGTCTCCCAGATGGCAAATCCGGCCCCATGTGCCTGCCTGACGTAGCACAGAGGACGCATTGCTCGCGAAAACCGGCCAGGAGGGGGCCTGGACGCGCTCCGAGAGGTCAGCGAGCTTCGTTTTCGGCGGAAGTCGTGGAATCTCAGGTCTCCGCTCTGGATCCGCTACGTTGCTTCATGTCGAGTCCGCTGCGCGAAAGCTTGACAATGACCGGACCCCGTGGCGACACTGGGGTCCGGTTGTGCACCAAGGAGTCGGTCATGCGGTGTCTAGCCCCGCTCGTCGTCCTGGTCCTTTTGATCATCTCACCAACTGCGTCGCAGGCCGGCCCACCGGATCCCTTCTGGGCCGAGGCCCGCCTCTGGTCCAGCGCGCCCGAGGCCGCTACCCCGGGTCCCGGGGAGCGGGCCGGCCCCATGCGGTGGGATCCTTCGGTGAACGGGTGGCTCCAGTCCTTGGATGGGATGTTGGTACGGGTACACGCGGACGGTCGTAAATCGCGGGTCCTGGACGACGTCCAGGGCGTGGACGTGGACGCACGGTTGGCGCAGCAGGTCGCTGTGTCCCGGGAGCCGGACCACCGGATCGTGCTCCACCGCTGGGACGGGGACGAGGTCTCCCGCCGCGTGCTGGCCGAGGGCCCCGCGTTCTTCGCACCCCGCATCTCCCCGGACGGCCGCCTGGTCCTGATCTCCGAGAGCCGGAGGGAGGGCGGCCACGTGTGGGTGGCGCCCGTGGGCGGCGGCGATACCCGCGACCTGGGTCAGGGCTACGGCCCGGCGTGGGCGCCGGACTCCCGGAGCATCCTCGTCGCGCGGCTCCGACACGATGGAGAGCAGATCGTCGAGTCCGGCCTGTGGATCATCGACGCGGCCTCCGGGGAGGCAACCCTCTTCCTGGACGATGCTGCAGTGATCGAGTTGGAGCCCGCTGTGTCCCCCGACGGCCTCTGGCTGGCATTCGTTGACGGGGCCACCGGGGAAGTCGTGGTCAGGGAGATGCCCGCAGCGACCGCCGGGAAAGGAGGCGCCCCATGAGCACGCTTCCCAGGTTCTGCGCATCCCTGGTAGCCCTCACCCTCCTCCTGGCCCCCGGGGCGGGTCACACGAGCAAAATCTACATCAACCCCAGCGATCAGACGGCGAATGCCGTCTGCAGCGGGGGCAACGAGGCCCAGTACGCGAAGATCTACAGCGACAAGGCCAAGCCCATGATCGAGGCGGCGGGCCATGCGTGCGTGGTGGACCAGGACTTCTACAACTCTCCCTACAACGCCAACTCCTGGGGCGCCGATGTGTTCATCAGCGTCCACACCAACGCGGGCGGCGGCCACGGCACCGAGACCCTGTACAAGACCGCGGGGGGTCAGGTCCTCGCTGGCGACGTGCAGGCCAGACTCCTCGCCGCGCTCCCCTATCAGGACCGGGGACTCAAGTACCGCGACAACCTACACGTGCTCAACGCTACGAACATGTACGCCTGCCTCACCGAGGCCGTGTTCCACGACTGCTGCATCCAGTCCGGGTTCCAGGGCCACCCGCCATCGGAGTCGGACTTCCTCAAGAGCGTCGACGGCCAGGACAAGATCGCTGCAGGCATTGCGAGCGGTGCGTGTGCATACTTCGACACCGTCTGCGGCGACGGACCGGTGACCCCACCCACCACCGGGATCCTCAAGGGCGTCGTCTACGCTGCACCGGATACGGCTGACCGGATCCCCGGTGCGACGGTGACCCTCGACATCGGCCCGAGCGTCGTGGCGGACGATGTCGGGTACTGGGAGTTCGTGCTGGTTCCGGGGACCTACACTGCGACCGCTGCCGCGCCTGGGTATGACCCGGGATCCCAGACCCGCACGGTTGTCGCAGGGGAGGAGATCTGGGGCAGCATCGGACTCCAGCCTGCATCGCCCGCCCCCGATGGGGACGGGGACGGCGTCGCGGACGAGGTGGACAATTGCCCGGACGCGCCGAATGAGGATCAGGCGGACGGGGATGGAGACGGCGTAGGCGATGCATGCGATGCGCCTCCCGCGGTGGACACCGGGCCGGACGTCTTGGAGCCTCCGCTGGACACGGTCGACAAGGACACCGGGGATTCGTCCACTGTTGAAATCCTTGGCCCGCCCGGAGATGCGGGCCCCGGGGAGGAGGACACCGGCCAGACCTGCTGCAACACGCCCGGATGCAAGGACACCTGCTCGTGCCAGACGGGCTGCGCCGTGTCATTCTCAAACCCCAAGACCTCCCCGTTGGCCCTGGCGATCCTGCTACTGGGACTCGCTATCTTCTTTCGGACACAGTCGCGACAACACCCACGTAGACACCTCGTGATCCGCAAGAACTAACGCGCCGGCCATTTTACTTGCCCTGAAGCCCTTCGGCCATGATCGTCAATGGCATTGAAATGCTACTCGTCGTCCTCGCCATGCCGGCGTTGTAGCGCCTACGCATCATGTCCGGGTTTCGGCCGAGGAATGGGGTAAAATGTATCCTCAGGTTTCGAGCAGGTGGGTGGATCGAGTGTTGGTACAGGACGGGGGCGTCTGCTGGACTGTCAACGTTCGCCCCCCTCGCGGGCGCACCCGGGATCCCCGGGGATTGAATCCCGCGCGGGTTCCTGTCAGAATAGGCGACGAAGCACCATGAGGATGCAGCTGCGATTCTGCGGCAACGACCACATTTCGAGGGGATGACATGAAGACGATGAAGTTGGGTCTCGCCCTGTCCCTGATCATTGTGCTCACCGGCTGCGCCGGCGGATCCTCCATGCAGCTCCCCCTCCAGGATGCGGAAGAGGACCGCGGGGTCCCGGATGGAACCGTGGCCCCGGACCAGACCGGCGGTGACGCGATCACCGACGGGGGCGAGGACCTGCTCTCCATGGACGTGCCCCCGATCTGCGACCCAGGGGAGGGGTGCTTCGGGGATCCCTGCGACGACAACAAGGACTGCCTGTCCAGCTGGTGCGTGGACCACCTCGGGGGCTCGGTGTGCACCGAGACCTGCCAGGAGGACTGCCCGTCGGGCTGGTCCTGCAAACAGGTGGCCGGGACCAACCCGGACTTGATCTACGTCTGTGTCTCCGGGTTCCCGAGCCTGTGCCTGCCCTGCGTGGCCGCCGCGGACTGCACCAGCGTCACGGGAGCCCAGGTGCCCTGCGTGACCTACGGGAACGAAGGATCCTTCTGCGGAGGCCCCTGCGCCTCGGCGGGAGATTGTCCAGGGGGCTACGAGTGCCAGGAGGTCCAGACCGTGTCCGGTGCCACCTTGATGCAGTGTGTCTCCCAGACGGGCACCTGCGCCTGCACGGACAAGGCCGTGGCCCTCGGCCTGTCCACACCCTGCGAGACGGAGACCGGGTTCGGGACCTGCGTGGGGATGCGGATCTGCACCGCAGACGGGCTCTCGGAATGCGACGCGGGGGATGCCATCGCGGAGACCTGCGACGGCGAGGACAACGACTGTGACGGCCTGGTGGACGAGGTGACCTGCGACGACGCGAACTCCTGCACCGAGGACGCCTGCAACGGCGCCGTGGGGTGCGAGCACGTGGCCCTGGATGGAGTGGAGTGCCCCGACGGGAACCTCTGCACCGTGGGCGACGAGTGTGTCCTCGGGACCTGTGTCGGAACCCCGGTTCCCTGTGATGACGGGAACCCCCTGCACCGATGAACACTGCGACCCGGCCACGGGAGACTGTGTGTTCGTCGACAACATCCTGCCCTGCGATGACGGCGACCCCTGCACCGTCGCAGACGAATGCCTGACCGGCGCATGCGTCGGCGTGGCCATCGACTGCGAGTGCGTCACCGACGAGGACTGCGGCAAGCTGGAGGACGGGAACCTCTGCAACGGGACGCTGTACTGCGACACCACAACGAACCCGCACCTCTGCAAGATCGATACGGAGACGATCGTCGACTGCCCGGAGCCCACCAGCATGGCGGCCCCCTGCCTGACACCTGTGTGCGACCCGGAGACCGCCGAGTGCGGCTTCGGGTCGGACAACGAGGGATTCCCCTGCATCGACGCGGACCTCTGCACCGTCGCGGATTTCTGCGAGAAGGGGGAGTGCTTCGGCGGGGTCCAGGCGAACTGCAACGATGGGAACCCCTGCACCGATGACTCCTGCGACCCGGCCACGAGCTGCCTGCATCTCCCCAACGCCCTCCCCTGCGAGGACGGGGACGTGTGCACCGTGGGGGACCACTGCTCCGAGGGGGAGTGCATCCATGGAGGCGCGCTGTCGTGCAACGATGGAAACCCCTGCACCAACGACACCTGCGATCCCTCGATCGGCTGCGTGTTCACCGCCAACGAGGCCCCCTGCGACGACCAGAACCTGTGTACGGAGTACGACGTCTGCGCAGGGGGGAGCTGCACCCCCGGGAAGCCGGTGACCTGCAACGACGGCGATGTCTGCACCGATGACGCCTGCGCGCCCCTCATGGGTTGCGCGTTCACCCCGAACCTCGCACCCTGTGACGACGAGGACGCATGCACCGCCGGGGATGTCTGCGCCGCCGGGGTCTGCGGGGGCATCGCCGTGAACTGCGACGACGCCAACGTCTGCACCGACGACGCCTGCGATCCCCTGGCCGGTTGCACCCACCCCCACAACACCGCGGCGTGCGACGACGGGAACCCCTGCACCCTGAGCGACCACTGCAACGCGGGGCTCTGTGTTCCGTCGGGCAGCGACACCTGCGACGACGGGAACCCCTGCACCACCGATTACTGCACCCCGGGGCAGGGCTGCCTCCACGACGACAATAGCCTCCCCTGCAACGACGGGACCGTCTGCACCATCGGGGACACCTGCAACCTGGGGGTCTGCGAGGGTGGCGCGGAGCTTCCCTGTGACGATGGGAACGTATGCACCAACGACTCCTGCAATCCGGACAGCGGCTGCCTGTACTTGGCGAACACCGCGTCCTGTGACGACCAGAACACCTGCACCACATCGGACGTGTGCGTCGATGGCGCATGCGTGGGAGATGGAACCAAGGACTGCGACGACCTCAACATCTGCACCAAGGACATCTGCCTCCCTGGCGGGGGCTGCGCCCATGAGGACGTCCAGGGGCCCTGCTCCGACGACGATCCCTGCACCCTCAACGACACCTGTGACGCCGGGGTCTGCACCCCGGGACCGGATCTCGACTGCGACGACCACAACCCCTGCACCGACGACCTCTGCGGCGAGGACGGGACCTGCGCCAACGACCCCAACACCGAGGCCTGCACCGACGGCAATGCGTGCACCGAGGGGGATCACTGCGAGGACGGGATCTGCGTGTTCTCCGACTACGCGAACTGCGACGACGGCAACGTGTGCACCACAGACTTCTGCACGCCGGACGGTGGCTGCGGACACACCAACAACACCAACCCCTGCAACGACGGCAACGCGTGCACCACGGAGGACGTGTGCCTCAGCGGGGTTTGCACCTCCAACGACACCCTGAACTGCAACGACGGGAACCCCTGCACCACGGACTCCTGCACCTCCACCGGGGGGTGCTCGAACCAGCCCAACACCGAGTCCTGCACCGACGGCAATGCGTGCACCGAGGGCGACCAGTGCGGCGCGGGGATCTGTCACCCCGGGACCTCGGTGAACTGCGACGACGGGAACCTCTGCACCACGGACACCTGCACCCCCCTGGTCGGGTGCATCCACACCAACAACACGTCCCCCTGCAACGACGACGACGCCTGCACCTGGGGGGACCAGTGCACCGACGGCGCTTGCGGCCACGCAGGGACCCTGGCCTGCAACGACGGCAACGTCTGCACCGATGACTCGTGCACTCCCCTCACGGGCTGCGTCTACGCACCGAACACGGCGCCGTGCAGCGACGGCAACCTCTGCACCGCGGGGGACACCTGTGCGAGCGGAATCTGCCTGCCCGGGAGCGCGATCAACTGTGACGACGGCCAGGTGTGCACCACCGACTCCTGCAACCCCACCACCGGCTGCGTGAACTCCGACAACACGAGCCCCTGTGACGACGGCAACGCCTGCACCTTCTCGGACCTCTGCGCGACGGGGGTCTGCCAGGGGGTGGTCCTCACCTGCAACGACGGCAACGTCTGCACCGACGACTCCTGTGACCCACAGAGCGGCTGCGTGTTCACGAACAACACCGTGACCTGCACCGACGGAAACCTCTGCACCGAGGGGGACACCTGCGCGGGGGGGCTCTGTCTGCCCGGGACCGCGAAGAACTGCGACGACGGCGAGGTCTGCACCACGGACTCGTGCAACCCCACCACGGGGTGCGTGAACTCCAACAACACGAGCCCCTGCGACGACGGCAACGCCTGCTCCACCGGCGACACCTGCGGCGCGGGGCTCTGCCTGGGCACGGGCACCCTGGCCTGCGGGGACGGCAACCCATGCACCGACGACTCGTGCAACCCAGCGAGCGGCTGCGTACAGCAGAACAACACCGTGACCTGCACCGACGGCAACGAGTGCACGGTGAACGACAAGTGTGCGGGCGGCGCCTGCCAGCCCGGAACGGCCCAGAACTGCGATGACGGGAACCTCTGCACCACGGACTCCTGCAATCCGACCATCGGATGCGTCCACGCCAACAACACCAACCCGTGCAACGACAACGACGCATGCACCGCGGGGGACCAGTGCCAGGGGGGCACCTGCGGTTTCGCCGGGACCGTGGACTGCAACGACGCCAACGTCTGCACCGACGACTCCTGCAGCCCGGTGACCGGGTGCAAGCACCTGAACAACACGGTGACCTGTGACGACGGAAACACCTGCACCATCAGCGACAAATGTGCGGGCGGGACCTGTGCGGGGGCCGGGTCCCTGGACTGCGACGACGGAAACCCGTGCACCCAGGACATCTGCCTCCCCGGGGGGGGATGCTCCCATCAGAATATCGCAGGTGCCTGCTCCGACGGAAACCCCTGCACGGTGAATGATCTCTGCGTGAACGGTGGGTGCCAGCCCGGTACGGGCATGGACTGCAACGACGGCAACGTGTGTACCGATGACTCCTGCAACGCCTCGGGTGCCTGTGTGCATTCGCCGAACAGCGCGTCGTGCAGCGACGGGAACGCCTGCACCACCGGGGACCATTGCGCGGGGAGCGCGTGCGTGGCCAGCGTGTCCCTGGACTGCGACGACGGCAAGGTCTGCACCACGGACTCCTGCAACCCGGCCTCGGGATGCGTGCACACGGACAACACCTTGCTGTGCAGCGACGGCAACGCGTGCACGGTCAATGACCAATGCGCCGGGGGAGCCTGCGTTGCCGGGATTGGGTTGAGCTGCAACGACGGGAATGTCTGCACAACGGACTCCTGCAACCCGGCCACCGGGTGCGTCTTCACCAACAACACCGCCTCCTGCAGCGACGGCAACGCATGCACCACCGGGGATGTCTGCGCCGGAGGTGCGTGCACCTCCGGCACCGCGCTGAGCTGCGACGACGGCAAGGTCTGCACCACGGACTCGTGCAACCCGGCCACGGGATGCGTCTACGCAAACAACACCCTCGCGTGCAGTGACGGCAGCGCGTGCACCCTGAACGACCAGTGTTCGGGAGGGCTCTGCATCCCCGGGGCGGGCCAGAACTGCAACGACTCCAACGTCTGCACCGACGACTCCTGCAACCCGACCTCGGGGTGCGCCTACACGAACAACTCGAGCCCCTGCAGCGACGGGAACCAGTGTACCAATGTCGACACCTGCTCCGGGGGCACCTGCCAGCCGGGACCCGCCCTGAACTGCGAGGACGGGAACATCTGCACCAACGACTCCTGCTCGCCCTCCCTGGGCTGCCAGCATGCGAACAACACCAACCCCTGCAACGACAACAACGCCTGCACCCCGACGGACGTCTGTTCCGGCGGCACCTGCCAGGGCTCCGGATCCCTCACGTGCAACGACGGGAACGTCTGCACCAACGACTCGTGCAACACGGCCACCGGGTGCGTCTACACGAACAACTCGGCCTCCTGTAACGACGGGAATGCCTGCACCCCCACGGACCAATGCTCCGGGGGGACCTGCGTGGGCAGCGGATCCCTCACCTGCAACGACAGCAACTCGTGCACCTCGGACACCTGCAACAGCGCCTCCGGGTGCGTCTTCACTCCGATCTCGCCGTGCTGCGGAAACCAGATCGTCGAGGCGGGGGAGCAGTGCGACGACGGGAACCACGTGAGCGGGGATGGATGCAGCGCAACCTGCCAGAGTGAATCCACCTGGGTGAAGGTGGGAAGCTTCCAGGTGGACAGCGGCACCAACTGGCACAACAACCCGCCCTGCTACACCTGCCGGGAGGCCTGCGCAGCGGTCTTCGGCGGGTCTTCGTCCCAGTACCAGTGCTCAACGGTCAGCACCTCCATCAACAACCAGGCCCGGTCCACCACCTGGGGCATCTCCGGCTGCGGGACCATCGCCGACACCTACAAGAAGAGCAGCAACTACAACTGCGGCTACACCAACTGCTCGACGTCCACCTGGGTCTGGGACAACTGCCAGGGAGGCGGCGGCACCAACTGGTGCTGGAAGTTCCAGTAGGAAGTCGTCGAGACCAGGATCCGGAACCTGGGGCATTCCGTCCCTGAAGTGCGGATGCACTGGCAGGTAGGGACACCGGAACGAGCTACGCTGCGGTTCGGCGCTCGTACCGGTGGTGGAGTCCCCCGACTTCGGGAAACTCGACGACGTTGCCCATCTCCGGCGGGTGGACCGACCGTGGTTCCGGGCAGTCCTTGCTCAACGACAGGTAAGTTCGTGAGCCGTGGTAGTAGTCGAAGCAGGACTGCCTGAAGTTGACCGTGGGCACGGTGAAGAAGTCCACGGCGACGCGCTGGGACATGTGGTTCTGGAGGAAGGTCCGCCACGCCTGTGATGGCGCAGGCTTCGGGCACTTCGGCATGACTCTCGCTACGGTCCTCTCGGAGACCTCAATGCCGAGCTTCAGGAGCTCGCCATGCACCCGGGGGGATCCACAGGTCGGATTGGCGGATTCGGAGGATGTCATAAATGACAGGGGGCGGGCTACTGACCGAGGATGACGCCGTCCCCGCCGATGACGACGAGGGCGCCGTCGGCGTCCGTGGCGACGCCGGTGAGGGCGAGGCCCGGGTAGGGATGGGAGAGGGTCCAGTTGCCGCCGTCCCAGGTGTGGACGCCGCCCTGTGCCGTCACGGCGATGACGTCGCCGCCCTGGAAGCCGATGCCCACGACGTCCTCGTCCTCGGGCAGGCCGGCGCTCACGTCCTCCCAGACACCGCCGGTGCGGACCAGGGCCGTACCGGCCTCGCCGCAGGCCCAGAGGGCGCCGCCGGGGCCCTGGGCCAGGCGAAGGAGATCCGTCGCCACCGGGACGTCCTGGAGATACCACTCCGTGCCGTCGAAGTGCAGGATCGTCCCGCCGGTCCCCACGGCCCAGAGGTCCACAAGGCTCGCCCCGAAGAGGTCCCGAAGCTCGGCGTCAACGCCGGTCTCCATCTCCAGGTAGTCCTCCCCGTCGGAGTGGAAGAGCGCGCCGCCCTCCGCCGCGATGAAGGTATGGACGCCGTCACTCCAGACGGCCAGCAGGTCGCTGAGGACCGGCGGGAGGAGCACGGTCCAGGCCTCGCCGGTCCAGCTCATCAGAGTCCCCGCGGTCCCGACCAGGAGGGTCTCGCCGGTCTGGGGCACGAACCAGAAGTCCAGGATGTCCGCGCCCGTCCCGCTCTGGCCCTGTGTCCACCACTCCCCGAGGGGCTCCACGAGGAGGCCGTTCTGGGCGCCGATGAGCGGCGCGCCGTCCACGGTGGTGGCCGTCACGAGATCCGCCTGGACGCTGACCAGGTGCCAGGCACCCTCCTCGAAGCGCGCCCAGCGACCCTGTGCGCTCACCAGCCAGAGGGCTTCGTCCTCACCGGTGACATGGCCGGTGATCGCCATCCAGTCCGTGGCGCCCCAGGGGGCGAGGTCCGTCACCTGGGTCCAGACCTCCCCGTTGTAGTGCTGGAGGGTCCCGGCGTCGCCCGTGATCCACACGGAGTCCGGGCCCAATCCCCAGACGGTCCGGAGATTCGCCCCCCCCAGCACCTGCGAGAACCAGGTGTTCCCGTCCCAGTGGAGCAACGTGCCGGTCTTCCCGACGATCCAGACGTCCTCCGGACCGGATCCCCAGATCGAGTAGAGGGCCTCGGACGTGGGGAGCTGCAGCAGGGTCCAGGTTGCGCCGTCGAAGAACACCGCCTTTCCGCTCTGGCCCACGGCCCACACGTGGAAGGGATCCGAACCCCAGATGTCGTAGAGTCGCCCGGACCAGGGCACGTCGCCGCCGAGGTCCACCGGGGCCCAGGAGTCTCCGTCGTAATGGAGGATCGTGGCGTTGGCGCCCACCGCGTAGACATCCTCCGAGTCGAAGCCGAAGAGACCCTCGAGATCCATGTACAAGCCGGTGAGCATGGGCTGGAAGATCGTCCCGTTGTAGGTGAGGACCTTGCCCCCGTTCCCCACCAGGTACGCGTGGGTCTTGCCGCCCTGGGTCCAGGTCCAGAGGTCCTTCAGGGTCGCCGCACTGCCCGTGTCCCCGAGGAGCCAATGAGCCCCGTCCCACTGGAGCGTCGTCCCGTCGGGCCCGATGGCCAGGGGCGCGCCCGTGGGCTGCTCCAGGAGCAGGGTCATCCCCGGTCGGGTACAGCCGTCCCCGTCGACGACGCAGGGGGGCGTCCGCCAGCCCCACTGCCGGCAGGCGCCTTCGGCGCAGCCAAGGGGCGCGCAGTCGTCGATGATCTCCATGGGGGTCCCGCAGGAATCCGCGGACCAGAGCGTGTCGCCCTGGCAGAGGCTCAGGCCGCCGAGGCTGCAGGTGCAGGCGCCGTCCACGCAGGACTGGTCCTCGGGGCACGGGGAGAGGGCCTTGACCAGGCAACCCGTGTCCTCATTGAGGACGCAGGTCCAGGAGGTCACGCCGCCCCCGCCGCAGCCCGTCGCGTTCTCCTCGCAGAGATCGATGCAGCCGCCGGCGCCGGCCTGGAGGGCCTCGACCTGGGCCTGGAGCGCGGCCATCTGGCCGACCAGCTCCGCGTTCTGTGTCTGCAGCTCCTGGAGGAGCCCGGCCAGCTCCTCGGAGATCGCGTCGAGATCCGCCTGCACCGCGACGTCGTCCTCCGAGAGACCGCCCACCTGGTCCGCTGAGTCTGCGTGGGCCGCCTGGTCGCAGATCATCGCCGCCGCCGCGTCCTGTGCGCTCATGGCCCAGGGCACGGCGCCCAGGGGGGTCCGGGGGGCGAGCTCCTCACCACCATCCACGGTGAGGGCGAGAAACAGGGCGTCCTCCTGGGAGAAGAGCCCATCGAAGTCCTGGAGCGATCCCAGGGGCAGGACGAAGAAGCCGGCGCTCACTGCGACCTGGCCATGGCTCTCCTCCCAGAGGGGCGTCCCGCCCGCTGCGGTGTCGTACAGGAGCGCATGGAACGCGTGGGCGCCGTTGAGCGCCGCACCGTCCGCGTCGGTGATGTAGCCCTGGAAGTAGAAGACCCCCGGCGGGTCGGCAGAGGCCGGCCCCCCGATCCCGACACAGAGCGCCATGACCACGAGGGCAGGGATTTCGAACCGTCTCAACACATCCACCTCACTTCGAAAGGGGTCCCACTCGGAACACCGGAACCAGCCAATGGACGCCGTCCCCGGATGGGACGCCGTTGTCCGGGTGGATCCCGCCGATCACGCGGACCTCATCGTTCGTGGAAGTCGACGCTCCCCCGGTGAGCCAGACCCGGAAGATCGGGCCCGTGGGCGGCGGCTGGACGCTGTCTGGCCCCGGGGTGTCCAGGCCGGGAACGTCCAGACCGGCATCACCCGTGGAGTCCAGTCCGGGAACGTCGTCCCCGGGGACATCCACGCCGATGACGCCGTCACCGGTCGAAGAATCGCTGTCGTCCCCGCGGGAGGGGCCGAAGGTCTCGGTACAACCGAGGCAGAGGGCGAGGACGATCGCTGCGCTCGAGAGGCCCCGTCTGTCCATCGTCATCAAGCCCCCTGGAAGAGCCTCTCCCCGAACCGCGGCTCGAGGCCGGCCCGCTGGATCTTCTCTGCGGTGCGATCCCGCGCATAGTCGAAGCGGTGATGGGAGAACTCACCCATCTCCGTGTCGAAGAGCCCGACACATCCCAGGGGGTTGTGGTCCCTGGGCTGGCCGACGCTCCCGACGTTGATGATCAGCTTGCTCTCGTCATCCGCGACGAGGGGCTTCCCGGTGATGTCCTTCGCCTTCTCCTTCGTCAGACGGAAGGCCTTGGTGAGGTGGGAGTGTCCGATGAGGGTCACGCGCATCAGCCGATCGTAGATCCGCGTGTGAGTGATCGCGTCCTCCTTGCGGACGACGTAGAAGTAGCCGCTGGGCACGATGGGCGCGGAGTGGAACAGACCGAGCCCCTCCGCTGACCGCACGCTGGTGTAGGGCAGCGAGTAGAGCCAGCGCAGGTTGTCCTCATCGAGCTGACGGCGGGTCCAGGCGATCGCGTCCCGGGCGGCGTCATAGTAGTACTCGGTGCTCATGGAGCCGATGACCGCCGCGTCGTGGTTCCCCAGGAGGGTCACCGTCGCAGCCTCGCGAACGAGACGGCAGCACTCGTTGGGATCCGCGCCGTAACCGACCACGTCACCCAGGCAGACGATCTCATCCACCTTCTGGTCCCGCAACCAGTCGAGGGCGACCTCCAGCGCTTCGAGATTCGCGTGAATATCCGAAAGAATGCCGTAGCGCATGGGGCCGGTCCTCCGCAGACGTCCCCCTATTCTAGCTTTCGATCTCCCGGACGCAAGTTCGGTTTGCTTTGGCATCGGTCGCCGGTATCATTCCGGGGTGCTCCCACCCTGGAGGTTCGATGCCCCGGCGCCTCGTCGTCATCCCGCTGCTCCTTGCGCTGCTCGCCGCGTCCGCCGCGACCGCGCAGCCGCGGTACCGGCCCGACAAGAAACCGAAGTGGCAGGACAAGTACCTCAGCATCGGGATGGGACTCACGGGGGTGGTGTTCCACAGGAAGAAGGGGAGCGACATCTTGGGGCCCTCGGACCGCCTCGTCGGGACCTTCAGCCTCCAGACCGGGATCTGGTACCTCATGGGAGACCTGCGGGTGTCCACCGATCCGTCCTTCGACTTCGGCGTCGGAGGTTTCTTTCGGGTAGGCTCGGTCGGTCCGGGCTGGCTCGTCCTGTCCCCGCTCCTGTTCTTCCGGCTCGGTGAGCACGAGCTCCGGATCAAGGACACCTCAAAGACCCGCCGTGATCCCGTGGACCAGTACGGCGGCGGGCTCCGCCTGGAGTACCTCCTGTTCCGCAGCACCCTCGGCTTCTTCGTCGAGGCCCGCCAGACCTTCCACGACCCCCTCGAGACCACCACGACCTTCGGTGTCTCCTGGTCGCCCCTGATGTTCCTGGAGCTGCGGGACCGCTGGGAGTGATCGCGGCTAGTTCGAACAGTTGTAGGCGTAAATCGAACTGTTGTACTTGCAGGTGAGGCCCTGCGCGGCGCAGTCCTGGAAGTAGAGGATCCCATCGTCGCAGAACCAGAGGACGTTGGTGTAGCAGCTCCCCGTGGCGGGGATCCAGCCGCAGTCGCCGCCCTGGTTGGGGTTGCAGAGCCCGGAGACACAGTCCCAGCCGCCGGGGCAATCGCCGCAGTTGCCGTAGCAGCCGTCGTACCCGCACTCCTTGAGGTTCCCGTTGGGGAACTCGCATTGCGGCTCGCAGCCCTGCTTGCACTCGTAGACCCCCTCCTGCGCGTCGAAGCCGCACCAGAAGTCTTCGCCGAGGCCGCTGCAGTCGAACTCCACCAGCGCGTTGTTCACGCAGTGGATCAGGAGGTCCTGCCCCTGGCACTTGCCCACCACGGGCTCCACGTCGCCGCAGGGGTGGGGCACGCAGACCTGCGCGGCGGTGCAGATCTCGTTGCCTGGACAGATCCCGCAGCTGCCGCCGCAGCCGTCGGCGCCGCACTCCTTGGTGGCGCAGTTGATCTCGGGGTCACAGATGGGGTTGCACTTCCCGGCGGGGTTGCAGAAGAATCCCTCGTCGCAGGTGCCGCAGGACTCGTCGCACTCCGTCGGATCGGGTCCGCACTCGCGGCCTGCACAATCAGCCAGGCACTCGACCGCGCAGAGGCCCGCCTTGCACTCGAAGCCGAAGCCGCAGACCCCGCAGAGGCTGCCGCAGCCGTCCACACCGCAGTCCTTCTCCGTGCCGTCCTCGAAGGTGCAGTCCGGCTTGCAGACCCCGTCCACGTACTGGTCCGGGTCCGTGTCCGGCGGGAACACGATCGCGTCATCGGGGATGTAGTCCGTGTCGTAGGCGATGGGCGTGTCCTCGGGCATGGGGACATCGACGTCCTCGGGCCCGCTGTCGGTGAACAGATCCACCTCGCCCCGGTAGAGGTCCCCCGGCCAGGTGTCCTCGGGGACGCCGGACGAGCCGTCCGCGTCGTCGGTGGTCTTCACCGGCCCCCCGCTCCCACAGGACGAGGTCAGCACCAGAATCATCAAAGGAATCAAAGCCCTAATCATCTCACGACCTCTAGGAGTCTGTGGCTCGTTGGACGCCGAAGCGAGAGGCGTCCAGGTGCGCCAGATGGGGCCGCCCGGAGATGGGTGCGTACCTGGGGTACGTGCGCAGATCCGGTCGAGCGCAGACGGTGTGCATGGGCGAATCGTAGCCGGTGTACCAACAGACCACAGCCTCCTAGAGGTCGACACAGCCGTAGCCGCCCAGACCGAAGTTGAAACTGAGACTGTAGCCGCAGGTCTTCAATTCCTTTTGGAAGCAGTCGTAGCCGTAGAGCTTCCCGCCGGAGCAGAACCACCACTCGTGGTCGAAGCAGGCGCCCACGACGGAGTCGATCCAGGAGCACTCCGCGCCGGGCCCGGGCCGGCAGGCGTTCCCAAGGCAGCCCCAACCGCTCGGGCAGATCCCGCACCATCCCCAGCAGCCATCGGTGCCGCACTCCTTGGGGTCCCCCTCGCCGTCGAGGCAGGAGGGCACGCAGGGCACCTCGGGGATGCAGTTGTACTCCCCGTTGTCCTCGTCCCAGCCGCACATGTGATCCTGGAAGGACTGGCAGTTGGTGTCCACGACCTCGAGGTTCACGCATTTCTTGAGGGCGTACTTGCCCACGCAGGCGCCCTTCACGCCGATGTCCCCGCAGGGATGCGGGATGCACAGGCCATCCGGGGTGCAGTACTCCCCGGCCCCGCAGTAACCGCAGACCCC
>JBDRIT010000217.1:0-17346 GCA_043815665.1 Pseudomonadota bacterium
GTTCCTCGCGAACCGGTTGGCCCGGGGCCGGAGGAGCATCGAGGCGCTCGCAGAGCTCCCGCAGATGACGGATCCCCGCATGTTGCAGGTCATGCGCATGGCCGCGCACATCAACTCCACGGCCTACGTGGTGGATCCCAACCTCTTCGGCCTCCTGGTGCTCAAGCAGGCGGAGTTCTCCGCGCGCTACGGAAACACCGTCACGTCGGCCTTCGCCTATGCGCTCCAGGGAACGATCATCGGCGGCATCCTGGGGAAGTGGGACGAGGGCTACCGGTACGGGCGCATGGCCCTCGCGCTCCTCGAGCGGACCGGGCAGCGGGCCTATGCTCCGGAGACGATCTTCACGGCTGCGGGGACGAGCCAGCACTTCAAGGAGCACCTCACGGCGACCTTCGAGCCCCTCCTGGACGCCTACCGCAGGTCGCTGGAGAACGGGAACTTCGAGTTCGTCGGCGTCAACGCAGGGGTCTACGTCTACTATCGCTTCCACTCCGGGGGGCAGCTCCGGGAGGTCGCGAACGAGGCGGCGAACTACGCGGAGGTCCTCGGCCAGGTCAAGCAGGACGCCTATTACCACTACACGCGGCTCTACCAGCAGGCGATGCTCAACCTCCTGGGGGAGGTGGAGGATCCCCTCAGCCTGCGGGGCACGGCCTTCGACGAGGAGCTCCAGCTCCCGCGGTTCGTCGAGAACGCGGACGGCCACGGGATCGCGAACCTGGTGGTCCTGCGGATGCTCCTCCACTTCCTCCTCGGCGATCCAGCGATGGCCCTCGAGGTCTCCCGGGAGGCCCGGGATTCCCTCATGACCATGGCGGGGATGATCCAGCTCCCGGTGTTCCACTTCTATCACGCCCTGGCGGCGCTCGCCTGCAAGGGCCGGGGGGTGCACCTCGATCGCACGGAGCGGAAGCACCTGCGGGACGACATGAAGAAGCTGGAGCGGTGGTCCCGGTACGCCCCGGAGAACATGGCGCACAAGTGGCTCCTCGTGCGTGCGGAGCACCACCGGGTCGCGGGGCGCGAGCGCAAGGCCGTCGAGGACTATGACCAGGCGATCGAGCTGGCCGGTCAGCACGGCTACATCCAGGAGCAGGCCCTGGCGAACGAGCTCGCGGCGCGCGCCTATCTGGCCACGGGGCGGGCGAAGCTGGCCAGGACCTACATCGGTGATGCGTGGGCCGGCTATCGTCAGTGGGGGGCAGCGGCGAAGCTCCGCCTCCTCGAGGCCGAGTTCCCTCAGCTCACCCGGAGGATGGACCTGCAGGGAACCCCCACCGACTCCACCCGGGGGGGGAGCCGCCACTCGACCCGCCCCCGAAGGTCTCGAACGGGCTCCAACGGTGGGACGCAGGTGGACGCGGCCGGGCTCACGGAGCGACTCCAGGAGCTACGGAAGGAGCTCCAGTGGGGGCGCCTGTTGCAGCGGATCCTGGACCTGGGCATCGAGCAGACCGGCGCGACCCGGGGGGTCCTGGTCCTGAAGCAGAAGGACCTTCTGGTGGTGGAGGCCGAGGTGGCCGTCGCCGAGGGCTGGGCCGATCTCGGAAAACGGGCGCTCCTGCGGGACCGGGAGAACGTCGCCCGGGCCGTGGTCGCGTGGGTCGTGGAGCACGGCGCCCCCGTGGTCCTCGGCGATGCGTGCAGCCAGGGGTCCTTCGTGCGCGATGCGTACATCTACACCTGTCGGCCGCGGTCGATCCTCTGCGTCCCCCTCAAGCTGGACACCCGATCCCTGGGCGCACTCTACCTGGAGCACCCTGGGGAGATGGACCAGTTCGACACGCGCTGCGTCGAGCTGGCGGAGCTCCTGGCCGACGAGTCCACGGTCGCATTGGACAACGCCATGAAGTACAAGGTCCTGGCCGACGAGAAGCGGGACCTGGAGCTGCAGCTCAAGGCCTTCACCGAGGATCAACAGACCCTGGTCGAGCCAGGAGAAGACGACTGAACCGGGAGAGGAGGACGGCATGGCATCCAAGGTGTGGTTCTCTCCGGCGCGGGGAACTCCGGAGAAGAACCGCCTCCAGCAGATCGACGAGCTGCTGGCCCGCGTCCGCCTCGCCGATCGCTTCGGAGAGGGCGATCTCGTCGCCATCAAGACCCACTGGGGGGAGGCCGGAAACACGGCCTTCGTACCCTCCTTCTTCGTCCGTCGGGTGGTGCGGGCGGTCCGGAAGACCGGCGCCAGGCCCTTCGTCACGGACACGAACACCCTGTATCGGGAGCGGCGCCACGATGCGGTGGACAACCTGCGCACCGCGGCGGCCAACGGCTTCACCGCCGAGACCCTCGGCTGCCCCCTGGTGATCGCGGACGGCCTCGTGGGCACCGACGGGCGGGACGTGATCGTTCCGGGCGCGGTCCACGGCTCCACGGCGCGCATCGCCTCCGCCATCGTGGAGAGCCAGGGCATGGTGGTCGTGTCCCACGTGAAGGGCCACATGGTCTTCGGCTTCGGCGGCGCGCTGAAGAACCTGGGCATGGGCTGCTGCACCACGTCAGCGAAGCAGCGCCTGCACGCGGACGTGCGGCCCATGGTGGAGGTGGACCTCTGCACGGGCTGCGCCACCTGCGTGGCCCATTGCCGCTTCGGCGCCATCGCGATGGAGCGCACCGCAGACGGGACCCTGGCCCGGATCGATCACGGCGTCTGCAGCGGGTGCGGCGAGTGTGTCGTGGTCTGTCCCGTGGAGGCCATCCCCATCCGGTGGGACGGGGACCCGGGGCGCACCCAGGAGAAGACCGCCGAGGTCGCCCGCGCCGCGGTCCTGGGCAAAGAGACCCGGACCGTCTACCTGAACTTCCTCACCGCGGTGACCCCGGACTGCGACTGCTGCTCATGGAGCGATGCGTCCCTGATCCCGGACGTGGGGGTCCTCGCATCGTCGGATCCCGTCGCGGTGGACATGGCGTCCCTGGATCTGATCCGGGAGGCGGCGGGGGGACGGGACGTGTTCCGGGAGCGCCGCGACATCGATCCCATGCCGCTCCTGCGCCACGCCGCCGGGCTGGGGCTCGGCTCCATCGAGTATCGTCTGGAGCGGTTGGACTGATCCCGGTATGATGTCCCGGTGATTGCAGTGAGGTTCGTCATGCGTACGAAGATCATCCTCGTCGCCGTGCTGTTCCTGGTGGGCGCGTCCTGTGGGAAGAAGGACACCGTGATCAAGTACTCCGGGTTCGACCCCGGGGGGTCCGGAGAGGACGGCGGCGGGGACTCGATGGTCCCGGAGGAGGACCTGTCCCCCGGCGCGGACATCATCGAAGGGACCCGCTACCTGATCGTCCTCAAGGAGGACACCTCCCAACCCCTCGAGCTGATCGTCGGGGACCACTACCCCGTCAAGGCACGGGTCTGGGACAACTGGAACGACCAGGACGCGGCCTGGGTGGACGTGACCTACCTGGTCATGGCCGCGGATCCCGAGTGTGAAGAGGCGCCGCCTTGCGGGCAGTTCCTGGTGAAGCAGGCCCAGACCAACGCGGACGGCGAGGTCTCGGTCACCTTCGAGGCCGGGGAGGTCGCCGGGGAGCTCTACGACGTCAAGGTCACCGCACAGAATGCGATCCCCGACGCGATGCAGATCCTCGTGAGCGATCCGCCCGAGGGGATCCTGCGGCTGACCCTCCAGTACGAGGGCGCCGTGCCGATCCACGAGATCAAGCTGCATCTGATGAAGGGCCCCGCGTCCTGCCAGTCCTTCGACCCCCTGAGTCCGTGGATCGGGGACGACGTCGTCCAGGAGAAGGTGGTCAGTTCCATCGCCAGCGTGGCGGTCTTCGACCCACAGGACATCGAGACCACCTGGGTGGTCTTCGCCATGGCCAAGGGGCCCACGGACACCCTGGCGGCCAAGGGCTGCCTGGACAACGTCCACCTCCTCCCCGAGGACGAGGGGGTCACCGAGGCGACCCTCCAGCTCCACCTCATGCCCCTCAACGCGACGGGGATCTACGACACCACCAACGTCTTCAACTTCACCGGCGCCATCCCCGGCGAGGCCGGGCTGATCATCGACACGGTGGTGAACCTGTTCACGGATCCCGGGGTGGTGATCATCGACCTGATCAAGATGGCCATCGCCACCCAGATCGGGGAGCTGGCCACCGACGCGATCTTCGGCCTCTTCGAGGACATGTTGGCGGACCTGATCTCGGACTGGCTCCTGAACAACTCCCCGGACTTCATCCAGGATCTCTTCGTGGTGGGCCAGGATCTGATCCAGATCGTGCACCACGTGACCCTGACCTCCGATCTTTACATCTCGAAGCTCCAGAACGACTACTACGTCGAGGGGACCCAGTTCTTCCTGGGGATCACCCTCTACTGGAAGCTCGGCTGCGCCGAGGAGGGGGAGCCCGACTATGACCCGGAATGTGGTGCGCTCCCCCTGACCCTGGAGGACCTGGAGGACACGGAGATCCCGGTCAACATCCTCGAGGGCAAGTTCACCGCGACGGTAGACAACTGGAACCACCTCACGGTGAGCAAGCACGAGATCCAGCTCAACTACGGGGCCCTGATCCTCTTCGTGATCAACGACCTCCTCCTGCCTGCGGTGTCGGAGTACAGCAGCATCGAGGATCTGCTCTACTCGCTCATTGACTGCCACGCGATCGCCACGGGCTTCGCTGGGGATCTCCTCGGCGCGCTCGGCATCTCCGAGCAGGACATCGAGGACACCTGCAACGGCGCTGTGACCCTGATCATCAGCCCCGTCGAGGAGATGATCTCATCCCTCTCCCTGGACTCCCACCTGGTGCTCTGGGGTGACGGCATGATGCGCGACGACGACGGCGACCTCTACGTCGACCGCTTCGAGAGCGGGAGCTGGGAGGGGTACATCTACTTCTCCTCGGATCCCTCGGACCAGGGCAACATCTTCACCGGCACCTGGCACGCGGAGAAGGAGATCGACTAGTCGATACAGATTCCCCAGGCCTCGCCTTCCTCCTGGAAGATGCAGAAGCAGCCGAACATGACCGTGGTCTCGGAGCAGGTGCCCGCGGTGAGCTCCTGGCAGCCGCCGTCGATGGGGGCCCAGCAGATGCCGACGCAGTCGCCGGGCCCGTCACAGGGGCAGCCGCCGTCGCCGCTGGGGCAGAGGCAGAACGGCACCGGAGAGAGGCCGAACTGGCCGAAGGTCCCGCCCGCCTCGGCGCAGGGGTCTGCGTCGAGGTCGGACGTGCAGTCGGCGTAGGCCTCCGGATCCCCGCAGGGCTTGTCGTCGGCCTCGCAGTGGTTGTCCGCACAGATCTCGCCGTCATCGCACATGCCACAGGCGCCCCCGCAGCCGTCGTCGCCGCACTCCAGCCCGTCGCAGCAGAGGGGGCAGCAGACCTGGGCGCAGAGCCCCTCGGGCTCCATGCAGAGGTTCGGGTCCTCGAAGGGGCCGCCCATGGTCCCGCAGGGGTCGCAGTTGTTGATGCAGGCGCCGCAGGAGCCCCCGCAGCCGTCGTCGCCGCACTCCTTGGGGCCGTCGTCGGGGCCGGTGCAGCTCGGCACGCAGACGTCGGGGAGGTCCGTGAGGACGTCGAGGAGATCCGGTGTGATGTCCACGGCGTCCGCCGGGACGGCGTCCTCAGGCGGCCCCGCACCGTCACACTCCGTATCGGAGATCGCGACCTCGCCCCATCCGACGACGTCACCGCCGGGGAGGGCGGCGTCCTCACCGGGGGCCGGCCCCGCGGTGTCCATGGCGGCGCCTTCGCCGTCGTGGCCCACGGGGGACGGCTGGGGGTTGCTCTCGAGGCAGCTCGGAGTGAGGAGCAGGGCGATGGTCAGGACAACGAGGGATCGCATCATGGTGCCGGCCTCCGTGCCGCGTTGTTTTGTCTGTCCCGGTCCACCGTGCAGCCTACCAGTTCATCCCCGCCTTTTCAAAAGGGTGCAGATCGGCCCAAGTCAGCACAATGAGACAGTCATCCTGAGCGAGCGCAGCGAAGCGAAGGATCTCAAGTGCCAGCTCTCGGGCACTGCGCGTCCCCGTCATCCTGCCCGAGAGGGACACTTGAGGTCCCTCGGGTGACCTCGGGACGACGCGGCCCGAGTGCACCCTTTTCAAAACCGCTCCGTCTCGCTAGAGTGACGGCAACGAAGAGGGGGTCGTCATGATGCGTCTGATCGGGTTGCTGACCTTGGCTGTCCTGGTGTTCGGCTGCAGCGGCGGTGGCTCCTCCGGGGAGCCCGGCGGTGACACCGCGACGGAGGTCTCCGCGGTGGACATCCCCCCGGCGGACACCACCCCGGCCGAGGATTCGCGCATCGAGACCACCGCACCGGAGACCGTGGATCCGCTCCCATGGGGCTGGGAGAGCCGGGGCTGGACCGAGGTCCGGGGCATCGTCCATCTCCACTCCGCCTACTCCCATGACGGATGCAGCTCTGCGGGCTGGGATGGTCCCGGCACGGGGGATCCGGATTCCCAGTGCCTGGACGAGCTCCGGGCAGCGCCTTGTGACATGGGCATCGACTTCCTGATGATGACCGACCACGCCGGTCACGGTGCGGACGTTCCCTATGAGGATGCACTCCAACACCGACCGGATGCGGGCGACGAGCTGGTCTACGATGACCAGGACAGGCCCTTCGCCAACCGCGTCACCTGTCCCGCCGGGAGCCGTGTGGACGAGGTCCTCATCTACTACGGCGTCGAGGGATCCAAGCAGATGCCGATCGGCCTGGCGGGTCCGGTGCCCGAGGTGGTCTTGAACACGTCCTACGCCGACACAACACCCCTGGAGACGTCACAGGCCGCCATGGCCGAGGTCCATGCGCTGGGCGGCTACGTCCTGGCGCCCCACACCGAGGAGTCGTCGATCTCCGCGGAGCGCATCGCAGCGCTTCCCCTGGATGGCATGGAGATCTACAACGCCCATGTGGGCTTCCTCACAGGGATGGACGACATCGACAAGCTCCTGGGGTTCGATGCATTCATGGGAGAGGGCACCGGCCGGAACCCGGACCTCTCGTTCCTCCTGATCTTCAAGGAGAACGAGGAGGACGTGACGAAGTTCGACTACGCCGCCGCCCGGACCGACATCGCAATCGTCGCGGCTTGTGACATCCACCGCAATGTGGAGGTCCCCGGGCTCTGTCCCGGCGGCGGCGGCCTCTGTGAGCCCCTCGAAGCGGAGTACCCGAACTTCGCGGCCTTCCTCCAGGAGGGCGGCCCTGTGCCGCTCTCCGACGGGGACCGGGTGGACTCCTATGCGCGGAGCTTCCGGTGGTTCACCAACCGGGCCTGGGTGGAGACCCGGGATCCCGTCTCCGTGCGGGACGCGGTGGGGGCCGGTCGTGGCTACGCGGTCTTCGACATCCTCGGCGAGCCGGTGGGCTTCGATCTCTTCGCGACCATCGACGAGGAGGTCGTGGAGATGGGCGCACGTCGCCCCCACGACGGGGAGGCGGTGGTCCACCTGCGGACCCCGACCCTCCAGGCCCAGCGCTGGGCAGCCGGTGCGCAGCTCGACTTCGGCGCCGCGGAGCTCAGGACCCGCCTCTACCGGCTGACCGAAGACGGCGCCGAGATCATCGCGGAGGTGTCTGGGCAGGGCGCCACCCGCTCGGTGTCCGTGCAGGCTCCCTGCGCGCTGCGGGCGGAGGTGAAGATCACGCCGAAGCACCTCGCTGCGGAGCTCCCCGGGATGGAGTCCCTGGCGGACGAGACCTATCCCTACCTCTACTCCAACGCCATCTTCCTGTTCTGACCTACGGAGCACCTGACCACGGGATTCCGTTCCCAAGCTCTGCGAAGTCTCCTATACTCCCCGGGTCAGCGTGACGGAGGCGCATCCATGGGATCCGAGCGGCGGCGGTACGAGCGGCGGGAGCTGAAGGCGGAGGTCTACTGCTACATCGAGGGGCAGCGCGTGGACGTTCGGTCCAGCGATATCAGCCAGGGGGGCATGTTCATCGAGACCGGGCAGCCGGTCCTCCCGGGCACCGAGCTGGCGGTGGTGGTGAAGGCGCAGCTCCTGGACGGCCGTCGCCCTGTCTTCCTCACGGCCCGGGTGATGCGGCGGCAGGCCCAGCCGGTGAAGGGGATCGGGATCCGCTGGGAGCGGGCCACAACCCCCGGGGATGCGGAGATGCTGCGGGAGTTTCTGCGCTCCAGCCTCGGGATCGACCCCAGGGGCATCGAGGAGCTGCCCCAGGGCGACGCGGGGATGATCCAGGCCGTCTATGTCTTCCCCCTGGGGACCGAGGACTTCAAGGGTGCGCCGGTGGTCGAAGAGGCGCCGCCGCTCCTGGGGGGCGGAGAGGACACCATCGAGGGCCTGGACGACGAGGAGGCGACCCTCCAGGACGTGGATGAGGCGTTGCAGGCGGAGCTGGCCGCGCGCCGTCGGCCGGCCGGTCCCTTGACCCAGGAGCTCGCGCAGGGGTCCTCCCAGGCTCCGGCGGACCTCAAAGCGACCCTGGTCGTCGGGAAGAACGAGCGCCCGGTGCGGATCTCGTCCCTGGGGCCCGAGAACGCGTTCATCACCACCAACACGAAGCTGGAGCCCGGGGCGCGGCTGGAGCTCCGCTTCGGGATCGCCGCCCGGGGTGGGGTGGCCGAGGTCCAGGCCCGCGCCGACGTGATCTCCGTCGGCCGCGACCACCGCTCCGGCCGTCGCGGCGTCCTCGTGAAGCTCACCAGGGTGGACGAGGGCGGGCATCGCGGGATCCTGCTCCAGTACATCCGGTGGCTGCACTTCAACTCCATCCGGAAGCCCACCGTCTGACGCCCCCCGGGGTCTCCGGGTCGCCTTGCGTCGCCGCACCCGATCTGCTAGATTTCAAGCGCTCGTTCTTTATCAAGGAGGCCTCGTCATGGACAGGCTGTACTCCGGGATGCAGCCCACGGGAGCTCCCCATCTCGGGAACTACCTGGGCGCGATCCGCAACTGGGTGGATCTTGCCGCGCGCTATGACGCGGTCTACGGCATCGTCGACCTCCACGCGATCACCGTGAAGTACGACCCGGCGGAGCTGCAGGAGCGCATTCGGCACCTGGCCGCGGTCCTCCTGGGGTGCGGGCTGCCCGCACCCGAGCGCTGCACCTTGTACGTGCAGTCCTCCGTCCGTCAACACTCCGAGCTGGCCTGGCTCCTCTCCACGGTGACCCCCCTCTCCGAGCTCTACCGGATGACCCAGTTCAAGGACAAGGCGAAGGTCCAGCAGAAGAACGTGAACGCCGGGCTCCTCACCTACCCGGTGCTCCAGACCGCGGACATCCTCCTGTACAAGGGGACCGTGGTCCCCGTCGGGGAGGACCAGGTCCAGCACATCGAGATGGCCAGGATCATCGCCCGGAAGTTCAACAGCCGGTTCGGCGAGACCTTCCCGGAGCCCAAGGAGCTGGTCGCCAAAGGTGCCCGCATCATGGGCCTCGACGGCCAGGCGAAGATGTCGAAGTCCCTGGGGAACCACATCAGCCTCATGGACACGGAGGATGCGCTCCGGGACAAGCTCAAGACCGCGTTCACGGACCCCTCCCGGCTGCGGCGCAAGGACCCGGGGGACCCGGAGATCTGCAACATCTTCACGCTCCACCGCCACGTCTCCTCGGAGGAGCAGGTGGCCTGGGCCCGGGAAGGCTGCACCACGGCCGGGATCGGCTGCTTCGAGTGCAAGACGATCCTGGCGGACAACCTCATCGAGCATCTTGCGCCGATCCAGGAGGGGACCCGTCGTTGGCTGGCCCGTCCGGCGGATCTGGACATGCTCCTCGCTGAGGGGACCCGCCGGTGCCGGGCGATGGCCGCTCAGACCATGGCGGAGGTCTACGAGCGCATGGGCCTCGCGCCGCCTCCCGCCCAGGGATGAGCTACCCCGAGATGATGCTCCTGGCCCTGGTCCAGGGGTTGACGGAGTTCCTCCCCGTGAGCAGCTCCGGACACCTGCGGGTGGCCGGCGCGCTCTTCGGCTTCGAGGGACCCCAGACCCTGGTGGACCTCGGGCTCCACGCGGGGACCCTCGTCGCGGTGGTGGCCTACTTCCGGCGGGACGTCAGCGAGATCCTGTGCGGCCTCGGGGACAGCCTTCGATTGCTCGCAGCGGGCCAGCTGAGGGAGGCGCTGACCGGCGTCGCCGGGACGCGGATGCTGCTCTTCGTGGTCCTCGGCACCGTACCGGCCGCTGTGGTCGGGCTGGGTTGGGGCGGAGACCTCGAGGCCCTGTCAGCGGATCTCGACTTCGTGGCCTGGATGTTCATCGCCAACGGCGTGATCCTCCTGGCGAGCCGGAACCTGGTCCTCCCGGTTCGATCGCGGATGAACAAGGGCGCGCACGGAATGGGCTGGACCGATGCGCTGCTGATCGGCGGCGCGCAGGGTCTGGGGCTCCTCCGGGGGATCAGCCGCTCCGGGGCCACGATCTCCGCCGGGTTGATCATCGGGCTGGATCGCGAGACTGCGGCCCGTTACTCGTTCCTGCTGTCGATCCCGGCGGTGCTCGGTGCGCTGGTGCTCCAGCTCCGCCACGGGATCCCCGAAGGGGGGCCAGCGGTCCCGGTGCTGGCTGCCGGAATCGTCGCGTCGGCCGTGGTGGGCCTCGCAGCCCTCGCCGTCCTGATGCGCGCCGTGCGCTCCGGGCGGTTCCATTTGTTCGGACTCTATACCCTGGTCCTTGGCCTCCTGGTGATGGCGTGGGACCGGGGATGGATCACCTGGGAGGTTTAACATGGCCGGATTGGATGAGCGGAGGGACTGCCTGTCCCGGACCCTGGCCGCGGTGATGGCCGGGGGCGCGGGGGAGCGCTTCTGGCCCCTGAGCCGTCGGAGTCGACCCAAACCCTTCATCTCCCTCGTTGGAGCCAAACCCCTGGTCTCCATGACCATCGACCGACTCCAGCCGACCCTGCGTCTTTCGCAGATCCACGTGGTCCTGGGGGAGGACCTGGTTCCCTTGATGCACGAGGTCATGCCCCAGTTCCCGGACACCCAGCTCCTCGTGGAGCCCGTCGCCCGCAACACCCTGGGCGCCATGATGCTGGCGACGGCCCGGTCCATGCTCAACGGCGATGACGCGCTCGTCGCGATCCTCCCTGCGGACCACTGGGTGCCCGACGAGGAGATCTTCAGGCAGGACTTCGCGGACGCCGTGGCCCTGGCCGACGATGGATACCTCGTGACCATGGGGATCCGGCCCACCCGGCCGGAGACGGGCTACGGATACATCCATGCGTCCGAGAGCTTCGTGGCCAATCGCGCGGTCCTCGCGGACCGCTTCGTCGAGAAGCCCGACCGGGCAACCGCGGCGGAGTACCTGACTGATGGGCGCTTCTACTGGAACAGCGGCATGTTCTTCTTCCGGCAGGATCGGATCATCGAGGAGATCCGACGGGTCAACCCCGAGTGGCCCGATCTCCTCATGCGGATGTCCGAGGCCCTCGCCTTCCCCGATGCCTCTCGGGCGGAGACCCTGCGGGAGCTCCTCCTGGCGCTGCCGAACACCAGCATCGACTTCGCGGTGATGGAGCGGGCGCGGGGGATTGTGCTGCTCCCTGCGCGGTATCGGTGGAGCGACGTGGGATCCTGGGACACCGTCGCAGACCTCGCCCCCCCCTCACGGGACCTCCGGACCATCATCATCGGTGGCGAAGAGGCGGACTGCCAGGTCTTCCGCAGCTCCGACGGTCCCCTCGTGGCCCTCGTGGGCATCGAGGACTGCCTCGTGGCCGCGACCAAGGATGCCGTCCTCGTGGTCCGGAGGGGAGACGGGCAGCGGGTCCGCGACGTGGTGGACGAGCTGAAGGACCGCGGCTTGGAGGATCTGCTCTAGATGAACTCGGCTGAAGTGATGATACCCCCTGGCCGGTCCCCGACGCCGATCTCGGCGTTGCTCCTCCTCGAAGTGGCTCTACCACGTCTTCGTAGAAGCGCCTTGACCTCGACGCCGATTCCTCGCCCAGGCCGCATCAACATTTGCGCCGAGGTCATCTAGTGAACGAGACCCGCTTCGACGGCACCGCGTACATCGACGGCTCCAAGACCGGGACCGCGGTCCGGGTGGAGGTCCTGTCCGGGAGCCTGCGGGTCAGGTGGGCCGACGGGACCATCGATCTCCCGATGCAGGGGGCGCGTTTCCACAAGGGTGGTTACAACGACCAGCAGCTGGTGGTTACCGCGCAGACCGATCAGGGGAAGCCTGTGGTCCTCTACGTCACCCGGCTGCACAAGGTGGTCCGTGCGCTCCTCTCCTCCGGCGCGGATCGTAAGACCGAGGCCGTGCTGGACCGGCTCAAGGGCGGGAGCCGTGGTCTGAAGATCGTCGGGCTCCTCGCCGGCGCCGGGGTGTTGGTCTATCTGCTCTACCTGCTGGTCTCCGTCCTGGGGGTCCACGCAGTGGATTTCGCCGTGGACCATGTGCCCGTGGAGGTGGAAGAGGAGCTGGGGGAGCAGGCGGCCGGGCAGGTGCTGTCCGAGGGGCGGGTCTGTGCAGCGCCTGCAATGAACCAGGCCCTGGTGACGATCATGGAGCGTCTCGAGGCCGCCAACGACGAAGGGGGCTACACCTTCCGCTTCTACCTGGCGGACTCCACCGAGGTGAACGCGTTCGCGCTCCCCGGGGGCTACATTTTCGTCAACCGCGGCCTCATCGAGAAGGCCGGGAGCCCCGAGGAGGTGGCCGGGGTCCTGGCCCATGAGATGACCCACGTCACTGCGCGCCATGGCCTGAGGAACGTGGTGGCCCGGGCCGGGATGTGGCTCATCGCCGGGCTCCTCTTCGGGGACACGACCGGGGCCGGCGGCCTCATCGCCGGCGGCGCATCGGAGCTCCTCAACCTGTCCTTCAGCCGGACCCAGGAGGAGGCGGCGGACCAGGGCGGCCTGGCGCTCCTCGTCGCCGCCAGGATCGATCCCAGGGGCCTGCCCGACTTCTTCGAGAAGCTCCTGGAGGAGGAGGGGAACCTGAGCGCGGCGATTCCCTCGTTCATGTCGTCCCACCCCGAGACCCGGGAGCGAATTCGGATGATTCGGGTCGAGATCGACGGTCTCGGTGCGCAGCAGTGGACGCCCATCGACGTCGACTGGGAGGCCTCCAGGGCCGCCTGCGACCCCATTCCGTCCTCGGATGCGAAGAAGACGGCGAGAGAGTTCGCCACCCAGGAGTCCGCTGTGGGAGGGGCGTCCACGCCCCGAAATCCGGTAGTGGACGGGCCTCCCGCAGTCAATTGACACGTCTCGAGGTGTATGCTAGCAACGCACGTTGCTTTGGAGTGTCTCCATGTCCGATCGAATCATCATCGCCGACCCCAGCCGCACGGTACGGACCCTGGTGAGGCTTGCCTTCCAGGACCGGGCGGGCGGGCTCCTCGAGGTCGCGGATCCTGGGGGCCTCGCGGAGGCGCTCTCGGAGCCGGGGACCCGGGTGCTCATCGTGGACGAGACCTGGGTCGACGCACCCGAGCTTCGGGAGGCTCTCGCCTCCGTGGGCGCCATCCTGGTCCTGGGCGGCGGCACATGTCGCGGCGTTCCCTGGGCCGAGGCTCTCGGTGTGGACGCTGCGCGGGTGGCCTCGACCACGAAGCCCGTGAGCCGGGCTTCCGTGCGCGAGGCCGCGGACCGGATTTCGACCGTCGGCGGTCCGGCGACGGCGGCGGGTCTCCGGGCTCTGGTGGCCGAAGAGGTGTCCCGGGCCATCGGCGACGAGATCGGTCGAGTGGTCTGGCGGATCGTGCCGGAGCTCGCCGAGCGGCTGATCAAGGAAGAGCTGGAGCGTCTTTTGAAGGATGACGGGGAGGACGAGCTGTGAGTCGGGAGCTGCAAAAGGCCTACGAACACGACAGCGTGGAGGCCCGGTGGTACGAGCGGTGGGAGCAGGCCGGCCTCTTCCGCGCAGAGGACGAGAGCGACAAGCCGCCCTTCTGTCTGGTGATCCCGCCGCCCAACGTCACGGGCGTCCTCCACATGGGCCACGCGTTG
This sequence comes from Pseudomonadota bacterium, assembly GCA_043815665.1. Lineage (GTDB taxonomy): Bacteria > Myxococcota_A > UBA9042 > CAIXZC01 > CAIXZC01 > CAZNWW01. The sequence continues at coordinate 13,921 of JBDRIT010000217.1, forward strand.
ACCTACGCGATCCAGGATACGGTGATCCGGTGGAAGCGGATGTCCGGGTTCAACACCCTCTGGCTTCCGGGCACCGATCACGCAGGGATCGCCACCCAGATGCTCGTCGCACGCCACCTGGAGAAGGAGGAGGGCCTCTCGCGCCACGACCTCGGCCGGGAGGCCTTCGTGGAGCGGGTGTGGGAGTGGAAGCGGGAGTACCACGCGCGGATCACCCGTCAGTCCCGCCGCATCGGGATCTCGGTGGACTGGGAGCGGGAGCGCTTCACCCTCGACGAGGGCTTGTCCCGTGCGGTCCGGGAGGCCTTCGTGACCTTGTACGAGGAGGGCCTCCTGTACCGGGCCCGGCGCATGGTCAACTGGTCCCCGGGGATCCACACGGTGCTCTCCGATCTCGAGGTGGATCACAAGGAGGTCCCGGGGCATTACTGGCACATCGCCTACTCCGTGGTGGGGGACGAGGCCCGGCGCATCGTGGTCGCGACCACCCGGCCCGAGACCATGCTGGGTGACACCGCGGTCGCGGTGCATCCCGACGACGAGCGGTATGCAGACCTCATCGGCCGGTCGGTCCACCTGCCCCTCACCGGTCGGACGATCCCCGTGATCGCCGACGGGATCCTGGCGGATTCCGGGAAAGGCACTGGCGCCGTGAAGGTGACCCCCGCCCACGATCCCAATGACTTCGAGTGCGGAAAGCGCAACGACCTGGAGTTCATCGACATCTTCACCGACGACGCCACCCTCAACGACGCAGTGCCCGAGCGGTACCGGGGCATGGAGCGGTTCGCTGCGCGGGCCCGGATCGTCGAGGACCTCGAGGCCGCGGGCGTCCTGGTGAAGGTCGAGGAGGTGACACACTCCGTGGGCCACTGCCAGCGCAGCGGCGTCATGGTGGAGCCCAAGGTCTCGTGGCAGTGGTTCGTCCAGATGGGTCCGCCCGAGGATCCCTCCAGCATCGCCGGCGCCGCGATCGAGGCCGTCCGGGACGGGCGGATCCGGTTCATCCCGGAGCGCTGGACCGCGGAGTACCACCGCTGGCTCGAGGACATCCGGGACTGGTGCGTCTCTCGCCAGCTCTGGTGGGGCCACCGCATCCCGGCGTGGTACTGCGACGGGTGCGGCCAGATCACCGTGGCCCGTGACGATCCTGCGGCCTGCGGCCACTGCGGCGGCGCCGACATCCGCCAGGACGACGACGTCCTGGACACCTGGTTCTCCTCGGGCCTCTGGCCCTTCTCCACCCTGGGCTGGCCCGAGAAGACCAGGGCCCTGGAGACCTTTTACCCCAACGCAATCATGGAGACGGGCTTCGACATCCTGTTCTTCTGGGTGGCCCGGATGATCATGATGGGCCTCAAGCTCAACGACAATCGGGTCCCTTTCAAGGACGTGTACCTCCACGCGATGGTGCGGGACGCGAAGGGCGAGAAGATGTCCAAGACCAAGGGGAACGTCGTGGACCCCCTGGACGTCATCGAGCAGGCCGGCGCGGACGCGCTGCGCTTCACCCTGCTCTCTCTCACGGCCCAGGGCCGGGACATCAAGCTCAGCCTCGACCGGGTCACCGGGAACCGCCAGTTCCTGAACAAGATCTGGAACGCGACCCGCTACGTCCTGATGAACATCGAGCGAACCGACGGGGACGTGCCGCGGCTCGACGCGGTGCGGGACCGGCTGCAGATCGAGGACAAGTGGATCCTCGACCGGCTCGAGAAGGCCACGGCCTCGGCGACCAAGGCCCTGGAGGAGTACCGGTTCAACGAGTACGCGCAGGGCTGCTATCGCTTCCTCTGGAACGAGTACTGCGACTGGTACCTCGAGCTGTCGAAGAACACCCTGTACGGGGACGACGACGATCAGAAGGCCGTGACCCTGGCCGTGTTGGTCCATGCACTGGAGACCAGCCTCCGGCTCCTGCACCCGGTGATCCCCTTCATCACCGAGGAGCTCTGGCAGAAGCTCCCGAACCGGGACGGGGACTCCATCATGGTCGCGCCGTGGCCCGGGGCGGGGGAGGGGGCCTACTCCAAGGAGGCCGACGACTTCCAGGTGGCCCTGGACAACCTGGCCGCGGTGCGCTCGGTGCGGTCCCAGAACAAGCTGGCGCCGAAGACCCGGGTCATTGCGACCCTGCGTCCCAAGGATGACGCCGTGGCCGCGCTCTTGAGCGGCGCGCGGAGCTTCTTCGAGAGCCTCGCCGGCGTCGAGGAGCTGCGCATCGACGCCGCCGCTGCCCGCCCCGAGGCGTCGGGCGCCGCGGTGACCCCCACCGCGGAGATCTTCGTCCACCTCGCCGGCCACGTGGACCTGGACGCCGAGCGCGCCCGTCTCGCCGCTTCGATGAAGAAGCTCGAGCCGGAGATCAGCGGCATCGTGAAGAAGCTCGCCAACGAGAACTTCACCTCCCGCGCCCCCGCGGAGGTCATCGAGAGCCAGCAGCGGCGGCTGGACGAGACCCAGGAGCAGTTCGACGGCCTGAAGGCGCACCTGGAGAGCATCTCCTGACCCTGTGGGAGGGCCGTCCACGGCCCGATTCTTTCGCTTCCCGCTGTGGGAGGGCCGTCAGGCCCGACTCTCGTGCGGTGTCCGGTCGTCAAGCTCCCGGTTCTGATTGTGGGGAGGGTGCGGAGCCGACGCCCCACGGGGGCACTTAGGGCCCGTGACGAAACAAAGTGATCAAGGTGAGGGTGCCGATGCGCCAGGGATGCAAGGCGCTCGACTGAGGCGCACTCGCGGTGCGTCGCAGGGAGAGCAACGCAGCGGGCCGGGATGCAGCGGAAGCCGAACGAGCAGGTTGTTTCGGAACGGGCCCTTAGTGTGGTTCTTCTCGATCGACGTTGGGTCGATGGTTCGATGTGGGACGCGAGACCGCTCACATGCGCGAGTGGGGCCAACGCGCGCCGCAGAACCCCCCGCTCCGGTCACCCGGCTATGCCGGGCTCCCTTCTCTCCCCCCTCGGGGGGTGCGAGGGGGGTCTTGATGTAACCGCCAACGTCTATTTCCAGGGGCCAACCTCCCCCCCGTCGCCTCTGGCGACGTCGCCCCCAATGGGGGCGATTTTACCGTGCATGCTGTGACGTTCGGGAGGGCTTCGGGCGGCTGCCGAGGCCCTCGGTGGGTTGCACTTGGCACGGGAAAAAATCTCCCCCTTGGGGAGGTGAGCTGCGAAGCAGCGAGGAGGGGGAGGACCCTTGGCACCGTAACCGCCAATCCCGCGCTCACCCACCAATCCGTGGATTTCCTCCAGACTCCGGTCTTCGCCCGAGGCCATGGAAGTACCAGCACCGCCCACCCCGTCCCCGGGGGGGGAGGAGCGGAGCGACGGGAGGGGGGGGGCCGGCCGACCCAACGTCGGCGCTCCGAGACCTCTCAGTCGCCGTACCCCTCGGGATGCGCGATGTGCCACTCCCAGGCGGAGCGGA
>JBDRIT010000218.1:0-25830 GCA_043815665.1 Pseudomonadota bacterium
CCCGGGGGAGTTCAGGTCAATCGATCGGAGCGTCTCCCAGAGATCCCCCAGCCATCGACCTTGACATCCCCGAAGGCGGCCTCCGATACTGAGCCTGGAGGCGTAAAACACGGATGGTCCGTCTTATCCACCATGCCCAGGAAAAAGCACCACAAGACCGAGCCTCCGAGGCTCATGAAGGTCCGCGACCGCGACATCCCCGACTGGTTCAGAGAGATCCCCTGCCCGTCCGAAAACGACCTGGCGACATGCCTCACCAACCTCCGCTGGGATTTTTCTCCCTTCGTGGCACTCAAGACTCATACAGGCCTATCACCTGAAAGTGACGAGCCTTCTGAGACACAGGGTCAGGCATCCCCCAATGACATATAGTCTGAGACACAGGGTCAGGCATCCCCCAATGACATATATAGCGGGGGAAACCACTTGGGAGATAGGCGTGTGATGTCAAGGGCCTATGTCCCGAATTTCGTCTGTCGAGACTCCACAAGAGTTTGCCCTGGTAGGAATAGGAAGCTGGTTGTCACCTCGTATCCGGGCCACCCCTGCCAGGGAGGGCGGGGGGGAGGCGGGGGTGGCCCTTCCTATACCCCCGTTCGGATCATTACATCGTGTCGGCACTGGGGGGTCGCCGTGGAGGGTGTCCGTTTCAGACCCGGCTCCGGAGGAACGGAACGCTGAAATGGAGCCCCGGAATCGGAGGCGGCCCTCCACAGGGGACCACATTGTATGGAGGTTGGGGAGTCGGGCCTGAAGACCCTCCCACAGGGGATGGAGAATCGGGGCCAGAGCCCCCTCCCACAGGGGATGGCAATGTCGGATGACTTCTAACGTGTGAAGGTCGAAGGTGTGGCCTTCCTGTCATCTTCTCTGGTGTAGCGGACATCAGACGCAGACCATGGCCGCCCAGGTCACCTGCCGACAGCGGGGGTGGACGACTCCGTGTACCCAACTTGACGACTGTGGGCAACCCGATGATAATCCGCTACCAGAGTCGGATTGATCGTCGTTGATTCCCCTGGAGGAGCTTCATGCGCAGGTCTTGTATCGTCGCCGCGCTTGTCGCCGTCATGGTCGTGTTCGGATCTCCGACCCTGGCAGGTGCGGCCCACGGGGGCAAGTTCATCTCCGTTCCGGCGGCGGAGATCACGGGGTGCTCCGTGGTGGTCTCCTGGAGGGGCACGCCGGGCAATCAGTGGGACTGGATCACCGTGGTCCGGACGGGAACCCCGGATACGGAGTGGGGACCGTGGACCTACCTGAAGGGCGAGAAGACGGGCACTTACGAGGTCAGGGATCTGGTGGCCGGTGACTACGAGGTCCGCCTCTATCTCGACTACCCCAAGGGCGGCTTCAAGGTCATCGAACGGCTCAAGTTCAGGGTCAAGTGATTTGATGGACGAGTTCATGAAGGCGGCCCTCGCTGAGGCGTGCCAGGGCCTGCGGGAGGGGGGCATCCCCATCGGCGCCGTCCTGGTCCGGGAGGGCCGCATCATCGGACGCGGGCACAACAAGCGGGTCCAGGAGCTGAATCCCATCCTGCATGCCGAGATCGACTGCCTGAGCCAGGCCGGCCGGGTCAGCCACTACCGCGACACGGTCCTGTACTCGACGCTGATGCCCTGCCACATGTGCGCCGGCGCCGCGGTGCAGTTCCGCATCCCGAAGGTCATCGTCGGCGAGAGCCGCACCTTCCCCGGCGCCCGCGCCTTCATGGAGCGCCACGGCATCGTCGTCGAGGACCTCGACCTCCCCGAGTGTGTCACCATGATGGAGGACTTCATCGCCACCAGCCCCGAGCTCTGGAACGAGGACATCGGCGAGCTGGAGTCCTGAGCACCTCGGGGAGGAGGCCAGGGACGGAGGAGCGAAATCGTCTGGCCTTCGTGTCCGTCGGTCAAGTCCCAGCCACGATGGCGCTGAGTTCATTCATCCAACGATTGTGATCCCGCACGACCCAGGCCACGGAGTCCTCCTCGCCGGCTGCGTTGGTGAAGGTGACCTTGACCAGGGGCACTCCCTTGGTCGCACCCAGGTGAGACTTCACCTGCTCCACGTTCAGCACCATGGAGCGCGGGATCTCCAGCTTCCGACGGGGAATCCATTGCACGAAGACCAACTGCTCGCTGCCGAGACAGAGGCAGCCGTTGCCCCGGATCTGGGCCATCCCCTTCGAGGTCACGCCGAAGCAGTTCGCCATCTTGTCGCACACGACCTCTTCGCCGGCGACGGCCCTCGCCTCTCCTGCTGACTTTCTTCCCCACATGCCTCTCCCCTCCTGCCCGTCGAAGCATATTCCCATTGTTGATCATTGTCGCTCTCCCCGCTTCTGTCTCAGGCCCCTTGGGCAGGTCGGCCCGCGCCTCCCGGAGGGGACGGTGGACAACGACGCGTGCGAGTGATTACATGACCACGCCGCCATGAACGGCGATAGAATGCGGCAAACGGAGAGGCCATGAAGCACGATGGAGATGCTGCGATTGAGCTGACGGGGTTGCACAAGAGCTTCGGGTCGAGGGAGGTGCTCCGCGGCCTCGACCTGACCATCCCCGCGGGGACGCTGTACGGCCTCATCGGTCCCAACGGCTCGGGCAAGACCACGCTCTTCCGGATCCTCGTCGGTCTGAGCCGCCAGACCTCGGGCACGGTGTCCGTCCTGGGGGGGCCGCCGGGGAGCCGGGCCGCACGGGCCGCCACGGGCTACATGACCCAGGCCGAGGCGCTGTATCAGGATCTCTCGGTGGTCGAGAACATCCGCTTCTTCGGGCGTCTCTTCGGACTCAAGGGGGCGGCCCTGGAGGGTGCGGTGGCCGAGACCCTCGAGCTGGTGGACCTGGCGGACCGGGCAGACACCCCGGTCCATGAGCTGTCTGGTGGGATGCGCCGCAGGGCCTCTCTGGGGTGCGCGGCGGTCCACCGCCCGCGCCTCCTCCTCCTGGACGAGCCCACCGTGGGCGTCGATCCCGAGCTGCGCGCCCAGTTCTGGGAGGCCTTCGCCGAGTGGGGCCGCCGCGGCACGACCCTCATCGTCTCGACCCACCACCTGGACGAGGCCAACCGCTGTCACACCCTCGGGCTGCTGCGCCAGGGGCGCCTCCTGGCGGAGGGCTCCCCGCAAGCGCTCATGGCACGGACGGGGGCCGGCACCATGGAGGAGGCCTTCCTCGCCTTCGCGCGGGGAAGGGATGATCGGCCGGGGGACCTTCGCGGTCGCGGCCCGCATCGGGCGCCAGATCCTCCGGGATCGCCGCGCCCTCGCGCTGGTGATCATTGCGCCCGCCGTGATCATGACCCTCTTCGCGGTGATCCTGGACGCGGAGGAGCCCCGCCCGAGGATCGCGCTCAAGGCCTCCGGCCTGGTCGCTGTGTTCCTGGACAGCTTCGAGGAGCTCCTGGCCGAGCCCGAGGATCCGGACGACGCCTTCACCGTGGAGTGGCTCGACGAGGACGAGGAGCCCCTGGACGCGATCCAGTCCGGGCGTCTGGATGCGGTCATGGAGTTCCCCGAGACCTTCCTCGAGGACCGGGCCTCCGGCCGCCGCTCGGAGCTCACCCTGTACGTGGAGGGCGCCGACCCCACGCGCACCGCGGCCATCTTCTCCCGCTTCCGGAAGGCCCTCCCGGAGGCCACGGTGGGCTTCCCGAAGCTCCTCCATGCGGACTGCCCGTCCCACTGCGCGGAGACCATCCCGGACGCGCCCCCGGAGATCGACCTGATCAAGCTCTACGGGGATGAGATCGACAAGAACATGGACTTCTTCGTCCCGGTGCTGCCGCCCTTCTTCGCGTTCTTCTTCGTGTTCCTGCTGTCGGGAATGGCCTTCCTCAAGGAGCGGACGTCGGGCACCGCGGAGCGGCTGCTGGCCAGCCCTCTGAGCAAGGGCGAGCTGGTGGGCGGCTACGTGCTGGGCTTCCTGCCCCTTGCGATGGTGCAGGCGGCCCTGGTCATCGCCTACGCGGCCCTGGCCATCGGCGGTCCCTGGGGCGGGTGGCCGGTGATCGCCGCGGTCCTCCTGCTGGCCCTGGTCGCGGAGTGCATGGGGGTCTTCGTCTCGGCCTTCGCCCGGTCGGAGTTCCAGGTCTTCCAGTTCATCCCGATCATCATCATCCCCCAGATCCTGCTGTCTGGGATCATCTGGCCGATCGCGGACTTCCCGGTGTGGCTGAAGCCGGTGGCCTGGGCGATGCCGATGACCTACGCGGTGAACGCCATCCGGGACGCGGCCATCCGAGGGATGGGCTTCGCCGGGATCTGGCCGGACCTCGCGATCCTCGCGCTCTTCGCCGCGGGCGCGATGCTCCTGGCCTCGCTGACCGTGCGCAAGGGGACGGTGGATTGATCCCGGTGCGGTGACCGAACGGGGCCTTCATGACATCACGCCATCCGGGACCGCAGCTCGGTGGCATAGGCGTCCGCATCGATCATCGCCCCGAACAGGGAGTCTGCGGTCACGGTGAAGACGTGGTTGTGCAGGAACTGTCCCGGGGCGGAGAGCTCGGCAGCGACGGCGCGGAGCTCGGCCTCGGTGAGCTCGCCCAGGCCGGCCTCGGCAAGGGTGACGGGGAGCCCCAGCTCGATCATGAAGCCGAAGACCTCCTCCCGGGTCGCCTCGTCGATGTCGTCGTCGAGGCAGAGCTGGGTGGCCAGGCCGAACGCGACCTTCTCGCCGTGGGAGAGGGCGTGGGTCGCCGGGACGATCGTCAGGCCGTTGCCCAGGGTGTGGGCCGTGGCCAGACCGCCGCTCTCCCAGCCGAGGCCGGAGAGCAGGATGTTGGCCTCGACGATGCGCTCCAGAGCCGGCGTCACCACCTGCTTCTCCACCGCTCTGCGGGCGGCGAGGCCGTACTCCAGCAGCGTCTCGTGACAGAGCCGCGCCAGGGAGAGGGCTGCCATGGTCGGCACCCCGCCCGAGAGCGCCTGACGTCGGCCCTTGTAGGCCGCCTCGGCCTCGAACCAGGTGGCCAGGGCGTCGCCCATGCCTGAGATGAGCCAGCGCACGGGCGCCTTGGCGATGAGCGCCGTGTCCACCAACACCAGGTCGGGGTTCCCCGGCCAGACGTCGAACCCGTCCAGCACTCCATCATCGGTGTAGTAGACCGTCACCGCGCTGGTGGGTGAGTCATTGCTGGCGATCGTGGGCAGCGACACCATGGCCGCGCCGATGGTGGCGGCGATGGCGCGGGCCGTGTCCACCGCCTTGCCGCCCCCCGCGCCGATGACCACTGTGGCCCCCGCCAGCCGCCCCGCCTCCGCGCCAGCCGCGACCTGGCCCTTGCTCGACTCCCCGGAGAAGGGGAAGACAGCGACCTCGACTCCGCCGCCCTCCAGGGCCTCGGCGATCCGTCCTCCCACGGCCTCCCGGACGTTGGGTCCCATGACCAGCAGGACCTTCTTCCCCAGGGCCCCCACGAGCTTGCCTGCTTCGGAGAGGGCACCGGCACCCTGAACATAGCGCCGCGGCGCGATCAATGCGCGAATCATCATCTCCCCCTGCTGGTCTGGTCGGTTTCTTCAGTCCCAGCATGGCATCCAATCGGTGCCGGACGCAAGCGCGAGGCTCAAGAGGACAGCTTGCGCGCTGCCGATCCATCTGCGAGAATGAGGTCGACCGACAAACAGAGATCAACAGGGTTCGAGCGGAGCGGCGACGGGGCGGTGGCTTATGGCGGATGTGGTCTGCGTGTTGGATCTGGGCACGACGGGGATCAAGGCGGCCCTCGTGGATGCGGAGGGATCCATCGTGATCCGGGCGCGGGCGCCTGCCTCGCCCATGCTCGGGGACGCGTTGGAGTTCGACGCAGTCCACACCCTGGAGACCGTGGAACGCCTGATCCGCGAGGTCGTCTCCGCCCGCCCGGGCGACTGCGTCGCCGCAGTGTCCTCCTCGTGCCAGCGCGCCACGGTGGTCCCGATGGGCGAGGACGGTCGCCCCGCGGGCCCGGCGCTCTCCTGGCAGGATCCCCGCGGAGGCGCAGCGGCGGCCCGCCTTGCGGATGCGATGGGGCCACGGGGGTTCACGTCGATCACCGGCCTGCCGCCGAGCTTCCTCTGGACCTTGGGCAAGCTCCTCTGGCTGCGGGACACACGACCCGGGATCTGGCGTGGCACCGCTCGGATCGCCCTGCTGAACGACCTGGTGCTGCGACACCTCGGGGCCGTGGAGGCGACGACCGATCTCTCCAATGCGTCCCTCACGGGGCTCCTCGATTTGACGTCCCTGGACTGGAGCGGCCCGCTCCTGGATGCCGCGGGCCTGCCACGCTCCATCCTCCCCGGCCTGGTGAGATCCGGCTCCGAGGTGGGCACCCTCTCTCCCGGAGCCGCCCGGACCACGGGGCTCCCCCGGGGAACCCTCCTGGTCGCAGGCGGGGGCGACCAGCAATGTGCAGCCCTCGGTCAGGGAGTGCTCGAGCCGGGGGACGCCGGCCTCTGTCTCGGGACCGCAGCGGTGGTGAGCTGTCCCACGGACCGGCCGGTCACCGACGCGAACGGGTTCTTCTGTACCGTCCACGCAGCGCCCGATCGCTGGGTCCTGGAAGGGCTCCACAACAGCTTCGGCAGCGCGCTCGCCTGGGCCCGGGGGGCGCTGATGTGCGAGGATGAGGCGACGCTTGAGGCCCTGGCCGAGGCCGGTGATCCTGGGGGCGCGGTCTTCGTGCCCCACCTGGCCGGGGTGGGCTCCCCGGACCACCTGGGTGCGGCCCGCGGGGCTTTGGTCGGGCTCTCCCTGAGCCATGGCCGGGCGGCCATGGCCCGCGCGGTGTACGAGGGGGTCGCGTGGGAGATGCGCCGGATCCTCGACGCGATGGAGACCGGGGGCCCTCGCCGTCGGCTGGTGGTCTCCGGCGGGGTCTCCACGGGGCGCCTCATGCCGCGCCTCCTGGCGGACCTCACGGGCCGGTCCCTGGTGCTGCGGGAGGTGTCGGACGCCTCCCTCCTCGGCGCAGCGGCCCTGGCCTGGACAGGGGCGGGGCGGTTCCCCGACGCGTCCGCGGCGAGCCGCGCGATGGTGGCCGACGTCACTGCGCAGGTCCTCACGCCGGATGACAAGGCATCGCACCCGGCCCGTTATCGACGATACCTCGCTGCCGTGGAGACGCTCCTGGCAGCGGACTGGAACCGGGAGGACGACGTATGACTGCTGCGGAACCTGGAAAGAGAGAGCTGGACGCGATCCGGAAGGAGGCCATTGCGTTCGCCGGGATCGGGCTCTATCGATACCGCTTCGACGGGACGGTGCTCTTCATGGATCGGGGGGCCATGCGCATCCTCGGCCTGGTCCAGCGTCATTCCGATCCCGAGGAGCTGGTGGGACGGCAGATCGGGGACCTGATCCTCTATGCAGGGCCCCGGGGATACCTCCGGGAGTCCATCCGTGAGCAGGGACACGTCCGGAACCTCGAGTATCCCTTCCAGACCCTCGACGGCGAGGAGCGGTGGGCCTTGCACGACTCCTATCTGGTCCGTGGCGGGGAGACCGGGGAGGACGCGATCCAGGTGATCATCAGGGACATCACCGCCCGCAAGCGGGCCGAGCTCGCCCTGGGTGCGGAGCGGGAGCGCCTCGCTGTGACCCTGCGCTCCATCGGCGACGGCGTGATCACCACGGACATCGATGGCCGGATCACCCTGCTCAACCGCGTGGCCGAGGAGCTGACGGGCTGGACCTCGGAGGAGGCCCTGGGGAGTCCCCTGACCGAGGTGTTCCGGATCATCAACGAGCGCACCCGGGCCACCTGCGAGAACCCGGTGGAGAAGGTGCTCCGTACGGGACTCGTGGTGGGCCTCGCCAACCACACCGCCCTGGTGGCCCGGGACGGCACCGAGCGGCTCATCGCGGACAGCGGCGCAGCGATCCGGGATCCCCGGAGCCAGGTGATCGGGGTGGTCCTGGTGTTCCGGGACGTCACGGAGCAGTCGCGGTTGGAGGTGGAGCTCCAGCGGATCGGCAAGCTCGACTCCATCGGAATCCTCGCCGGGGGCATCGCCCACGATTTCAACAACCTCCTGACCTCGATCCTGGGCAACGTCGCCCTCTCGCGCATGTACCTGGACCCGCACACGCGGGCCCAGGAGCTCCTCGAGAAGGCCGAGCGCGCCATCCTCCGGGCCAAGGACCTCACCTTGCAGCTCCTCACCTTCGCCCGCGGAGGCGCACCGGTGCGGCAGGCCACGAGCATCCGGGGCATCGTCCGGGAGTCTGCCTCCTTCGCGTTGAGTGGCTCCAGCGTGCTCTGCGAGTACGACATCCCGCCGGATCTCGACCCCGCGGACGTGGACCCGGGCCAGCTCTCCCAGGTGATCCACAACCTGGTGCTCAACGCAGTGCAGGCGATGCCCGACGGGGGACGGGTGGAGATCGCCTGCCGGAACCACCAGGCTCACGACGGGGACGGCCTCCCCCTGGCCCCGGGGGCCTACCTGCGCATCTCCATCCGGGATGATGGCCCGGGGATCCCATCGGATCAGGTGGCCCAGGTCTTCGACCCCTACTTCACCACCAAGGATCGAGGCAGCGGCCTCGGGCTCGCCGTGGCCCACGCCATCGTCTCGAAGCACGACGGGCACATCCGCCTGGACAGCCAGCAGAACCGAGGGACCACCGTGGAGATCTACCTCCCCGCGGTCCCCGGCGAGGCCGTGGCGGACGACCAACCCATCGGCCCGATCACCGACGGCACCGGGCGGATCCTGGTGATGGACGACGAGCCCGCGCTGCTGGAGGTCGCTGCGCAGATGCTGCATCACCTCGGCTACGAGGCGACCGCCGTGCCGGATGGCGCAGCCGCGCTCGAGGCCTTCGATGTCGCCCGCAGCTCGGGACAATCCTTCGACGTGGTGATCCTCGATCTCACCGTCCCCGGGGGCATGGGCGGTGCGGAGGTCGTCCGGAAGCTTCTGGGCCGGGACCCGGCGGTTCGCGCGATTGCGTCCAGCGGTTACTCCTCGGATCCGATCATGGCCAACTACCGGTCGTTCGGGTTCCGCGCCGTGCTCCCGAAGCCGTACAGCCTGGTGGACCTGAGCCGCGCCCTCGCCAACGCCTGCCTCGATGCCCCCGCTGAGTGATCTCCATTTCCCGGCGGGCCGCTGACCCGATGGTGCCGGACCCGGCGCGCCCCTCCGCTCGTGAGAAGGGGATGGTGCGAAGCGCGTCGTGGAGATCCTACCTGCCGGTGCTCCTTGCCGTCTTCCTCGTCTTCTGGTGGTTTCAACCTCCGGGGATTCCGTTCCATCCGGACACCGCCCGCGACCTCTTGCAGGCGCGGCAGATCGCGGAGGGGCCGGCGGCCGAGGGCTTCTGCCCTTCGTCGTCCACGGGCTTCTGCGGTGGGACGCTCTGGCATGACGTCCTGTCGGTCGTCTACCGCTGCGACCAGGGCGAGGCCTGGCTGCTCTGGGGGCTGCTGGTGTTGCAGGTCGCGTGCTGCATGCTCGTGTTCCACCTGCTCCTTGTCGTGTCGAGCTGGCCCACGGCCTGCCTCGTCCTCGTTGCGTACCTGTTCAACACCGCCCAGTTCCGGTTCCAGCCGATCTGGCAGCCGACCCTCTCGCTGCCCTTCGCCGAGCTCATGGTGTTCTTCGCATACGGGACCCTGGCGGCGGCCAGGCCGAGGGTCTGGGGGTTGCTCGCCGCCCAGGTGGTGTTCACGCTCGGGGTCCAGTCCCACCTGGGGTTCGTCCTCCTGATGCCGGCCATGATCGTGTTGTCCGCGCGGCCTCCCCGGCGCTGGCTCGGGATCTCCACGTTGGCGTTGATCACCCTGGCGGGGTGGCTCCTGCTCTCCCCTGCCCAGCTCGGAGAGAACCTGCGGCTCCTTGGTGAGCTCTGGGCGGGCTCGGGTTCCGCCCATGCGCCAGGCGGGTCCGACCAGGGCTTCAGGAGCGCCCTGGCCCTGCCGGGGATCGTCCTCGCGCTGGCGCTGGTGCTGCCCCTCGGCCCGGAGGGCGGCGCCGGAGAGCCGCAACACCGGAGGGTGGCATGGTTCCTCAAGGTTGCGGTCGTCTCCTTTGTCCTGCTGTACTTCCTCGGTCTGCTCTGGCACAGGGGCGGAGCCCGTTACATCCTGCCGGTCGCGCCCTTCTTCTGGATCCTGTGCGCGCGATCGGCGAACCCGTACATCGAGCGGCCGCTGCGCCGCCTGTCGCTGCCCTTCGTCCTGTGCGGGCTCGCACTCTCGGTGGTGCTCCTCTGGTTCATCCGTGGCGATGACCTCCGTCGCCCGCACCTGTACTTCTCCGAGATTCGGGCCGTCCGACAGGCCCTCGATGGCATGGGGTACGACAGCCACCAGGCCTCGCGGTCGGTGCAAGCCACCCAGGCGGTGGGCAGGGAGTTCAACGTGGGGCTGTGGGTCGACGCACCAGCCCTCCGGGATCAGCCGCGCCCCGGCGGACCGGGCGATGAGCCCCGGCCCCCGGTCCTGCTGACCGTCCTCCCCCGCGGCGCCCTGACCGACGGGGTCCTTCCGGATGCGGCCATCCGGCTGCGGGGCTGCGCCCGGGACCTCGTCCTGATCCCCTACGAGTCCTATCTCGTCCCCGACTCGCTCCGTCCGTACGGGGAGCCTGGGGACGCAGCGACGCTGCGGTACGAAGTTCGGGTTCCCGGGAAGGCCCCGCCCCGGATCCTTCATCTCCCTGCCATGGAGATCTGTGGCGCAGTCCGGCCGGAATGTTCGGGACGGTTCACCCGGTTCGAGGGGATCGACGCAGAGGTCCTCGGGGACGCACGCAGCGCCACCCTGCGTGGAGCGGATCTCCCTCAGCGGGGGATCGTCGAGATCGCGCCGCCCTGGCGGAACGTGGAATGTCGGTGCGGGGAGGCCGACGAGTTGCCCCGGGTCGTCGAGCTGGACGAGGAGCTCTATCGCGTGCTGCGCCCGTGGATCGATTAATTCAGGTAGATGCGCTTGGTCTCGTAGGGCTCGAGGTCGATCTGGAGGAGGTAGCCGAAGGGCTGGCGGGGGGTGACGAGGACGCCGAGGGGGGGATGGTCGATGAGCTGCGTGGCGTTGGTCGGCGGGATGTAGATCAGCGGGTAGCCCATGATCGGCGCCGAGGTCGGGTTCGCCACGGTGATCTCCCGGCCGCCCGAGAGGGGGTCGAGGGTGAAGCCGACCGAGTCACGCTGCCGGATCCAGTCCAGGACCCCGCTGAAGGTGGTCAGCCAGATCGGCTGCTCCTTGAGCCACTGCAGGAACATGGAGATGGAGGCCCCGTTGACCTCCTGGTCCTGGTAGTTCACGTGGAAGATGAAGGGGAAGAGGCCGCCGAGCTCCCAGACCCCCCGGGCGTGCTTCTGGAAGGCCGCGGTGTAGGTCTCGGGGGTGTTGGCCCCCTCCTCGTTGACGACGCCATAGGCGTCCGGTGCGGGGCGGACGAACTGGACGATCGTCATCATCCCCTCGATGGTCCTCTGCACCGGCCAGTACCGGTCGAACTCGGAGTTCCCGAAGAAGAAGCTTGCACCCGCGTGGGCCGCAGCGATGAGGGTGTTGTCGTCGTACTCTCCCAGGGGCGGACGGTAGCCCGTGACCCGGGGGATGCCGCTCTCCGTGAGGAACCGGAACTCGGCGTCCAGCTCCTTGATCTGCTTGTCCACAGGGCGGCCCTTGATGGTGCCGTCCTCCTCGTTGTAGTAGCTGATGTTGGCGATCTCGCCGTTGTCCATGAGGGGCTGCATCAGCTCCGGACGCTCCCGGGCGACCTTGCCCACGACGAAGAACGTGGCCTTGACTCCCTCGGCGTTGCACTTGAGCGCTGCGAACTCCGCGGAGATCTCGTCCATGATGTTGGTGGTCACCACCGCCGCGCCGATCTGGCCGCCGGGCCAATGGGGACGGGCGATGACGGGCCGGCCCAGGACCCAGCGCAGGAGGGTGTCGAAGTAGGCCTTCACCTGGGGACCGGCGTCCCCCGTGGTCACCACGTCCGCGGGCCCGAAGCCCACCCAGGCCATACGGGCCTTGGGGGTGACCCGGAGGAGGGAGGTGGTGGAGGTGTGGAGGGTCCTGGTGGGAGGCCCGATGGGAGCCAGGCCCCAGTCGGTCACGATGGAGGCCGGATCGTCGGAGGTGCCGAACCAGAAGCTGCCCTGCCACTGGACCTCGAAGCGGTAGCCCGGGTCGACCCCCAGGGAGAGCGGAGAGGTCGCACGTACGGTGAAGAACGACGACTTCATCTCCTCGGGCACGAAGGGCCGGGGGGTCTGGAGGCCCAGCCACAACTCGGGCAACGAGATGGAGCGGGCGCCGCCCTCCCAGTTGTACTTGCCGGCCACACCCACGATGATCACGGGACCGCCGGCCTCGTGGAAGGCGCGGATGTTCTTGAGCTGGTTGTCCGAGAGCCGGTCCGTGTTGTGCAGGATCAGGGCCGCCGCGGGCTTGATGCCGGTCTCCAGTTCGTAGTCGCCGATGACCCGGTAGGGGACCCCGATCTCTGCGAGGAGCGGGAGCCATGCCTTCACGCCGGCGCGGTAATCCAGGTTGCGGTCCTGGAAGGCCCTCTGGTTCACCGTGGAGCTGACCACGGCGACGGGAGGGTCTCCCGGGCCATGCGCTCCATGGCCGCGGGATCCGGAGGCGTCCACTCGCTGGCCCCGGACGGAGTCCACTGGGCCAGCGCCGTGGTGGCGCCGAGCAGGAGCCCCGCGAGGAGCACCACCAGCGCGGCGATCCGCATCACTCGTCACCCAACGGGGCCGAGGCGCCGCCGGGGTCGTGCTTCTCGAAGAGCATCGGATCCAGGTAGGAGCCGTCGTCGCCCACGAGGGGGACCTTGGACACGGCTGCGCGGGGCCGCCGGAACTCGCGGACCTTGTACGCGAAGTAGGTGACCACCGCGAGGACGATGGTCGCGATGATCGCGAAGAAGATCACCCTGGAGAGCATGTCGATGAAGTCCTGCATGGCTTACTCCGTTCCCGTGCGGACCAGCTTGCCCCAGCCCATCTTGACCCCGGCGACCTCCTCCAAGGTCGCGAAGACCTTGCAGACGTCGATCACCAGGACGAAGAAGATCCGGTAGACCACCGCGTACGGCACCAGCTTCAGGTCCTCCTCCTCCACAGCGACGCAGTGGATCGCCGCCACCACGTCCAGCACCGTGAGCTGGATGAACCAGAAGAGCAGGAGGCCCATGAAGCCGTACGCAACGTTCATGCTGATCAGGAAGACGTTGGCGAAGATGTTCATCGCGGGCCATAGGATGGCCTCGAAGATCATGTACCAGAGGATGGCGAAGGTGGTGAGGTTCTTCCAGGGCTGCAGGAAGTCCTCGGGCCGCTTCTTCATGGACTGGAGGATGCCCCGGGTCCAGCGGTACCGCTGCTTGAGCAGCTGCTGGAGGTTCTCGGGGGCCTCGGTGTACGAGATCGCGCCGGGCTCGTAGCGGATGTGGTAGCCCGCCGTCACGATCTTCAGTGTCAGGTCCGCGTCCTCGGCGAAGGTGTCCGACTCGTAGCCGCCGACCTCCAGGATTACGGACTTGCGGAACATGCCGATGGGGCCAGGGACGATGTTCACCGAGCGGAAGAAGCCCTGGGCCTGACGGACCATGTTGAGCCCCTCGATGTACTCGAGGGCCTGGAGCCGGGTCCAGAGGTTGACGCGGTTGCGGACCTTCACGTTGCCCGCGACGGACGCGACCCTGGGGTCCCGGAAGTGGCGCACCATCTTACGGATGGTGAGGGGGTGCAGGTTGCTGTCCGCGTCCACGTTCAGCACGAACTCGCCCCGGGCGACGGAGATCCCCATGTTCAGCGCCGCAGCCTTTCCCCGGTTGGGCTGGCGGATCACGCGGACGTCGGTTCTCCCGTAGTTCCCCTCGAGCTTCTGGGCCACCTTGGAGGTGTTGTCCGTGGAGCCGTCGTCGATGACGATGACCTCGAAGTTCCGATACTGCTGATCGAGGAGCGACCGGATGGACCGCTCGATGACCCGCTCCTCGTTGTACGAGGGGACGATGATGCTCACCCAGGGTTCCCACCCCACATCGTCAGGCTCCGAGACGGACTCGATGTGCTGGACGAAGGAGAACCACAGCAGGAAGAAGTACCGGAGGATCAGGAAGAGCAGGAAGAACATCAGCATCGAAATGCTGATGGAGATGAAGAGGCTGCGTTGGCCGAAGTAATAGTCCCCGGCCTCGGTCACGGCGTAGATGAACACCGAAATGACCAGCATGAGGAGGAGCACGGTGATCAGTGCGATCCCGTACCTGCGCGATCCCTTGGGCTTCTCGTTGTCGTAGTCGAGGGTCATCACCACCGCCCGATCAGGTCCAAGAGGACGTTCCACGTTGTGTAAGGTCTGCTCCCGCGGCTGCTCATGCTGAGGCCGCTCCCGAGGCGGGCCTCGAAGGCCGCTGACGGACTCCAGCCGAACCCGAGCTGGCCGTTCACGAGCCCGGCCACAGTCCACGACGCCGGGGTGGTGGTCGTCGACCGGTCACGCTCCTGGGCCAGGCCGCCGCCGAGGTTCGCGTAGAGCTTCCAGTTGGCGTGGAGCTGCGCATCCAGGTCCAGGTAGAGGGTGTGGCTGAGCGCGGCGGCCGGATCCCAGTATGCCTGGCCACTCTCGGGGGCCGCGGGATCCACGGGGGGGGCTTTGCGCTGGTAGACCATTCCCCAGAACCCGTATCCGATGTATACCTTCCAGCGCCCGTCATGCACCCGGAACGCAGGGGAGACCCACCAGCTCATGTTGAGGGGGTCGTTGAAGCGGTCGAAGACCCTGCCCAGGGAGCCGCTGGCGACCAGGCGGAACCAGTCCGGGGCGTAGTACAGGCCGAGGAGACCTTCGTAGCGTCGATACCCCTCCTCGACCGCGAACGCGCTCTGGCGCTCGAGGCCGTGCAGCTCGGTGTTGAACGAGCCCCAGAGAGAGAGCTCCGGCTCGTTGAAGCGCACGCTGACGCCGGCCCCGGCGGACCAGCCGTGGACCGTCGTGCCCTGGCCCATCATGGGGACGTAGGCACCGCCTGCCCAGATGCTCACCGGCGTTCCCGTGTTGACGCCCACCTTGAGGCCAGGGCCCACCCCGGTGTAGGGGGACTTCACCCGCTTGTCGTCGATGACCCGGACGTGAAGCTGCGGCTCCAGGGTGAGGAAACCGAAGACGCCCATGCCCAGGCCCGTGGTGGACTTGAAGCCGAAGAAGTCGAAGTTGTCACCGTACAGCAGGTTCTTGGAGGTCAGGACGAAGGCCTCACCGGGTTCGGGCGCCGGTCGGGCGAGGGTCTGGCGGTTCTTCGCGTTGACGTTGTCCGGGTCCACCTTCAGGACCCAGTCGTAGACCTCGTCGGCCTCCTTTTTGCGATCGGTGCTCTGGAGCACCGCGGCGAGGACCAGGTTCGCCTTGATGTTCTCGGGCTCGACGGCCACCGCGCCCCGGGCCGTGGTCTCGGTTCGGACGAGATCCCCCGCCCAGAAGAGGCTGTGGGCCAGCTCTACCTGGGCGTCGACATCATGGGGCTGCAGGACCAGGTACTGGTCGTAGAGGGCGATGGACTCCGCGTACCGGTTGGTCCAGAACTCCACCCGGGCCAGGGACAGGATGGCCTGTGCGTCGCCCGGGACCTGGGCCAGGTGGGCCTCGTAGTGCCCGCGAGCCCCCTCGTAGTCGCCCGCCCAGGTGGCCTCAAGGCCCTGCTGGTACTCCGACTTTTCGGTAGGGATCTCTACAGGCTCGGCGCCGGGGGCTCCAACGGGCAGGGGATCTTCGCCCCCACGGGCGAGCGCGCCCGTAGGGTACAGGAGGGCGAAGAGGAGGCCCGCGACGAGGGCCGGACGGTGAAAGCGCGACACGCGACCCCCCTTACTGCAACGAGGACGGAGCTTCCTGGACCCGGTTCGCTGCCACCTTCACCAGGGTGTCCCCGTCGGTTGCGTCCTTGGGGTAGTTGGCGATCGCGTACTTCACCAGCACCGGGTCCGAGGTGAAGCGGTCCGAGGCCCCCTTGGCAAGTCGCTTGAGGAACAGGTCCACCTCCGTGGGTCCGTTGGCGCCCAGGAAGAGCATGTACTCACCCGACGGGAGCAGGGTCACGAGGTCCGTGTCACGGACCATGTCCTTGATGAAGCTCGTGAACTCGTCCTTCAGGTCCCCGCCCACGTTCACCGTGGCCGCCATGAGGGCGCAGGGATAGCCGACCATCTTGGCCTTGAAGAGCTCGTGCTCCAGGGCTGCGTTGAAGAACTTGAGGGTGGCGAGCCCGGTGTCGGGGTCTTCCTTGGTGTACTTCTTCAGCTTCTGCCAGAGGCGTTTCTGCGCGCCGATGTACTCGGCGACCTCCTCGAAGGGGAACCCGAAGGAGGCCCTGCGCAGGATGCTGGAGATCCTGGAGATCAGCTCGACCTGGGAGTAGGGACGGGAGATGAAGTCGTCCACGCCCTGGAGCAGCACCGAGGCGCGCTCCCAGGCGCGGCGCTTCTGGTTGCCCACCAGGACCAACGGGTGCTTGATGCGCTGGGTGCGCACGTACCGGCAGAAGGCCTGGCCGCGCTCGTCGTCGGAGAAGGCCACCACGATCATGCCGAACTTGGGCTGGAGGAGCTGGGTCATGGCCTCGGTCTCGCTGCGCGCGATCTCGAGGGTGAAGATCGGCTCCAGGCCCTCACGAAGCAGGTCCACCTCGGTGGGGTCGTCTGACACCAGGAGGATCCGTCGACTGTGTGCGGGGTTGGACGGGTCGAAGTCTTCGGAAGCCTGGCCGCCCTGATCCGCCTCCACCGCCTGGATGCCGACGCCCTTCTGGATGAAGTACACCCAGCTGTTCTTGCGGTTCTCCGCTGTGAAGTCCTTCTCCAGGGAGATCTCGCGGGTGTCGTCGGACGACGAGGTCAGCCGGAACACCCCGTCCACGGAGCGGCGAAGCTCCTGGATGAGGTAGAGGTCCTCCGCCTTGCTCTTCACGGTCTCCGCCACCATCACCGTGGAGCGGATCCGCTTCAGCGCGCCGAGGAAGAGCTCGGTGCTGCGCATGAGGTGATCCGGGTTGCTGTCCGAGATGAACGAAGACAGCGGATAGAAGCCGACCCGGTGGGGCAGGGGTGCGCCCATGAGGTGTCGCAGCTCCTGGATCATCCTGTCGGAGCTGCCCAGCTGCAAGAGCTTCTCTCCGAGGAAGGGCTTGCACTTCAGGATCATGAACGTGTCTTTGTGCAGGTCCCTCTCGAGGTCGAGGCCGATATGGCGCCCGACGCGGATGATCTCAGAGGGGTCCTCCGACGTGAAGAGAGCTGTCCGCTGCTTCACCTTGAGGCCGGAGGCGAGGAAGGTGATCAGGAAGGAGAGTAGATCGAACGAGATGCCCCCGTAGATCATGTACTTCTGGTTCGCCTCGAGCCCCTTGAGCTGCGAGTCGATGACCTTGATTCCCCAACGTTCCTGTTTCACAGTGCGGTCTCCTTAAAAGACGGACTCCGTAAGTCTTTTTTTCACCGGGGCGTGGGGCCAGGGTTGATTACTCTTCCGTGTTTTCCTGGCTCTCGTATGTACCACGCTCCTGTTTTGGGTGCAAGAAACATCGCCTTCCATCGTTCGAGGGTCTGTGCTAGCTTTCCCCAGTTGTTTGACAGGCCGAAGTGGTGGAACTGGTAGACGCGCTGGACTCAAAATCCAGTGGAGCTTGCTCCGTGTGGGTTCGATTCCCACCTTCGGCACATTCCCGATTTCCTCCATCCCCGGTTCCAAGATGAGACTTTGCCCTCGGGATTCTAGCGAATTCCGAATTCTTGTCTTCACTTCCGTGGTGGAGTATGGTCCGACGGGGAGCGTTCCCGGAGGAGGGGCTTCTGGTGTTGGCCAACCTGCCGCTGTTGATTTCGGTCGGAGGAGGGCTCGTCGTCCTGGCGATCCTGTTCTTCCTCGTCCGACTGGTCCTGTCCCAGGGTGACAATCCCTCCTCCAGGATTGACAAGCTCCTGGGGCAGCGGAAGATCATGGAGGCCAGCAGGCTCCTGGTGGAGGCGGGCCGCGACGGCGAGGCCATCGACCTGCTCATCGGTGAGCGGCGCCTGGCCGAGGCGGCCCGGGTCTACCTGCGGATCGGCAACCACGAGCGCGCCGCCGAGCTCTTCACCAAGATCGGAGACCACGAGGCCGCCGCGAACTCCTATCGAAAGGTCGGGAGAATCGTAGATGCGGCGAAGGCCCTGGAGCAGATCCACGGGTACGAGGAATCTGGCGACCTCTACGTCCAGGCGAAGGACTACAAGCAGGCCGCCCGGATGTACAACAAGGGAAAACAGTACAAGAAGGCGGGCGACCTCCTGCTCCGCCTCGGGGACAAGAAGCGGGCGGCCGCGCTCCTGGCCAAGCACTACACCCAGATCGGTGATCTGGACAAGGCGGGCAAGCACTTCCTCCTGTCCGGCAAGCTCAAGCAGGCCGGGGAGACCTTCTACAAGGCCGGTGAGTTCGACAAGGCCGCGCAGATCTTCGAGAAGCTCGGGGAGTTCCGCCTCGCAGCGAAGGCGCGCCTGCAGGCCGGCGAGACCCTGGCGGCCGCGGAGGCCCTGGAGAAGGTCGGCGATCTGGCCGCTGCCATCCGCCTCTACGAGGCTGCGGACGAGTGGAACAAGGTCGTCGAGCTCTACAAGCGGCAGCGGAACTGGGCTGCCCTCGGCAACATCATGATGCGCCTGGAGAAGTATGACCTCGCGGTGGAGTTCTTCAAGCGGATCACTCCCCTCGAAGAGGACTACATGGAGTCCGCGATGTCTCTTGCGTCGATCCTGGAGGGCCAGGGGGACATCAAGGAGTCCATCAAGAAGTACACAGAGATCCTCAACTTCCGTGGCGTCAACGTCCAGACCTCCAAGGCCCTCTTCGCGATGGCCACCCTCTGTGAGCGAACCAACCGGGCCGATCAGGCCCTGCCCATGCTGCGGCAGTTCGACGCCGTTGGGCCCGTCGCGGAGAAGGCGAAGAACTGGCTGGAGCGTCTGGAGAACATGGTGATCTCCGGCGCGCAGACCATGGCCGTGAACATCGAGACCATGAGCGAGGAGGAGGCCAGGCAGGGCAAGGTCGAGTTCGAGCTGCCCAAGCGTGACAGCATCGCAGAGCGGTACGACGTGGTGGACAAGATCGGTCAGGGTGGCCACGGCGTCATCTACAAGGCCTTCGACAAGACCCTCGGCCGCCACGTGGTGCTGAAGTTCCTCTTCCGGAACCAGGTCCCCGACGACGTCGCGAAGCGGTACTTCCTGCGCGAGGCCATGACCACCGCGGTGCTCAACCACCCCAACATCGTTACCCTCTACGACATGGGCCAGGTGGGGGAGAACCTCTATCTCTCCATGGAGTTCATCGACGGCATCACCCTCGAGGACAAGATCCGCGACCACAGCGGCGTGCTCCCCCTGGACTACGTGGCCTCTGTCACGTACCAGCTCTGCGATGCACTCCAGTACGCGCACGACAAGTCCATCATCCACCGGGACATCAAGCCCGGGAACGTGATGCTCACCGGGATGCGCAAGGACAACGTCAAGCTCATGGACTTCGGCCTGGCCAAGGCCCTGGACGAGAACCCGTCCAAGACGCTGATCATCTGCGGGACGCCGCTCTACATGTCGCCGGAGCAGATCGTCGGCGACTTCGTGGATCACCTCTCGGACATCTACTCCCTCGGGATCCTGATCTTCCAGCTGCTCACCGGGAAGACGCCGTTCCCGTCGGCCAACATCCTGGCCCACCACCAGTTCACCCCCGCCCCCCATCCCACGACCCTCCGCAAGGAGATCCCCGTGGAGGCAGGCGACATCGTCCTCAAGGCCCTGGAGAAGGCACGGGAGAACCGGTACCAGAAGGCCTCGGAGTTCGCCGTGGATCTCGGCGCCGCGCTGGGCTTCCCCCTGGACGAATGAGGCGCTACTTTACGGTGATCTCGAAGCGGTCCGTGCGCGGCGCCGGATCGTTGGCCGTGACCTCGTAGTTCAGGAGCACGTCCTCGATCTCCAGGGATCCGGCGTTTGGCGCGCCCCTCCCGATGATCATGCCGAAGCTGTCGCTCGGTGCCCCCGCAACGGTGGTCTTGGCCAGGCTGCGGATCTCCACGGAGTTCTTCCCCGGAGAGAGGAAGAGGGTCAGCTCCACCACCAGGCCGTTGTCCTCCGAGGAGATCGTCTTCACCATCTTCCCGCCCACGAGGACCTCGAAGTCCAGGGGGACGCTGCCCGGTGTGCTGGTCCGGGTCACCAGGAAGTACCGGTTCGACACCGACGCGATCGGGCCCGTCGGCTGGGTCATGGTCCGGGACTGTTCGCCCAGGGCTGCTGCCGCTGCGACCTTGTAGCCCGGCGCGGTGATGTGGACCTCGCCCTTGAGGTTGAAGGTGACGGTGCAGTTCTCGAGGGTGAGGCCCGTCACGCCGCGGACCTGCTGGCCGTTGATGTAGACGTCTGCCTGCGCCGGCGCCGCGGTCAGCAGCGTCAGCGCCAGGGCGAGGATGAATGCTCTCGTCATTGGGAACCTCCCGTGGTCCAGTCGCTCCGGTACTCCCGGGACCGGCCCGTGGTCTTCCAGGCGGACCAGCGCTCCCGGGCGCGCTCGACGCCTTCCTCGGAGTTGCGGTCCACCAGCTCGTACACGTCATCATGCCCCTCGAGGTCTTCCAGGGGCACGTCGTCCAGGCAGATCAGGGTCAGGTCGGGGGCGGGAGGCGGGAGCCGGGTCGTCACGGTCACCGGCTCGTCCGCGGGCCACGTCGTACCCAGGATCGAGTGGGGGATGAAGCTCAGATCGTCCCAGGTCCAGAGGAACTGGTCCCACCGGGCCGCCGTCCGGGCGTCCGCGACCCGGAGCACGACCCGGCGTCCCTCGGCCACCCGGGCCTCGACGAACCGGGCCATGAACCGGGACAGGGCTGCGCGGTCCATGTCGCCGCTGTCGAGGAACGTGATCGATGCCATGCCATCCTCCGGTCCGATGAGGGTACGCCATAGCCCGGTGGAATGACAAGGTGATTCAAGGCGTTCGCCGTCCGAACGGGAAGGCGCTATGATGTGGCTCCGCCCTGCGGGGAACATCAAGGGAGGATGGAGTGAAGGACATTCTGAAAGCGGCGCGGGAGCGGTGCTTCTTCTTCGGAACCGGCGACGCCGCCCAGGACCTCTGCGAGGCGAACATCCCCTATGGGCTGGCCAAGATCGCGTGGGTCCAGCGGAGGCTGGGGCTGGCGGAGGATGCGTCGTTCATCTCCGCGCCGGACACCACGGTGAGCCGCAACATCGAGCGCTGGGCGGATGGATTCGGGTACGGCGGCGTGATCCAGTACACCGGCGACTTCGTCACCCTGAGCATCAAGAGCAACCTCTGCGGGATGCTCCTGGTCGGCCTGGACGGAGCCCCGGATCCCGACGAGGTCCTCTCCCGCGCCGATCACTTCAAGGCCGGGAACCCCACCTTGGACGGCACGCCCATCGAGTGGGATCTGGGCACCAGCAACCACTTCGTCAGTGTCCTGGACCTGGACACTCCGGTCGAGGGCTTTCGGACCGTCGCCCTCCTCCACGGCTCCGGCGCGGAGATCCGCGCGGACGGGCCCTGGGGCATGGGGCTCTACGTCGCCAACTCCGCCCCCCTGCGCAAGGCCATGGAGGTCGTCGAGACGCCCTGGGGCCAGATCCGGATCCTGCAGGGGGACGCAGCGCTGGAGTACCTCGACGGGTATGGCCGGGTGGAGCGCTTCGTCCACCGGCGCCGTGAGCTCATCGCAGATGCGCTCTTCCCGGGGAACCGGGTCCTGTCCAATACCACCCACCAGGGCAGCCGGGGCGCAGGGGACTACAACCTGGGCTGCCTCGTGGAGGAGCCGGGGACCGTGGTGCCCATCGCGCTGCGCGCGGAGCTGCCCGTGGCCCTGGTGCGGGTGCGCCCGAACCTCAGCGACGAGGCCCTGGCGCGGGCCGGGCTCGCGGCCCGGGCCGAGCGGACCGGGATGCTCGACCGTCTCCGGTCAGCGAACGTCCTCCCCCACGGAGGCGGCTATACGTACCCGCAGTTCCGGGGCGTCCGTCGGGTGGTGGAGTTGGAGGATCGCCGCTACTTCGAGATGGAGCCCACGGCGGGGCAGCAGCGGGAGCTGATCCACAACGTCCGCGGGCTCCCCTTCGCGTATCGCGGCGAGGAGGTGATCCGGACCCTGGAGTCCTGGGACATGGGCGAGGTCGTGGCCCGGGGGACGCCGAAGACGGTCTGGATGGTTTGAAGAAGGACGGTAGGAAGTGACCTCCAGAGATCCCGCGCGCTATGGCTACCGAGTCCTGATCCTCTGGCTCCTCTTCTTCGTCATGACCATCGGCACTGAGCTGGGCAGCGGCCTCACTGAGGCGATGCTCCTCTCGCGCATCGGCGCGTCCAAGCTGGCCCACGCGTTCATCATCGAGGCCCTCCTGCGCCTGGGGAGCACCCTCGGCTATCTCTGGTTCGCAGACCGGGTGCGCTCGCCGAAACTGTTCCACTGGATCTCCTGGCTGAACCTCGGGACCGGGTTCCTCCTGGCGGGTGCGCTGGCAGGAGAGGTCTCCGGGGCGGTCCTGCTGTTCTACTGTGTCGTGCGGGTCATGGAGAACATCCTGATCCTGCATTGGGGCGTCTTCCTGCTGGACTTCTTCACCGTGCGGGAGTCCGCCCGGGCCTTCCCGGTGGTGTACAGCGCCGCCCAGGCCGCGACCTTCGCCGCGGGCTTCGCCCTCTCGTCCACCGCAGGCGGCGATGCGATGCGCTTCGCGGTGGGCCTCTATCTGGTCGCGGGGGTGGCGCTGCTGGTGATGGTCTATGTCTCCCGGACCGCGCACGCAGCGTCCCCGCGGATCCGGGTCGGGAAGGCCCCTCCGCACAAGACCCTCCAGGGCTTGGTGGATGGTTGGCGCTTCATCCGGCGGGCCCCCTTGGTGCGGTACATGGTCCTGGCCTCGGTGGCGATGGTCCTCATGCGGCGGCTCCTTCAGTACGCGGTGGGCGAGAACCTGGAGGCGATCTTCTCCGACGAGACCTCCCTCCGTCGGTACATCGCCAACTACATGATGATTGCGTCGGCGGTGACCTTTGTCCTCCAGGCCCTGGTCGCTGGGCCGATCCTCGACCGCCTCGGGGCCACCTGGGTCAACGCGGCCTTCGCGTGGTTCATGCTCCTCGCCTCCATGGGTCTCGCTGTGGCCCCGGGATTTGCGACGGTCACCTTGGCCAAGAGCGCGAACCAGGACATGAAGCAGGTCTTCAAGACCCCGGTGACGCTGCTCCAGTACGGGACCTTCCCCGATGCGATGCGGGGACGGGTGCGCAGCGTGATCTTCGGCGTGGCGATCCCCCTGGCGACCCTCGCATCGGGCCTGATCCTGGTTGGCTTCGAGGAGATCGGCTGGCTGCGCGGCGGGCATCTGGATCTCCTGGTGATCCTCACCGGCGTGGTGTTCGTCGTGGCCAGTCACTACCAGAACCGGGGGTACCGCCTCAGCCTGGTGGATCTCCTGAGGAAGAAGATCGGCGCGAAGGCAGACGAAGTGCGGGGCTCCCAGGTCAGCATGGCCCGCTGGGATGGCCGCCTCCTCCAGGTCCGCGAGGTGCGTCGTTCTCCCCTGGCCCTCCTGCGTCGCAGTCGCGTGGCCAGCACCTTCTCTATGGATCTCGAGGACACCGGGTCCTCCCTCGAGGATCTGTCCGACGACCGGCGTCTCAAGGCGACGGAGGACCTGATGATGCTGGTCGAGCTCTACCGCCCCCGGGGCGAGGGGCACCTCAGGAGCCTCCTCCTCTCCGCGCTGGAGGACCCCCGTAAGGACGTGCGCGACACCGCCTACATGGCAGTCCGCGGGATCCTGCCCTACCGCTACGCGGCCCAGGCGAAGCTGCTGTTCGAGTGATCAGTCCCAGATGCCGAGCGCACCCTTGAGGTCGTCGGAGGCCTCGATGCGCCGCGCCTTCTGGTCCCTCATGCGAAGTACCCCCGGGCCTTGTGGATCCCCTCGACCAGGGCGTCCACGTCGGACTTGTTGGTGTACGCTGCGAAGGAGGCGCGCACCGTCGCCGGGATCCCGGGGAGCGGTGCAGGGGCTGCGCGCAGTGGTGTCCAGCGCGGAGCGCGATCCCCTCCTGGTCGAGGAAGGTGACCAGGTCCAGGGGATGGAGCGCGTCGTCCGTGAAGCTCACCAGCCCCCCCCCCGGAGCTCGAGGTCCCTGGGGCCGACGATGCGGAGCCCCCCCAGATCGGTCAGGCGCTCCAGCGCGTGGCGGGTGATCTCCTGCTCGTGGTACCGCAGCCGCTCCGGCGTGATCCCATCGAGGAAGTCCAGGGCTGCGAGGAAACCGGCCGCGCCGGCGATGTTCGGGGTGCCCGCCTCGAAGCGGTGGGGGATCGCGGCCCAGGTGGCGTGGGTTTCCCAGACCTCGTCGATCATCTCGCCGCCGGTCTCCACGGGCTCGAGCTGCTCCAGGGCGTCGGGACGCCCCACGAGGAAGCCGAGCCCCGTCGGGCCATAGGCCTTGTGTGCCGAGAAGGCCAGCCAGTCCACCCCCAGATCGTCGAAGCGCACCGGGAGATGGCCCACGGACTGCGCGGCATCCAGAAGCACCCGGGCCCCGGCGGCGCGGGCGGCGGCGGCGAGGCGCCTCACGGGGTTGATGGTGCCGAGGACGTTGGAGACGTGGGTCAGGGCCGCGATGCGGGTCCTCGGGCCCAGGGCGGCCACCCAGGCCTCTTCGTCCAGGCGGCCGTCTCCGAGGATCTGCACGACCCGCACTGGAGGCCCCTGCGGCGGGCCAGGCCCTGCCAGGGAAGGAGGTTGGCGTGGTGCTCCATCACCGTGACGACGATCTCGTCACCGGGCTCGAGGCGGTCCTCGATTCCCCGGGCCATCAGGTTGATCGCCGCGGTGGTGCCCCGGGTGATCACCACGTCCTGCGCGGCGCGGACACCGAGGAACGCGGCGACCCGCGTGCGGCAGCCCTCGTAGGCTGCCGTGGCCTCCTCGGCCAAGGGTGTGGATTCCGCGGTGCACGTTTGCGTTGGACTCCCGGTAGAACCGGGCCTCCGCGTCGATGACCTCCCGAGGCTTCTGCGCGGTGGCTGCGGAGTCCAGGTAGATCAGCGCTGCCCCTCGAATGCTCCGCTGCAGCGCAGGAAACCTGGCCCTGTTCAAGCCCTTGCATGCGCCGTCGGCGCCCAGGACATCCTTCCCGTGATCCGTTGCGGTCTCCACGCTGCCCCTCATCCACCGTCGCCGAGACGATCCAACCGTTCGTCTACCTCGGCCTCGACCCGTTGGGCAAGACCTGCCGGAAGGCGGCGCAGGGCTATCGCAAAGTCGCCGCTCACCCAGCGGTCTATCGAACTCTGGCTCGACTCGGTTGGAAGAATGGTCCGTTGCCGTTGCCGTTGCCGTTGCCGTTGCCGTTGCCGTTGCCGTTGCCGTTGCCGTTGCCGTTGCCGTTGCCGTTGCCGTCGCCGTCGCCGTCTGACGATCGATCACATCTTTTCGCTCTTCGCGATCGAGCCTGGGTCAAAGGGAGCAGGTGATGGGTGCCATCCGCGGGAGGCGGGGCCCCCGATGCCTCAGCAGCACCGAGATGGACACAACGGAACCGGGAGTTCGCGACCGGACAACCCGAGCCGGGGAGTCAGCGACCCGGATTCCGTGCCGACCAACCCGGTCGGCACGGGGGGGTCCCCTGGGGGGACCCGGCGGCGGGGGGGAGCCCCCCCCCCCCCCGCGCGGGGCACACCGCCCCCGGGGTGCGGGGGGCGCCCCTGTTGCCGGCCCCCCCCCCCGGGGCGCCACGGGGGGGACCCTTGGGCGAACCGGGCGGCAGGGGGGAGAC
>JBDRIT010000219.1:0-14636 GCA_043815665.1 Pseudomonadota bacterium
CGGTTCTGTTGTGTCCATCTCTGTGCTGCTGAGGCATCGGAGGCCCAGCCTCCCGCGGATGGCACCCATCACCTGCTCCAGTTGACCCAGGCGCGATCGCGAAGAGCGAAAAGATGTGATCGATCGTCAGACGGCGACGGCAACGGCAACGGACCATTCTTCCAGCCGAGTCGAGCCAGAGTTCGATAGACCGCTGGGGGAGCTGCGACTTTGCGATTGCCCTGGAGGTGTGGGTCGTAGAGCTTGACTCAGGGGAGGTTTTGTGTGGATCTCTTAAAGGTACCGCGCGTACACGGGAGGGTTCGATGAAGCAGGAATCTGGGCATCGTTGGTGGGATGGGCTGATGGTGATCGCGGTCCTGGCAGCGTTCGGCTGCTCGGGCACCGGGGAGACCACGACGCTCGAGGACGCGCTCGTCCCCGAGGACACGGCGGACCTTGACGCCTCGGACGTCGCGGAGGAGATCTCCATCGACACCTTCTCCGACGCGGCTCCGGACACGGCCCCGGACACCGACGCGGGTCTGACCTGTCCGCCGGAGGTCGATCCCTGTGTCCCCTGCGAAACGGACGAGGACTGCGAAGGCGTCTTCGAGGACCTGGGCACCTGCGAGGTGGAGATCTGCTCGGCGGAGTTCGGGGCCTGTGTCCCCGAGATGGTCGAGGAGGGGACCGCTTGCTCAGACGAGGATCCCTGCAACGGGCTCGAGACCTGCGCGGAGGTCGACGGTGAGGCTACCTGTGTCGCCGGCCTGCCCCTGGAGTGCGACGACGGGGAGCCCTGTAACGGGGACGAGACCTGCGTCGCCGGGGCGGGCTGCCAGGAGGGGGTGCCCCTGGAATGTGGCGATGGCGACCTCTGCAACGGCGATGAGACCTGCGTCGCCGGCGAGGGTTGCCAGGAAGGCGAGGCCCTGCAGTGCGACGACGGTGATCCCTGCAACGGCGACGAGGGCTGTGACCCCGTCGCCGGCTGCCTCCTCGGCAAGGCCCTCGAGTGCGACGACGGGGACCTCTGCGACGGAGCCGAGACCTGTGTGGCCCAGGTGGGGTGCCAGGAGGGTGAGCCTCTGGACTGCGATGACGGGAACCCATGCACCGACGACGCCTGCGCTCCTGCCGGCGGCTGCACGCATCTGCCCAACACCATGCCAGGGTGCTGTGAGATCGATGCGGACTGCGACGACGACAACCCCTGCACCACGGATCTCTGCACGTCAGAGACCCAGGCCTGTGCCCACGGCTTCGCCGTCGGGTCCTGCACCGACGGTGATCCCTGCACCGTCGGCGATGTCTGTGCAGCGGGAGCCTGCGCGTCCGGTGCGACGCTGCCCGACTGCGTCGTGCTCTGCGAGCTCAGCGGCGGCGCCGGGGAGGTGGTCACCTGCGACATCGGCCTCGCACGCCGGACCCAGGCCGACGAGGCCCCGGCGGTGGCGCACTTCCATGTTCAGTACGATGCCGAAGCGGCCGCCCTGGCGACCTTCGTCGATCAGGTCTGCCTGGGCCCGACGGAGTGCATCTCCGTGAACATCCCGGAGGTCGGGACCTCCCTGGGAGAGACCGGTCATACGGTCTACATCTTCCCCGAGGAGCCCGCCGCATGGGACGGGGATTGTGGTCTGTCCATCGAGCACGTGGTCGACGCTGCGATTCCGCTGTCGGCGGCGTGGTACGACGCACTCGAGATCCTCCAGGGAGATGCACACCTCCTGGGGGTGTCGTTCATCCTGAGCGAGGACATCGCCACGGCGGACGCGGTGCCGGTGCTCCTCTACGACATCGGAGCATCCTCGGTCACCAAGGCCCCCCTGGCGGTGGCCACCGTGGGTGGCATCATCGTCACAGCGGACGAGGCCTGTGGTGCCACGGCGATGCACTGCTTCGATGGGTTCCCCTGCACCGAGGATGTCTGCGATCCCGGGCCGGCGTCCTGCACCCATCCCGTGCAGACCGGGGAATGCGATGACGGGAACCAATGCACCGAGGGCGACCATTGCGACGCGGTCGGGGATTGTGTCCCCCAGACCCCGGCGGACGGTGGCACCGAGTGCTTCGGCGCGGATCTCTGCGTGGAGATCGGGACCTGCGACGGTGCGGGGACCTGCGACGTGAATCCGGATCTCGCGGTGGACTGCCCGGAGGCACCGTCGGACTGCGCGACCTACCAGTGCGACCCGGCCAATGGCGGCTGCGCCCTGCTGGTCTATGCGCCCGGCGTCGGCTGCGATGACGGGGATCCCTGCACCGGAAGCGACCACTGCAACGGGAGCGGCGCCTGCATCGGAGCAGCGGCGGACTGCAGCGACGGGTTCGACTGCACGGTGGACAGCTGCGATCCCGGGAACGGTGCCTGCATCCACGCCCCGGACGATCTCGCCTGTGATGACGAAAACACCTGCACCGATGATGTCTGCGACCTCGCTGCGGGATGTCTCGTGACCCCCGCCGCTGGTTCTTGCGATGATCTGGACCCCTGCACCGACGACGACGCCTGCGACGACGGCAGCTGCGTTGGTGTGTGGGACCCCGCAGACTGCGGCTGTGACGTGGCCGCTGACTGCGCGCTCCTCGATGACGGGAACCCCTGCACCGGGACCTGGGCCTGCGTCGGCGGTACCTGCCAGATCAACCCGAGCACCGTCGTGCAGTGCCCGGCGTACGCCGGTGACTGCCAGCAGTGGGCCTGTAACCCGGATACCGGCACCTGCGTCTCCCAGGACGCGGTGGTCGGCACTCCTTGTGAGCCGGGACCCTGCATGTTCGATGCCGCCTGCGGCGGCGGGGGCCAGTGCGTCGGCGTGCCGGTCTCCTGCGACGACGGCGACGACTGCACCGAGGACAGCTGTGACCCCGCCTCCGGCTGTGTCAACGAGGCCGACCCGGAGTGCGGCAGCACGTTCTGCATCTGCGAGGTCTCTGGCGCTGCGGGCGCAACGGTGGATTGTCCCCTCTCCGTGGTGCGCTCCTCCGAGGCCGGGGACAGCCCCACGGGCGCGGACTTCCAGCTCTCCTGGGACAACACGAAGATGGCCCTGACGACCTTCGTGGATGACCTCTGCTACGGTTCCATCTGCCTCCCCAAGATCATCCCCACGTGCTCCGGGCAGGGCACAGGGTGCGTGTGGGGGAGTCTCTACCCCACGGGCCACAGCATCGTCGCCGTGCCGAAGGAGCTGGCTGCGTGGATCGAGCAGGGGACCCTGCTCTTCTTCCACCCGTCGGATCCCTTCAAGCGCATCACCGACGCCTGGCTGAGCGGCGGTGCGATCTCCGGTGAGCCTCAGTTCCTCCTCGCCAGGGTGACCCTCACGGAGGAGATCGATCCTGCGGAGCCCGTGTGCCTGTACATGAATGACCCGGTCTTCTCGGTGCCCAGCGGCCTCACCCTGGACATCACGGTCCAGGAGATCGGCGGCGCCCGCATCATTGTGGTGGAGTAGGGGAGAACAAAGATGACGACACATACGACCAAGGCTCTCATCCTCGTTCTCTGCATCGTCTCTCTGGCTGCGCTCCGGCCGGACAGGGCGGACGCGGCGGAGCCCTATACGGCCCCGACTGGGGACCTGAACGACAACGGCTCCGTGGACGTGCAGGACATCCAGTGCGAGGTCCTGCTGTACACCCAGCTGATCCTCGCCGGCACGCCCACCGTGGATCTCTGCCAGGCCGACGCGGACTGCACCGCCGCCTTCGGCGACGAGATGTACTGCCGCAAGGGGTTCACCCCGTTCAAGGTCTGCGTCCCCACCTGCCTCGCTGCCTCGGTGAGCATCGGCTCCGGGGACGCGGCCGCCTGCGCCGACCCCGGCGCGGATGACGCAGATTGCCTGGGCCTGATTCCCAAGCGCGTCGCCGACCTCAACTGCGACAACAAGATCAACAACGTGGACTTCCAGTTCCTCGTTGCGGTGATCATGGGCAAGACCGGCGGCCCCGGGACCGCGGACTATGACGCGGACGGCAAGCTGAACTTCTGCGACGACGACTCCGACGGGGACGGGGATCCCGACGCGACGGACTGCGCCGACCTGAATCCGGTGTTCCACGCAGGTGCGATCGAGATCTGCGACACCAAGGACAACAACTGCGACGGCGCCGTCGACGGTGCGGACGACGACCTCGTGCTCGACGTCCCTTGCGGGCTCCAGGCCGGCGTCTGTGCGGGCGCTGTGCAGGGGCCCGGCGCGTGCGTGGGTGGCGCCTGGACAGGATGCGTCGCCGCGGACTACCAGGGACACTCCGAAGACTGGGAGGCCGTGGAGCTCACCTGCGACGGTCTGGACAACGACTGCGACGGCCTGGCCGACGACGCCGACCCGGACCTGCCGACCTGTGGCTGCAGCACCTCGGCCGACTGCCCGGCCGGCCTTACCACGCCGCCGGTGTGCGACGATCCTGCGACCTGCCAGGGGACGCGCACCGAGGCCCTCTGCGACGCAGGGGCCTGCGCAGCAGACATCATCCAGGACGACTCGGCCTGTGACTCGGCGATCGTCTCGGACGAGTGCGGTCTCTACCCGATGGTGGTCTGCGGGGGCGGCGAGGATCAGGTTGCCTCTGTCTGTGCAGCAACCTGCGCTGGCGACATCGAGTGCGACGAGGTCGGGCACTGCGACGCCGGAGTCTGTCAGCAGGACGTGACCGAGGGTGGAACCTGTGACGAGGACTCGGATTGTGCGGACGGTCTCCACTGCGACGGCGTCTGCGCCGCTGACGGCGGGGCCGGCGATGGCTGCCTGCTCGACGGGGATTGCCTGCCCGAGTACCACTGTGACGAGGCGATCGGCCAGTGCATCGAGGATGGGGTCGATGGCGGCGCCTGCACCGTGGACTCCGACTGCGCGCCCGGCTTCCACTGCGACGAGGCGCTCACGGAATGCGTGGAGGACGTGGTCGGAGGCGGTGGTTGTACCGTGGACTCGGACTGCGTCCAGGACTTCCACTGTGACGAGATCGCCGGGGTGTGCGTCGCGGACGCGGGCGCCGGCGATGGCTGTATCGTGGACTCGGACTGCGTGGAGAGCTTCCACTGTGATGCTGGGACCTGCGTCGAGGACATCCTCGGCGGTGGCAGCTGCGTGGTGGATTCAGATTGTACGGCGGGTTACCACTGTGACGAGATTGCAGGCGAGTGTGTCGCAGACGGCGGGGGCGGCGACAGCTGCACCGTGGACTCGGACTGCGCGGACGGCTACCACTGCGACGCCGGGACCTGCGTCGAGGACGCGGCAGCCGGCGGCGATTGCGTCGTGGACTCGGACTGCGCGGCCGGCTACCACTGCGACGAGATCGGAGGGACCTGCGCGGCGGACGCGGGCGCCGGCGGCGCCTGCACCGTGGACTCCGACTGCGCGGACGGCTTCAACTGCGACGCGGGGACCTGTGTCGTCGATGCAGCCGGCGGCGAGGCCTGTGTCGTGGACGGGGACTGCGCGGACGGCTACCACTGCGACGAGATCGGCGGCACCTGCGCGGCGGACGCGGGCGCCGGCGGCGCCTGCACCGTGGACTCCGACTGCGCGGACGGCTTCAACTGCGATACCGGGACCTGCGTCGAGGATGCACCCGCCGGCGGCGGCTGCGTCGTGGACTCTGACTGCGCGGACGGCTACCACTGCGACGAGATCGCAGGGACCTGCGCGGCGGAAGCGGGGGCCGGCGGCGCCTGCACCGAGGACTCCTACTGCGCCGACGGCCTCAACCGCGCCGCCGGGTCCGGCGTCGATGACGCACCCGCCGGCGGCGGCTGCGTCGTGGACTCGGACTGCGCGGACGGCTACCCCTGCGACGAGATCGCAGGGACCTGCGCGGCGGATGCGGGGGCCGGCGGCGCCTGCACCGTGGACTCCGACTGCGCGGACGGCTTCAACTGCGACGCCGGGACCTGCGTCGAGGACGCTCCTGCCGGCGGCGCCTGCATGGTGGACTCAGACTGCGCCGATGGCTACCACTGCGACGAGGCCGCAGCGGTTTGCGCGGCGGACGGCGGCGCTGGCGCGACCTGTGGTGTCGACTCCGATTGTGCCGCTGCCTACCACTGCGACGCCGGGACCTGCGCTGCGGATGTCCCGGGCGGCGGTGGCTGTGCGGTGGACTCGGACTGCGCTGCCGGCTACCACTGTGAGAGCGACGTGTGCTCAGCGGATGGTGGCGCCGGAGCGGCCTGTGCGGTCGACTCCGACTGCCTTGCCGAGTTCCATTGTGACCTGGCGGTTGGTGAGTGCGTGGCCGACAGCGGCGCGGGCGCCGGCTGCCTCGGTGATGCGGACTGCGCGGACGGCTATCATTGCGACGAGGTCGCCGGGACCTGCGCCGCTGACGTCGGCGCAGGTGGCGCCTGCACCGTGGACTCGGATTGCGTCGACGGAACCCACTGCGACGCCGGTTCCTGCGCGGCGGATGTCGGGTCGGGTGAAGCCTGTGTGACGATGTCGGACTGCGCCGATGGCTACTACTGCGACGAGGGCACCGCGCTCTGTGTCGCCGAAGGCGGCCTCGGCGATCCATGCACCGATGACTCCATGTGCGCCCCGGAGACCCACTGCGACGAGGGCGTGGGCGTGTGCGTGGACGACATTCCCAAGGGCGGCGCCTGCGGTGTGGACGCGGATTGTATCCTGGGCCTCAACTGCACCGACGGCGTCTGCGACGACACCGTCGGTCCCGGCGAGGCCTGCGCCAACGACGCCAAGTGCCAGGACGGATTCCACTGCGACACCGTCTGCACTGAGGACGTCGTGGATGGCGGCGGCTGCGACGAGGACTCGGACTGCGCTACGGGCTACTGCGGCGGCGAAATCTGCTGCGCCGGCGGCGACTGCTGTGCCACGGACCTCGATTGCCCCGCGCCGACGGATCCGCCGGTCTGTGACAGCCCCTCGACCTGCCAGGGCAGCGCCACGGTCGCACAGTGCACCGGGTTCATCTGCGGGGAGGTCCTCGCTGATGACGACACCGCCTGTGACGGAGGCGTCATCGCTCTGGAGTGCGATCCCTTCGCTGCGGTGGTTTGCTCCGGTGACGCGGATCAGGCGGAGCCGATCTGCCCGTCTACCTGCGTGACGGACGCTGACTGTGCTGTGGGCGCCGTCTGCGGAGCGGGCGGTACCTGCGGGGCGGTGCTCTGCACCCTGGTCGGAACCTCCGGCATGGTGGTGGATTGTCCCCTCAACCTCGTACGCGGGGCGCAGGCCTATCCCCCGGCGGTGCAGCTCCAGCTCACCCTTGACTTCGACGTGACCGGGGCCTCGGTGGAGTCGATCCGCTCCTGCGGGTCGCTCCAGCCGCCCTTCGACGCCTTCCCATGCACCGTCGGTGGGAACGAGTGCGATCTCCTCGGTCTGACGGTCACCTGCGACGCGGACACCCTCTTCTGCCACCAGTGCACGACCTCGGATCCCGATGATCAGAGCGCGACCCTCCAGACAGGTCATGCGGTGGTCACCTGTGCCCAGCCGCCCCCGACCTGTGAGCCGGGACAGTTCGACCTGCTCTTCTGGAGCGCCCAGTCCATCCCGCTCACCGACGCGTACCTGAGCGGCGGCGCGGTGCTCGGGAACAGCGAGTTCGTCACCATCCGGTTCACCCTTCTGGAGGATGCGCCGGACGGTCTGGCGGTCTCAGTGAATCCCGTGGATTTCAAGGCTCCCGACGCGCTGGCCCAGGAGCTCCCCCTCAGCGTCGTGCCGTCGGGCGTGCCCGATGGACCGGCGCTGATCGTGACCGGGGCTCCGTAGCTCCGCAGTCTGATGTGCGCTCCGAGACGCGTCTTCCCCGTCCTCGTCGCCGCGCTGCTCCTGGCTGCTTGCGGCGGGACGGGGGAGGGTGGGGCGGGCGGCGCCGGTGACGCGGACGGCGCCCCTGGGCGCCTGACGGATCTGGTCTCCTCGGACAGCTCCCGGGACACGCACCCGGACGCCCCTCCGGACACCCCCCCGGACACACCACCTGGACCGCCGCCGGACACTCTTGATGATGTTCCGCCAGAGATCCTGGAGATCGTCCCCGAGCTTCCGCCTTCCGCCTGCGGACCGACCTGTCCCCCCGGGTTCTGCGACGACGAGGTCGCTTGGTGTGCGTTCTGTGGGACCGACGAGGACTGCCCGGCACCCTTGGAGTGGTGCAAAGAGAACAGGTGCGCCCAGACGCCCTGCCTCCCGGGCTCCCAGAGCTGCCTGGACATGGAGACGGTCAAGATCTGCAAGGAGGACGGGTCGGGTTGGACCGCCTCCGGCTGCAGTGAGGACATGACCTGCCATGCAGGTGAGTGCGTGGCGGTGGTCTGTGAACCCGAGGCCACGCAGTGCGACGGCCACATGATCCAGGAGTGCGCGCCCACGGGCGCGGGGTGGATCTCCTACTTCTGTCCGCCGGGCAAGGCCTGCCTGGAGGGTGGATGCGTTGCGGTCAAGAACAACCTCCTGGTGGTCTTCGACACCTCGGGCTCCATGGACGATCCCGTGGACTGCATCTGCCCGGGCTCCGGTTGTCCCGAGAAGCCCTATCCCGAATGCGAGGACGCGGACTGCCCCGCAACGCGCATCGGCCTGGCCAAGCTCGTGTTCCGTAACCTCCTGAACTCCGAAGAGTTGGGCAAGGTCAACCTGGTCATCACCCACTTCCCCATGGACGTGGACTCGAGCCCCCAGGGTTGCCAGGGCGGGTACTACTCCGGGAAGAGCGAGATCTCCGGCGACAACGGAGCACACACGACCCTGGACGGGGATTGGTTCGACCAGGGCGTCCACGAGATCCTCTCCGTACCGTTCCCGCAGACCATGGAAGAGACCCCACTGCTCCAGGCCGCCAACTGGTTCAACAACCAGGAGTCCGTGGCGGCCACGGAGGAGGTCTGCTCTGGAGACGCCCAATGTCCGGGCGGGGTTTGTACCAGCGGCCTCTGCTGGTACCACGACGACCCGGAGCTCCGCGCGGACGGCGGCACGCCGCTGGGCAAGTCGATCTTCTACGCCGGGGAGCTGTACCGGAAGATGATCTACGTCCAGGGTCGGACCTGCCAGACAGACGGGGACTGTGCCAACCCAAACTACTCCTGTATGGACGGCGCCTGCCACGATCCCTACAGGCAGTGCCGGACGAACATGATCCTCCTGCTCACCGACGGGATGGAGTCGTCGTCGATCTCGGACTTCTTCAACCCCAGGGTCCAGGCCAAGCGGTTCCGCTATGGGCTCTGCTGTTCCTCCGTCGAGGACTGCTTCGACGGAGCAGAGGAGTGCACAGCGGACGGGGACTGCGGCCTCTATCCACACACGAACTCCCTGGATGGCTCCGAGCCCAACGTCACCGAGGGGCCCTGCCGCCTCTTCGACTACAGCGGGGAGCCCATCAAGATCTTCACCCACGTCATCGATCTCTCCTCCGGCGGCGACGGGCAGGACACCAACAAGCAGATCGCCGACGAGGGCGGCGGCCAGTACCACCACGCCTCCGATGCGGACCCGGATGAGCTGCTCATGCAGATGCTCGAGGTCCTCGACTTCAAGCTCGACATGTTGAGCTGTTTTCCGGAATTCTAGAAAAGTTTCGCTGGGTTGGGGAGGGTAGGGGGAACGACTACTTCACCAGGATCTCGGTGTCGATGAGCTTCTTGAAGGTCTCGACGTCCCGGCTCGGGGCCTGGAACTTGCGGCCGTTGATGTAGAGTGACGGGGTGCCGCGCACGCCGGTCTTCTGGCCCTCACTGACCTGCTGGTCAACGATGGCTTTGAAGGTCCCGTCATCCAGGGCCTTTTTGAACGTGTCCATGTCCAGCCCGATCTCCGTTGCGTACTTCTCCAGGTCCTCGCGCTTGAGGGCCTTCTGGTTCTCGAAGAGCTTGTCGTGCATCTCCCAGAACTTGCCCTGATCGTCCGCGGCCATGGAGGCCTGCGCGGCCAGGTGCGCGTCCTTGTGGAAGGAGAGCGGGAAGTGCCGGAACTCGAGCTTCATGTTGTTCGGGTACTCCGCCATGAGGTCGTAGATCGGCTTCTTGATCCGGCTGCAGTAGGGGCACTGGAAGTCCGAGTACATGGTCACGACGATCTCGCCGTCGGCTTTGCCCTTGAAGGGGGCGGGAGCGGCCCAGGTCTGGACCTCGTCCTCGAGGGCCTTGAAGATCTTCCCCGTCTTGATGATCTCCTCGTAGACCAACGCCCTGGGGATGCCCTTGGCGATGAGGTCCTCGGCCTTCTTGATCTCCTCCTTGAGGACGGGCTCGATGTGCTCAAAGGGGACGGCGCCGCGGACCTGGCGGCCGTTGATGTAGAGGTTCGGGGTGCCCCGGGCGCCGACGTCGCCAGCCAGCTTCATGTCGCCGTCGATATTGGCTGCGCACTCGGGACCGTTGAAGTCGGTCTCGAACCTGCCCATGTCGAGGCCGAGCTCCTTGGCGTAGCCGTTCAGCGCGTCGTTGGTGAGGGCCCGCTGGTTGGCGAAGAGGATCTTGTGCATCTCCCAGAACTTTCCCTGCCGCTTGGCAGCGCAGGCAGCCAGGGCCGCGGGCCGGGCGCTCTTGTGGAAGCTCAGCGGGTTGTCCTTCCAGACGACCTTCACCTTGTCGCCATAGGTCTCGAGGATCTGATCGATGGCGGGCTCCACGCGCCCGCAGAAGGGACACTCGAAGTCCGAGAACTCGACGATGGTGACCAGGGCCTCGTCCGCACCCTTGTAGGCTTCGTTGCCTCTGAGCGCAGCCTTCCAGACGGTCTGGGGAACGGGGCGGGGGGCGCGCTTCTTCTTGTCGTCGCCGTCACCCTTGACGGCGGCCTCAGGGCGCTTCCGCTCGGCCCTCTCCGGGCGGGCGCCGGGCGCCTCGGCAACCTTCACCGGGGCCTGGACAGCTGCGGGGGTCAGCAGCTTCTCCGCCTTGAGCCTCGCCACCACCTTGTCGGCGATCTTGTCGGTGTCGATCTGCTTGGCGATCGCATTGGCGAGCTGTTGGTAGTCGATACTCGGTGGCGGAACCTGGATCTGCGCCGGCGCCGGGGCGGCCGCATTGGGCGCCTTCTGGGCTTGAGGGGCCTGTCCTTGGGGCGATGCTGGCTGCTGGGCCTGGTTCTCACAAGCGATGCACACGAGGCTCAGGGCCAGGACCCCCACCAGGGTACCGATTCGCTGCCGTGTCATTCCGTCTTCCTCCTCTTGTTCTTCCACAGTCAGTTCGAGCTTTCAGCCCCAGCTTGGGGGCCAGTCTTCAAGGACAGTATAAAGTAAGGCAGGGGTTTCCCGTTTGCAAGGCAATCTTCCCACTGATACCATCGGGAAGGAGAGTGTTGCAGGCCACAGAATGGCACCGAGAAGCGAGTTCCGATGACCGAAATCAGCAGCATCCCCGAGCTCATGGGGGACAACGTCGTTGCCTTTGACGACGCCAAGGACCTCGGCCC
The DNA here is from genome assembly GCA_043815665.1 of Pseudomonadota bacterium. GTDB lineage: Bacteria > Myxococcota_A > UBA9042 > CAIXZC01 > CAIXZC01 > CAZNWW01. The sequence continues at coordinate 11,394 of JBDRIT010000219.1, forward strand.
GGTCCTTGCGGCGCTCTACCGCAACGGCACCTCCTGGATCTTCATCAATGGTGTGGAACCCTTGAGGATGCAGGAATCGGTCAAGGTGTTCCTGGGATTGCGCGGCGTCCCCCGCCCGGTGGTCGAGGTGGAGTGTACCCCGAGGTACCAATCCCCGGGGGCGATGGGCTGCGAGGTTCGGATCTCCGGGTCCGAGGCTGCCCGCGCCGCCCTCGACGCGCTCCTGACCGTGGTTGCGGCGGTGGTCCCGAAGGAGGGCGCTGCGGGCGCGGGCTCCTCGCCCGACGAGTCCAATCCCTTCGAGGGGGAGGACTTCACGGCTCCGGATGTGGAGTTCATCTCGTTCAAGGGCCCCGATGAGTCCACCCGCAAGATCGGGTCCGAGGCTGTTGAAGTAGAAGAGGCCTTCGAGGACATGGAGCCCGTCCCACAGGAGGAGCCCGAGGTCGGCGAGACTGGAGAGGCCCATGCCCCGCCCGAGGCGCTGGTGGAGACGGCCCCGGACAGAGACGCCCTGGCGTACCGGGTCACCTCGCTGCATGGCGTGGATCAGCTCCTGAGGCCCGCCGGAGGGATCGAGGCCCCGAAGCCCATGGGCACGAGCGGTGGGGAGCAGGAAGGCCGGACCTGCCTTCTCCTGGCCCTCTTCGAGTTCCTCGGGATGAAGCACTTCACAGGGATCGTCACCATCGAATGGAAGGACGCGAAGCCGGTTCCATCCACGGTGGTCCATATCCGCAAGGGAGACCTGATCCGCAGCGAGGACCAGGGAGAAGGGCAGCCGGACGCCGAGGAGGCCTTCCTCCTGTACCTGGCCAAAGAGAAGGCCGTCAGCCACGATGAGGCGGAGGCGGTGCGACGCAAACACGGGGAGACCGGGAAGAGCATCGGGAATCTCCTCTTCGAGGGTGGGCTCCTGACCCTCGACCGTATCTCTGAGAGCATGCGCAGCCACAAGGAAGAGGCCTTCTTCAGTCTCCTCTACCGTGAGGGCGTGGGGATCGCCCGCGTGCGGCCGAAGCTGAAGATGAAGGGGCATCCGATCCGGGTGAGTCTGTCCCGGAACTGCATCATCTGGGTTCGCAAGGTCCTCCTGGAGCAGTATCGCCGGAACCTGGATCAGTACCTGGCCCAGTGGATGCAGTCGTATCCCGAGGTGGATCAGGAGGCCACACGTTACCCGCTCACGTGGCTGCTCAGGGTCCAGAAGGAGATGAAGACCGCGGAGACCGTGCTCACCGGAGCCATCCTCGCCCAGGAGTGCTACGACATGGCGCCGGTGTCCCAGCACGACCTGGCCCGCCTGTTCGTCCTGTTGACGCGATACGGAGCCCTGGAGTGGCGGGACCTTCCCAAGGCCAGCGAGGACAACCGAGCGCTCACTCCGGAGCAGCAGCTCGAGCAACACCTGGCCTACCTGCGACAGAGCAATCCCTTCACCCGTCTCGGAGTGCACTGGGCCACGCACCCCGTGGATATCGACCTCAAGAGCAAGATCGTCATGAGGAAGTACGCCCCGGATTCCCGCTACGCCAGGCAGTCCGATCGCACACGGGCAATCTGTCAGGAGATCTCCGACCTCCTGCGGGCCTCGCAGGAACGCCTCATGGATCGAAGAACCCGCATCGAGGAGCGGAGCCGGATCGTCGAAGAGAGCCAGGGCCGCTTCGCAGCGCAGTTCATGGAGAAGCAAGCGCGCATCATCAAGTTCCGTGGAGAGAGGACCCTGGCCATCCAGACGATCGAGGTGGCCATCGAGATCTTCCCGAACTCCAGCTGGATCGCAATGCTGAAGATGTGGAAGTCCGAGGCCAAGCGATGATGGCGAAACGAGCAGGCACTCGGGAATCGCGTCAAGGAAGCCGAGCGACCACTCGACAGCCAGAAGCAGGCAACCAGATGTTATGTCAAGCTCGCCGAGCTGACGCTCGGCGAGTTGACATAATATATCTTATCGGACAAACGAGGAGGGAGAGATGAACACCCTGATCCAGGAGTCCGACTCCCTCAAGCTCGTCGAGAAGCTGATCCGGCGCATCGTCCACGACCTGAGCAATCCACTGTCTGCGGTGGTGGGCTTCGCCGAGCTCCTCTCGTATCCCTCGGTCTCGGAGGAGAAGAGACGAAGATACGTGCACCTGATCCTCGAGCAAGCCACACGAGCGAGGCAGATCATCGACACGATGTCCCAGTTCGGGGATCTTCCGGATCCGCAGATCGAGGACGTGGATCTCAATCCTGCGGTTCGAACCGCAGTCTCCTTGCGGCAGGCCATACAGCGCACGGCAAACATCGAGATCACCCTGGATCTCGTCGGGTGCGACGTGCTGATGGTTCGAGCAGACAGACAGTACATCGGCCGTATCCTGATGAACCTCCTGCTCAACGCCGAGCAGGCCTTCAAGGAGCAAGGCGCTTCCGAGAGGCGCCTCCTGATCCGCACCCTCGTCGTGGACGACACCGCGCAGGTCCTGGTGGCTGACAGCGGAAAAGGCGTTGCGGACGAGATCCGGGACCGCGTCTTCGAGCCGTTCTTCTCGGGACGGAAGTCCGGAGGCCTGGGGCTGGGCCTGCACGTCTCCCGGAGCGTCGCCCAGCGCATGGGCTGTGACCTCGTCCTCCTGGATGCACCCGTGTCACCGGAGTGGCCCGGCGCCGGGTTCCTGTTCACCCTTCCCACGATTTCGTGACAAAAAAAGGACATAAGGAGTCCGCAATGAAGATCGTCAAGCAGCTGTCCGTGTTCCTGAAGAATCGCCCCGGGACCCTCCTGGGGATCTGTGCCCACCTCTCTGAAGCCGGGATCAACATCCTGGGTCTCTCGGTCTCGGACACCATTGACCACGCCGTGGTCCGGATGATCGTGGATGAGCCTGTACGGACCCTCCACATGCTGGGTGATGCGGGTGTCCTGGTGATCGAGAACGACGTCCTCGCAATCACCTTGAAGAACGAGACCGGACAGCTCGCAGGACTCGCTGAGACCCTCGGCGGGAGCGGCGTGAACATCGAATACGCCTATGGCGGGATCCAGGAGGGCGACCAGTCCGGGATCCTGTTCATGCGCGTCTCGGATGCGAAGAAGGCCCTCGATCTCCTGACCGCCTAGATGACCTCGGCGCAAATGATGATGCGGCCTGGGCGAGGAACCGGCGTCGAGGTCAAGGCGCTTCTACGAAGACGTGGTAGAGCCACTTCGAGGAGGAGCAACGCCGAGATCGGCGTCGGGGACCGGCCAGGGGG
>JBDRIT010000220.1:0-3269 GCA_043815665.1 Pseudomonadota bacterium
AACACCATTAGCTCATTAGGTCGCGACTCACAAGGACCGGCGGGGCCCCGCCGATCCCACAGAGGACGGAGAGGAAGGAAAATGGAGAAACTGGTCACGAGGGGGGAGGCGGCGAAGGCGCTGCGCGTCTCGGTGCGCAGCATCGACCGCCTCCGGCGGCGGGGGGAGTTGGTCGGCTTGGTCATCGGGACCCGGCGGCTCTTCACCCAGGACGAGATCGAAAACTTGATCAACAGGAAGCTCGCTGAGGCGGGCGGGGAGAAAGACCGTGAGTGATAGCAACAAGAAGAAGGCCATGCCTGCCAAGAAGGTCGTGGCGACCAAGAAGTACAAGATGACCAAGAAGGAGCGGGGGCGCTTGGAGCGGCTGAAGATCCCGCTGCAGGGGCCGCAGCTGGAGATGTCGGAGCAGGCCCTGTCCGAGATCGATGAGTGGATCCCCATGGGCCTGCAGCACGCGAAGTTCCTCTTCCGCGATTCGTTGAAGGAGACCTGGTTCTGCCCCGCCTACATCCCGGTGCGGGCGCAGTCGTGCAACGACCACCACAAGGGGATCGAAGACCGCATCTTCTTCTACGAGGGTCTGCCCCAACTGAAGCGGCAGATGCCCTACCTCCTCGCCCTGAATGCCCTGGGGTTCAACATCAAGGTCGGGCTGAACCAGCGGTGGCATCCCGTGGGGGGCCGGTTTGAGGTGCCCCTGGTCTGGACCTCCTGCTACAAGGCGGTGGTCGCTGAGAACCATCCGTCCGAGTTCTGGATCAACACCAGGATCCGCCGGCGGTTCCGTGTGTTCACAGGACCGCGCGGGGAGCAGGACATCTACTTCCGCCACAAGTGGGCCTACAACCTCAAGGAGGGCCTGGAGGTCACTAACTCGCTGGGTTGGAAGATCTACGTCCCCACTGAGACCTACGTCGAGACGAGCTACCAGCATCTGGCCGGTACGATCAACTGGGACCCCGTGCTGGACGGAGAAACCCCGTTCCGGACCAAGCTGGTCAAGGGGAAGTAGTCATGAAGACCGACGACAAGAATGTGGCCTGTAAGGTGCGCGCCCTGTTGGGGCTCCCGGTGATTGAGGATGACCTGATGGAAGGTGACCCCGGCGTGTCGCCGGAGCATGAGCCCGGCGGGAGCGAGGAGGTGGTGGGAGACGGGCCCGTCCAGGCCGCGGGGATGGGCTCGGGTCTGCCCCGGCGGCCCGGGGAGCCCTCCGCCCCACGGGTCCGAGATACCGCTCGTCAGGACGGTGTGGGTGACCCGGCCGTGCTGGGCAGAAAGCTGTCTCGTGCCGATGTGATTCCCATCGGGGGGCGGTTGTACACCCGTCGCATGATCGAGGAACGGGTCCTCCAGGAGCTGGGGTAGCCCAAGACAAACTAAGGAGAATCCATCATGACAGACAAATTGACGAACGGTCCGGAGAACGAGCAGGAGGTGCAGGAGCGCACCCGGGGCATGGATATGGCCTGGGTCTTCCTGAGCCGCCTGTTCAAGGGGGCGCTCGCCCTGCTCACGGGCCAGGAGATCTACATCCGGTTCCTGCTGGTGTGGCGCGGCGACGGGGACGGCCCGGAAGGGAGGACCTGCGTCTTCCACTTCCCTAGCCTGGACGAGGCGAGGGAGGGGCTGCGCATTCTCTTCAACTTGAACGACCAAGGGTATGACGTCTTCGTGGGCGTGAACCTCCGGTGGTTGCGCAGCGGTGCCAAGTCGGCGGTGCGCGCCGCGTCCGTGATCCACTGCGAGATCGACGCCACGCTCAACCTGCTCGCAGCCGACATCGAGCGGCTCGCCAAGGCCGTCGGGGCGTCCTTTCGCGTGGTCTCCGGTCCGACCGGTGGGCAGCACGTGTACTTTATCCTCGACGAACTGATCGACCCCGCTCATGCCGAGGTGCTCAACAAGATCTTGGCCCAGATGCTCTCCTGCAAGGATGCCGTCCACGATGTGTCCCGCCACCTTCGAGTGGCGGGGACCATCAACAACAAGCCTGAGTACCGCGGGATGTCCCGGTTCCGGGCCATGCTCATCAATGAAAAGGAGACAAAGTAATGAAGACCTACACCAAGAAGGATGTGGAGAAGCTGATCGGCGCTGAGGGCCTTGCCGCGGCCACGGAGAATCACGAGGCCGACACCACGCCGCCGATTGCGCTCCCGGCAGCGCACACCCTTGGCCCCATCTGCGTGCTGGAGGAGTCGGTGCCGGACTGGGTCACGGCGAAGCTGATGCCCGACGAGGGCTTTCGCCGGGCCTGGAACCGCACCGGTCCGACCACGGCCCGCGACGCTTCGGCCGCGGATGTCCACCTGCTCACCGTGGTGTTACGGATCAAGCCCGATCTGACTGATGCGCAGACCGGGGAGCTGCTGACGGCGTTCCGGAGCCGGTACAAGGCCAAGCCGAGCAAGGCCAGGCGGAAGGACTATGTGGTCCGCACGTTGAAGGCGGCCAAGGAGATGGTCCGCACCGAACAGATGATCACGGACCACCAGATGCATTCGGTCTTCCCGGGACCGGCCTACACGCTCAACTTCCGCACCCTCGCGCAGCTCAAGGCCGACGTGGGGGACGACAACACTCCCAAGTGGCTGGTCGAGCGCATCTTGGAGCGGGACGGCCTGGGCATCCTCGGCGCCTTCCCGAAGAACGCAAAGTCTATCCTCGTGGTGCATCTCGCCGCTGCGGTCGCGTCCGGCAAGCCGTTCCTCGGGAAGTTCCCGGTCCCGATCTCCGGCCCCGTCGTCTACATCGCGGCCGAGGACAACAAGCGCACGGTCTACCGCCGGTTCAACAAGATCGCTCGCGGGATGGACATCGCCGACGTCACGGCCCTGCCCATCATGGTGCTGTGCCGCTCCGCCGTACAGTTCAGCGATGGGCGCTGCATCCAGGCGCTTCAGGACAAGATCGCGGAGCTCAAGCCGATGCTCGTGATCGTGGACACGCTGCGCGCCGTGTTCGGGGGCGACGAGAATAGTTCCTCCGAGGCACGAGGCCTCGTCCAGAGCATCCAGACCCTGCGGGATGTCTGTTCGTCTGCCTTCATCTTCACGCACCACTGGCGGAAGAACCAGGACGACAGAAACGCCGGCCCGGGTCAGCGCCTCCGGGGTTCGGGGGACTGGCACGCGTCTGCGGAGTCGCTCCTCGGCTTGGACAAGAAGAAGAAGGTGTCCGATTTCGTGCTCCAGACCTCCATCGAGGCGGAGCACCGCGATGACGCGGAACTGGAGCCGTACGCCTTCACCATCAACTTCGAG
>JBDRIT010000221.1:0-15223 GCA_043815665.1 Pseudomonadota bacterium
CGTTGTCTCGGGATCGAAGCCGAGGACGTTGTCTCGGGATCCCCTTCAATTGTCTTCCCTCCCCCCCAGGGGGAGGCGCCGAAGGCGGGAGGGGGCGAGCCGACACAAACCCCGATCCTTCCCCGTGGGGAAGGTGGCCCCGGCTCAGCGAGCCGGGGTCGGATGGGGCTTGTCCCCGTGCAGAGACCTCCCCCCTGACGTCTGGATTGGTGTACTTCTTCGCTCAGGACCTTGGAGATGGTCATCCGGGCGGCGACATCAATGGCCTATTTGAGCCCAGCCAACTGAGTGGGTGTTGATGGTTGACTAGGGGAGGCCTCGAAAGTGATCCCCTGCACCCTCCTCGCCGCCGGGCCAGACCGTCACGCCCATTGCATGGACCCGTACGAGACCCTAATCTGGTGGGGAAGGAGTCCATCGATGCACCCTCGAGTCACTGCTCCCTGCCTGGTCACGCTCTTGACCCTGGCCCTCGCGCCCGTCGCGGCCCGGGCCGCGGTCTCTGCGCTGACCGTGCCTCCCCTCGGGGTGACCGTGAGCGACCAGCCGGTGGCGTTCTCCTCTGCGACCTTCGACGCGCCAGGGTTTGTCGGGACCCTGGCGCCCACGGACGGGATCCAGCTGGGGGTCTCCACCGGGACCCTGACCCTCGCGTCCACGGTTGGCCTGTTCTTCGTCACCGGCGACGGCTTCGACGACGCGAACCTGCTCTTCACCGGCTCCCAGGGGCACGTCCTGGCCGCCCTGGACGGCCTCGTGTACACCCCCCCCGAGGGCTTCGCGGGCGGCGCGGTCATCACCATGGCCTTGATCGGCACCCCGGCCCTGCAGGCCTCCTGGGGGGTCGCGGTGAACGCACCCATCAACTGGATCGCCGCACGGAACGCGATCCTGAGCGGGTTCTCCAACATCCACGGCGGGGTCCAGCCCGGGCACATGGTCGCGTTCGGGCCCACGGCCTACGAGGCCGTCCGCTACCCCGGCGCCAACGGCCTGGGGACCCTGATCGCCTTCGCATCCTGGGGCGCGGGCCGGGTCATCGCCGTCCCTGACCACCAGATGCTCGACATGGACAGCTACGGGACCCTGTCCGGGACCTTCTACAAGAACGGCCTCGCTTGGCTCGCCGGCTCCCCGGCGCTCTCCGTCAAGATCGTCACCCTGCGCCAGGGGACCGCTGACTGGCTCACGGGGCAGGGGTACACCGACGTCACCGTGACGGACGAGGAGGGCCTCTACATGGCGCTGTTCGCCGCGGACGTGTTCGTCCCGGGGTGGCTGGGCGCCGACGTCAGCGACCTGAACCTCTACGCCATCGGCGAGTTCGTCCTGGGCGGCGGAGGGCTCTTCATCGCTGACTACGGGGTCGGGTACCAATGGTGGTGGGGGAAGCCGATCCACCAGGCCCCGGGGAACCTGCTGCTCCGGGAGGCGGGGATCGGCTTCACCTCCGGGTACATGCCCTTCACCGCCGGGATCGCGATGATCAAGACGGCGACGCAGCAGATCAACGCGGACGTCCTCCTCTCGATGCTCGAGGACGTGTCTTCCTACACCGCCGATGATCTGACCCTCGGGCTGAACCTCCTGAAGCGGATCTTCGACGCGCTCCCCCCCGGCGATCCCCTGGCGGCGCGGCTGGACGCGGCGATCGAGGCGCAGATGGCGGGGATCAGCCCGACCCCCGCCACCCCGGTGTCCGGGTTCTGGGAGCAGGCCCTGCTCCTGCGTGAGTCGATCCTTCTGGAGGAAACCCCCCTGGACGAGATCGTGAAGCACCGCACCGCCGACGCCGTGTTCGGCGCGGTCCCGGACGACGCCCCCCGGGTGACCGCCGCGGTGATGATCGATCCCGCAGTGACCCGGTGGCACAGCACGGGTCTCTACGTCGCGCCCGGGGACCTCGTCACCGTCGACGTGCCCCTGGGGGTCGTCGGCGAGGGCTTCCGGATCCAGGTCAGCGGGCATGTGGACGACATCTCGAACCAGGACGTCTGGCTCCGGATGCCCCGGGTCGACCGGGTCTTCGAGCTGGACGCCGCCCAGATCCAGGTCGCCACACCCTTCGGGGGGGCGCTCTACGTCGACGTGGGGACCACCAGCACGGATCTGGCCCCCTTCGATGTGGCCTTCTGGAACGTGGTCGAGGCGCCCCTCTTCATCCTGGGCGAGACCACCGACGCCGCGTGGATCGAGGGGATCCGGGATCTGCCGGCGCCCTACGCGGAGTTCGTCTCCGGACATCTCTCCATCTCCCTGCCGTCGTCCATGATCCGGGAGCTGGCGGAGGCCGAGGCGGTGGCCGCCTTCTGGGACCAGGTGGTCACCCTCCAGGACGCGCTGAGCATGGTCGACGACATGCGGACCAACGCAGAGCGGATCAACATCGACGTACAGGTGTCCTGGGGCTACCTCCACGCGGGGTACCCGGCCCAGGGCCCCCGGGTGGCGGGGCCGGAGCTCGTGGACCTGGACGGCCTCCTCGAGGCGGGGTCCTGGGGGTGGTTCCACGAGCTGGGACATGAGGCCCAGCGCCGCCCCGACAAGAGCTGGGCCTGGGACAACGCCTACACCTTCGACGACGCGGTGGAGGCCACGGTCAACATCTTCACCACGACGGTCTACGACGTCATGGACCTCCCCGGCCGTGGTAGCTGGTCCTGGACGGGCCCCAGGGTCCAGGTGATGAAGAAGGCCCTCGACGGTCTCAACGGGGGCGGGACCTTCGCGACCCTCGACGCGGGCTCCAGGCTGGCCATGTTCCTGCAGCTGCGGGACGGCTGGACCTGGGGCGCGTACCAGGCGCTCTTCGCCGGGTACAACGCCACGGCCCCCGGGGACCTGCCGGGGAGCAATCCCGAAGAGCGGGACCAGTTCCTGGTGCGCTTCTCGGAGATCATCGGCCATGACCTCGGGCCCTTCCTGGGCGACGCCTGGGGCCTTGCGCTCAGCGACGCCGCCCGGGCGGAGGTGGCTGCGCTCCCTGACTGGCTGCCCGCGCTCGGAGGAATCGAAGGCCGGTTCATCGTACCAGCGAAGACGACGAAGCCCTTCGATCTCGCCGGTGAAGCCCTCTCCTTCGACGGGGTGGCCGTGGTGAGTGACGTGACCCAACCGGTCCACGGGATCTTGTCTCAAGGTGGAGACGGGACCTGGACCTACCAGGCCGAGCCCGGGTTCCAGGGGCTGGATGCGTTCCAGTACACCGTCACCTCGAGCACCGGCCACAGTGTGATCTCCACCGTCGACCTCGACGTGACCTCCCACGGCGTCCTGATGGAGCGCTGGGACGACATCAACGGGAGCCTGGTCTCGGATCTGACCACCCATCCGGGCTATCCCGACGCGCCCGACGCGACCCTGATCCTGGGGACCTTCCAGGCGCCGGCGAACCTCGGGAGCAACTTCGGAGCGCGGCTGAGGGCCTTCCTCGTGCCCCAGGAGACCGGGGAATACACATTCTGGATCGCGTCGGATGACAACGGCGAGCTCTGGCTGTCGCCCGATCAGGATCCCGGCAGCGCAGCCCTGATCGCCTCGGTGCCGCTCTGGACCGGGCCCGAGCAATGGAACCTGTACGCCGAACAGCAGTCCGACCTGATCTCCCTGACGGCGGGACAGGTCTACTACATCGAGGCCCTCTATAAGGAGGGGGGCAACGCGGACCACCTGGCGGTGGCGTGGGCCCCGGCCAGCGGCCTGCCGACGATCATCGACGGCGCAGACCTCCGGATCTACCGGACGAACAACGTCGCGCCCGTCGCGACGCCCGATTCCACGGAGACCCTCGTGGACGCCCCGGTCTACATCAACGTCCTGGCGAACGACGGCGACGAGGACGGCGACCCCCTGTATGTGCTGGGGTGGGAGACCTCTCCCGGCGCGGCGGTCACGCCCTTCGACGACCAGATCCTGATCTACTCTCCTCCCGCGGGCTTCTCCGGGGCCGACACCTTCACCTACACCGTCGCGGACGGATACGGCGGCGCCGCGACGGCCCAGGTCACGGTGTGGGTCCTCTTCGACTGCCTGGCGCTCCTCTGTGACGACGGCAACCCCTGCACCGACGAGAGCTGCGACCCCCTGGGCGGGTGCACGAGCGGGGACAACACCCTCCCGTGCAGTGATGGTGACATCTGCACCGACGGTGACGCCTGCGCGGGGGGTCTCTGCCAGGGCGGCGCCCCGAAGTCTTGTGACGACGGGGACCTCTGCACTGACGACGTCTGCGATCCGATCCTTGGTTGCCTCTCGGGGGACGCCGCGGACTGTGAAGACTGGGATCCCTGCACGGATGACAGCTGCGAGCCCGACTCCGGATGCGTCTACGCCTTCAACACGGCACCCTGCAGCGACACGAACGCCTGCACCGGTGGCGACGCTTGCCAGAACGGGGCCTGCGTCCCGGGGACCCCGGTGACCTGCGTCGACGGGGATCCCTGCACCACGGAGATCTGCAACCCGGCGAGCGGATGCACCTTCTCCACCATTGCGGGCTGCTGTGCGGGAGACCTCGACTGCCCCCTCGGAGAGGCCTGCCAGGACCTCACCTGCGAGGCCGTGCACTGCGTCGACTGTGCGGGGGACGAGGACTGCGGCAACGGCGGGATCTGCTTCACGATGGACTCGGGGGATCATTGCCTGATCCCCTGCGACGACGGCTGTCCGGAGGGGGCGGTCTGCGCCGGAGCCCAGGACCCGGCCTGCTGGCCCTTCCAGGGGGACTGCGTCTGCACCCCCGGGGCCGGGGAGGCCTGCAACGGCGATCAGCGCGTGTCCGTGGACTCCTGCGGCACCGTCGAGGAGGTCCTCGAGGTCTGCGACCTCGGCTGCGTCGAGGGCGTCGGCTGCTGCGCGGAGGGCACCCAGGCGGTGGGCGGGGAGTGCCTCCCCGATGGGGTCGGTGAGGACCTGGTCACCGACCCCGACGTGGTCATCGCTCCCGATGTCGTCGAGGCGGAGGAGACCTGGACCGCGGAGACCTGGACGGAAGAGACCTGGGGCGAGGAGACAGCGGGGACAGACACCGAGCCCATGGATCTCGCGCCGGGGGAGGACACCGAAGAGCCGGCACCGGACGTCCCCGGCCCACCCCCGGACGTCCCCACCGTGGGCTCGGACATCCATGGACCCGGCGCGGACGGCGCGTCCGCGGACGACGATCTCGGGACCGATCCGAAGGGCCGCCACCGGGGGTGCGCGGCCGCCCCGACCCCCAGCCCGCTCTGGGCGCTCCTGCTCCTGCTGGCCGCCGCCTGGGTCGGCCTCCGAAGCGACGCCATCCGACGCCGATAGCGACGAAGGCATCTGCTCCAGTCGCGACTCCACCCGGTTGCATTCCTGCACACGATCAGGGATCGTGTGCGGCGATGGAGCCACCCCGGGAGTAGGACATGACACGCCTCTGGCTCGGATCCCTGGCAGCACTGGTCCTCTTCTCTTCCTGTACAAACGACAGCGGCGGCGGCGGCGAAGACACCAGCGTCCCGGTGGACACCGTGGCCGGGGACACCACGCCCCTGGTGGTGAGCGCCCTCACCGCGTCGCCGACTCCGGGCAACACCCTGGCAGCCCGGGTGCTCTGGAGCACCGACGCGCCGGCCTCCACGGCCCTGGACCTCGACTGCGGCGAGGGCTGGATTCACCACCTGGAGGCCGACGGGCTGCGGACGACCCACGAGGTCTTCCTCATGGGGCTCTGGGACGGCGCCGGTTGTACCGTGGAGGTCACCTCGGTGACCGCGGACGGCGTCGAGGGCGGCGGCTCGGTACAGTTCACAGCGGGGCCGCTGCCGGCCCTGCTGCCGCCCCTGGACCTGCAGCTCCACGACGCCGGGAACATGCAGCCCGGCTGGACGCTGTTCAACCTCTCGAATCACTACGACAAGGTCCCTCTGCTCCTCGCGTTCGTGGACGAGGAGGGGCGGTACCGGTGGTACCACCAGCGAGCCACGGCGTCCTCGGGCGCGGCGACCTCTGTCGGCGTCCTGGACGAGGGGCTCCTGGTCGGCGGGACCTTCGACTCGGGGCGGATCTGGCCGGCGCTCATCGACTGGGAGGGCGCGGTGCTCTGGGAGCGGGAGATCGACATGCACCACGACCTCCACCCGGTGGACAACGGGACCTGGCTCTGGCTGGGCCACGCGGAGGCCTGCCCCAACGACATCCCCAACGGAGGCACCGTCAACCGCTACGACCGGGACGCGGACGAGACCCCCTGGTCCTGGTCCTTCTGCGAGCACACCCTCCCGGACCCCATCGTCAAGGACTGGGACCACCTGAACGCGGTGCTCCCGTTCCCCGGCGAGGACGCCCTGCTCATCTCCGCCAAGAACCAGTACGCGGTCTTCAAGATCGACCCGGGCACCGGTGCGGTGCTCTGGCGCCTGGGCAAGGACGGGGACTTCACCCGGACCGACGGGGACGAGCACGCCTTCACCAACCAGCACGCGCCGGAGTTCGTCGCGGACGACGGGCTCCTGGTCTTCGACAACGGCGTGGACGGTTGGCGGGAGACCAGCGGCGCAGTGCAGGTCCGCTTCGACGAGGACGCGATGACCTACGAGGTGGTCTGGTCCTGGTACCCGGACCCGCCGATCTACGCGCCCATCTGGGGCGACGCAGACCGCCTGGAGAACGGCAACACCCTGGTGACCTTCGGCCGCCGAGACCCGGAACTGGACTCCCACATCATCGAGGTCACCCCCGCGGGCGAGCGGGTCTGGCAGCTGGTCACCCCGAAGAAGTGGGGCTGGTACCGCGCCCACCGCGTCCCCCCCCTCGTCCCGGGCTTCGTCAAGAACTGAGTCCATCGCTGTGCGGCGTGCAGCGACGCCTGCGACGGGGATTACCAGTAGACCCTGGACGACGCCTGAGCCCCTGTGTATATTACCTCCCCGTGTAGGTACGGAGGTTTCCTCCGTTTTCAAATCGACGAGGCAGGATTCCATGGCTTTCCCTGAGGTCTATCTCTCCAGGCCGGCGATCGCGCTCCCTCCCGACCGCCTCGACAACGACGAGGTGATCCGTCGCATCCGCGGGAACTACAGGGGCGACGAGGCGCAGTGGCCCCTGATCGAGGCCGGCATCCAGCGGGTCTTCGCAGTCAGCAACTCCCAGTATCGCTACCTGGAGCCTGACACGTCGGTGCGGGTTGCTGACTTCGCGCTCCGCGCGGTGCACCAGGTCCTCGAGGAGACGGGGGTCCAGGCGAAGGACCTCGACCTCGTGATCAATGGCTCCATCGCGCGGGAGTACTTCGAGCCCGCGACGGCCATGGAGATCGCTGGGAAGCTCGACCTGGACCCGATCCACGCCTTCGACGTGACCTCCGCGTGTCTCGGAATGCTCGAGGGGCTCCAGATCGCGGCGGCCTTCCTCGGCATGCGGGAGGACTTCGACACGGCCCTCGTCTGCTCCGGTGAGCTGACCCGTGGCTTCCTGGCCTACGACGTCCAGAGCCCGCAGGAGCTGATCTACAAGGTCGCAGGTCTCACCATCGGCAACGCCGCGGCGGCATGGCTCCTGCGCCGTACCCCCTTCGAGGGCGGCTGTATGAAGCTCCTGACCGGCCAGACCATGAGTCTGCCCACCAACTGGCATCTCTGCAGCACCCCCATCGACGGCAGCTTCACCTCCTTCTCCAGCGACCTCTTCAAGCTCAACGTCCACTGCGCGCCGGAGATCCGGCGCTGCCTCGACAAGGTGGGCTGGACCCCGGACCAGGTGGACCACTACGTCTTCCACCAGCCCAGCAAGAACATGGTGGACAAGGTCCTCTCCGACCTGGGGGTGCCCGAGGATCGCGGCGTTCACACCTTCCACCTCTACGCCAACACCGCCAGCACCACGGTCCCCATCGCGATGCACCAGACCCTCATCGAGCGGAACGTGAAGGCGGGAGACAAGCTCGTGCTCAGCAGCGCAGCCGCGGGGTTCAGCATGGCCACCCTGGCCGGAGTGTGGGTCGGCTGAGATGCTCAAGTACCTGAAGATCTATCGCACCATCATCAAGAACTTCGGCTTCACCCTGCGCCCGGTCAGGACCTTCACCGCGCTCGGCGTTCGGAACCTGATCCACGGCGCGACCCGCGGCCTGGACCACCTGCTCTACCCGGGGTTCCGCAAGGTGCCCATCGAGCGGCCGGTGTTCATCCTGGGCAACCCGCGCAGCGGCACGACCTTCATGCACCGCTTCCTGCTGAACACGGAGCAGCTCTGTGCGTTCGAGCTCTGGGAGATGCTCTTCCCGGCGATCACGGCGCGGAAGCTCCTCGGCGGCATGATCGGCCACCTCGCGCCCTTCAACCCCGCCCAGTACCACAGCTCTGCGGCCCACGAGACCAGCCTGCGGGACGTGGAGACCGACGACGCGATGGCCTTCCTCCACTTCATCGACGGCGGCTTCCGGTGGGCCTACTACGAAGCATGGGACGACACCTTCGGCAGCGACAGGTGCATGCCCTACTTCGATCCGAAGCGCGAGGATCCCCGGAAGAAGGAGCGCCTCTACCGGTACATGGAGGCCTGCTGGCGCCGGAACATGTACGTGAAGCAGCGCCCCCATCCCCTGGTGAAGACCAGCCTCTTCACCCTGCGGGCCGAGGAGCTGCTGCAGCGGTACCCGGACGCCCGGATCATCTACATGGTGCGGGACCCCCTCGCCACGATCCCGTCGGGGACCTCCCTGATCACCCGGGTCCTGGAGCAGGCCTATGACATGTACAACCGGGCGCCGAAGGCGCGCCTCGACCACTACCTGGAGAACCTCTACCAGGCCGGCTGCGAGATGTACCGGTCGTTCCACGACGTCATGGAGCGCAAGGTCATCCCCAGCGGGAACCTCCGCGTGGTCGAGTACCCCCGGATGATGTCCAACCTGGAGGACGTCACCGAGGATCTGGTAGACTTCATGGGCCTGGAGCCCCCGAAGGAGTTCTGGGACAAGGTGAAGGTCCAGGGAGAGAAGCAGCGGGCCCACACGAGCGAGCACAAGTACTCCCTGGAGAAGTTCAACCTCACCGAGGCGCGGATCCGCAAGGACCTGGCCTTCGTCTACGACACCTACAAGGTCTGAGTCGACCATGGACCAGGAGCGACGCATCGATCTCCACGCGCACACCACCGCATCCGACGGCACGAAGAGCCCCGCGGAGCTGGTCCGGCTCGCAGCGAGGGAGGGTCTCGTCGGGCTGGCGGTGACGGACCACGACACCGTGGACGGCCTCGCCGAGGCCATGGCCGAGGGCGCCCGCCTGGGCGTCGAGGTGATCCCCGGGGTTGAGATCAGCCTCGAGTACAAAGGCCCAAAGGTGGGCAGCCGCTCGGGCTGGATGCACCTCCTGGTCTACCACCTGCCCCTGGACGGACCCCTGGCGAACGAGCTGCGGGACCTCCAGGCCTGGCGCGCGGCGCGCAACACGGAGATGATCGCGAAGCTCTGCGAGTTGGGCCTCGAGATGACCCTGGACGAGGTGGCCGCTGCGTCGGGCGGAGGCCAGATCGGCCGGCCCCACTTCGCGACGGTCATGCTGGAGAAGGGCTACATCGAGACCCGCCAGGAGGCCTTCGACAAGTACCTCGCCAAAGGCGCGCCCGGGTACGAAGACAAGAGACGCCTGGAGCCCGATGACGCGATCTCCCGGGCCCGCGCCGAGGGCGCGGTGCCGGTCCTCGCGCATCCCTACTCCCTGGGCATCTCAGGGGACGACCTGCGGACGCGGATGGCGCATTGGCGGGACCAGGGCCTCTGCGGCCTCGAAGTGATCTACCCGGAGCATGGCCCCGAGATCCGCGAGGTCTTCACTGCCCTCTCAAGCGGCCTCGGGCTCATCGCCACCGGCGGCACCGACTACCACGGGGACAACAAGCCCCACATCGCGCTGGGGCGCGGCATCGACGGCAATGTGACCGTCCCCGCCTCGGTCCTGGACGAGCTTCGCGCCCGGGCGAGCTGAACGCCCCGGGAGCCACGAGGAGGCCTACCATGCCGATCCCACGCCCCTTCCACTGGAGCCTGATCGCGGCGACCACGCTGTTCACGCTGGGCTGCGTCGAGGTCGAGGCCCCCACGCCCCCTGAGTACACCCTCCCGGACGTGGTCGGCTCTGGGACCCAATTCTGCGAGTGCACGGCGGCGGATCTCACGGGCCGGGTCCTCCGCATCAACCGCTTCGAGATCGACGAGCCCGAGGCCCTGGCCACGGTGCTCAACACCATGTGGAGCGGCGAGATCCGCAACAATATCATGAACGTGCTCTTCCGCATGGACGCGGCGGAGAAGGGGACCCTCACCGCGTTCAAGTCGATCACCATGGCCGCGGGACCGGCCTGGCGGGACCCGCCGATCCCGGCCCAGCTCCCGCCGGAGGAGGACGCACCCACCGCGTCCGCGGTGGACAGCTACTGCATGCTGGACGGGCTCGACCAGGAGATCGCGCTGAAGCCCTACCACGGCTACCAGTGCCAGTACAAGAACCCCCAGCCGGCGTCCCTGGTCTTCCACCTCGGCGGCCGGGACGACCCGCTCATGTGCGCGCCGCTCCTGGAGCCGGCCAACGCCACGCCCCTCATGGACCTCAAGGTCCGCTTCGGCTTCAACGAGGACTGCACCGGCATCACCGACGGCTTCCTCGAGGGCTGCATCGCGGTGGATGACGCGGAGCGGATGTGCGTCTGCACCAACGCCGGCACCTGCGCCTGGGCCGGCGACCCCGGCGCCGCGCACACCCCGGAGGACCTGCCGGGCTACTGCAAGGCCGCCTGCGGCGTTGGCTGGGCCTCCTTCGGCGGGATCATCAAGTCCGTGGGAATCGTTCCGACCTGCCTCACCCTGGACGGACGGGAGGGCATCCGTCTCCAGGCCTTCTTCGACGCGGTGGACGTGAGCGACAAGTACAACCCCGTCTCCTCCGACGACTGCACTGCGAAGTAGCGCGATGAGACGGCAAATACACAACGTCTTGACCGCAGCCCTGCTGGTCGCAGGTCTCGGCCTCGGCGCGGCGCAAGCGCAGGCCGGCGGCTTCGAGATCGGGGACCAGGGGGCCCGGGCCATGGGACGGGCGGGCGCGTTCGTGGTGCGCGCGGACGACCTCTCCGCCATCGAGTACAACCCGGCGGGCCTGGCCCGGCTGCGGGGGACGCGGTTCTACCTGGGCAACCGCTTTGGCCATGCCAACGAGGAGTTCCGACGCGCCCCGACCCTGGACTGGAGCGGCGCGTTCCATGGCTCCCCCGAGTATCTGACCTTCGATCCCGTTCAGAACGCCGAGCAGTGGCAGCTGCTCAACCCCATGGTGGCCATCGGATCCGACTTCGGCCTCGAGGACTGGGCCTTCGCGTTGGGCGTCTACGCCCCGGCCGGCGTCGGGAAGCAGAGCTTCCCCGTGGACGGCCCCCAGCGCTACATGCTCTCCGAGCGGGAGACCCAGATCCTTTACTACGACCTCTCGGTGGCCTGGAAGCTGAAGGACATCTTCGGCGTGGGCCTGAGCCTGCAGTGGGTGGACGTGCCCCTGATCCGCATGGCCCTCACCGTGGACGGCAACGTCTCCCCCGGGGTGGTCTACCCCGACGGCGGCCCCTTCGACATCCGGGCCCGGGTGGAGGGCTCGGACCACATCGGCGTCAGCGGCATCCTGGGCATGTGGGTTCGGCCGATCCCGGAGCTGGAGCTGGCCCTGTCGGGGCGGTTCCTCCCCGTCTGGGTGGATGCGAAGAGCAAGCTCGACCTGGAGCCCGTCTCCCTGGACCTGGCGCAGCCCATCG
Source organism: Pseudomonadota bacterium (assembly GCA_043815665.1). GTDB lineage: Bacteria > Myxococcota_A > UBA9042 > CAIXZC01 > CAIXZC01 > CAZNWW01. The sequence continues at coordinate 11,770 of JBDRIT010000221.1, forward strand.
CGCTGACCCGCAACGGCGAGGCAGCGGACGACGTGACCCTGTCCATGGTCCTGCCCCCCACGGCCCGCCTCGGCGTGCGCTACATCCACCGCATCGGGGAGGTGGAGCGCTTCGACATCGAGCTGGACGCGACCTGGGAGGGCACCTCCCTGGTGGACGCCTACCGGGTGCGGGGCGACGGCCTCGTTGCGGAGGTCCTGGGCGAGCGGATCCCCATCGACAGGATCACCATCCCGAAGATGTGGCGGGACACGTGGAGCCTGCGCCTCGGCGGCGACGTAGCGGTGGTCCCCGGTTGGTTCAGCCTTCGCGCCGGCGGCTTCTGGGAGAGCCCCACCGCGAAGCCGGCCTACTCACAGATCGACTTCTTCTCCGGCCACCGCCTGGGAGCGGCGGCTGGCTTCTCGGTGACCTTCTACGGCGTGGACATCTCCGCGTCTTACACCTGGGTGTTCCAGATGCCCGTGGTGGTGAACGAGGCCGACTCCAAGGTCTCCCAGCAGGTCCCCGGCAGCCCCTGCGTGGCCCCGTTCACCAGCGAGACCCTCTGCGACCCGCACTACGACGGCCGCGCCGCCGCGCCGGCCAACGCCGGCACGTACCTCTCCGACTACCACTTCATCTCGGCAGCGGTCAGCTACGCGTTCTGATTCCCCGTCATCCCGAGCACAGCGAGGGATCTCAAGTGAACCTCTCGGGTACCGCGCAGCCGGTCATCTTTCGAGGGAAGACGGTCGCGTTTACTGAATCCGCACGACCCTGAGCCGCGGCGCGGGCGCATCACCGGTGTCGAAGGTCACCGTGATCCCGCCGGGCCCTGCGGCGTCGACGCGCAGATACTCGACGCCGCCTTCCCGCAGGACCCCGTCCGCGTCGGTCACGTCCTTCACCATGGGACCGTTCATGGGGACCATGCCGAGGATCATGCCCCAGAGATCCACGCCCCGCTGGTTCCCGGTCACGGGATCCGTGGTCACGGGCAGGTAGGTGAACGCCGGAGCCACCACCCCCTCGAGGCCGGGGCGGTTGCTGAGGGCCAGGGCGGTGAAGAAGTCCGCCGCCAGGTCATCGTAGGACAGCCCCGTGAGGGCCTCGAAGAGGTCGGCGCCGGTGAGATACGCGTCGAACCAGCCTCGCAGGGTCTTCACTCCGCACGCGGGTTCGAGAGCCCCCGCGGCGTCCATGAGCTCCCCGCCGGTGCGGTCGAAGAGGTACCGGTTGAACAGGTAGGACGCACCCCGCAGAGGCCCGTCCCGGTCCCCGAAGTAGTGGACCCCCGGGTCGTAGCGGTGGATGTCCGGCAGGGAGACCAGGTCGACGTCTCCGAGCCCCGAGAGGGCCACGAAGAGGTTGCCCCGGTTGAAGCCGACCAGATCCTGCGCGAGGCCGCTCAGTCCTTCGGAGATGTACACGTTCTCGGTCCAGTCCACGGAGTCGTTGAGCTGGAACTTCCGGTGGAAGTAGATCGAGTGGTTGAGCTCGTGTGCGATGAGCTCGGCGAAGGCCTCCGGAGTCTTGATCATGCTCTCGGGGTCGGGGATGGCCACGTAGATCATCTCTCGGTGGTTCCCGTAGCCGCAGACCGAGGAGTCCACCAGATCACAGTGGGTCACGAATGCGTACGCGCCGGTGAGGTTCACCTGGTAGGAGATCAGCATCCCGAACCGGCCGTCGCCGTCCACGTCGGACTCGTGCCCGAAGAGGAACCGCTCCCGGGGCAGGATCAGGGCCTGGAAGTCGTCGGCGAGGGCCTGGATGTGATCCATCCCCGGCTCCTCGAGGGGGTGCTCCGTGGTCGTGTCCCGGTAGACCACCAGGACGTCGTTGACCAGGACCACCTCCGCCTCGACGTTCACCAGGAAGTTCCCACCGACCTGCAGGGTCTCGATCTCCCCGACCTCCGGGTGGGGTGGCGTCGGCCAGGCCTGGGGATGCGGAGGCAGACCGCCGGGCGCGGCGCCGCGCCCCGCCTCCACGTCGTAGGTGTGGGTCTTCGCCATCTCGGTGCCCAGGTCGTAGAGGATCAGCAGGAAGCTCTCCCCCTCCGCCGACGCCGGGAGGGTCACCGCGGCCCCGGGATCCGCCTCGAACACTTCGCCCAGGGGCAGCGCGCCGTCCGCGACCCCCTCATCGAGGCTCCGGAGGCTCACCGCCTCCAGGGGCGGACACTCGGGCCAAGCGATGGAGTCGTCCACGACGTCGAGTGAGTCCGGACCAATCTCCTCGAGGGTATCGGAGGGCTCGCCGTCCTCCGGCTCCACGGTGTCCTCCGGGGTCGCCACGTCCTCACCGACGACGTCCGGGGTCGTGTCCGGCCCCGCAGGTCCCCCGTCGTCCCCACCACCACAGGACACCAGCAGAACGAGCACCAACATCAGGGTTCGCTTCAAAACAACCTCCAACTCTTCACCCGACTGTGGGAGGGGCGTCCACGCCCCGATTCCCGTCTTGCTGTGGGAGGGGCTTCAGCCCCGACTCCCCTCTTACTGTGGCCGATCCGAGTTCAAATCCGGCGGCGGAATCCACTCCGCCGGCCCCTCGTCCACGATGGTCACCGGCGACGTCGGCGCGATCTCGACCCAGTCGAAGACCTCGCCGTCGAGCCCGACACCCTCGATCCGCATCGTCTCACATCCCGCGTCCACCCGCAGGTGGTGATAGGCGGTATGGACCACCGAGGTCTCCGGAAGATCCCAGCACCACGCGTCCGGGTGCCCGCCGCCGCCCATGATCAGGTGGATCACCCCGCCGACGTTCCCACGCTCCCAGGCGTGGGTATGCCCGGCGAAGTACGCGTGGAACCCGTTCGCGGCCAGGAGGGGGAGGATCCCGTCCCGGACACAGGGGTTGCCGTGGTAGGTGCAGGAGCCGTCCCCCCAGGACTCGGAGATCGCTGGCTCGTGCGCGTAGGCGATGCGCCAGGTCGCGGCCTGGGCCTCCTCCGACGCAACGACCTCCTTGAGCCACTCCGAGTGGGGCGTCTCGACCTCCCCGAACGCGCAGGGCAGCTTGTAGGGGTCGATGACCACGGCGAAGACGTTCCCCCAGGTATACGAGTAGTAGGTCTCGTGATCCGGATCCCCCTCGGGGTAGGGGTAGGAGAGGAGATCGTACCAGTTGTGGGAGTTGCCCTCGTGGTTCCCGATGGCAGCGAAGAGGGGCACCTGGTGCAGCAGGGGGCGCGCGGGCCCGAAGAGCTGCTCCTTCCAGTCCGGATCGTTCTTCCCGTCGCTCACGAGATCACCCACGCCGATGACGAACTGGGGGCCGTCGTCCAAGAGGAGGGGGACCTGCTCGGTGAAGGTCTCCCAGCCGCTCTGGCTGTCGGCCCAGCCGGCGAAGCGCACCGGTGCACCCGGGGAGGGCGCAGTCCGGAAGACGTGCTCCTGGGACGCCACCCCGCCGGACTCGACGTAATAGGTGTACTCCGTGTCCGTGGCGAGGTCCGCCAGGG
>JBDRIT010000222.1:0-9433 GCA_043815665.1 Pseudomonadota bacterium
GTACACCAGGTCCTCGTGGCGCCGCCCGACGACCTCCTGGATCACGACGGCCATCTTCTCCTCCTCCAGTCGGTTCGGAGTGGATTCGATGTAGGCCTTCGCGTCCGCATAGTAGGTCGACGCGTAGATCAGCTTGATCGCGGTCAGCAGCTCCCAGAGCCGGCCCTCGAGGTCGGGGTCGTTGTTGGGGATCATGTAGGTCCGGTACACACCTGCGAAGGGCTGGCTGGAGGCGTCCTCCAGGAGGCTCGAGGAGCGCACCGCCAGGGGGAAGTGCACGTCCTGAAGGAAGGCCTTGAGGTCCCGCACCGCCTCGTCGGGGAACCGGGCGGCCATGAACGCGTCTGCGATGACGCGATCATCGTGTTCATGGAGGGCGAGCTGCGAGAGACCGTCGCCCTCCATGAAAGCATCGAAGATTCCGGTGGCCAGGATCGCCGTCGGGGGGACAGAGATGGACACCTCGGGGATGTGTCCGTCGATGGCGAACCGTGTAAAGAGGGAGTTCATGAAGGCCAGTCCGCGCCCCTTGCCGCCCAGGGATCCTTCCCCGATGCGCACAAACATGTGCGCCGTCTCCAGGTCCTGGTCCCGCATGAACTCGGTGACCATCCCGGCGTGGACCCTGCTCTCCCGGGTCCGGAACCACTCGTGGAGGTACCCCCGCACCGCGTCCGCATCCTCGAACTCTTCGACCTGGCGGGGCCGGATCGCGTGGGCCAGCGCAAACTCCGTGCGGGCCATGAGCCAGGTGGAGAAGTGGTTGCTCCTGGCGTGATGAAGCAGGACCTCGACCTGGACCTCGGTGATCAGCTGGGCCATCTCCTTGAGGTTCCGCGCGCGTGCGACCTCTTCCCCGCTCCGGGTCCGGAACACGAAGTCCCCGAACCCCATGCTGTCCTGCATGAACCCGCGGACCTCAGCCAGGAGGTTCAGGGAGCGCTTGTCGATGAACCGGACCCCCGCGGTCTCCGCCCGCTCTCGATTGGACGCCTCCGTAGACTGGAGGAGCACCGCCAGGTCCGGTACTGCGCTCTTCACCGCCGCGGCGAGGAGGTGGCCGGCTTCGGGATCCCTGCGGCCGTTCCGGGGGAAGGCAATGTCCGTGATCACCCCGAGGACGTGGTCCTTGTACTTGTCGAAGAGCCCCATCCCCTCCTCCCAGCTGGTGGCGAGGAGGAGCTTGGGACGGGCCCGCATCCGCAGGAGCTTCTGCATCCGGTTCGCGGTCTCGGACATGAGCAGCTGGGTCTGCCTGACGAGCTCGGTGTAAAGCATCGGTAGGTAGGAGGAGTAGAAGCGGATCGAGTCCTCGACGAGGATGATCACCTGGACCCCGGCGACGGCGACGTCGTGCTCCGCGTTCGCCTCGTCCTCGATGGACTTGATCATTGCGGTGAAGAGGCGTTGGTCTCCCTGCCACACGAAGATCCGTCGGAGGCCCACGATCTTCGCTCTCTGGAGCTGTTGGAGCTCCCGGGTGTTGTAGGCCAGCGCGACCAGGGGAACGTCGGGGGCGTGCTCCTGCAGGGCAGCGGCGAGATCCTCGAGGCCCTCCTCCCCGATGCGCGGCATAGAGATCACCATGTCGAAGCGCCTGTCCTGGAGGAGCTGAATTGCGTCCGCCATGGTCGACGCGCGCTTCACCCGGGGTGCGTAGCGGAGGTTCAGCTCGAGGTACTCTGCGAAGAGCAGCTCGCCGATGTGCCCGTCCTCCTCGAAGGTGTAGGCGTCGTACAGGCTCGCGACCAGGAGGATGTTGTGCATCCGGTTGGGCATGAGCGAGTGGAACGGCACCCGCTCGTCATCCGCTCGCCTCTGGACGATGCACTCGATCTCTGGATCTCGCATGGGGCACCTCAGGACAGGGACTCCTCGGCATCAGACGCTTGCCGTCCCCCGTCCTGAGGGAGTAGCACGGTGCCGCCCGCGTTTCCAGGAGATCCTGTCCGGTCAGTGTCCCTGGGGCGCCGGGAGAAACACCGCCGTCGCTCCTGCGATCCGCAGTTCCCGGGCCACGACCGGGTGCAGCGCCGGCGGCGCCAGCACGACCAGGCTCCCGCCCAGGCCGGCCCCGGTGAGCTTGGCGCCCCAGGCGCCCGCGAGGATGGCAGCCCGCCGGAGCTCGTCGATGTGCTCCGTGCTGAGATCCAGCGCGCTGAGGAGATAATGGTTCTCGTTCATCAGGTCGCCGGCCGCGTCCCAGGCTCCGTCACGGAGCGCGGACGCGCCCCGCAGGGCGAGGTTGTCCGCGACCGCAGTGAGCCGCTCCAGCGTCTGGCCGCCTCTCGGATCATCACGGAGCCTGGCGAGCCGCTTCACCGCCTCGAGGGTGTCCCCGGGTGTCCCTGAGCAGGCGACGATCATGGGCAGGCCCGCTGGGATGTCCACGAAGCCCGCGACGGGCCCATCCACCGGCGGCGCCTCGGCGCCGGCCCAGTCTCCCCCGCCCTTGAGGAAGCATGGGGTCTCGAAGGTCACCGTCGTGGTGTCGATCCCGGATGGGGTTCCATGGAAGAGGTGCTCCATCTCGAAGGCGGCGATGCTGACCAGATCGTCGTCGGGCTCCTCACCGTAGAGATCGATGATCGCCCGCGCCAGGGCGACGCACAGCGCGGCGCTGCTTCCGAGCCCCATGCCGACCGGCAGATCGCCGGACACCTCTGCGCGGAGCCCCGTGCTCCGGTCGAGCCCCAGCTCCTGCACCGCAATCTCCAGGAGGCTCTCGCAGCGCTCCCCGTCCAGGGAGGTACCCTCCAACAACCGCACCCCCGACGGGGCCGAAGCCACCACGACGCGTCGCTCGGCGACATGGAGGGGCACTGCCACCGCAGTCCCGCCGTAGAGGACGAAGTGCTCCCCGAAGAGGATCACCTTCCCGCACGCCCGCCCGCGGCCCACCATCACTCCCCCCCCGGCGTGGCATGGCCCTGGTGAAGGCGTCCGTGGCCCGACACGATTCCCTCGGTGACCAGGATCTGGAGCGCACAGAGGTTTGAGGCCAGCCCTACCGAGAGGGAGACCATCTCGAGGTCAGCGCCGCAGCGGATCCCACCGAGGCGCCGCAGGAGCGCCAGCACAGGATCATCCTGGCCGCGACCGACGATTCCGCAGGGCACCGGCAACGCAAGGCGCCCATGGAGGAGGTCCCGGTGAACCGTCCACGTGGGGAGGATCACGCCCTCCAGATCGTTCCAGGCTCCCGCCGCGACGGCCGCGGCGACGGCCCGGAGATCCTGACGAAAGGCGGCGAGGACCCCCAGGACTCCGTTCATCGCGCCCTTGAGGTGCGTCACGCGGCGTCGCGGATCTTCCCGGGCCCATTGACTGAGCCGGGCGATGTCCTCTGCGACGTTCGGCCCACTCCGGCCGTTCCTGGCCAGGGCCTCCACCGGCACCTCCGCCTCCACCATGGCGATCGGACCCATGGGCCAGTTGCTGACGATCGCTGCGACGGCCCGCCCGTCGACGTTCTCGGCCTCCCAGATGGCCCCCAGGGCCTCGGCCATGCGGTCCAACGCGTGCGCGCCCATTGCGTCGCCGACCCCTACGTCGATCAACAGCACCTGTCCCACGTTGAACGAGTGGACCTCGATGCCCTCAACCCCGCCCCCCGCCGCACAGAGGCGAGGATGCCCGGCGTCCAGCTCTGCCCTCAGACCTTCCCGTCGTGCGGACAGCCACGCCGCTGCGTCCCCGCCCTCGACGAGGACCTGCGCGGACAGCCGCCGACCGCCAGGGACCGCCCGGATTCCGTCTCCGCCCCGGAGGAGCGTCGCCACCCGGGCGGTGCCTGCGACCACCGAGGACTCCTCAGTGGACATCGGAACCATGAGATCCTTGCCGTTGATTCTGAAGTTCGGGACGAGAGAGAGGGGAAACCGCTGCTCCCCCACGACATCCTCGGAGAGTCGCTCAATGGCGCCGGAGCCCGTCACAAGGGACGCCGCTTCCTCTGACGTGAGCCAGCCGGCCTCGACGAGACTCGCGCGTCGCTCGCCCGGTGTTCCCCGGCCGAACCCTGGCATCCTGGAGTCAGGCATCCTTACTTCCCCCTGGGCAGGATCGAGTATCAACGAACCGGGCCTTCCGTCAAAAATCTCGGGCGTGTGAAGAGCCTCCAAACCGCCCCGCTTCCGACCCGTCCAAAACTACAATTGAGCCCCCCGCCCACGCGTGTTACTCTCCGGGACTGGGTTGTCCGTTTGGAGTCGCAGTGGTACGACGTATTCTCTCACTCGTGGTGTTCAGCCTCGTCCTGGCACCGTCGGCACCGAGGGCCGAAGAGGCGAAGCCGGGCGCGCCTGTGGAGATCGTCGACGTTGCCCTCAGGCGGTCCCTGGATCAGCCCATGTTCACGGAGCTTACCACGCAATGGAAGCGCTGCCTCCACGACTACCAATCGCGGAAGTACGCCGACCTGCTCGTCGACCTGGGCAACCTCAAGGGCCTGAAGGCCAGCACGGGCATCAGGAATCTCACGCCCATCACGCGGGTGCTCCTGCGGATGGCGTTGGAGATGGCCGAGGATCCTGAGAACGCGGACATGGCGCCCAAGCTGGCTGCGCACGCCCGGGTCCTCGGACCGGACATCCCCTCCGCCTATGTGGTCTCGGCGCAGCTCTCGTCCCGCTCCGGAGGCGAGTTCTCCCTCGGGAACACCCTCAAAGCCTTCTCGGGATCCGTGATCGCGTCCTCCCGACACCTGCCGGCCCTCCTCGACGGGGTGAGCAAGATCGCGTTCATCTGGTTCCTGCTGAGCCTGCTCGCGTCAGCGCTGTTCTCCCTGTCCGTGCTGGTCCGATACTCCAAGCTCCTCGCCCATGACGTCGGGCACCTGTTCCCGCCGGGGGCCACCGGGCCCCAGAAGCTCATCCTGATCCTGCTGCTCCTGTTCATCCCCTTCCTCCTGGACCTGGGGGTGGTGATCCTGTTCATGGTCTGGTGGATCTTCCTCTGGCTCTACATGAACAGAAACGAGCGCGCGGGGGCGATCCTGCTCCTGGTCCTCATGGCCTCCTGGCCCTTCGCCGGCAAGCTGCTCTCTGCTGGGGTCACGCCGCCGGACACCGTCGAGGTCACCCTCGCCCGGTGCAACCACGAGGTCTGCTCACGGGACGATGTCCAGCACCTCGAGGAGCTCCGCGCGACCGAAAAGGGCTCCCTCGACGTCGACTACACCCTGGCAATCAACGCCTATCGAACCGGGGCCTTTGACGACCAGTACCTGGACGACGCGCTGGTCTACCTGTCAGGAAACCTGCAGTCCAAGAATGCCTTCCGGCGCACCAGGGCCTTCGTGCTCCAGGGGAACATCTACTTCTCCAAGGGGGTGGCGCGCTGCGCCGCAGACCAGGGCAACCTGGCCGCGGGTGCGCAGGAGTTCCAGGAGGCGGACAACAGCTATCGGCAGTCCCTGGAAGGCCGGGAATCCGTCGAGGCCCTCTACAACCGGGGCCGCGTCCTCTTCTACAGGGATCAGAGCGGCGACGGTGATCAGCTGATCGCCAAGGCCCGCAACCTGGACACCCACCGCATCGTCGAGATCGAGGAGGTGAGTCAGTTCGCCGGGCAGCAGGAGTTCCTCTGCGGGGAGAACTTCAACCACAACCGCGAGCTGCTCATCCCCGTGCTCCCTGTGAAGGACCTCTTCACCGCCACGATACACAAGCAGCCGACCCAGGAGCTCCTGGGCTTCCATCACCAGCTCCTGGGTCCCCTGCCCCTGGACCAGATGCCGCTCATCGCCGCCGTCCTGGGGGTCCTCCTGATCCTCCTCGGCCTCGGGCTCAGGCGCTTCCAGTTCGCCAGCCACTGCGTCAAGTGCGGAGCGGTGAGTGACCCGAAGGACCGCCCGGAGCTCACCCAGAGCGGGATCTGCGAGGGCTGTCTCTTCTACCGCATCCGTGGGAGCTTCGTGGATCCCAAGGAGATCTGGCGACGAGAGAAGGGCATCGAGCTCCGGCAACGCTTTCAAAGGCGCCTCGAGCGAGGCCTCTCGTTCATCCTCCCCGGGATGGGACAGATGCTCCGGGGCAAGCCCATGCGCGGTGTGATCTTCTTCGGCTTCTTCTTCCTGCCGGTGCTCTCGATCTTCGTCTCGGATCCCCTCTTGGGGAACCTCCCGGGGATCGAGCGCGACGTGGGCATGCCCTCGGTGCAGATCATTGCGCTCAGTCTCGTCGCGCTGGTGGTCTACCTGTTGACGCTCCTGGACATCTACTCGAGGGATTGAGCCCATGTCGGAAGGCAGCATCAGCTTCGGCGCGATCCTCAAAAAGATGCACCTCGAGGCCCGCATGGGACAGCTCCACATCGAGAGCCCGGACGGGCGCGTGGTGCTCCACCTCCGGGACGGAAAGATCGTCAACGTGGAGACACCCTCCGGGGAGGCCTGGGCCATCGGCGAGTACCTCGTGGGGACCAGCTCCATCTCGGATCGCAAGATGCTCAAATGCGTCCGGATCGGCCAGGGATCGGGCGCGGCCCCGGAGATGATCGCGGTGGAGCGCGGGTACATCACCCAGGACGTGGCGTTCCGCTTCGTCGAGCTCCACGCGAAGGAGACCATCCTGCCCTTGTTCACCAAGGTCGGGATCATGGTCCGGTTCCAGAACCAGCCGCCGAAGGCCAACCCCCTCCTGCCCCCGATCTCTGTGCCCTTCCTGATCAAGGAGGGCTCGAAGCGCGCGGCGGAGTGGCCAGCCCTGGTCAAACGGATCCCGACCTTCGACATGCTCTACGACAAGGATCCGTCGTTCCTGAACACGCTCCGCCGAGCCGACGGGGACTCGATGGACCCCTTCAAGGTCGCAGACGGCGACCGGGCCATGGGCGCCAACGAGCGGATCGTCTACTTCTTCGTGGACGGGAAGCGGAACATCCGTCAGCTCACGCGGGTGGCCGGGCTCGACCTCTACAGCACCTGCAAGGCGCTGTACAACCTCGAGTCCCGGTTCATGGTCAAGGCCACGGGTGACCGCGCATCGGACAACGTGACCGGCGGGACGGTCTTCCCACTCCTGATTCGCCTGGCGACCTTCGTAGGCCTGGCAGCGGCGCTCACGGCCGTTGGGTTCTACCTGCCCGGCCCCCTCCAGTTCCTGTCCGGCAAGGGCTCCCTCGACCTCGAGCGGGTCGAGGCCGTGCAGCGGGTGCGCCTCGAGCACCGGATCCGCGACACCCTCGAGGACGTCTGGCTCATGACCCTTCAGCTCCCGAACGACCTGGGCGCGCTCCCGGGCATCACCCGGAGGGACCTCGACGCGGCAGGGCCGCTCTACTACGTCCCACTGCCCGACGGACGCTATCTCCTCGGGCGCGGTCAGCCGCCCCCGGTCCCCGCCGCAGCCCCCGCGGTCGACGAACCAGCCAAGGACGACCTAGAGGCCGCCAGGAGTGAGGATGCCGAGCCAACCCGAGCAGATTGATCGTACCGCCACCTTCGATGATCTCTTCCTCCTCTCACAGGTTGTGGGGACGCGTGAGGAGCACCTCAAGCGCCTCGAAAAGCTCACCGGCGCCCGGCTCACGATGCGCGGCAACGAGATCACCGCCCGCGGTGACGATCACGCCGTGGCCCTGGGGCTGCGAACCCTGGAGGGGCTCTACAAGCTGATGGCGAACGGTGTCCCCATCGGCAGCGAGGACATCTCCCGCGCGGTACGGATGCTCTCACAGGATGAAAAGATCTCCCTCCCGGACGTGTTCATGGACACGCTCTTCATCCCGTCGACCAAGCGCCACATCGCGCCGCGCACGCTGAACCAGAAGCGGTACATCGACGCGATCCGTGGCCACGCGATCGTCTTCGGCATCGGACCGGCCGGGACGGGAAAGACCTACCTGGCCATGGCCATGGCCGTGAGCGCGCTCCTCTCCCGGGAATGCAAACGGATCGTCCTCTGCCGCCCCGCGGTGGAGGCCGGCGAGAAACTCGGCTTCCTGCCCGGCGACATCGCGGAGAAGGTCAACCCGTACCTCAGGCCCCTCTACGATGCGCTCCACGACATGATGGACTTCGACAAGACCCGGCAGCTCATCGAGCAGGGAGTCATCGAGATCGCGCCCCTCGCGTTCATGCGCGGCCGGACCCTCAACGACTCCTTCGTGATCCTGGACGAGGCCCAGAACACCACGCCCCCGCAGATGAAGATGTTCCTGACCCGCCTCGGATACCACTCGAAGACCGTGATCACGGGCGATGTCACCCAGGTGGACCTACCGGACGACGTGGAGTCGGGGCTCATCCAGGTGGCGCGGATCCTGAAGAACATCAAGGGCATCGCGTTCACCGAGTTCACCAAGGAAGACGTCGTCCGCCACCCCCTCGTCGCCAGCATCATCGAAGCCTACGAAGACGAAGACGCCCGCAAGGCGTCCCGGCCGATCATCGATCCAGCGAAGCTCGAGGAGCTCGGCAGAGGACCCCGTTCGACCGAGCCCGAGGCCGAGCCCGAGCCCGAATCCGAACCGGGAGCCTGACAACCGGCCCTCCAGCGGCAGCGCTTCTTGCCGCCCACGCAGCAGCGGTTAGAATGGATCCAGCGCTGCCAACCAGCGCGCACCCGGAGGATCCCATGATTGGACTCGATCGACTTCCCGACCTCGCAGCCATGGACGGCAGCCGGTTCACGGAGCCCTTCTCCTGGATGGGGGACCTGGCCCGGGAATACGGGCTGCAGAGCCTGGCGACCCTGATCCTCATCATCGCCGGATGGATCCTGGCCCGGGCGGTCCGGATGCTGGTGATCCGGGGCCTGCGCATCGTGCGGCTCGACATGGTCGCGGAGCGGGCCGGCATCGACGGGATCCTGCGCAAGGGCAACATCCAGCAGGACTCCGTGGAGATCCTCGGCGCCCTGGTCTACTGGCTCCTGATCATCCTCATCCTCGTGATGGTGATGAAGGTCTGGAACCTCGAGATCGGGCTCTCCCAGCATCTCGTGCCCTTCCTGCCCCGGATCTTCGCCGCCCTCGTGGTCCTGATCCTCGGCCTCTTCCTGGCCGCCTTCATCGGGGATCTCGTACGCACCGCCGCGGCCACCGCAGGGATGGCCTACGCGAGCCTCCTGGGTCAGCTCGTCCGATGGGTCATCGTGATCTTCATCGTCCTCACCGCGATCAGCCAGCTGGGCATCGAGGCTCAGCTGATCTCCTACGGCTTCCTGATGATCGTCGGGGGCATCTGCCTCGGTATGGCCCTGGCCATCGGCCTGGGCGCACGTCCCATCGTCGAGGAGCGCCTCCGGAAGGCGCTGGAGCGCTACGAAGAGAAGCAGCGCAAGGACGGCTAGACCCAAAACAAGCGAAGATGCCGTAGCGAGGCGGTCGAGATGGCGGTGCTGACAAGGATAGCGAACGAAGGCGATGCCGAGTATCGTCGAGTTCGAGTGAGCATGGCGAACGGTCTATCCGCCGTTCAGCACTGGCA
>JBDRIT010000223.1:0-2081 GCA_043815665.1 Pseudomonadota bacterium
CCGTCGGGGGTTGAAGATGCCACGTCGACGCCGGGCAGTGACTGGTCGGAGCCCGCTCCCAGGTCCTGGGCCGTGTCCTCGGCCGGGGACGCTCCGTTCCCGGAGGAGCATCCCCCGATGAAGATGGCGAACAGCAGCACCGTGAGGGTGCCAAGACACAAATCGACCGGACAGGCAGCTCGTGGGGTTGAGGCGCGCATTTCTCCTCCAACGTATTTAATCTTCCCATGCTGTGTCTTGCAATATTGGTGCCTCTCCACCTATCCTGACCTGATCCCGAGGAAATGCCAACCACCTCGCCGTGGAACGGTGCTTGCAATCTCACTCGGAAAGGAGCGAGTATGCCGATTATCCGTAAACATCGTATACGCGCGAGGGACCCATTGGGCAATATATCATCACCGCATGCTGAGACACCCGTAGCCCCGGGGTCACACCCTCTCATCGCAGCCGACCCCAAGGAGCGCGGCGATGACCAGCGCATAGAGGGGGCGGAGGAGAAGCTGACTGCACGTCTTCATGATTCTCTCCCTGGTGAGTAGCGTCCTATCACCATCCATCGCCGTGGAAGCACCACAGACTACAGTTCAGGATCTTCGGAGCGCCGACGCCGTCAGTCGCCACCATGACCTTACCGGAGGGCCACTCCACCGCTCCGACCTCCCAGACATCGCAGTCGTGCAGCCACACGTCCGTCAACTCGAAAGCGAGCACCGAGAAGACGTACACCCGCACCGTCACCAGGGCAGGCCCATATCCTTCGTCCTGGTAGTGGACGCCGATCCGATAGGCGAGGAACTCGGGACCGAGGACCGTTATCGCCTCGGGACCTCCTCCCCCCTGCCCCCAGGACATGTGCAACGGGTTTCCCTCCGGGCCGGGTGGCCCCCAGTCGGGGTCCGGGTTGAACCACCAGGCGTCGTAGGGGAGGATGAACCACGGCTCGACGTTCCCGTCGGCGTCAACGTCCGGGCCCTCGTCGGCCAGGACGTGTGCCAGGTGGAGATCTGGCGTTCCGTCCCATGCGATCTCAGAGTTCCCCTCCTCGGGGTAGTCCTTGATGCTCCAGAGTAGCTCGATCCAGAGCGCCTGATCCGGGATGACAGAGACCGAGTACTCGGCCGGTGTGGCAGAGGACACGCCGGCGTCGTCGACAACGGCCAGGGAGACCGCATAGAGACCGGCGACATCCACCAGCAGGGTCGGCTCCGGGACGTCTGGAGACGGCAGGAACCGGGTGCTGGAGCCCGGCGGCCCTTTCACCGACCACTCCCAGCCCTGGATCGCCGCGGCTCCTCCACATGCCACATGGCTGCCATTGCCAAACAGGTGAAGCACGGTCCAAGGGGCCACCTCCCCGCCCTCGAGGCAGTCGACGATCGCGGTTGGCGGCTCCGAGCCTCTGTCGCAGAGATCGACGAACGCCTCGGACCCGGCTTCGCCGATGTCTCCAGGGCTGACGGTGTGCAGGTCGACCCTGGCGCTGTCACAGGCGTTGTCACAGACAGTGTCACATAGGGCGGGTCCCGGAGGCGCTCCGCTGGAGTCGACTGTCGAACCGAGACATCCGCTGAGGGTGCCGACCACAAGTACGACCACCAGGATGATGCAACTGCTCTGCACTTTCTCTCCCTGTCTTCCTCCACACTCTACACCCGAAGCGGGTGAGAATGATCATCCGTCCAGCCCGGGGTACCTCTCGCCAGGTACACTCACTCCCTGATCGGTTTAAAGGGAGTGTGGTCCCCGACGCAGGGATCCATGTCGAGCTCCTTTGACACACGCCCGGGGACCCGGATGAGTCTGACACGGGTACGGACGCGGGGTCGGATCTCGATCTGCATTTCGTCCACCCCTGGGCCGGGGGCCCGGACCTGGACGGCGATGGCGAGCCGGACGGCTGGTTCGACCAGCCCTTCGACTGCTTCTGGTTCAACGCCCACCCGGAGTGGGGCAGCTTCGACCCCGAGGTGAACGACAACCCCGGCCTGGTGCGGGACGACACGGACGGAGCGGGCCCGGAGGTCATGATCCTCCCGCTCCCCGAGGCGGTGACCTACCGTGTGGGCGTCCACTACTGG
>JBDRIT010000224.1:0-13125 GCA_043815665.1 Pseudomonadota bacterium
CGCTGCGCTCGGGACGACGGGATTCGGGGTGCCCGGGAGGCCGCGGTTGACATCCGGCCCGGAATTTCGGACCGTCATGCAGGAACCAGGAGGTCCCCATGCGCCGCTCCCCTGCCCTCGCCGTGGCCACGGTCGTGCTCCTTGCGCTCTCTTCCTGTGAAGGCCCCGACGCGGCGGGCCTCCGGCTGGCCCTGGAGACCGGGGGCCCCCGGGTGGTCTTCGACCTGGACGCGAAGCCCCTCCCGGAGATCCCCCTGCCCAACGACCTGGCCACCCGCTACGATCCCACCAGCCCCACCGGGCGGCGGGTCAACGTGACCGTGGAGGCCCCCACGGAGGCGGAGCGATCCCTGCGCCGCAACGTGAACCAACTCGACGGCTTCGGGGTCTACCAGCCCATCACCGTGTCCTTCGACGCGCCCCTGGACCTCGAGAACATCCGGGACCGCATGGCCCGGAACCACGACCTCGCCGATGACGTGGTCTACCTCCTCAACGTGGATCGAGACTCCGAGGGCTTCGGGGAGGCGATTCGCGTGGACGCGGGCCAGGGCAACTACCCCCTGGGCATGGAGTGGCCCCAGCAGTACTGGGACTTCGACGAGCACGCGGACTCCCTGAACCTGGTCTTCGAGACCCACGACGAGGACCGGAACGGCAACGGGGTCCTCGACCCTTACGAGGACATCGACTTCGACGGGGTCCTGGACAAGCCCAACACCTGGTCCGGGGAGCCCACGGGCCTGATCACGGCGGACAACGTCCACGAGTGGCTCGACCGGGAGGACCGCCCGGCGGACGATCTGATCACCTTCTACGAGAAGGAGACGAACACCCTGGTGCTCTGGCCCCTGGTCCCCCTGCGGGAGGCCACCACCTACGCGGTGGTCCTCACCCGGGACCTGGTGGATCCCGCGGGCCGCTCCGTGCGATCCCCCTTCAAGTACGTCAACCACCTGCAGCAGAACGAGGCCCTCGCCCCCCTCGCCGAGGTCCTGCGGGGGGACGACATCGGGCGGAGCCTCGCGGACGTGGCCTTCGCGTGGACCTTCACCACCCAGACCGTGGGCCGGGACCTGGAGGCGATCCGGGCGGGCCTCTACGGCCACGGGCCCTTCGCCGAGCTTGCGGCGGCCTACCCGCCGGACATCACCGCGAAGCCGGTCCACGGGCACAACGAGGACGGGTCCCCGTCGGAGCATCCCTTCGCGCTGTACTTCGAGAACCTCGGGCCCCTCATCGACCTCGTCGCGGAGCCGGTCCTCATGTACTCCAAGGAGACCTCCAAGGCCCTCTCCTACGAGTCGGAGTTCATCGACTACTTCGTCCTGGGGTCCTTCCAGGGACCGAGCCTCCTGGTGGACAGCGACGGCATCGCCACGGAGATGTACCCTGCGGAGGACGACGAGATCTTCCGCCTGGATCACGCGGGCGGGACCCTGGCCCATGGCCCCCAGGACGTCGACTTCATCTGCGCGATCCCCGAGACCACTGCGGAGCACAAGCCCCCGTTCCCCGTGGTGATCTACGGCCACGGGTTCTCCGGGGCGTCCTTCGAGACCTTCGGCTTCGGCGGGCGCTTCGCGCAGTTCGGCTACGCGCTCTGCGGGCTCGAGGCGCCGGGCCACGGCATGGCCCTCCCCTCGGACGAGGACATCGACTACGCGGCCTTGATCAAGGATCTGCTGGCCATGATGCCCATGGACCTGCTGACCTTCTACTCGTCCTATGAGACCGGCCGGATCGTGGATCTGGACAACGACGGGAAGCGGACCTCCTTCGACAACGGCGGGGACTTCTGGTCCTGGGATCTTTTCCACATGCGGGATATGACCCGCCAGGCCGTGGTCGATCACATGACCTTCATCCGCTTCCTGCGGTCCCTCGGCGAGGTGACCTGGGAGGCGGACGTGGACCTGGACGGCGAGGCCGACGACCTCATGGGGGACTGGAACGGCGACGGGATCGTGGACATCGGCGGGCCGCTGCACGACTCCTACCCGGTCTGGGGCCAGTCCATGGGCGGCACCGTGGCCCTGCTCCTGGCCGGGACCGAGGGCTGCGTGGACGCGGCCACGCCGGTCTCCGGGGCCACCGCGCTCCTCCACGTGGGGCTGCGCTCCACGAACCCGGGGGTGCCCGAGGCGGTGTTCATGCCCCTCTTCGGCCCCTTCGTGGTCTTCACGCCCCAGGGGGACGACGAGGACACCGTGGAGGTGGCCTTCATGATCAACCACCTCCACCGGGAGAACCGCCCGGATCAGGTGCCCCGGGCCCACTACTACCCGATGCTCCGCACCACCGGGATCGCCCCCGGGGACCGGGTCATCATCCGGAACCTGGACAACGGCGAGGAGGTCCAGGCCTTCCGCCACGAGGACGGCGGCGGCTTCCGGGTCAGCCTGCAGTGCGACGCGATCTCCGCGGTGGAGAAGCGGCCCCTCCTGGGCCTCCAGGACGGGGACACCCTGCCCGTGCCCGTGTCCTGCGCGCCGGGGACCTGGACCGTGGAGGAAGGGGACGGCGAGGAGATCATCGACCGGGTCGTCTGCGATGCTCCGGATCCCGCCCGCTCAGAGCTCTTCGGTGATCGCATCCAGATCGAGGTCCTCGATGGCTGGGACGGGCCGTCCAAGGTCGTCTTCGACACCTTCGGGGTGGACGCGGAGTACGAGGGCGCGATCTTCCCCGTCGGCGTGCCCCTGGTCGCTCTGGGCACCGGCCTGGGTCGCCCGCGGAACACCCCGGCGCTGCGCAAGCTCCTGGGCTTCGCGTCGATGATCGTCACCCGGGGGGATCCCCTCTCCTACGCGCGGTACATGGAGCGCGGCCACCGCCTGGATTATTCCTACGATCCCGGCGCCGCGGAGCAGGCGAACATCATCGTCTACCACACCATCGGCGACCCCAACGTCCCCCTGGTGACGGCGACGACCCACGCAAGGGCCCTGGGCGTGCTGGACTACCTGCCGGGGCAGCTCGGCGACGTCCCCAAGAACGATCGGCTGATCCAGGGCTCGGTCATCGAGGGGGTCGAGGGGTTCTGGCGGCACCAGAGCACGAAGTGGGACGTGGTGGACTGGCAGGACAACGAGAGCGGCCTGCTCAAGGACATGCGCTGGCCGACGGAGCTGGATGAGTTCATCGCTGTGGATCCGACCTTGATGATGCCCCTGCACACCGACCCCGACGACCTGGACGACGGCGTCGACGAGTTCGGCGAGACCACAACCGCCGGGCCCGTGCGGGCCACGGCGATCTGGGACGAGGCGACGGGGACGATGAAGCCCGTGGAGATGCCCGCGAGCGGTGATCTCGAGAACCCCGGCGGGATCATGGCCCTGCGCATGCCCTACTACAGCCCCATGGGCGCCCACGGCGTGGAGCCGTCCAACCCCGCACGGGTGTTCAACATCAACAACTTCGTGGAGAACCAGATCGCAGTGTTCATGACCAGCGGTGGCACCCGCCTGGTGGACGATCCGTGCCTGGAGGAGTCGAGCTGCGACTTCCTGCCCGAGAGTCTTCGGGAGATCTACAAGAACCTCAAGTAGTCAACGCGTCCCGCACCCGCTTCAGCCGCCCGGCGGCCTCGCAGGCAACGGCCTTGAGGTCCGCGTTCCCGGTCACGTCGAGCATGGCCATGGGGTCGACGATGGACACCACCACGTCGCCGCCCTCCTGGCGCACCACCACGTTGCACGGCAGCATGAGCCCGATCATGGGATCCGCCTGGAGGGTCTTGTAGGCCAGGGGCGGGTTGCACGCACCGAGGATGACGTAGGGCCTGAAGTCCACATCCAGCTTCTTCTTCAGGGTCGCCCTGACGTCGATCTCCGTCAGCACCCCGAAGCCTTCCACCGCGAGGGCGTCGACGACCTTCGTGCGGGCGTCTTCGATGTTGGTGTTGGCGAGGGTGAGTTCGGTTCCGAAGGGGTTGTCCATCGTGTGCTCCTTGGTGATGTCACGGTACGGCAGAGCCACGACGTCGACAAGGGTTACCGCTCCCCTCTCCTGTGGGAAAGCCGGTCGTCGAACTCCCGGCCAAGAATCCGGGTCGCTGGCTCCCCGGCTACGATCTACCGGGGCCGCATCCCCTCCAGCTCCGCGTTCCCGGGGAACGCCTCCAGCGCCTCCTTCAGCGCCAGCGCCGCCTCATTGTTCCGCCCCATCACCCAGTGGCTCATGATCAGCGCGGTGTAGGCCCGGACCGAGGGGCCGGACTTCTCCAGCACCTCCTCGGCCTCCGCGGTGACGAGGTGGAGGGTGGGGCGGGCGCCCTCCATGCGATCGGGATCGAAGTGGCGGGTGTCCGCACAGCGATCGCAGCCCGCGGGGACCGCGTCCCGGCGGACGAAGATCTCGCCGAGGTCGTCCCAGTAGACCAGCCGCCAGTCCTCGTCCTCGAGCATGCGCTGGCGCAGGGAGGGCCGGCCCTCGAGGAAGTTGATCTCGCCCTGCGTGCCGTACTTGAGGACCGCGGTCTTCACCCCGTACGTCGCCAGCTTCTCCTCCCAGCCGTCCTCGCCGTAGCGGATCGACTGGTAGACGTCTTTGTAGAACTCGGGTGGGTAGGCCTCCAGCCGGTTGTCCACGAAGGTCCGGCGCGCGGGGTAGAACTCCCAGAGCCAGGTCCCCCCCCAGGCGTCGGAGACGAAGGTCGGGTCCGGCAGGTCCTGCTCCTCGACGAAGGCGAGGAGACGCCCGGGGTGCTGGCGGTCGTCCAGGCCGAAGCCCGGGCTCCCGTGGGTCGCCCAGAGGTGGACGGAGTAGATCGACAGGGCCACGGCCGCGGCCACGGCCACGGTCACGGCGACCCGGCGGGCCCGACCCCGCAGGAGGCACAGGAGGTCGTCGGTCCAGGGGGCCGCGACGAACGCGGCCACCAGCGCGTAGGGGTACATGATCCGCTGGTGCTTCAGCACGAGCCAGGAGAACGCGCCCAGCGCGAGGACGCCGAAGACGTGGGCCCCGCCGAGGCCCCCCCGCCGGGCCCGGACCAGCGCGCTCCCCATGAGGACCGCGGCCCCGAGGAGGAGGGAGCCCCAGAGCCCGGGGAACAGGGACGGGAGGAAGGGGGGCGGCCGGTACTCCACGAGGTGCGCATGGAACCACGCATCCGTGGAGAACCGGAAGGGCAGCAGCAGGACCTCCACGCCGTAGGGGTTGGCCAGGGTCAGGAGCAGCGCGGACGCCACGGCCATCCCCGCGAGCCAGGCCGCGGCGAGCCCTACCCGACGCCACCGGTCCGGGTCCCGGTCCGGCCGCGGGAGGACCGCGTCCACCCCGACCCCCGCGGCCCAGGCCAGCGCGACGATCCAGAGGTAGACGAACCCGGCGTGGAGGATCGACGTGAGGGCGGCGGCGGCGGTGGTGATGATCAGGAAGGGCCGCCACTCCCGGAGGCGGGCCCCCGCGGCCGGCGCGAAGGTGAGCCCCCAGAGGAACACCGCCAGGCCCAGCATGGAGAAGATGAAGGGCCGCACCAGGAACCGCGGGAAGGCCGTCGACGCGGCCAGCGCGAACCAGAGCGCTGCCCCGCCCCAGGTGGCGGTTCGCCGCCGCAGGGCCAGCCAGAGGATCGTGAAGGTGGCGAAGACCACCAGGGCCTTGAGTCCCACCAGCCCCGCGGCGCCGAAGCCGACGTCCACCCGGTGGTAGAGGTACGCGGGGATCCACTGGTGCAGGATCCAGGGGTGGTTCGGGTTGGTGAAGGAGAGGACGTTGGTGCGGGGCACCTCACCCAGGAGATCAATGGCCCGCCCCGTGGCGACGTGGAAGCCGATGTCGCGGTTCCCCACGTCGATGCAGGCCAGGGCGGCGGGGAAGATCGCCAGGATCGGAGCGAGCCACCGGGGGCCGAGCCCCGGTTTTGTGTCGGGCTTCATGGCGCCGAGGCTACCCCAGGCCGCCGCCGGGGGCAATCTGTGGTTTGTGGGAGGGGCTTCAGCCCCGACTCCCCTCTTGCTGTGGGAGGGGCTTCAGCCCCGACTCCCCTCTTGTTGTGGGAGGGGCTTCAGCCCCGACTCCCCTCTTGCTGTGGGAGGGGCTTCAGCCCCGACTCCCCTCTTGCTGTGGGAGGGGCTTCAGCCCCGACTCCCCTCTTGCTGTGGGAGAGGCTTCAGCCCCGAAGAATCGGCCCGTGGACGGGCCTCCCACAGTTGAAGAGTCGGCCCTGAAGGGCCTCCCACAGCAGGGGCCGCTCAGTCCTCGGACGACCGCAGGCGCTCCACGGTGCCCTTGGTGCCGTCGACGCGGATGCGGTCGCCCGTGCGGATCAGCTCGGTCCCCCGCTTGACGTTGACCACCGTGGGGATCCCGTACTCCCGGGCCACCACACAGGAGTGGGAGAGGGGGCCGCCCAGGTCGGTGACCACCCCGGCGGTGAGCAGGAAGAGCGGGGTCCAGCCCACGTCGGTGTAGGGTGCGACGAGGATGTCCCCCGCCTGGAGCAGGTCCCGATCCGCAGGCTCACGCACCACGCAGGCCCGCCCCACCGCGATCCCCGGGCTCCCTGCCAGGCCCTCCAGGAGCGGCCCGTTCCCGTCGTTCGTCGCGTCCATGTCCGCGGACTCCGGCCGCGGGAGGATCCGGCCCCGCTCCAGGACGAACCAGTCCGGCGGGTCCGGGATGCTCAGGAAGGCCCGGTGCTCCAGGCGCCGGGTCTCCACCCGGACCGGGAGGTCCGGGTCGTCCCGGTGCTCCGTGACGCCGACGATCTCGTCGAGGCGCAGCAGGAACACGTCTTCCGCCGCCGGGAGCCGTCCGTCAGCGACCAGCCGCTGCCCCACCTCCAGGGCCAGGCGCCGATAGAAGGCCATGGTGTGGACCACGTCGCTGCGCAGGGCTTCCCGGATCCGCGCGGCGCGCTGCGACGTGCGCAGGAGTCGCAGGAAGAACGTACGGGTCCCCCGCGGCAGGCGGTCCAGGACCTCCCGGGTGGCCCCCTCCCGGGCCTGTTGACGGGACGCCAGCATTGCGTCGGGATCGGGGAGACTGGCCGCGCCCAGGTACGCGCCGAGGACGCCCAGGGGGAAGGTCGGGTCCTCGCTCCAGCGGGGGACCGCGAGCTCCGCCTCCCGGATCGCTCGGTGGCCGTGGCTCGCGAGGAACGCCTCGAAGGCCGTGAGGAGGGCCTGTCCGGCCCGGTCGGACTCCAGGACCCCGCGCAGGGCCTCGGTGGGCGTGGCGATCAGCCGATCGCGGAGCCCAGGCTCCCGCGCGACCCGGCGCGCCATGCGGAGGAGATCGAGGCCGGGCTCCGCGCTGCGCAGCCCCGAGAGCCCGGAGTAGAGCTGCTTCTCCAGGGCCCGACCCTCCTCGCCGAGGGTCGCATGGAGCATCCCGGCCGTGAACACGTAGCTCATGAGGAAGTGGCTGCTCACCTCCAGGAGCAGGGCCCCGGTGTGGTTGAAGACCTCCTCCACCCGGTCGAACCAGCGCCGCAGCTCCCGGTCCTCCAGGCGGTCGAAGGGGGTGCGGTTGAAGCGCTCCCGGAACACGCGGAACCGGGGCGCCCAGGTGGCCACCCGGGCGGTTGCGGTGGCCTGGGAGGCCAGGAGCTTCGCGCCGGTGACGGGGAGGCGGGCCAGGAACGCCGCGGGGCTCAGGCGCTTGTAGGTGCCAGGAAGGGCCTCCATGCCGCCCCCGCCGCCGGCCTCGAAGAGGGCCCCCGGGGAGAGGAGGGGGATCTGGGAGGCCACGGACATGAACTCCGAGAGGTTCAGGTAGACCCGGCCGCGGATCCCGCCGATGAGTCCGTACTCCCTGGGGACCGTACAGCCCAGCGCGGCGAAGGCGCGCTCGAAGCCCAGGCGGGAGAAGGCCCGGATGATGGACCAGGTGAAGGGGGTCCCTACGCCGGGCAGGGCCTCGCCCACGTTGACGTTGGACCAGACCGCCCGCCCGCCCGGCCCCACGCCGCGGCCGGTGATGGGGCGGGTCTGGAGGAGGTAGATCCGATCCTTCCAGAGGGCCCACTCGATGTCCTGGGGTTCGCCGATTCGCGCCTCGACCCGGCGCCCGAGGCCTGCGAGGTCCCGGATGCGCGTGGGATCCAGGGTGGGGCGGTGGCTGAGGTGGGAGGGGCGCACCTGCTCCTCGATGCCCCCCTCCGCGGAGGGCGCCAGGAGGGTGGGCTTCTCCGCGATCTGCTGCCGGAGCACCCCCCCGTCCCGGTTCAGGAACCAGGTGTCCACCGCCCGGCCGGACACCACGGTCTCCCCGAGGCCGGGGCTTGCGCTCAGGAGCATCTCGCCTGGGGCCATGGGGTTCTCGGTGAAGAGGACCCCCGCCGCAGTGGCGGGGACGACCTGCTGGACCACCACGGCCATCTCGGGGCTCTCGTCCCCGGGGGCCCCGCTCGTACGATAGAGGATCGACTCCCGGGAGAACAGGGACGCCCAGCAGCGGCGGATCGCACCCAGGACCGCATCCGGGGTCGTGAGGTTGAGCACGGTCTCGTTCTGTCCGGCCATGGAGCGCTCGTCCTGGTCCTCCTCTGTGGCGGAGGAGCGCGCGGCGAGGCCGGTGCCGGCCATGAGCAGCAGGCCCTCGACCGCGTCCCGGATCTCACGCTCGAGGCGGGGCGGGAAGGGCCGGGAGAGGATCCGCTCGACCAGGTCCTCACCGCCCGGTCCCCGGGCCCACCGGCGCAGGGACTCGCGGAAGGCGCGGGTGGTGACACAGAAGCCGGCGGGGACATCGAAGCCCAGCCGGATCAAGGAGTCGAGATTCACCCCCTTGCCGCCGATCTCCGCGACGGTCCAGGAGCCCGTCCCGATCAGGGGCACGATGAACGGCGTGGGCCGATCCGACATCTTCACGTTGTTCCTCCCGGACCCTATGTACCATTAACCCCGTCTTCGCTGGAAGGTTGCATCCCATCCGGGCCTTGTTCAGAATGCGATCGGGACGACGCATCAACCAGGATCAACCGATGACATTCCACCTCTCCCTCGCGCTCCTCCTCCTCGCCGGTCCGGCGGACACCTCGACCACGGCGCCGCAGCGGGAGCCGATCCCCGCGCGGGTCGCAGCGCTCCCCGAGGGTGGCTGCGTTGCGACGCCCGAGGTCAAGGTCCCGGGCCGGAATCCCCGGTTCCTCCCCGGCAGCGACGCGGTGGTCTTCGAGGTCGGCAGGGCCGGCGCGGCGGATCTCCACGTCCTGGACCTCACCACCGGCGCGGTGCGCCCCCTGGTCGTGGGTCCCGGGGACGACTGTGACGCGGACCCGAGCCCCGACGGGGAGCGGGTGGTCTTCGCCAGCGACCGCAAGGGCTCCTACGATCTGTGGACGGTCCCGGTGCAGGGCGGAGCGCCCGTGCGCCTGACCGAGGGCGCGTCCGACGAGCGGCGTCCCCGCTGGAGCCCGGTGCCGTACCGCCTCCTGGGGGTCCACCCCGACGGCTGCGACGGCCCCTACACCTCCCTCATGGACGACTACGGAAAGATCCTCTACGAGCGCCGAAAGGGCGACGCGGTCGACGCACTCTGGATCAGCGACAACGGGCTC
The DNA here is from genome assembly GCA_043815665.1 of Pseudomonadota bacterium. Taxonomy (GTDB): domain Bacteria; phylum Myxococcota_A; class UBA9042; order CAIXZC01; family CAIXZC01; genus CAZNWW01. The sequence continues at coordinate 9,515 of JBDRIT010000224.1, forward strand.
CACGGGGGCCCCCTCGGCAAGGGCTGCGCGTCGCCGTCGTGGCTGCCCTGGGGCGCCGGGGTCCTCCTCACCTGCGAGAGCCGGCTCGTGGCTCTGGAGACCGCCCGGGTGGCGGGGATCAAGGGGGCGATCGAGGCCTCGGGGTGGACCTCCGATTCCTGGGAGGCCGGCGGCTTCCCCGACGTGGACTTCATCCCGGAGGACGGAGGCGACGCGGCCCTCGCGGAGTTTCTGCGCAAGAACCCGAAGCTCAAGCGACTCTACTCGGTCTACGAGGGCCGCCGCGCCCTGTCCGGGCGCCGGGCAGGCCTCGCCGCACCCCTGGCGAGCCCGAACCGGCTCCTGGTGCTGGCCGAGGGGGGCAGTGGCGTCTCCGTGCGGCCCCTCGCCGGCGATGCGGCGTGGGGAGTCTTCGGCCTGCCCGAGGGCGCCGCTGCGCCCCACTGGTCCCCGGACGGGACCCGGGTCGCCTTCCACATGGTGGTGGGCGGGCGGGACAGGATCCACGTCGCTGCCACGACCTGCCCCCTCCAGGGAGTCCTGAACCTCACCGACGCGCCGGAGCTGGTCCGGGGCGGCCCCTCGGGGCACCTGGTTCGCAGGGGCATGGTCGCGTTCCCCGGCGACGAGCGGGAGTTCTTCCATCTCTACGAGAACCTGCGCTACGCGGACGCCGGCATCCTCGTGACCCCCGACGCGGTGCTCCAGGTGGCCAGCGATCTCCTGGCTGCAGCGATCCAGGAGCGCGAGGAGACCATGACCGGGACCCTGCGGGAGCTCACCGAGGCCCTGTGGACCTGGGCCCTCGCCGCCCACCGGGCCGCGCCCAAGGACCCGGCCCTCGGGTACCTGGTCACCTACCTGGCGGTCCCGCGGATCCTCCTGTCCGGGGCCCGGGCCCAGGCGGCGGCCCTGGAACAGGACGACGCGGAGTGTTTCCTCGTGCCCGACATGGGCTGCCCGGAGGAGGCCATGGCCACGTGGAAGGCCGAGCGGGACGCCGCAGTGGCCGCGGCGGGGGCGAAGGCCCTGGCCGAGGTTCCGGACGGCGTCCGTGGGGACGTCGAGAGGCTCCTCGACCGTCTCCGGGGCGCGTCGGGGGTCGGCAAGTACGGGCCCGGCGCGCACGGTGCACCCCAGGGCTTCGCGGTGGACTGGACCCTGTTCACCCCTCGCAGCCACTACACCCGTCCGGAGTTCCGGGACTACTTCCTCGCGATGAGCTGGTACGGGAACGTCCCCCTCCCGGCCCACCCCGTGAGCCTGCGTCTCTCGCACCACGTCCTTGACGATCCCGAGCTGGCGTCCCGGTGGCATTCCCTGGACGACTTCGCGTCGGCTGCGGTGGGCGGCGCGGCCCGACCCACGCTGACCCACCTGGAGGCAGCCCTGAAGGCGCACCCGCGCTGGGCGGAGCGGGTCGACGCCGCGGTCCTCCTGGACGATCTCGACGGGCGGATCGGCCGGCTCCCGATCCGGGGCGCGAACGAGACCTTCGGCTACCGCGGGATGCAGCCGTATCTCCTGCCGCCCCGGCTGGGCCCGGACGTGGGGATTATCGTGGGCCTCACCCATCCTGAGGTGGCTCTTCGGGGAATGCCGACGCTGCTGGACGTCCTCGCCGCCCTGGGGAACGGCCTCGCCGAGGTCCTCGCCGGGACGCCCCCGGAGGGGGAGCGCTGGGCGGCCTCGGACTGGCGCGCCGCCCTCGCAGCGACCCGGAGGGGCCTCGCCGGGCGGGGCGTCGGGTATTGGACCGAGAACCTCTACAACCGGTGGCTGGACACCCTGCGCATCCTCGCCGACGACGCTGGCATCGTCGGGCCCGCAGCGCCTGCCTGGGTGGGCTCGGAGCTGTACCGGGCGCGGCTGCTCACCGCCTCCCTGGCGGGGCTCACCCAGCTCAAGCACCACACGGTGCTCTACAACATGAACCCCATGGGGGTGGAGTGCGACGCCTCGTCCCCCATCGTGGCGCTGTACGAGGAGCCGATCCTTCCGGAGCCACCCATGAGCGTGGAGCCCCACCCGGAGTTCTACCGGGCCCTGGCGGACCTCGCTGTGGCCGCGGGCACGGCCCTGGGTGACGGGGAGCTCGCGGCGCCGGACCTCGCTGCGGTGCGGGCGTCCCTCGGGGGCGCGCCCTGGGATCCGGGCAGCGCGTTCTTCACATCGATCGAAGGAGGCGTGCCCGCGGAGTTCTTCGGAGCCCTGGTGACCCTGGCCCGGATGCTGGAGTCGGCGAGCCGGCGGGTCCTGGCCGGGGAGCCCCTGGCGCCGGAGGAGGCGGCCGTGGTGAAGTGGTTCGGCGGGATCCTCGAGCGCTTCCTCCTGCGCCAGACCTATCTCGAGGACTCCATGGTCAACGGGACCGATCAGGGGCGCGCCGAGCGGGGCATCACCCTGGTCACGGACATCTATCACAACCCCCAGCGGGGCCAGATCCTGGAGGTCGGCATCGGCACCATCGATCGCCTCTACGCGGTGGTGCCGTGGCTCCACGGACAGGGCATCGTCCAGGGCGGCATGTTCTCCTGGTACGAGTTCCCCGAGTCCGGTGGCAAGCGCCTCACCGACGAGACCTGGTGGTCCCGGATCCAGGCCGGGACGCTCCCGCCCCGCCCCGGCTGGTCGGCGCGGTACCTGCAGGAGGACGGTGAATGAGGGTAGGCTTCGTCCAGTTCTTTCCGATCTTCGGTGGCATCGCGAGGAACATCGCGAAGATCGTGGACATGGTGCGGGGACAGGACGCGGACCTCTGGGTCCTCCCCGAGCTCTTCGCCACGGGGTACCAGTTCAAGGACCGGGCCGAGGTCGAGGTCCTGGCCGAGCCCATGGACGGCGTGACGATCCGGACCCTGACCGATCAGGCCGGGAAGCTCGGGACCCGGTTCTGTGGAGGGTTCCCGGAGCGGGACGGGGACGCGGTGTACAACAGCGCGTTCCTGGTGGGGCCGGAGGGCCTCGAGGCCACCTACCGCAAGGTCCATCTCTTCGATCGGGAGAAGGAGCTCTTCCAGGCCGGGGACCGGGGCTTCGAGGTGGTGGACGTGGGCGGCGTCCCCGTGGGGATGATGGTCTGCTTCGACTGGATCTTCCCCGAGAGCGCCCGGACCCTGGCCTTGCGGGGCGCCCGGGTCATCCTCCATCCGTCGAACCTCGTCCTCCCCCACGGCCCGGATGCCATGCTGTTGCGTTGTCTCGAGAACCGGGTCTTCGCGGTCACCGCGAACCGCATCGGCGCCGAGGCGCGGGCCGGAGAGGCCCTCACCTACATCGGCATGAGCCAGGTCGTGGATCCCCGGGGACGGATCCTGGTCCGGGCCGGCCGGGACGAGGAGGTGGCGACCGCTGTGGAGATCGATCCGGACGCCGCAGGGGACAAGCAGATCACCTCGCGAAACCACCTCTTTGATGACAGAAAGCCGCATTTCTATGCAACCGGAGAGGGGTGCTGACATGGGCTTCTCCTGCGGGATCGTCGGGCTTCCAAACGCGGGCAAATAGGTAGCGTCTTGCCGGGCGTGCCGGAGGAAGACGCTGGTCAAACCGTCCGGATTGCCGGGCATGCCTGACAAGACGTATTGGACTGAGCCGCCGATGATTCGCTA
>JBDRIT010000225.1:0-55469 GCA_043815665.1 Pseudomonadota bacterium
AGCGAGGTGGTTGAGATGGCGGTGCTGACAAAGATGGCGAACGAAGGCGATGCCGGGTATCGTCGAGTTCGAGTGAGCATGGCGAGCGGTCCATCTGCTGTTCAGCACAGGCAGATCGGCCGCCGCAGTAGGCAGATGCGCTTGTTTTTGGACTGGTCTGCGATATAGCCGGGACGAGCGAGGAGGGTTTCATGCGCATCGCTGACGTCTGTGAGTTCTACTCCGAGGGCGGCGGAGGGATCCGCACCTACGTGAACAGCAAGCTGCGCGCCGCGGCCCGGCTGGGGCACGACGTGACGGTGATCGCGCCGCGGCCGGCGCCCGGCGTGACCGAACTCGAGGGCGGGCGGATCGTCTGGATCAAGAGCCCCCCCATGCCGGGGGATCCCCGGTACGCGATCCTCCTGAACGGCCGGGCGGTGCACCGGGCCCTGGATGCGTGGGATCCGCAGCTCGTGGAGGGCTCGTCCTTCTGGCAGGGCGGCGTCTTCGCTGCGCAGTGGAAGCGGCCGGTCCCCAAGGTCATGGTCTTCCACCAGGACTTCGTCGCCGTGATCCCGCACACATACATGGATCGGTACCTCTCACGTGGGCGGATCGATCAACTCTTCACCCCGCTCTGGTGGCACATCAAGCGCCTCTCCTGCCGCTACGACGCCACCCTGGTCAGCGGACACTGGCTGGCGAAGCGCCTCTCCAGCTTCGGCGTCAACAACCCCGTGGTGATCCCCTTCGGGGTGGACAAGGAGCTCTTCTCCGCGGCGAAGGCCGATCCCGACATGCGGCGCCAGATGGCCGAACGGTGCGGGGTCGCACCGGAGGACCCGATCCTCGTGACCGTGAGCCGGCTGCACCCGGAGAAGCGCTTCCCGACCCTCTTCCATGGGTTCAGGCGACTCACGGCGGAGCGGCCCATGGGCTGGGTGATCTTCGGAGACGGCGTGACCCGGCCCAAGGTGGAACGTCTGTGCAGGGAGAACCCGGGCGCACATCTCTGGGGGTACACCGACCACCGCGAGCAGCTGGCCTCGGCCATGGCCTCGGCGGACGTGCTCTATCACGGCTCCGCGGCGGAGACCTTCGGCCTCGTGGTCGCAGAGTCCCTCTGTGCCGGTCTCCCCGTGGTGGTGCCCGACGTGGGCGGCGCCTTCGACCTGGCCCACCCGGGCTGCTCCGCGGTCTACGAGGCGGGCAACGGTGACGCCGCTGCGGCAGCGGTCACCCGCCTCCTGGAGACGCCCAGGGCCGACATCGCAAAGGCCTGCGAGGAGGCCAAGGTGAAGATCTGGACCATGGACGGTCACTTCGACCGCCTCTTCGCGTATTACCAGTCCTTGATCAGCCGTTGATCGACAGGAACTCCGAGGCCAGCTCCGAGAACGCCTGCGTGGCCCGGTGCCCCCGCACGTAGTCCGGGGTGAGGTAGGGGACGATGGCCTTGGTGCGCACCGAGGCGTACCAGTGCACCGCCAGGGTCGATGGGAGGACCAGATCCCCGGCCCTGGCCGTGCTGTCCTCGCGGAACCAGTGCTCGGACACCTCGGGGCCAACGGGGAAGAAGGTCTCCGGCGGCAGCGCACGGACCGTGGGGTCCGTGCATGCGTCGGCGGTGTCCTGGAGGAGATGGGTCCCCAGGGAGAACCGGATCCTTCGTCGCTCCGGCGGCAACGCAATCATCCGCTGCAGGAGGTCCAGGAGGAAGGGGTGTCCGGCCTCACCGCCCATGACCGCGTTGTTCGCGGCCAGGGAGTAGCGCCCCTCGATCCGCCGGAACAGGCGCCACCCGTCCCGTCGCCGTCGGCAGACCGCCCTGAACCCTGCGCGGGCGAGCGCGCCGGCCCACACGCCCGGGCGGCGGCTCTGGCGGACCGCCCCGGGGAAGACGATGCGCTCCAGCCCGTAGAAGGCTCCGCCGCGGTCGAGGAGGTCGGTGAAGGAGGTCACGGTGATCGTGTCCATGTCCAGGTAGACCCCGCCCTCCGCTGCGAGGATCGCCGCGCGCAGCATGTTGGAGCGGGCCTCGGGCTTCTCCAGGTCGCGGTAGACCGCGAGGAGCGCCTCGCCGTCCGCGCCGGTGGCCCGGAACAGGGCAGGTTCGTCGATCGACCGCGTGCTGAACCCGGGGGTCGCCGACGCCTCTCTCCACCAGGGCGTGTCAACCAGATCGTCCGAATGGTGCAGGACGATCCGCTCGAAGCCCCCCCGCAAGGCCGCGGAGCGCATCGCGAGGACGTGGACCCATGGGAACGCGGCGCCGAACCAGATGAAGTGTGCCGTCCTCGGAATCATGGCGGCAAGATACCACGGGGCCCCGGGTGAGTCCATCGGGACCAGGGTCGTCTTGACTTGCCCGCGCTCCGGTGGTTCCATTGCGAGGATCTTGGGCTCCACTGTGGGAGGGGCGTCCACGCCCCGATTTCTTCATGGGAGGGAGGATCTGTGACCGAGTCCCCGGAAGGACGACACCGCTGGATCGCGCGTCTCACGTCATTCACGACCAGGCGTCCCAGGACCGTGGTCGGCGTGGCCGCCATGATCGCCGCGCTCTGCGTGTGGCTGACGTTCCAGCTCCGCATCGACCAGGAGCTGCGTGCGCTCCTGCCCGAGTGGTTCCCGAGCGTCTCGCGGCTCCTCACCATGGAGGAGCGGCTGGGCAACCAGTCGGATCTCTACGTGGTGATCCGTAGCCCCGATCGGGACGAGAACATCCGGTTCGGCGGGGTCGTGGCGGCGGCCCTGGAGGAGCGGGAGGACATCCGCTTCGTGGTGTTCCATCGGGACTTCGAGTTCTTCGAGGACCGGGGCCTGCTCTTCATGGAGATGGACGAGCTCGAGGATCTGCGGGAGCGGGTCAAGGCCAGGATCCAGGCGGAGGTGAGCGGCGAGCTCCTCGGGGAGTTCGACGGCGATGGGGAGCCCGCCGAGGAGGCGGCGCCGTTGCCTGACGAGGACTCCCTCCGCGAGGAGTATGGCCTCGACGAGACCCTGTCCGAGTACTTCGAGGCGGACGAGGGGCGCCTCATCGTGGTCAAGGCGCGGCCCATCCATCCCAACACGGACGTGGAGTTCGGCCGCAAGCTCAACAACGAGGTCTCACAGCTCATCACCGCCCTGGACCCGACGTCCTATCACCCCGAGATGGAAGTGGCCCTCGAGGGCAGCTTCGCTGAGAATGCGCGGCGGGTGGGATCCATGGAGTCCAACGTGGTCACGGGCTCTGCGGTGACCCTGGGCCTCCTCTTCCTGAGCCTCGTCATCTTCTTCCGCCGCTTCGGCGTGGTGCTCCTGATCTTCGTGCCCCTCCTGATCTCGTCCTTCGCAGCGCTGGCCGCGGGCCGCCTGATCTTCCAGGAGCTCAACCTGATCAGCGCGTTCATCTTCGCGGTGCTCCTGGGGCTGGGGATCGACTTCTCGATCCACTTCACCACGCGCTATCGTGCGGAGCGCGCGCGGGGTCTGACCCTCCAGGATTCCGTGGTCAAGTGCCTCGCCACCACGGGCCTCGCTACCGCCGCGGGCGCGGCCAGCACCATCGCAGGCTTCCTGGTCCTCGTGGGCTCCGACTTCCAGGGCTTCGTGCAGTTCGGCGTGGTGGGCTCCATCGGTGTCCTCCTGGCCGTCGCCGCGGTGTTCCTGGTGATGCCCGCGATCCTGTCCCTGGTGACCCGGGACCACGGCCCCGTCGCCGACCCGAAGTCAGCGCCCGCAGATCGAGCCATGGAGCGGCTGGGGGAGCCCGGGCGCCGCCTCCCCGCCTGGCTTGCGCCGCTCCTGGCCGCGCTGGGCCTGGGCGCCGGCGTCGCAGGGATCCTCGTCGCCCCGGGGCTCTCCTTCGAGACGAACCTCAACAACCTGGGGATGGTCCGGGAGCAGTCCGAAGAGGACGAATCCGGCACCTCGTACCGGGATGCCGTGGGCAAGGCCACCACCACGGCCCCGGCGATCATCCTGACGAAGGACCTGGAGGAGACCCGCCGGGTGCACCGGATCCTCGACCACATCGTGACGCTCGGCGAGGCCGAGGCCGAGGCCTCCGAGGCCTCGGCCGAAGGCCCTTCGAAGCTCGAAGAGCGAAGCAGGGCGGACGAATCGCCAGATACGGGTCTCGCCGAAGACTTCGGCGATGATCCTGACGAAGATTTCGGTGATGATCCCGACGAAGACTTCGGTGACAAGGCGGAAGCCCACATTCCACCCCCTGAGTCCATCCCGCTGCCGGACGATCCCGCCCACCTCGCCGTGATGAAGGATCGCCTCGCCCGGGTGTTCTCGATCTACGAATTCGTCCCCGAGCGCCAGGAGGAGAAGCTCCGGATCGTCGCGGACATCAAGCGCCGCATCGATCGCAAGCGCGGCGCCCTCACCGAGGAGACCCGCGGGAAGATCGACAAGTGGTACCACTACCTTGAGGTCACCGAGACCTTCGGGGTGGACGCGCTCCCCCGGTGGGTGACCAACCAGTTCGTGGACCTGGAGGGGGAGCTCGGCCGGTTCGTGATCTTCTGGACCAAGGGCCCCAAGGCCGACTACCGGAACTCCAAGCAGATCTACGACCACTTCTTCGACCTGGACATCGGCGGTGGGCAGAAGGCCCACGCGGGCGCGAGCTACTTCGTCCTGCCCGAGATCATCGACACGATCATCGCCGAGGGGCCGACCCTCCTGGCCCTGGTGGCCCTGTGCATGATCCTGGCGGCGATCTTCCTGCTGCGGCGCTCGATGGCGGTGGTCGCGGTGACGGTGACCGTGGCCCTGCCGATCCTCTGGCTGCTGGTGGTGATGCGGCTGTTCGGGTGGTCCTTCAACTTCTACAACGTCATCGCGTTCTCCCTGCTCATCGGCATCGGGCAGGACGACGCGCTCCACATCTACCACCGGTACCTGGAGGAGGGCCCCGGCCACCTGCGGAAGGTCCTCATGGAGACCGGCGGCGCGATCTTCATGACCTCCTGGACCACGATCCTGGGCTTTGCGTCCCTGCTCTTCTCCGGGCACAAGGGGTTGATTACCCTGGCGGAGCTGACCATCGCGGGGCTGACGCTGTGCTTTTTCTCGTCGGCGGTGGTGCTGCCCGCGATCCTGTCGACCGGTGAGTGGCTCCAGCGGAGGAGGGCGCGGTAGCGCTTCGCGTCTCCGAGTCCGATCATCAGCGCCATGGAAAAACTCCCGGACCATGGATAGAATTGCACTGAACAGGCCCCCCCGGAGGATCATGTCGCCTCGTGCCGGGATCATCCTGAGCGTCCTGCTGATCGCTGCATGCACCGATGGCGCCGGGGTCTACCCCGCGCCGGACGAACTCACCGACAGCTTCGCCGAGGACGCCATCACCGACGTCCCGCCCGTCGACACCACGTCGCCCGAGACCCGTGTCCCCGACGATGCGTCCCTCCCGGACGTCCCGACGGATCTCGTCCCGACGCCGGACGCGGGACCCCCGCCGGACCTCTGTGCGTCGCAATGCGAGGGCCTGGTCTGCGGTGACGACGGCTGCGGCGGGCTCTGCGGGGTCTGTGATCTGCACCAGGCCTGCGAGGCAGGGATCTGCGTGGACCTGCCCTGGTGTGGGGACGGGGTCTGTGACGGGGACACGCCGGAGGGCGCCGAGGACTGCGGCGTCTGCCCCGACGATTGCGTCTGCCAGGGAAAGGATGTCTGTGACGGAGGAGTCTGCTGCGCCCCGGTCACCTGCGTGGGCGAGGGCCTGGTCTGCGGGACCTGGCCCGATGGCTGCGGCGGGGAGATCAAGTGCGGCACCTGCGTCACCTGGGGCGCCTCGGTTTGCACCCCCGAGGGCCAGTGCGCGTGTACCCCGTCCTGCGCGGGGAAGGGATGTGGGACCGACGGCTGCGGCGGCCTCTGCGGCGACTGTCCCCTGGGGCAGGCGTGCTCCCAGGCGCAGCAATGCGAACCCGTGTCCTGTTACAACGACTTCGAGTGCGGCCCCTTCGACATGATCTGCGATCCCCTCGGCCTGGTCTGTGTCGACTGCGTCTACTCCTGGCAATGCGGCGGGGAGGGCCAGCTCTGCATGGGCGGGGTCTGCGTCGACACCTGGCCCTGCGCCGTGGACGGAGACTGCCCGCCGGACCAGGGCGTGCTCTGCTCCCTTCCCCTGGGGTACTGCGCCTGGTGCCTCGACGACGAGGATTGCGGCGGGTTGGGCTGGTGCGATGGGCTCCAGTGCGTGACCCCGGATCCATGCGCCACGGACGCGGACTGCTCCGGAGGGGTCTGTGATCCGGCCACGGGGACCTGCGTGGATTGCCTCGGGGACGCGGACTGCCCCGGGCTGGACGAGATCTGCACCTTCGAGAAGACGTGCAAGCCGTTCCACCTCTGTGGGTACGACTCGGACTGCTGGGCCTACGGGATGATCTGCGACCACGAGAACGGGGTCTGCGAGGAGTGCGTGATCAGCTGGACCTGCCCCCAGGCCTACTGGTGCGAGGACAACCACTGCGTGCCCGACGTCTGCACCGCCTGGGAGACCGCGTGCGTCGGCGACCAGGTGGTGCAGTGCGAGCCCGACGGCAGCGCGTGGACCCCACAGAACACCTGCGGCCTGGGGTTCACCTGTGAGAACGGGGTCTGCCTCTGGTCCTGCCAGTCCGATCCGGGGTGCATCATGCCGGATCTGGTGCTCTGTAGCGACGATCACCTTACGAAACAGGTCTGCACGGCGATCAACGCCTGTCTGAAGTGGGGCTACCCCGAGCCCTGCCCCGAGGGCAGCTGGTGCGTGAACGGAGGCTGCCAGTGCAAGCCCTCTTGTGAAGGCAAGGAGTGCGGCTCCGACGGCTGCGGCGGCGGCTGCGGGGTGTGCTCCTGGCCTCTGCTCTGCTCCGCGGGGGTCTGCGCCGTGGAGTGCGACTCCGAGCCCGGCTGCGACGGGGCCGGGGTGACCCAGTGCATGAACGACGGGGGCGGCTTCGTCATCTGCGGGGAGGTCGGCCCCGGGTGCTTCCTGTGGGTCGACATGGAGCTCTGCGCCGCGGGCGAGGCCTGCTCCGGCGGGGTGTGCATGGAGGCCTGCCTCACCTGCCAGGCGGAGAACCACGAGGTCTGCGAGGACGGCGCCTGCGTCTGCGACGAGGCCGGCGGGTATCACCTCGCGTCGGACGGGGAGACCTGCACAGACGATCCCTGCGACCCGAACCCGTGCAACGTGGCCCTCTACCAGGTCTGCGCGGACGGCGTCTGCGGCTGCGACGAAGAGGGCGGGTTCCATCTGTCCGGAGACGGGGTCACCTGCACCGTGGATCCCTGCGATCCGAATCCCTGCGACTTCGCTGCGAGCGAGGTCTGCCTCTGGGCCCAGTGTGTCAACCTGACCGTCCTGGGCTCCTATCCCTCCCTCGCCAGGAAGGGCGGGCTCTTCGAGCTCACCTTCCCCTACTTCGGCAACGTCTCGAACCCCTACGACCCGGCGCAGATCTCCGTGCGGTTCACCTTCACGGCGCCGTCGGGGGGGGGGAAGACCGTGGTGGACGGATTCGTCCAGCAGCCCTTCTCCCCCACCTGCGGGGGGCCCTGCGGGGTCCTCAACCTCACCCCGGCGGCGGCACCGCAGTGGATGGTCCGCTTCTCCCCCCAGCAGGCGGGGACCTGGATCTTCGTCGGGAAGGTGACCCTGGGGTCCGTGGAGGCCCTGGGGCCGGTGGGTCAGTTCACCGTCGAGGACGCGGACATGCCCCCGGTGGTCACGGTCTCCTCCCTCGAGCCCACCCGACTGGTCCTCCCCGACGGGCGCCCGTTCCTGGCCCGCGGGATCAACGCCGGGTGGGGGGAGTCCTCTTTCGGCGGCAACACCGGGAACTATGATGCGTTGTTCGCGGCGATGAAGGCCGCAGGCATGAACACGACCCGGCTGATCATGGTGCCGGCCTCCTTCGCGCTCGAGGTGGAGAGCGCCGGGCGGTATCGGCTCCAGGCGGGCTTTCTCCTGGACTACGCGCTGGAGCGGGCCCGACGGGCCGGGGTGCGGGCGATCGTGGTCATCGACAGCTTCGAGAGCCTCGCCGCCGGCTGGCCCGGGAACCCCTACAACGTCGCCAACGGTGGGCCCTGCGCGGCCCCCGAGGATTTCTGGACCGACCCGACGGCCCGGAGCCTCTTCAAGCGGCGCCTCCGCTACATCACGGCGCGGTGGGGGCACGATCCCCGGATCCTCGCGTGGGAGCTGTGGCGCGAGGTGGACCGCGTGCCCGGCGCCGATGATCCGGCGGTCCGGCAGTCGATCATCGCCTGGCACCAGGACATGATCGCCTGGCTGGACGCGGTGGATCCGCGGGATCACCTGGTGACGACCAGCCTGGCCTGGCCCGCGCTCGGGGTGGGGGAGTGGAACGGCGCGGGGCTCTGGTCCCTCCCGGGCCTCGACTTCATCACGGTCCACCTCTACGACCTCGCGCCCACGGATCAGTCGGTGACCTCCTACATGGCCTTCCAGACCGCCATGACCCTGAAGCCCCACCTCGTGACGGAGCTGGCCGTCAGCGCGGTGAGCGGCGACGAGACCCTCGCACACGACCCCAACCACTACGGGCTGCACAACGGCATCTGGGGATCCCTCCTCGGGGGTGGTGCGGGGGCCGCGATGAGCTGGTGGTGGAACGAGTACGTCACGGCCAACGACCTCTTCTCCGAGTACGGCACCCTGGGGTCGGTGGTGGGCAGCCTCCCCTGGGCGGGGTCGGGCGCGGCCCAGGTCGTCTCCGCCGGCGCGGGCTACGTCGTCTACGGACGGCAGGGGTCGGACCACGCGGTCCTCTGGGTGAAGAACCAGGGCGCCGCCTGGTGCTGTCCCGAGAAGCCCCCCGGCCACACCCCGCAGGCGGTGGACGTGGACCTCACCCTGTCCGGTCTCCCCCCCGGGCCCTACCGGATCCAGTGGCGGGATCCCAACTGGTACGGGTCCGTGCTGGACCAGGAGGTCGTGGAGGAGGCCGGCGCGGGGATCTCCCTGGTCCGGCAGGGCCTGGTCCATGACTGGGCGGTGCTGATCCAGCGGGACGGCGACCTGGACGGGATGCCCGACTGGTGGGAGGTCGCCCACGGACTGGATCCTCAGAACGATGACGCCGCGGGCGATCCCGACGGTGACGGCATCTCCAACGGCGACGAGGGTCTCCAGGGCCTCGACCCCGGGAGCGCGGACAGCGACGGGGATGGCCTCGATGACGCGTCGGAGGCTGCGCCCGGCGGGACCCTCCCCGGGGACGCGGACAGCGACGGAGACGGCATGGACGACGGCTGGGAGGCCGCCAACGGCCTCGACCCGACGGATCCCACCGACGCAGACCTGGATCCCGACGGGGACGGCCGCCCGAACTGGAAGGAGTGGATGTTCCTCTCCGATCCATGATCCTGCAGCGGGGCAGCAGCCCCAAGTGGTGTGCAATCAACCGATGAAGAGACTCCACCTCGTCGCGATCGTCGTCCTCTTCGCCGCCTGTGACCCCGGCGGCGTCACCCTGCTCGCGGACTCGACCGCCGACACGGCGAAGGCCGATGCGGCCCCGGCGGACACCGCCCCCGTGGACGTCCCCGCTGATGTACCGCCGGACACGCCTCCGCTGGTGGACGCGGCGCAGGAGCTCCCGCCGGATGTCCCCCAGGCGGAGCTCGTCGAGGACCTCCCGTCTCCGGACGTCCCGCCGTCGCCCTGCCTGAGCGACGCCGCCTGCGATGACGACGACAAGTGCACCCTGGACCGCTGCCAGGCAGCGGTCTGCGTCAACGACCTCCTGCCGCCGGGGTTCTGCTGTGCGGACGACGATGACTGCGAGGACGGGGTCCCGTGCACCGTGGACCAGTGCCTGAACGGGGCCTGCTGGAACCTCCCCGAGGACAGCACCTGCTGCACCCTGGCCTCGGACTGCAAGGACTTCAACGACTGCACCGTGGACCTCTGCATCGGGTCCACCTGCGCCCACGTCTTCGCGTCGGATGACGCCGCCTGCACCTGTGATGACTGGCTCGACTGCGACGACGGGCTCCCCTGCACGGAGCAGTCCTGCGTCGGGGGGGTCTGCACCTACGCCGCCGCCTCCGGGGTGGCGGGGTGCTGCGGCGATGTGGCGGACTGCGACGACGGGGACCCGGCCACGGAGGATGTGTGCCAGCAGTACACCTGCGGCAACGCACCCTGGGGGCTCTGCATCCTCCACACCCACTGCGAGGACGGGGATCCCTGCACCATGAACTCCTGCCTGGACGGGATCTGTGCGTCGGCGCTCCTGGACGGCTGCTGCCATGTGGACGCGCAGTGCACCGACGAGCTGGCGTCCACCACGGATCTCTGCGTGGCCGGGGACTGCCTCCACACCCTCCCCGCTGCGCCGGAGTCCTGCGGCAGCGCCGCGGAGTGCCCCCCGGGGCCGGCGTGCCTCGTCGGCGCCTGCGTCCAGGGACAGTGCTCCTATGCCTTCCAGATCGCCCCCGGCTGCTGCACCGGTGCGGGGGCCTGCGACGACGGGGATCCCTGCACCACGGACACCTGCGGCGCAGACCTCCTCTGCACCTCCGCACCGCTCTCGGGCCTCGTGAAGCAGGTCCTCTGGGACTTCGGTGACCCGGCGCTCCCGGGCTTCGACCTCTCTGGTGGCGCGGGCCCGGTGGGGTGGGGCGTGAGCTTCGCGATGTTCGTCTCGCCGCCCCGGTCCTTGTACTTCGGCGATCCCGCCAAGGGGAACTTCGCCACGGGCGGGGCCGTGGCGGGCGAGGCCCGGACCCCCCAGGTCCAGCTCCCCGACGCAGGTCCGATCACCCTCAAGGGGGCCACGTACATCGACGTGGAGCCCCTCTTCTCCCGGGACCTGGTCTGGATCTCGGTGGAGTCCGCCGGGGGCGCCGTGTCCGAGATCTGGAACAAGGAGGCCGTGGGCGGTACCACGGCGCAGGCCTGGCTCCCCCTGGAGGCGGAGCTCTCGGCCTTCGCCGGGCAGGCGGTTCGGATCGTCTTCGGTTTCGACTCCATCGACGCGGTGGACAATTTTGGCGAAGGGATCTACTTTGACGACATCTCCCTCTGGTGGAGCTGCGGAGGCTGACCGGAGGTGCGGGCTCCGTCAACGGTGAAAAGGGCGAAACACGCGTCTGACGCGGGCCGGTTCCCGAGACCCGCAGGTGGAGCCCGAATCGTGGTGCGCGCCGTGCGGATCACGTCTTGGCCGTTGACATTCCGGTGCGGGGCCCCGGAGAATGGCCTCGCATCGAGGAGGGGGCGTTGAACCCGGAGAAAAAGAAGTCGCACGGCATGCCGGCGTGGTCCCGGATCCTGTTGCTGGCTGGCCTCATGAACATCTTCTTCGTGGCCATCTCCCTCATGGGGGCGTTCAAGGAGATCGGGTCGGGCTACGGCCTGGTGCTCATGAACGAGCTCGCCCACAACCCCTTCGTGGGTCTCTTCATGGGGATCCTGATCACCGCGGTGATACAGTCGTCTTCCGCCACGTCATCCCTGGTGGTGGGCCTGGTGGCCGGGGGCGCGCTCGGCGACAGCCCGGCGGAGGCGATCTCCCTGGCGATCCCGATCATCATGGGCGCGAACATCGGCACCAGCGTGACCAACGTCATCGTCTCTCTGGCCCACATCGGACGTCCGGAGGAGTTTCGCCGGGCCTTCTCTGTGGCCATCGTGCACGACTTCTTCAACGTCATCGCCGTGCTGGTGTTCTTCCCCCTCCAGCTGGCCACGGACTTCCTCGGGAAGTCGGCCACCTTCGTCGCGGAGAACCTGCAAGGGTCCGGCGGCGCGACCTTCGAGAGCCCGATCAAGCTCCTCGTCTCCCCGCAGAAGACGTTCGTGACGAACCTCATGACCAACGAGTTCGCGATCCGTGCGGTGGTCTTCTCCGCGGTGGTCTTCATCCTCCTCCAGGCCCTCCGCCTGATTCTGAGCCGCCGGGAGACGGGGCGGGACGGGCCCCTCCTCTACGTCATGGCCGCGGCCCTGGTGGGTGCGCTCTTCTCGGTGATGGACACATACGGGCACGTGGTCTTCCATGCGTCCACCGCCACCTTCGTCCTGGCCCTGGCGTTGCTCTTCGCCGCGCTCGTGGGCTTCGTGAACGTCATGCGCTCCCTGGTCCTGGACAAGGTCGAGCGGATCTTCAACGACTTCGTCTTCCGGAACGCGTTCTTCGGGCTCCTCTTCGGGCTCCTGGTGACCGCCGTGGTCCAGAGCAGCTCGGTCACGACCTCCATCGTGGTGCCCCTCGCGGGGGCCGGGCTGGTCACGATCCAGCAGGTCTTCCCCTTCACCCTCGGGGCCAACATCGGGACCACGGTGACCGCGCTCCTGGCGGCCTTGGCTTCCGGGAGCATGGCCGGCCTCTCCGTGGCCCTGGCGCATCTCCTGTTCAATGTCTTCGGGATCCTCCTGATCTTCCCCTTCCGCAAGGTCCCCATCGCGCTGGCCGAGGCCTTCGCCGACCTGGCGCTCCGGAGCCGGGCGATCCCGATCGTCTTCATCGTCGGGCTGTATCTGGTGCTGCCCTTCCTTTTCATCTTCTTCGCGCAGTAGCGCAGACCGGGAGGATCCCATGGCCGGACGTTTCCTCGAACTCTTCCTCGGAAAGCAGACCCTCCTTGACGACGCCCGCAACGAGACCACGCTTATGATCACCACCGATCGACGCATGTTCGACCTGGTGCTCATGGCGGTGCACGAGGATATCCATGATCACCTCCGCAGCCGGATCGCGGCCATGGACAAGGAGGTCAATGAGAAGCAGCGCGAGGTGCGTCGGAAGGTCTTCGCCCACCTGAGCATCTCCCGGGGCAACGATCTGCTGCAGGGCCTCGAGCTGATCACCGCGGTGATCGACCTCGAGCGGGTCGGGGACTACACCAAGAACATCGCGGAGCTCGTGGAGATGGTCCCCGGCGTCCTGAACTTCGGGGAGCAGCAGGCGGCCTTCGACAAGGTCGAGGCCCTGGTGATCGAGATCTTCAACCTGACCACCGACGCGTTCGTGAGGAGCGACATCGACGCGGCCAGAAAGGCCATGTCACGGTACAACCAGCTCTCCATGATCTGCGACAAGACCCTGGAGAACATCGTCGGAGAGCTCAAGGACACGGACTCCCTGGAGAAGCGGAAGGTGGTGCTGGTGCTGCTCCTCCGCTACTTCAAGCGCGTGGGGGCCCACCTGAAGAACATCGCAACGATCCTGGTGAATCCGTTCCACCGCATCGGCTATCGCTCCGCCTGAACGTCCTCCGTCACCTTCGCAAGCGAGCCGCCATCCCCTCAGGGTGCGACCCCGCCCCGGGGCAGCTCCAACGCGTCCATGGCCGCCGCCGACGACCAGAAGATCGGCAGGCCCAGTCGGTCCGCGGTGTCCTTGACGAAGCGCATGGCCCGGCGGCTCGAGATCCGAAGCCAGCGGCTGCCCTGGGGATCCCAGGGCGGCGCGACCGGGACGGTCTGCAGCCGTTGCCAGATGGGCTCCTCCTCGAAGCCCTGGAGGAAGCGGGCAGAGCCGGGCCAGGTCGCGTGGATGTACAGGGGGCCAGGGATCACGCCACGGACCCCTGCGTCCCGGGTCGCCTCGAGGACCCGCACGATCTCCCGACGAGGGATCCCCGGGATCATGGGACGGAGCGCGACAAGCACCGGGATTCCGACGGACTGGAGCCGAACCATGGCCCCCACCCGGTCCGCGGGCGCGGGCGCGCCGGGCTCGAGCCGCGGGGCGGTGTCCCAGGACGTCAGGGTCACCAGGGCGCTGAAGATCCGGTCGTCCGCCCTGAGACTCCGGGCGAGGTCTGCCAGGAAGGCCAGCTGCCCCTCGTCCGGGACCGACTTGGTCTGGATGTTCAGGTTGGCGCCCAGGGGGGCGAGGGCCTCCAGGAGAGGACGCGCCCGGTCCCAGGAGGCGAGGGGGTCCCCGTCGTAGCCCACCTGGAAGGTCCGGATCTTGTATCGGGGCTGGAGCCGGTGAATCTCGGCCAGCAGCTCGTGCACGGACCAGGTGTGGGTCCGGAACCCGTCGAACTCGGTGTAGCAGTACTCGCAGCCGAAGGGGCATCGGGCCCCGACGGGCACCAGGAGGCGCCCTTTCTGGGGTTTGAGGTGGAAGGGGGGGGCCGCCCCCCTTTGGCAACCGGATCTCACCGGCGTCCCTCCCACTCCTCGAGGAGCTGCGCAAGGAAGTCCTCCACGACCCTGTGGCGTGCGCCTCCGATGGCGCGGGCTGCGTCGGTGTTCAGGAGGTCACGCAGGTGGAGGATCTTCTCGTAGATGTGGTTGACGCTGGTCCCCTCGTGGATCTTGTATGCCTCGCCATCCATGCCCAGGACCGGTGCCTCGGCGGGGTCGTGGAGCCGACGACCGCGAGCACCCCCGAAGGCGAAGAGCCGCGCCAGACCGATGGCACCCAGCGCGTCGAGGCGATCCGCATCCTGGACCAGTCGGGCCTCCACGGTGTCCGGCCCGGGCTGATCCACGCTCTCGAAGGAGACCTGGCGGATGCACGCGATGATCCGGGCCGAGAGGTCCGCGGGGACGCCCGCCGCGTGGAGCCACCCAGCGGTCTTTCCCTCCCCCTCCGTGCCGGGCGGGCGCCGCTTCCAGTCGTCGATGTCGTGGAGGAGCGCGGCCAGCTCCACCACCGGGAGGTCCGCGCCCGGGGTGTCCATGGCCAGTCGTCGGGACAACCTCCACACCCGCTCCGAGTGGTGGTGATCGTGCCCGCTCGCGTCGTCTCCCTGGTCCGCCCGTACGAACTCCCGGGCTGCATCAACCCAGCCGCGTTGTTCGTTGGTGAGGTCCGAAGAGTCACTCTCCCCCGGGCTCGGTGGCGCCCAACCCCGCCCGAGCTCCTCGCCCCGCGCAATCAGCTGCGCTCGACTCTCCCCGTTCTGCACCGCCGCGAATCGGCCCCCGTCCGCCAGGGAGGCAACGAGGCGCAACCCGCTCGCCGAGAGCTCGTGCAGCCCGCCGCCGGCGGGACCCAGGAGGTCGAAGTCGACCTCCGGCACTGCGTCCCGGCGGACCGCGTTGATCCCGGCACGGGTGGCCGCTGGGCGATCCACCCAGACCAGGCGGATCCGGGGCAGGAGGCCCTCACGCTGGAGCCGCGCCAGGACATCGCCGAGGGTTTGCTCCAGCCATCGATCGCGGTCATCGCCGGACCAGGAGGCGCTCGCTGCGAAGTCCACGCAGGGTCCGGTGGCCCACTCCACCAGGAGGACGCCGTCCTCGCTGTCTCGCAGGAACGCGTGCATCCGCTCGATCAGTGCATCCGCTGCGAGGACCAGGTAGTACGCGTCGAAGAGGGCCACCCGGGTGTCGACGCCGGGAACGTCCTCCGGGAGGTGGCGTCGTACCTCGCCGTGGCGGGCGTCACCCGCCCGGCAGTCCCGGATCACCGCGGCATGGATCTCCTCGCGGTCCGAGGCGACTGCGACGTCGCCCTGCGCCACGAGCCCTGCGGCGAGTCCTTCGAGGAGGGTCGTCTTCCCCGCAGCCACGCTGCCCGTGACGATGACAATCATGACCCGTCGTCGCTCCGGACGGGGAGGACGGAGAAGTCTCGCACCAGGAGCTGGAGGAGGTCGGAGTTCACATAGCACGTGACGGCCGCGACGGGCCCGCCATGGGAGGCGGAGTACAGGAAGTAGAGCTCCTTGAGATGATCCTGATGGAGATCGCGCAGGCGCCCGGGGTTGACGCCGCGTGCGGTGAGTTCATCGATCACAGCGCCCAGGGCGGGGGTGAGCGGGGACACGGTCAGGAGGGTGGCGCCGGTCACCAGGTCGTCCACCCCGCAGCGCTCGAGGAGCGCGACGAGGGGGCTCTTGGGGTACTCGTTGGCGAGCTCGTCCTTGAGGATCGGCGACGCGTCCGCGTCCAGGAAGAACGCGACGCACTCCAGGAGCGCGACTGCGCGCACACCGTCCTCCCCGGGGAGGGTCCGGACCCGGACGAGGTGGTACATCGGCGCCCTGAGCGCCGGGGTGCCTCCCTCGGCGATGCCCTCCCCCTGCTGAAGGCGGGAGAAGCTGTGCGCATCCTCGGCGGTGAACCAGGGGCAGGCCCCGAGGCCGGCATCGGCGGTCGCCTCCACGGGACCGGAACCGACGATGAGGTCCTCCACATTTGGGAGCTGGCTGGTCATGCTGAAGGTGTAGTCCATGCGGAACCGGTCCGCCGGCAGGACCGAGCGCACGTTGATGATCCGGTAGGGCGAGTTCGGAACCGCCTCGACGAAGCCCTTCCGGGACAGGGCCCCCAGGGCCTCTGACACCACGGGCTTGCGCGCTCGGAAGCCCTCCGCCGCCGCGGCGATGCCGATGACGTCGTCCTGACCGAAGCCCTCACTGCCATGGCGGAAGGCCCAGTCGAAGATCTCCTCCACCTGGGCGGCGCCGGGTTTCTGGGAGGGGAAGTCGTTTCCGTTGCGCTTGTAGGCGTTGCGCAGCTCGACGTACTTCTCAGGGTGGTCCTCTCGATGCCTCGCCATCTGGTCCTCGCGTGATCGTCTTGGGGCGTCTCTCCATCGCTGCTTTGGACATAGCAGATTCCGGTTTGACAAGCAACGGATTGATTGGCTATAGTGTGCACATATCGAGCGCTAGAATATTCGACCGCATGAAAAAGGGGGGTTGTATGAAGCAGGGACGGAGGCTGCTGCTCGGGGTCGTCGGTGCCGTGTTGTTCCTGGGTGTCGCGCCAGCTGCGTCAGCACAGGTGGAGGACAACGATGCCCGGCTGCTGGGGACCTTCGACCTGTCCTACGTGGACGGCCAGCCCGTGGTGAGTGGGACCCTTTACGCAGTCGACGGGGACAGCGCGGTGGACTGGTTCCGGGTGGAGGCGGGGAGCGAGTCACTCCTGACCACCCTGGCTCCACTGGAGATGATCATTCGAGTCGAGGCGGGCGGCGACGCACCCCACCGGATCTGCCACCGGCGGACGGGCGGCGCCGACCGTGGGCGGCTGACCTGCGCCGACGGGTCCCAGCTCAGCACGCGCTGGGATCCATCCGCAGGGCCGGCCGGGAGCATCCAGGTCTTCCTGCCGACCCGGGGGGGGATCCTCCCCTCCCCCGAGTCCATCGCCGTGATCCTCCTGGCCGGCTCGGCCGCCCCGCTCTTCGAGCTCCTCATCCCCTACGCCCATGTCGTCACCACGGTCGCTGCGACGGATCTCTGAGATCCCGCCCTTCGCCGGCGTCGCGCTCGCGAGGGAGCTTGACAGGATTGGGTGGGACGTGTAGGAATCTCAAGCGGTTGGCAACCTGGAGAGATGCCCGAGAGGCCGAAGGGGCCTGACTCGAAATCAGGTGAGCGTTCTGCGCTCCGGGGGTTCGAATCCCTCTCTCTCCGCATGGGACACACAGCGCTCCGTGTCTTTGTTCTCCTCCCATTCCTGCTCTCCTGTGGCGCGGGCTCCCCGTCCCTCATCCCGACGTCGGACATCCTCGTCGATGTCCCATCGGATCTCGCCTCGGGATCGGACGTCAGCGACGATGTCAAGGCGGCGGACGCCGCATCGCAGCCGGATCTCTCGCCCTTGACCGAGTGCCTGACCGACGATGACTGCCAGGGCCTCGCCGTGGCCATCCCGACCTGCTGGGAAGGGATCTGCGACGCCGGGATCTGTGTCCAGGTCGAAGCATCGGACGGCAGCCCCTGTGACACGGGGAGCCTCTGCACGGACCCCGGCATCTGCGTCGGCGGCCTCTGCGAGGAGCCGGACAGCGCCTGCGAGGACGGGGACCCCTGCACCGGCGTCGCCTGTGAACCCGCCGGGGGCTGCCTGTACGAGCCCCTGGACGGAGTCTCCTGTGACGACGGGGACCTCTGCACCGCAGCGGACCTCTGCGTGGAGGGAGCCTGCGTGGGGGAGGGAGACGTCCCCTGCGATGACGGGAGCCCCTGCACCCTGGGCACCTGCGATCCCTGGTTCGGTTGCGTGTACGAGGACGTCGAGGGGCCCTGCGACGACGGCGACTCCTGCACCGGAGATGATCAGTGCAGTTATGGCGTCTGCATGGGCAGCACCGATGTCTGTGAGTGCGACACCGACGAGGACTGCGCTTCCTTCGTGAACGCCTGCTTCTCCTCCTACACCTGCGATGGGGATGTCGATCCCAGGATCTGCGTGCCCGTGGCCGAGACCGAGACCCCATGTCCCGACGCCGCTCCCTGCCTCGCGGGGACCTGCAACCCCTCCACCGAGGCCTGCGATCCGGTGCCAAAACCCGACGGGACCCCCTGCTCCGATCCCCTGAGCTGTGTCGCGGACGGGGAGTGTGTCGCGGGGACCTGCGTCGGGACCCCCGTGACCTGCGAGGGCGGCGGCTCGTGTACCGTCCCCGCCTGTGTCCCGGGCGAGGGGTGCGTCGAGGTGCCCGCGCCGGGTCCCTGTGACGACGAAGATCCCTGCACCGTGAACGACTGGTGCGTGGACGGCGGCTGTGCGTCCCTCGGGACAGGCTGCGCCGCGGCGCCGCCAGCCCTCTTCCGGGTGTCATCCCTCGCATGGCAGGGGCCCGGCCTCGCGTTCACCGCCCCTGGGGGAATCCAGGTGGCCCTGGAGGAGGCCCTCGATGTCGCCCTCGCCCAGGCCCTCGCAGACGCGTACGCACCCTTGGACCTGCTCTTTGGGATCGCGCCCATGGACACGGGAGGCTCTTCCTCCCTGCACATGGGGACCGGCGCCTGCCTGCGGGAGGACGGCGCCGTGACCGGATGCCCTTGGCCCGTGACCGGCCTCGAACTCGACGGGGTGGAGTTCTGCCTCGATGGGGATCCCTGCGACGGACTCTCCGGTGCGCCCTCGGCGCCGGCCTTCGGTGTGACCGGTGCCGCGATCGGACCCCTGGCCCTCGTCGGCGCGCTCGGCGGCTCCCTGGAGGTCTCCGCCGCCGGGGTGGTCGGGCAGTTGCAGGGCCTCCCGGAGCCCACGGGGATTTCCGCAGGGACCCTCTCCCTCTTCCTCACCGAGGACGCCGCCATCCTCGTCACGGTGGCCCCGCCGCTCATGGCCCCCATGTCCCTGGACGATGTGCTGGACCCGGGCGCCCTGACCATCGTCGACGGCCTCCAGGGGTGGTGGCTCCACCTGGACTTCGAGGCCGTTCGAACCCCCCTCCTTCCGTGACCGGGGCCGACACGACCCTCGTCAGCGACGTGCGCACCGCGCTCCGCGGGGCCGGTGCGCTCGACCCCGGGGAGATCTGCCTCGTCGCGGTGTCCGGTGGTCGGGACTCCATGGTCCTCCTGGATGTCTGTGGCGAGATCGGTGAGACCGAGGGTGCCTTCGTGGTCGGCACCGTGGACCATGGCCTGCGTCCCTTTGGCGCAGAAACCGGTCTCGTCGAACGCCTCTGTGCGGCCCGCAGGATCCCGTGGCGCCTCGAGGGTCTCGAGCCGGATCTCCGGGAGCGGGCCCGGGCCCAGGGGCGATCTCTGGAGGATCAGGCCCGGCGGGAACGTTACGCTGCTCTGGATCGCCTCGCCGATGCCCTCGGCGCGACCCGGATCCTCACGGCGCACACCGTGGAGGACCAGGCCGAGACCGTCCTGCTCCGCCTCCTGAGGGGAGCGGGTCCTCTCGGGCTGGCGGGGATCCTCCCCGCGCGGGGTCCGCGGGTCCTGCGTCCCCTCCTGGGTGTGTCCCGGGGCGCCGTGGCCGCGCGCGCCGAGGCGCGGAGACTTCCCTGGGTCCGGGATCCAGGGAACGAGGACAGCACGCTCCGCCGGAGCCGGCTGCGGGGACTCCTGCCGGCCCTGGAGGCCGCCGCACCCGGCGCAGCGACGGTCCTCGCCCGTGACGCCGCGGTGGCTGCAGATCACGCAGCGGGGCTGCGGGCATGGGCGCTGGAACATTTCTGCCTCGGCGTGGACGCCTCCCTGCCGCTGATGCTGTCCCTGGAGCGGGTGGGTCGGGGCCCCGCCGCGCGGGTCCGCCTTCATGCCCTGCTCCGGGCCCTGGGCCTCGCCCACCGCCTCGAGCGGGGCCACTTCGAGATCCTCGAGGACCTCGTCGTCGGTGCCGAGGGCCGCAGCGCCGATCTCCCGGACGGCCTCCATGCCTCCAAGCGTGGGGACCATCTCCACCTGGGGACCGTCCCGGAGGCTTCCCGACGCCAGGTCCTGGAGATCCCGGGGCCGGGTCGCCACGCCAGCCCCGTCGGTGTCCTGGAGGTCACCACCGAGGGGCCCGTCGATCCCGTCACGGATCCGCAGGTCGAGGTTCTCTTCGATCAGGGGGCCGTACGGTTCCCCCTCCGGCTCCGCCCGCCACGGTCCGGTGAGCGGTTCGAGCCCTTCGGCTTCAAAGGACATACCCGACTGGTCTCGGACCTCCTCTCCGAAGAGAAGATCCCCCGCCACGCACGCGGGCTCCCGCGGATCCTCGAGGACGGTGACGGCCGGGCGCTCTGGATCGCCGGTTGTCGCAGGGGATCCGTGGCGGTCCTGGGCCCGGACACCGCGGCCGTCCTCCGGGTGCGCCTGGTGGAGGACTGACCATGGCCCGGCGTCTCCTCCTCCTCGAGATCCTCCCGGATGATCGGTACCGGAACTACCGCAGCCAGCACTACCCCTTCGCCGCGGGTCTCGAGCGGCGCCTGGGCGGCGCGGTCCGTTGGCTCTGCGCGGGGGTGGAGGCGATCCCCGTCGCCTCGGGGCGCAACCCCTTCGTCTACGGCCTCTCCGCCACAGATCGTGCGGCCCTCGTTGGGATCCTCCGGGACTGGGCGCCGACCCACGTGATGGTCAACGAGCGCCTGGAGGACGAGCTCTGGGAGGCCCTGCGCGCCGCCGCGGCCGGAGCGAGCTTCTCCATGGCCGACATCCTGCACCGGCGGCGGGCGCTCTGGGACTACACGGCCTGGCTCCACCTCGACGGCGACGACCTGGACCCCACCCGCCTCATCGAGGAGCAGGTGACGCCCTGGTTCGGAAAGGAGCCCCTCAACGGGCGGGCCGTCGAGATCCGCCCGTTCACCCATGTCACCGCGGGCCCCGAGTGCGTCTATGTCCGGCCGTTGGCGCAGAACCCCTGGTACGCGGACGTGGACCTGGCTGCGTGCTCCCGGGACGTCGGCTGCGCGTTCTGTGACTGCCCGGACGTCGAGATCGACCTCCCCGACGGGGACGCCGTGGCCCTCGCTGTGGATCAGGTCCTCGCCGCAGAGGCCGGGCTCCCCGAGGCCTTCCGGACCCGGGAGTACCTGATGCGGGGCAGCAACCTCCTGCCCCGGCTTGGCAAATTCTTCGGTGCCCTGCTGGTCGCGGGCCTGCCCCCCTCGGTGTTCCGGTTCGGCTGCAGGCTGGACGAGTTCGTGCGCCTGGAGGCCACCCTGCGGGACCTCCTCCCGCGCCTGGACGCGGCGGGGCATTGTCTCCACCTGTGGAACATGGGCATCGAGAATTTTTCACCCGTGGAGAACGAGCGGTTCCACAAGGGGCTGACCGTCGAGACCATCGACCGGGGCATCGCGCTCCTGCGGGAGCTGCGCGGAGCCTTCCCGAGGGCCTTCCGGCCCCCGGAGGGGGATGGCTTCGGCTTCATCCTCTTCACCCCCTGGACCACCCTGGACGACCTGCGGCTCAACGTCCGGGAGTTCCGGCGTCACGGTCTCCAGGTCCCGTCGGCCTTCGTGGGGAGCGCCCTGCAGCTCCTGCCGGGGCGGCCCATCACCGCGCTGGCCGCGGCCCACGGCCTCACCGCGACCGGGTCGGAGGACTTCCTGGACTCGGGCTGCATCACCTCCTGGGACGAGGCCGAGGTTCCCTGGCGATTCAAGGATCCCGTGGTCGCCCGGGTGTACCGCACGGGCCGACGCCTGATCCCCGGGACCGCCATCCCCGGGCAGGACCCGGAGTACCTGGAGATCCATCCATGGTGGCGGGGGATCGAGGAGCGTGGAGCCTCGCTCATCGATGTCTTCGAGGCCCTCATCGAGGTCGTGGCCGGGTCCCCGGAGGCCCCCGTCGCTGTGATCCTGCGCGGGGTCGAGGGGCGCCTGAGGCTGGACCAGGGTGCGGGGCCGGACTGGGCAGGGATCGCGACGGCCCTGGCCCACCGCCTGGAGGGCTGGGAGGCCGCGCCGCGGCCCGGCGGCCGCCCCGGGCTGACCCTGGCCGGCCCCGGCCTCCACGGCCCCCTGGCCCTCGTCGCGGAGGCGCGAACCCCGGAGAGCCGGGCCTTCCTCACGGGGGCGCGCTCGATCCTCTACTACCCCGGCGACGCCCGGACCCCCACGTCCGATGAGACACCCCTCCTCGAGGAGATCCTCGGGATCCTGGACGCGTTATTCTAGAACGCGACGTTGCCCACGTGGATCACGTCCTTGGCCTTGTCCAGGCGCAGGGTGATGGCCTTGCGTCCCTCGTCGGGGCGGCCGTAGTCGGTGAAGATCTCCACCTGGAGGGTCGTGGGGCCCGTGAGCTCGGGGGAGGAGGAGCCGTAGAAGTTCACGTCGACCTTGTAGCTCCCCTTCAGCCGCTTCTTCAGCAGGTACTCCTCGGGCCCGTACCCGTTGGTGAAGTCCCGGGAGACGAGGCCCCCGATGGTGGTCCGGTTGTGGGAGTAGTCCGCCTTCTCCCCCGATGGCTCGGTGACCCAGAGATCCATGTCGGTCATGTCCGTGTCCCAGGTGAGGATGATGCGGACGTCCGTGTCCAGGAGCTTCACGAAGCGCTTGTCCACCGGGATGTCCTTCACGCCGGCGCGCTGAGCCCGGGCGATGACCCGGTTGAGCTCCATGAGGGCCACGATCTCGATGCCGTCGAAGCGGTCCCACTGATGGATGACCACGTGGTAGAGCAGCTCCATGGCACGGGGGAACCGGTCCATGCGGTCCAGCACGAGGGCCAGATCCCGATAGGACTGGGGCTCCTCCGGGCGCAGGCGCAGGACCTCCTCGAAGACCGCCGCCGCGTAGGCCAGCTCTCCCTGCTGCGCGAGGCGGTGCCCCAGGACGCGGAGCAGGTGGTGGTTCTCCAGCTCCAGCTCGGCGACGTTGGACAGGACCTGGAGCCCCAGGTCCGCCTGCCCCTCGCGGTAGAAGAGGTTCGCGCAGTCCAGGAAGAACGCCGGGGAGGTCCCGTGCTCCTTGCGCTGGATCAGGTAGGCCGCGAGGCGGTCCTCCGCGGGCGCCGCGGCCAGGGCCTTCAGGTAGGGGGTCTCCGGGTCCCAGGGCTTGATCGTGATCTGAGGCTTCGGCTCGGGAGGCGGGCCGTCGTCGGCGCCGTTCTTGTCCTTTTTTGCGAGCTTCGGGCTGGGGCGTTCGTCCGTCGGGTCCTCTGCGGAGGGGGGGCTCATGACGATATTGGCGATCCGACGCTCCATATGCGATGGCGGGCTTTCACCAGGGACTTCGTGCCGTACCCGAAGTGAAGCACCACCTCCGCGGTGTCCGACTTGAGTCGCGCCGCCAGGGTGAAGGCCCCGGCCACGGGCCGTGGGCCGTCGGGGTAGACGCCGTCCACGTCCCCGGAGACCACCTCGGCCCGCAGGAACGAGAAGGGGGTCCAGCCCAGGTTCTGGAGCACGTCGGCGTCGCTGACCCGGCGGAGGTTGAAGTACGCCCCGCCGGTGGATCGGGCGATGTGGCGCAGGAAGGGGTGATTCGCCGCGGTGTCATCGGAGATCACGTAGACCGGGGCATGGAGGCCCGTGGGCTCCTCTGCGCCGAAGGTCGACAGGCCGTCGCTGAACAGCAGGTAGAGGTCCGGTGACGGCGAGGACGTCGGGGCCAGCGCGCCCATCTGCGTGCCGCCGTCATAGGGCACCTCGCGGAGGGCCTTCAGGAGCTCCCCCGCCTCGCCCTTCTTCACCTTGAAGTGTCGGACCTCGAGGGCGTGTCGGAGGATCGCCAGATCCACGTCGAGGGTCCCCGGGAGCGACGAGAGCCACGTCTCGAGGAGCGCGATCTCTCGACCGTGGTCCCCATGGCCCCGGGACCCCGACGCGTCCCAGAAGATCCCGACCCGACGGAGCTTGCCCTTCTGCATCATCGACGGGATCTTCGGGGTGTCCACGAGCTGGACGTAGCAGGTGCCGTCCGCAGCGATCTCCGTGGCCGCGCCCTCCGCAGGCGGGATGGGGAGGCGGATCACCAGATCCTCGGTGAGGGCGGCGCCCTTCACCAGGGCCTCGGCGACGAAGCTGTCCTGCCAGGGCCCGAAGGCCAGGCCGTCGGGGCCGCCGGCCTCCACCGCTGGTGCTGAACCGGGCTTCATCACCTCGATCCGAACCTTGAACTCGTCTACGGGATCCCGATAGTCCAGGGGCAGGCGGTAGCGGGTGACGCCGGCCATGGGGAGGATCTCGGAGACCCAGCGGATCATCACCGTGCGGCTGCCTTTGGCGGGGATGGGGAAGACCCGGGTCTTGAAGGTGTTGCCCTTGGTCCACTCCACCAGGCCCGGATCGACGCCCTTGCGGACCTCGGCCTCGAAGACCTGACGGGCCTTGTCCTTCTCCACCACGACGCCCTCCACCATGACCCCGGCCACGTCCAGCGCGTAGCCGCTGACAGTGGCGCCCTCGGGGAGTGGGACGTAGAGGTCCCCGGCAACGGCCCGATCCAGGGGGTTGCCGAAGGTCAGCGTCAGCCGGGTCTCGGCCACGTTGCCGTGGATCCGGGCCTCCGCCTCGACCCGCTTGAGGAGCAGCGGCTTCGAGACCTCGTCGGTCTCCACCAGGAGGGCCGGCGGCGGCCGGTCCTGGGCCAGCGCCGGCAGGGCCAGGAGGAGTGAGAGCAGGCCGAGGATGAGGCGTCGCATGAGGACCTCCATTGATGTTCGGTGTCGGGTCGCCAGTAGGAGAACAGATCCTGAGTTGGATGAATAGTTCAGCGAGGGTTCAAATCAAGATCAGGCTCATCGCCATCACCATCATCCCCGCGATGAGGCCGTAGATCGCCAGATGCCCCTCCCCGTACTCCCTGGCCGCGGGGAAGAGCTCGTCCAGGGAGATGAACACCATGATCCCCCCCACCGCGCCGAAGAGAACCCCGAAGAGCTCCTCGGAGAGGAAGGACCGGAAGACAAAGTAGCCCAGGAGCGCGCCCACGGGCTCGGACAGTCCCGAGAGGAACGAGTAGAGGAAGGCCTTCTTGCGGTCCCCGGTGGCGTAAAAGATCGGCACCGAGACGGCGATGCCCTCCGGGATGTTGTGGATGGCGATCGCGACCGCGATGGAGATCCCGATGGCCGGGTCTTTGAGGGCCGCCACGAAGGTGGCGATGCCCTCCGGGAAGTTGTGGATCGCGATGGTCGTCGCGGCCAGGAGGCCCATGCGCATGAGCTTCTTCGCGTCCTTCGGGACATCCTCCATGTCCTCGACCTTGTGGAGCTCGTGGGGGTTCTCCGCGTCGGGGACGAACTTGTCGATGATCGCGATGAGGAGCATCCCACCGAAGAACGCGGCCAGGGTGGCCCATTGGCCGCCGGGCTCCCCGTAGACCTCCCCGAGGCTCTTGAAGGCCGCGGGGAGCATCTCCACGAAGGAGACGTAGATCATGACCCCCGCGGAGAGCCCGAGGGACACGGACAGGAATTTCGTGTTGGTGCGGCGGGCGAAGAAGGCGATCGCGCTGCCGATGCCCGTAGACAGGCCGGCCACGAGGGTGAGGCCGAAGGCGAAGAGGACGTCGTCGGTCATTGGAGTCGATTCTCCATCAAGGGCGCCCGTTTCCGCTCCGCGTCGGGTCTCCGCAGGCGCACGTGGCTCGAGAGGAAGACCTCCCGGTTGAGCAGGATCACGCCGAAGAGCTGCCCCGCCGGGACTGCGGTGGTCCGGTGCGCATGCCCACCACCGTGATCGTGGCGAGCCTGCACTGCGCCCGTCGAGGGGTGGTCGTGTCCGTGTCCCATGGGTGGGAATGTAGGGACTCGCACCGAGAAGGGCAAGCACGGTGCGTCTAGAACACCTTGAACGTCGAGACGGCGTCCACCTTGGGAGGATCCGCGGGGTCCCAGCTCTCGGGGAGGGTCTGGTTGCTGAGGCCTTCGAGGTTGCCGTAGCGGTCGGTGAGCTTGATGAAGACCGCGACGTCCGCGCCGCCCGGGGGGATGCCGCCGGGGTAGAGGGTGCTGAGGCTGAAGGAGGCCTCGCAGGCCGTGGTCGAGCAGGCCACGGTGCCCTGGAGCCAGGGGAGATCGTAGGGGAGATCGTTCACCGCGCGCCAGCCCACATGGAGGGACTGGTCGATGGGATCTCCCGCGGCGAAGCTCGCCATTCCCCGGCTGCCGAAGGCGTGATCCGCGCCGAAGCCCGGGACGTCCACCTCGAGGATGTTGGAGATCGCATCGTCCAGGTCCCCGTTCCCGGCGTTGTCGGACAGGCCCAGGAGGTCGCCGACCCCGGTGCCGAGGCCGAAGTCCCGGTCCACGTAACCCAGCAGGTAGTTGAACTGCTCGCAGGCGCCGTCCACGCCCAGGTAGAGGTAGACCCCGTCGAAGGCTGCGTAGAGCGCGTCTGCGTGGTTGAGGGCAGGATCCCAGTTGCTCTCGAGGCCGTTCTCGCCGACCCGGAACAGGGGATCCCAGTCCCCGAGGCTCCCGTCCATGGTTGGGGTGGCCTTCAGGACGAAGCGGTAGTGGTCGGGGAGGATGAGGTCCTGGCCGCTGGGGTTCTCGATGGTGAGGTTCACGGGGCCCCGTGCGTGGGAGGGGGTGATGAACTGGATCACGTCCGAGGCCACGGACACCGGCGTCAGGGGCGCGCCGTCGAGGGTCAGGGTGAGGCCCTCGACGAAGTTCGCTCCCTGGATGAAGACCGTGGTCCCGCCCAGGACCGTGCCACGGCTCGGCACGACACCGGAGACCTGCGGTGGCGGCAGGACCTTCCACGAGCCCAGCGCGGACGTGGCGAACCCGTCCCCGAGGCCCGTGGCGTCCGCGTAGACCCAGTGGATGCCGTCGAGGCTGAACCGGAAGGTCCACGCCCAGGTCCCCGGCGTGGTCTGGTAGAGCTCGGCCTTGTAGCGGTCCGCGTCCCCCGCGTCCCCGGCGTAGACCGTGGCGAGCCACTGCCACTCCTGGGGGTTGGCCTGGGGATCGAAGCCGGGGGGGCCGTAGCCCACCTGGGCCATGAGCCCGGGCCCCTGGCCGGCTGCCAGGGTCACACCCGCCTCGATCACGTCGCCGTAGACGAAAGGCGTGGCCTGTCCCGGCACGGTCTCGAAGAGGAGCGTGCCCGCGAGGATCGCGTCGTCAGGGACGTCGGGCTGGCAGAAGCCCCCGACGCACTCCTCGAGGAATGCGCAGTCGCCGTCACCGCCGCAGCCGTCCTGGCAGGCACCGAAGACGCAGATCGTCCCTGGAACACACGCGCCGCAGGGATCTCCGCAGCCGTCGTCGCCGCATTCCTTGTCCGCGCAATTGGGGACGCAGACGCAGGTGTTCGCCTCGGTACAGACATGGTTGATGGGGCACACCGCGCAGTTGCCGGCACAGCCGTCGCTCCCGCACTCCTTGCCGGCGCAGTCGGGGACGCACTCGCAGAGCCCGGCGCCGGTGCACGCGTACTGGGGCGGGCAGTCCCCGCAGGACCCGTCGCAGCCGTCGCTCCCGCACTGCTTCCCCGCGCAGTCGGGGACGCAGACACAGAGCCCCTCCCCCGCGCACAGCTCGGTATCGAGGCACGCTCCGCAGCTCCCGCCGCAGCCGTCGTTGCCGCACTCCTTGCCCTCGCAGTGGGGGAAGCAGCAGGTGTCCGCGTCATCCTTGGTGCCGTCGCAGTCCTCGTCCACGTCGTTGAAGCAGACCTCGGGTCCGGGATCCGTCGCGTCGCAGGGGCTCAGGCCGTCCTCGGTGCAGACCCGCCACCCGGAGCAGACGCCGTGCTCGTTGATTGCGTAGCAGTGGGTCCCCAGCGCGTCCGCGATGGCCGGCTCCGAGCAGGGGCACTCCCCTCCGGGCAGCACGCACTGCGGGACCTCCGCGCCCTCCATGGTGGTCACCACCTGGCACTCCCAGCCCGGGGGACAGTCCGGCTCGGGCTGGTCGGGCTGGCAGGCGCCGCCGCAGAAGCTCCCGACGCCGTCGGGGTACAGGACGCAGCGGTGCTGCTGGTCCGGGCACTCCGCGCTCTGGGAGCAGGGGAGGCAGAGGCCCGGGAAGTCGGACCAGCAGAGGTAGACGAGATCCGAACCGAAGCCCTCGGACTCCTTGCAGGAGAAGCCCTCCGGGCAGTCCTCGACGCACTCGGTGGTGCACACCCGATCACCGAGGTGCGGGACGCAGAAGCCCACGTTGCAGTCCCCGTTCTCCTGGCACGGACAGAGGGGACCGCCGGGGTCCTCGGCGCAGGAGGGCGTGGTGTCCGGGGGGGCGGTGTCCGGGGGCGTGGTGTCCGGGGGAGGTCCCGCTGTGTCCCCCGGGACGAACACCGTGTCCTCCACGATGTCCGCCGGTGCCATGGTGTCCTCGCCGGTCCCCCCGGTCCCCCCGCCGCCGGAGCAAGCGGCGGAGAGGATGGCGATCAGGAGCAGCGTCAGGTGTTCGATGGTCCGCATCCCGCGTCTCCCCTTCTTCCCTGTGGGAGGGGCGTCCACGCCCCGAGTTCTCCTAATTGTCCTGGGCAGCGATGCCCTCTGCAAGGACCTCGACCACGTACCGCGCCTCGTCCTCCGTCATCTGGGGGAAGAGGGGCAGGAGCATGCAGCGGGCCCGGGCCGCCTCGGAGGCATGGAGGGGGTGGGGACGGGGTGCGTCCCGGTAGGGCGCCTCCTCGTGGGCGTTCATCACACCCCCCTGTGCGCCCACCCCGGCGTCGTTGAGGTGCCGCACCAGCGCGTCTCGGTTCAGGGCCGGGTCCACCCGGACCGCGTAGCTCTGCCAGTTGCTCCGGACGTTCTGAGGCTCCGACGGGGGGGTGATCCCTGGGAGCGTCGCCAGGAGCCCACCGTAGAGATCGGCCAGGGTCCGCCGCCGGGCGACGATCTCCGAGAGGCGCCGGAGCTGGGCGCGCCCCAGGGCCGCCTGGAGGTCGGTCATCCGGGCGTTCCAGCCGATCTCCGTGATCCCCGCAGCGGGGTCCCTCCCCTGATCCCGAAGGACCCGCAGCCGTCGATCCAGCTCCGGCCTGCGGCTGGTGATCATCCCCCCCTCGCCGGTGGTGATCACCTTGCGCGGGTGGAAGGAGAAGCAGGCCAGGAGTCCGCGAGGGCGTCCCACCGCCTCCCAGGTGCGGTCCCAACGGATCCCGCTGCCCAGCGCGCAGGCCGCGTCCTCGATGACCGGGATCCCCAAGCGCTCCGCGGTGGGAAGGAGCTCCCCGAGATCCGCGGGCATCCCGAGCTGGTGGGGCACGAGGACCGCCCGGGTCCTCGGCGTCAACGCGGCCTCCAGGGCCATGGGATCCATGTTCAGGGTCGTGGGGTCCACGTCCACGAAGATCGGCGTCGCGCCGCAATGCCGAACGGCGTTCGCGGTGGCGATGAAGGTGTGGCTCACGGTGACGACCTCGTCCCCGGGTCCCACCCCGGCGACCACGAGGGCCAGGTGCAGCGCGGTGGTGCCGTTGGACACCGCGCAGGCGTGGGGGGCGCCGACCACCTCGGCGAACTCCTCCTCGAAGGCCTTCACCTCCGGTCCCTGGGCGACCCAGCCGGTCTCCAGCGGGTGGACGAGTGCGCGGGTCTCCTTGGGGCCGAACCAGGGGCGGGTGATGGGGATCTTCATGGTGCCCTCGAGGCCGCAGGCAGTCAGCGGCCCAGCTCTTTCCGGATCCAGTCGTAGGTGATCGCGAGGCCCTCTTCGAGGGTGATCTGCGGCGTCCAGCCGAGGACCTCCCGCAGCTTCGTGTTGTCGCTGTTCCGGCCCCGGACCCCGAGGGGGCGGTCCAGCTCGTGGCGGATCCGGATCGTCTTGCCGGCGATCTTCGCGATGATGGCGACGAGCTCGTTGATGCTGACCATGCGGTCGCGCCCCATGTTCACGGGCTCCGAGCAGCTGGAGTTCATCAGGCGGACGAGGCTCTCCACACAGTCGTCGATGTAGCAGAAGCTCCGGGTCTGCTTGCCGTCACCCCAGACCTCGATCTCGTCCCCGTCCTCGGCCAGCGCGATCTTGCGGGAGATCGCCGCGGGGGCCTTCTCCCGTCCGCCGTCGTACGTGCCCAGGGGCCCGTAGATGTTGTGGAAGCGAACGATCCGCACGTCGAGGCCGAAGTCCTCCATGTAGTGCTTGCAGGTCCGCTCCATGTAGAGCTTCTCCCACCCGTACCCGTCCTCGGGGTCCGCGGGGTAGGCGTCCTCCTCCTTCAGCGGGGTGACGTCGGCCTCGTCCTGCTTACGGCCTGGGTAGACGCAGGCGCTGGAGGTGTAGAGGAAGCGCTCGACCTCGTTGATCCGGGCCGCCTCGATCATGTGGGCGTTGATCAGGGTGTTGTCCCGGACGATGACGCACTTGAAGTTCTCGATGAAGCCGATGCCGCCCATGTTGGCCGCGAGGTTGTAGACACGGTCCACCTTGCGCGTCGCCTGGAGCGTGCTGTCGGCCTTTCGGAGGTCGAGGAGCTCGAACTCGTCGGCCTCGGTGGCCTCGAACTCGGGCTCCTTGATGTCCACGCCGCGGATCCAGTGCCCCTCGGCCTTGAGCCGCTTCACGAGATGGTGGCCGATGAAGCCACCGGCGCCGGTCACAAGGATTCTCATGTCCTCTCCTTCGTCTCGGGGTCGGTCGTATAGATCCGCAGCCCCATGTGCTGCTGCAGGATCCGGTAGATGAACCGCGGGTTGTTGTACAGGTAGCGTCGCCACAGGCGGCGGGGTTCCATGGCCGTGCGGAAGGCCCACTCCAGGCCCGCCCGCTGTACCGGACGGGGCGCCTGGCGGACCCGGCCGGTGTGGAAGTCGAAGGCTGCGCCGACGCCGATGAGGACCTTGGCCTCCACGTCGCCGACGTGGGCGTCCATCCAGCGCTCCTGCTTCGGGGTGGAGAGCCCCACCCAGATGACGTCCGGTGCGACCGCTGCGAGCTCGTCCCGGAGCCGCGCCTCCTCGTCGTCGGTCATCGGCCGGAAGAGTGGGGATCGGGTACCGACCACCCGGAGGCCTGGGAAGCGCTCGACCATCCTCTCTCTCAGCTGCTCCGACACCCCCTCCGCGCCTCCGTAGAAGTAGTGTCGTGTGCCCCGCACCACGCTCTGCTCGAGGAAGCGCAGCATCAGCTCCGGTCCATAGACCCGATCCATGGTCCGGTGCCCGTCGAGCCAGCCGAGCCACACCGTCGGCATCCCGTCGGGGACGCACATCCCGGCCCGGCGGTGGATCTCGAGGAGGGCGCTGTCCCCCTGGGATTCCATGATCCCGTGGACCCCGGTCACCGTGACGTAGGTCCGCACGTCTGCGTCGATCCAGAGGTTGATCCGGTCCACCGCCCTCTGAAGGTCCACCGCGGCGATCGGAACTCCGAGGATGTTCACGTGCTCAATGGGGAGGTTGAGGTCCGTGGGGTCCATGCTGCTCACCGGTGCTCGCCGGGAGAGCCATCCCCATCGGCGCGGGAGGCCCGTCTCCGTCCGTTCAAGCTACCCGCCGATCCCTTTGGTGTCAACGGGATCCACGGGGATCGGGGCGAGGAGGCGCAGCGGCGGCTCGCTCCCTGCGCGGGGGTCGTAGATCCAGGCGGCGCGGTCCGGGAATCGTCGCTGCCAGAAATCGAGCAGCGGCGCCGTGCCCGTCGTCCCCGCCGGGATCCGCACGAAGATGATGGGGTCGTCCAGGCGCGGCGACGGCGGCGGCGGGAAGAGGTGCCACGAGACCCCCGTTCCCGGGACGAGCCAGTTCGCGAAGACCAGGTCCTTCCGTTCCCCCGGCATCGCCTTGAGGAGGGTCACGGGCAGGTGCACGGCCGCACACGAGGTCGTGAGGTTTCGGATCTGCACGGGCACGAACATGGTGAAGGACGTCACGGTGAGCGCGATCAGGGCCGGCGCGACCGCGGCGCGGAGCCGCTGCAGGCCGTGTCTGCCCAGCCAGTCGCGCAGCCGGAGCACGCCGGCTCCGGTGAGCAGGGCCAGGAGCGGGGTCGCCTCCATCAGGTAGATCGGCCCCGTCGCCGACACGAAGGTCTTCGGCACAACGATCCGGTACGCGAGGACGGCGCCCAGCAGGGCCCAGGGGAGGAAGAGAGAGCGCCGCCCCCGGGCGAAGGGCAGGAACAGGTAGGACAGGGGCCAGCCGAAGAGCCAGACGGCCTGGCGCAGGACGCTCCCCAGGATCGCCATGCTGAGGATGGGCCCGTCCGGGATGGGGACCCCGAGGCCCGTGCCCGGCGTGTGGTAGCCCGTGGTCGTGACATCCCCGCTCTGGAGGCGGTTGATCAGGAGGAAGAGGCCGGCGAAGAAGACCGCCGGGAGCGCGGCCGCAGCCAGGATCCCGAGCCGTCGTCCCCCGGTGACGATCCGGTCGGCGTACAGCCGCCAGAGGACCCAGGCCATGATGACGGCGATGAACAGGATCCCCGGCAGGGGGCGCACCAGGACCCCGAAGGACCAGGCAGCGGAGGCCAGCGCGGCGCGGGCCGGGTCGGGCGCCTCCTCGAAGCGCAGGGTCAGGAGCAGGGCAAGAATCATCACGAAGGTGGCCGTGGGCTGGGAGAGCAGGGTCGCGCCGGTCATGACGAACTGGGGCGACAGGGCGAGGAGGCACACCGCCAGGGTGGCGGCCCCGCGCCCCACCAGCCGCGCCCCTACGAACCAGGTGAGGACCAGGGTGCCCGCGGAGACGAGGGGGGGCACCGCCCGGACCGCGCCCGCTGCGACACCGATCGCGAGGAGCAGCGGATGCCCGATGGGGTACTTCCCGTACCAGCCCTTCCCGTTGAAGATCAGGAACATGTTCTGGAAGAAGCCCTCGTCCCCGGGGGACGGGTTGATCACCCGGCCCTCGAGGAGGGTGCGGGCGATGAAGAGGTAGGTGGGCTCGTCGTCGGTGACCGGCGCCCCCTGGAAGACCGCCAGCACGAGCACCAGCATGGCCAGGAGCATCACCACCGCGGCGCCGATGACCAGGAGGTCCGGCCGCCGCCGGACCCGGCGCGCCAGGGCCTCGAGGGGTCCGGCTGCGCCCACGAGCAGGAGCCCGCCCGTGAGGAGGAGCGCGGCGAGGGCTGCGTGGAGCCCGTAGAGCACCAGGAACGCGATCTCCTGGGGGTGGACGTGCACGAGGGAGGTCCCGTAGGGCAGGTGCCAGTCCTGGTAGTACCGTCCAGCGCCGTGGAACGCCCGGATCACGAGGATCCCCAGGGCGAGGGCGGCGATCCCGCCGAGGACCTGCGCGCCCCGGGAGCCCGGTCGGCGTTCGGTGACCCCGCCCATGGCCTACTTCGCCCCCTTGCGCAGCAGGACCGCGCCCACGGTCCGGAACAGGATGCGGAGATCCCGGTGGAGGCTCCACTCGTCGATGTATCGGAGGTCAAGCTCCATCCACCGGTCGAAGTCCACGTCGTTGCGTCCGCTCACCTGCCAGAGGCCCGTGATCCCCGGACGCATGGAGAGGCGCCGCCGCTGGTCGCCGCGGATGTTCCTCTGCTCGTAGGTCGGGAGGGGTCGCGGGCCCACCAGGCTCATGGTGCCCTGGAGGACGTTGAAGAGCTGGGGAAGCTCGTCGATGCTCCACTTGCGCAGGAAGCGCCCCAGGGGGGTGATCCGCTCGTCGCCGGTGATCTTGAAGACCGGACCGCTCATCTCGTTTCGCTCGAGGAGCGCGTCCCGGCGGGTCGCGGCGTCTCTGACCATCGTGCGGAACTTGACCATGCGGAAGACCCTGCCGTTGAGCCCGGCCCGGTCCTGGGTGAAGAGCACTCCCGGGCCCATGGTGACCCGGATCAGCGCGGCCACGACCAGCAGGAGGGGCGCCGCGAGCAACGTGACCAGCCCCGCACCGACGAGGTCGAGGAGGTGCTTCACCGTCAGGGCCACCGGGGACTTCGGGGACACCTCGTACAGGACGAAGGAGGTCTCGAAGACCGCCGAGATGCGCGGGACGCTGCGGGGGCGATGGAGGGCCTCCACGTGGAAGCCGGTGGTGATCCCGAGGCGCTCGCAGCTCTCCAGCGCGTCCTGGACGTCGTCCGGCCGCTGGTAGGGCGAGAAGAAGAGGACCGCGTCCACGGCCTCCCCGTGGAGGAGTCCGTCGAGGTCGTCCAGGTCCCCGATTCGGGGGACCTCCGGGGGCTCTTCGTCCGCGGTCGGCCCCAGGCGCCCCAACACCACGGGCGGGTAGGCGGTCTCGCCGGCGCGGCGGAGGAACCCCTCCATGGCGGATCCCCAGGTCCCGCCGAGGACGAGGCGGGTCCGTCCCTGGCCGCGGCCCCTGCGCTCCAGGCGCAGCTGAACGGCGACCCGCAGGAGGTACAGCATCATGAAGCTGGTCCCCGCGTAGAGGCCGATGATGCTCCGGTTGATGACGATCTGGGTCAGGAACAGGATCGCCGCCAGGGCCAGCAGCCCGATCG
Source organism: Pseudomonadota bacterium (assembly GCA_043815665.1). Taxonomy (GTDB): domain Bacteria; phylum Myxococcota_A; class UBA9042; order CAIXZC01; family CAIXZC01; genus CAZNWW01. The sequence goes on from JBDRIT010000225.1 coordinate 34,444, forward strand.
CCTCCACCTGGACGAGGCGCCAGAGGAGCAACCGCCGGGTCCAGCGCTCCTCGAAGACCCGATCGAGGCCCTTGATGGAGAGGACGACGAGCCACGTCGGGATCACCAGGACCATGAGGCGCAGGTAGCCTTGGAAGGACGCAGGCTCCTTGAGCACGGGGACCCAGGCCTGGAGGCTGTTGTGGAGGAGCCAGGCCAGGAGCATGGACGCCACCAGCGCGGCCGCGTCGAGGGCGAGGACCAGCTTGCGTAGACCCGTCCTTGACTCCATCTGCATCGAGCGCCGGTTCCTTCGCCAAATCTCCGCAGGCCCCAATTCAGCACCAAGCGCCGCTCAAACGCAAGCCATAGCTGTTGCATTCCGAGACCCCCGGCGGTATGAAACGCCTGGATGAACGCCCAGAACAACGAGACCTCGCCTCGGGTGGCGGTGGTCGTCATCACCCACAACGGCCGTCACCACCTCGACGAGTGCCTCACCGCCCTCCGGGCCCAGACGCAGGGGGGCTTCCGGACCCTCCTCATCGACAACGCCAGCACCGACGGCGCCGCGGAGCACGTGCGGGCCCGGTTCCCCTGGGTCGAGGTGCTCCGCAACGACGAGAACCTCGGCTTCGCGGGCGGGTACAACGCCGCCATCGCGGGGCTCGACGCGGACTACGTCGCGCTCCTCAACGACGACACCCGTCCGGAGCCCGGCTGGCTGGCCGAGCTGGTGCAGGCCCTCTCCAGGGATCCGAACCTCTTCGCGGTCGGGAGCCGGATCCTGCTCCACGATGATCCGTCGCGACTCAACGCCGCGGGGGGGCGGATCACCCTGGTCGGCGCCGGGATCGACATCGGCCTGGGGCAGCCCGACGGTGCGGAGTACCAGCGGCCCGGGCCCGTGGGCACCCTGTGCGGGGCGGCGATGCTGGTGCGCCGCTCGGTCTTCGAGGACCTGGGCGGCTTCGACCCGGACTACTTCGCGTACTGCGAGGACGTGGACCTCTGCTGGCGGGCCTGGCTCCGGGGCTACACCGTCGAGTACGTCCCCACGTCGGTGGTGCTCCACAAGTTGGGGGGGACCTTCGGCGGCCGCCGCTCCCCCCTCCGGATCCGCCTCGGCCAGCGGAACCGCCTGAGGACCATGCTGAAGAACCTCGGGCCCCTGGATCTCGCCGTCGCGGTGGCGGTGTCCGGGGTCTACGACCTGGTCCGCATCGGTTGGTGGCTGCGGCGCGGGGACCGGGAGTTCGTGAGGGCCCTGCTCCAGGGGAACGGAGAGGTTCTGCGGGAGCTCGGGGCGCTCCGCAGGAAGCGGGCGGAGATCCAGACCCACCGGGTGCGGACAGATCGCGATCTTCGCCGGCGTGGGGTGGTCATGGGGCTCGGCGAGGCGATCCTCGAGTACGTGCGCCTGGAGCGGAAACGCCGCAAGTGATCCCGACTCAGATCGGCCCTGTCTCCCGTCCGAGGAACCCGAGGGCGCGCCGATACCCCCAGGATCCCAGCCGTGACAGGAGGAGGCCGGCCAGGGCCCTGGGGTGGCCGGGGGTGGCGGCGAGGGCCCGCCGAAATTCGATCCTGGCCCCCAAGGGGTCCCCCCCGAGGCAGCGCTGGTGTCCCAGGAGCGTCCGTCGGGCCGCGAGGAACGCCGGATCCTCCTGCAGGACGTCCAGGTTCTTTTCGGTGATCCGTGTCAGCGCCTCGAGCCCTGCCTTCCCGTCGGACGTGATGCTCCCCGGGATCACGTGCTGGGTGACCAGGGGTTCGTCCAGGAGCGCGAAGCGCGTCCGTCGGGCGAGGCGGAGCGCGAGATCCCAGTCCTGGAAGCGGCCCAGGGCCTCGTCGAACCCCCCGATCTCCACCAGGAGGGCCCGCGGCGCCAGGAGGGTCTGGGTGCTGATGAAGTTCTCTCCCTGGAGTGCGCGCAGCAGGTCCCCCTCACGCTTTGCGAAGCGATCTCGATTCGGGATGTACTCCGCGCCTTCCGGGCCGACCCGGTCGAACCCCGTATAGACGACCCGGGTCTCGGGCCCCTGGGATTGGAGCGCCGCGAACTGCCGCTCGAGCTTGTCCGGTCGCCACTCGTCGTCGCTGTCCTGGAACGCGACGAGGTGGGCCCGCGCCGCCGCCAGACCGGTGTTCCGGGCGGCTGCGCCGCCGCCGCGATGATCCCGGCAAAGATACCGGATCCTGTCATCCCCCAGGGCTCTGACCACCGCCTCGGTGTCGTCGGTGGAGCCGTCGTCGACGATGATCAGCTCCAGGGACGGCCCGGCCTGGGTCAGGACGCTCCCCGCGGACCGGGGCAGCAGCGCTGCCCGGTTCCAGGTGGGGAGGATGACGCTGACCAGGGGGGTGTCGGTGGGGGACGCCATGCTCACCTCTTCAATCCGAGGATGCAGGTCTCACCGAGGGGGATCCCGAGGCGCGTCGCCTCGGCGGGAGCGAGGATCTCCGCCGCGATCACCTGGTGGACCCGGAACCCGGCGTCCGTCACCCGATTCCGGTAGTCGAGGCCGTAGGTCCGGACGTGGTCGTCCTGGCCGTGGTGCTCCATCATGTACTCGGGGCTGGCGCCTTCGGGCGCCTCCCGGGTCGCCGGCTCCGGCGCCATGGGGACGAGGAGGCTCGCCCAGCCGCCGGGCCGCAGGACGCGGTGGATCTCACGGAGCGCCGAGCGGTCGTCCCGGATGTGCTCCAGGACGTGGTTGCACAGGACCACGTCGAAGGATCCGTCGGGGAAGTCGAGCTTCGTGAGGTCCCCGGTCACCATGGCCCGCCCGGGCTCGATGTCCAGGGAGAGGTAGTCGAACTCCCGCCCCAGCGCCTTCGCCAGTACCGGCTCCGGCGCGACGTGGAGGAGCCGGCCGTGCCAGCGGATCCTGTCCTCCGAGCGCCCCCGTGCGAGGACCGTCCACAGGAAGCGGTGCCGCTCCAGGGAGTGGCAGACGGGGCAGAGCGCGTCCGCCCGCGGTGGGTCGCCGAAGGGCAGGAAGGCCTTGAGCCCTGCGCCGCAGATCGGGCAGAAGCGCTCCTTGCCACGGTGGATCCGGCGGACCGCGAGGTCCCTCACCCGTCTTCTCGCCGGTAGGAACGAGAGGAGCTCGATGATGGGGGACCTGTTGAAGGTCCAGCTCAGGGCCAGGTAGGCGCCGCCGATGAGGGTGATCTCGATCGCGAGCAGCAGGGGGGCCGGCAGGCCGTCGAGGAGGATGGCGACCGCGCCGCCGGTCAGGCCCGCGATGAGTGCAAGGAGCACCGGGCGTCCCGCCTCGGTGACGTACTGAAGGAGGCAGGGGCCGAGGAGACGCCGGATAAAGTAGGTGTAGTGGCAGAGGAACAGGGTCGCCTGGGTCGCCACCAGCGCGTAGCAGACATTCACCGCGTCTCCGGTGCGGCCGGAGAGGTAGATCACCGGCGGGATGACGACGGTCAGCGCGATGTTCCAGTAGAAGGCCCAGTTGGCCTTGCCCTTCGCGATGATGACGCTCCCGCCCGAGTTCACGAGGGATCGGATGAGGGTGTAGAAGGCCAGCACCTGAATGAGGCGGACCGCGGGGCGCCACTCCTCGCCCACGATCAGCGGCACGATGAGGGACGCGGTGGCGGCGAGGGTGATCAGCGCGGGGGCGTTGACGAACATGAGGAGGCGGGCCATCTTCAGGAACCCCCGCCGCAGGAGCTCCGTGTCGTCCTGGACCCTCGAGAAGATCGGGAACGCCACTTGGGTGAGGATGGGGTTCAGCTTCTGGATCGGCTCCATGGCCAGCCGCAGCGCGATGTTGTAGTAGCCCAGGGTGACGGGGCCCAGGAGGACGCCGATGACCATCTGGTCCACCCTGGAGTTGAACAGATTGAGCGCAGAGGAACCGACCTCGTACAGGCCGAACCCGAGGTAGCCCCGGGTGTCTCTCCACCGGAAGTGGAGCCTGGGGAGATCGCCGCGCTGCGCGGCGTTGATGACCAGGAGGCCCGTGCGGATCACCGCTGCGGCGAGGCTCCCCCAGACCAGGGACCACACCCCGAGGCCGAGGAGCGCGCACGCAATGGCGACCAACCCGTTCACCACCTCCGAGGGGATCGAGACCCCGGCGATCCGGTCGAAGCGCAGGGCCTTGACAAGTAGGGTGTGGAACAGGGCGCCGGCGGCCCCGATGACGAAGGAGAGCGCGGCGACGCGCACCAGGGAGGTGAGCTCGGGGACCCCGAAGCCGGCGGCGATCCAGGGAGCTGCGACGAAGGTGACCGAGTAGACGATGACGCCGGCGCTCACGTTGAGCCAGTAGAGGGACGCCAGGTGCTCCCGGGTCGGGGTCTTCCGCTGGATCACCGCCGCCGCGAGGCCCATGTCCGAGAGCAGCTGTGCGAAGCCGATGACGATCAGGACCATGGCCATCTGGCCGAAGGCCTCGGGCCCGACGAGGCAGGCGAGGACGGCGACGCGGACGAACTGGAGAACCGTGGTGACGACCGTGGTCAGTGAGGACCAGCGGACCCCGCTGGTGGCCTGGGTCTTGAACGACTCATGCAAAGAATTGCCTCATCCCAGGGACGGGTCCGAGCGTGCCCTCTCGCTGGCCGAAATTATCGAGCCCGGCGTCCGGGCTGTCAAGGAAGGGGACATTGCACCTACCACGCGGCAAGGGGATACCGTATCATCGGACCCAGGCGCGACCGGTGCAAGGACTCCCATGCGTTTGCGTACTCCACCAGGAAGAACGCTCCGACTCCGTCCCGGGGCGATCCTCAGGTTCGGGCTGCGGAGGATGACCGACGCCGTGCGTCTGGCTGGGCGCGTCCCCGTCTCGCCGACGCCCCCTCACTCCCTGATGCTCGGTCCTGACGACGTCGAGGTCGCTCTCCGGCTGCTGGGAGACCCGCAGGGATGGGGCGGTGACAGCGGCGCAGTCCGGGCGTTCGAGGCGGAATTCGCGGCCTGGAACGGCTCCGGACATTGCCACGCGTTCATCGGTGCGCGGGCCGCACTCAGCGCGTGCATCGAGGCCCTCGAACTGGAGCCGGGCGACGAGGTCATCCTCCCCGGGTATACCTGCATCGTCGTCCCGAACGCGTTGCGGTTCGCGGGCATCGTCCCTGTGTTCGCCGACATCGAGCTCGACACTTACGGGCTGGACTTCGAGGCCTTGAAGCGCAAGATCGGCGAGAAGACCCGGGCCATCATCGTTCATCATCTCTACGGCCTCGTGTCGCGGGATCTGCTGAAGATCATCGACCTGGCCAGGGACGCCGGGATCCCCGTCATCGAGGACTGCGCCCAGAGCGCGGGGGCCGGCCTTGGCGGGATCCGGGTGGGGAACTTCGGCGACGTCTCGATCTTCAGCACCGAGCAGTCGAAGGTGTTCACCACCATCACCGGCGGCCTTGCGGTGACCAACGACCCCGCCATCGCCCGGGGGCTGGCCCGGGCACAGGAGGGTGCGGCGGCGCCGCCGCCCGGGAAGGTCAGGGCGCTCCTGGAGAGCGTCGTGTACAACTACTTCTCGTTCAACGATCCGGGGAGATGGTGGAAGGGCGACCTGCTCCGTCTCGGCTTCGGGATGGACGTCTATCGAACGACGACGGACCTGGAGCTCCGCATGCAGAGGCCGCCGGGGTACATGCAGCGGATGCCCTCGGCGCTCGCCGAGATCGGACTGGGCCAGCTGAAGAAGCTCGATGGGATCAACGCCAGGCGGGTGGAGACGGCGAGGGTCTGGGATGACTGGTGCGGCGCCAACGGATACGCGAAGCCCTGCGTGATCCCCGACTCGACCCCGATCTTCCTTCGCTATCCCCTGCTCGTGCCGCCCGCGCTGAAGCGGGACCCCTCGTGGGCGCGTCGGGAGTTGGGGATCGAGCTCGGGGTCTGGTTCACCGGGAACCAGCATCCGGTGCACGTTCCGCTGCCCGACTGCCCCAACGGCGCGTACGCCGTGGAGCGCTGTGTCAACTTCCCTGGACTGGTGGACTGATGGAAGGGAAACGACATCTCCTGAGCCTGCCGGCGGATCTCCTCTTCCTGCACGTCACGCACCTCCCCGGGGAGATGGGGCGCATCGTGCGGCGTCGGTTCTGGGGGAAGCGCTTGAAGCACCTGGGGCGGAATGTCCGCATCGAGCCCGGCGTCTTCTTCGCCAACCCGGAGAACATCAGCATCGACGACGACGCCTGGATCGATCGGAACGTCCAGGTCCTGGCCGGACCGGATCGGAGCGACCGGCCTCGCCGGGAGATCGGGAACGACCAGTTCCGCCTCGAGAGGGGCCACGTCCACATCGGGCGGCGGGTCCACCTGGCGAGCGGAGCCCAGGTCCTCGGCCTGGGGGGGGTCCAGATCGGGGACGACTCGTGCCTCGCCGGGGGTGCACGGATCATCTCCTTCTCCAACCACTACCGGAACGAGGTCGACGTCGATCAGCCGTGCACCTTCTCCTCCGCCGCCTACGGCGGTGCCCACTCCCAGTTCCTCATCGAGGGACCGGTGACCCTCGGCCGGAACGTCGGCCTCGCATCCAACGCGATGGTGCTCCCGGGGGTGCATCTCGGTCCGGATTGCTTCGTGACCATCGCCAGCGTGGTCAAGCGTTCATTCCCCGGGAACTCCCTGCTCACCGGGAACCCGGCGGAGCGCATCCGTGCGCGGTTCCCCGGCCAGGATGATCCTGACGGGGGGCGGGAATGAGGGGCGCGCACAACTGGCTGATCCACGACGTGAACGATCGCTTCATCGAGAAGACGCTCCCGTTCCTCCGGGGCACGGTCTACGACCTCGGCTGCGGCCGGGCCCCCTACAAGGGGCGCATCCTGGAGGTCGCCGAGCGCTACATCGGGGTGGACTGGGCGAATTCCCTCCACGGGACCGAGGCGATCGATCTGTACGCCGATCTGAACGAGACCCTCCCCGTCTCCTCCTCCGCTGCGGACTCCGTGGTGTCCTTCCAGGTCATGGAGCACCTGCGGGAGCCGGGCCAGTTCCTCAGCGAGTGCCATCGGATCCTGAGGACGGGCGGCCACCTCGTCTTGTCCATCCCGTTCCTCTGGCCGGTCCACGAGGGTCCGGTGGACTACTATCGGTACACCCGCTTCGGGCTGCACCACCTCCTCGAGAAGGCCGGCTTCGAGGTCATCCAGCTGCAGGAGCTCACGGGGTTCTGGTCGACCTGGCTCCTGCACTTCAATTACCACACCATGCGGTTCGCCCGTGGACCCCTGCGGCCGGTCTTCAGGATGCTCTGGCACGGGGGGCAGGTGCTGGGGCCGGTGCTCGATGGCCTGGCGCCCGAGGAGAGCGCCCCGTCCAGCTATGGGGTCATCGCCCGGAAGCCGGTGGGGTCCTGAGCACCTCCCGGTAGCGTTCCAGCAGCAGACCGCCGATAACCCGCCAGTCGTAGCTCCGCTCCAGGTGACTCCGCACACAGACGGTCCGCACCTCCCACTCATCGGGATGCTCGGCGAGCCAGGAGAGGTGCTCGGCGAGGACCTCTGGGGCGTGCTCGGGGGCGAAGAAGCCCCCGTTGTCGACGCCGCCGAGGCCGTAGGGGATGTCGCAGTGGGTCGTCGTCACCACGGGCATCCCCGTGGCGGCCATCTCCAGGATGGCGACGGGGACGCCCCCCTCGGTGTCGCCGTCGGACGCGGTGACGCTCGGAGAGAGGAACACGTGGTGCCCGTACGCCTCCGCGACCATGGCTTTCCAGGGCTGGTAGCCCAGGAAGCGGACCACCCCGGACAATCCGTTCCGGTCCACGGCGTCCAGGATCCGCCCCTTCTCTCGTCGCTCGGACTCCCCGTCGCCGGCGTCCCCGATCACGGTGACCTCCACCGCAGGGTGCCGCCTCCTCAGGTGGCCGAGGGCCTCCATCGCGTCGGGGATCCCCTTCTTCTCCCGGAAGGAGCCGGCGACGAGGACCCGCAGGGCCTCCCCTTTGCGGAGGACCCGGGGCCGCGGTGCGAGGGCATCCAGGTCGACGCCCAGGTGCTGCAGTGCGATCTTCTCCCGGGGACAGCCCAGCGCCACGAGGCACTCCATCATGTGGGGGCCCTCACAGAGGAAGCGGTCCGCCTCGGCGAAGAGTCGGACGTAACGATCCGCCCAGCGCGGATCGCTCCGGGGCACCAGGTTCACGTCCAGGCCGTAGAAGGTCACGACGTGCCGTGCGTTGCACGTCCGCACCGCATCCAGCATCTCCCACGCCCAGTTCCCGAAGTGGGAGTGGACGATGGCAGGGTTCGTGCGGCCGACGACGCGACGGAGGAGCCGCCGGCCGGGGTGCAGCCCGGCGCGGGACAGGAACCGCTGCAGGAGCGGCCCGGGGCCGTCGGCTCTTCGGCATTGATGGAGGCGCGGAATCCCGAAGAGGTCCAGGTTCTCCGACCGGTAGCAGACCACGTGGTTCTCCACCTCGGATCTGGGGAGATGCTGGAGCTGGTTGTAGAGCCAGACCATGGTCCTGGGGAGCCAGGCGTATGTGGTGTGGACGACGCGGAGCGCCTCCCCGTCGGCTTTGCCTGCGTCGCCTCCGGGGCTTTGGCCCATCACCGGAGCACGGACCGGACGGCGGCGATCACGTCGGCCACGTCCCCGTCCGACAGCGCGGGGGAGATCGGCAGGCTCAGGGTCCGGCGGCCGACCCGCATCGCGTTCGGGGTGTCTTCGGGGGCCCACCCGAAGGTCTCCTGGTAGTAGGGGTGCTCCGGGACGGAGAGGTAGTGCACCCCCACGCCGATGTTGCGCTCCGTCATCAACTCCAGGACCTCGTCGCGATCGACGCCGCACCGGGCCCGGTCCACCTGGATCGTGTACAGGTGATGGGCGTGGCGGGTCTCGGGTTCCGGGGGGGGCGGGAGGTCCGTGGGGAGGTCGGTGAAGGCCGCCTGGTAGGTGTCCCAGATCTCCCTGCGGCGCAGCCACCCGGCCTCGACCCGGGCGAGCTGGTGCAGCCCGATGGCCGCCTGGAGGTCCATCATGTTGTACTTGTAGCCGCACTCCATGACGTAGTAGTGCCTGTATCCCTCGTCGCCGAAGCGCTTCCAGGCGTCCCTGCTCATCCCGTGGAGGGCCAGCATCTTGATCCGGGCCGCGTCCTCCTCGTCCCGGGCCAGGATCATCCCGCCCTCACCGGTCACGACGTTCTTGGTGACGTAGAAGCTGAAGCAGCCGAAGCGGCCGAAGGTCCCGGTCTTCCGGCCGCGGTGCTCGGCCTCGATGGCGTGGGCGCAGTCCTCGATGATCTCGAGCCCGTGGCGGTTCGCGAGGTCACAGAGCGCATCCATGTCGCAGGGGCGGCCGCCGAAGTGGACCGGGAGGATCGCCCGGGTCCGGGGACCGATCTTCTCCGCAACCCGGTCCGGATCGAGGTTCATGGTGCGGGGATCGATGTCCGCGAGGACGGGGGTGCAGCCGGCGTGGATGATCGAGTTGACCGTCGCGCAGAAGGTCATGGGGGTCGTGATGACCTCGTCCCCGGGCTCCAGCCCGGCGGCGAGCATGCTGAGATGTAGCGCCGCGGTGCAGGAGTTCAGTGCGATGGCGTGGTTCGCACCCTTGTACCGGCGGAAGTCCTCCTCGAAGCGGGCGGTCTTCGATCCCGTCCCCAGCCAGCCGCTCCGCAAGCAGGCGACGACCTCTGCGATCTCCTCCTCCTCGATCTTCGGTGCGCCGAAGACCAGGAACTCGTCCCTGCGTCCTTCCATCGAGGTTCCACCCGGTCAATGGTCATCCGGACCCGTCCGCCGTCGATGATACGTCGTCCCGCCCGCGGGGGGCAAGGTGGATCACGCCCCTCCCACCGGCCCTCGACAGGGAGCGTCGTCGGCGGCATTATGGGATGGACGCAAGAGGAGTGACACGTGTCGGGACATGGACAGCGGATCTCGGTCGCCATGGCCACGTACAACGGGGCCCGGTTCCTGGGGGAGCAGCTGGACTCGATCTATGGCCAGACCGTCCCCCCGGACGAGGTCTACGTGTCCGACGACTGCTCTTCGGACGGGACCGCGGAGATCCTGGAGGCCTACGCCCGCAGCCACGGCCTGCGGTACGGGATCAACACGGGCACCCTGGGGTTCGTGCGGAACTTCGAGCGCGCCCTGGCGCAGACCACCGGCGCGCTCGTGCTCCTCGCCGATCAGGACGACCTGTGGGAGCCCGAGAAGATCGAGGTCCTCCTGGCGCATCGGGGCAGCGCGGAGATCGTCTGCTCCGACAGCGCGCTCATCGACGCCCACGGGCGGCTCCTTGCGCCGTCCTTCCGGTGCCACTCCGCGTTGGAGGTCCCGGACTCCGACCAGTTCCACGTCCTGCTCTATTCGAACTTCGTCCAGGGCGCCACAGCGCTGGTCGCCCGGTCCCTCCTGGACCGGGCCCTCCCCTTCCCCGAGGGCATCTTCTACCACGACTGGTGGTTGGCCCTGGTGGCGGCGCGGCGCGGGCCGATCCGCTACGTCGATCGGGCGCTGCACCGGTACCGGCTCCACGGCGGGAACGACACCGGCGCCATGGACCGCTCGTCCCTCCTCCGGCGCACCCTCAGCTATCTCCGTCGTCCCTCGGAGGACCGCGTTCGGGACCTCCGAAGCAGGCTGCGCCAGGTCGAGGTCGTCGCGGAGCACCTGGCCCTGGGGGATCCCCAGGTCCTGCGGGCGATGGCCTACATGCGCGCGAAGCTGGAGGGGCGGCGTGTCCGGGCGACGCGGATCGCGATCAGCGATCGGCGGTACATCTACCCGGATCGCCGTGGGAAGGACCTCATTGCGAGCTTCGTGCGCGACGCGTTCCTCGACTGATCCAAAGGCCGAACACCATCAACCCGAAGAGCCACGGAGCCGCAGGGCTCGGGTCCGTCCCCGCCGCCGCGCAGCCGCCGGAGGTGCCACCGTTGAGGTCCTTGTCCGGGACGCAGTTGTCGTAGAGCAGTGAAGTACCTTCGGGGCAGCCGCCCGGGCCGGGGCCGGTGATGTCCTCCTCGGGTGTGGTGGTGTCCTCCCCCACGGGCATGTCCGGCGCGCACTTGAAGGAGTCTCCACAGAGGTACCCCGCCGGGCAGGTGCCGCAGGCGCCGCCGCAGCTGTCGTCGCCGCATTGCTTGCCGTGGCAGTCCGGCGTGCAGGTGTTGTCCTGCTCGCAGACGAAGCTCGTCATGTTGCAGTGGTACCCGAAGCCGCACGCGCCGCAGGTGCCGCCGCAGCCGTCGGGGCCGCATTGCTTGCCCGTGCATGACGGGGTGCAGCCCTCCACGCAGTGGCCCGTCGCGTTGCAGGTCTGGCCGCCGGGGCAGGTTCCGCAGGAGCCGCCGCAGCCGTCGTCTCCGCACTGCTTGCCGGTGCAGCTCGCCGAGCAGCCCTGTTTGCAGTGACCGATGGGGTCGCAGGAGTAGCCCGCCGGGCAGGTGCCGCAGGCGCCGCCGCAGCCGTCGTCGCCGCATTGCTTGCCGTGGCAGTCGGGGGCGCACTGGATGTCGCACTTGCCCTGCTGGCAGAAGAAGCCCCCCGGGCACTGGCCGCAGGAGCCTCCGCAGCCATCGGGCCCGCACTCCTTGCCGGTGCAGCTCGGGTTGCACTGGTCGTTGCAGTGGCCGCCCTCGCAGAAGAAGCCCGGCGGGCAGGTGCCGCACTTGCCGCCGCAGCCGTCGTCGCCGCATTGCTTGCCGGTGCAGCTCGGCAGGCAGGTGGGGACGCAGTCCCCGTTCTTGCACTCCCGCCCCGGCGGGCAGTCCCCGCAGGAGCCGCCGCAGCCGTCGCTGCCGCACTCCAGGCCCGCGCAGTCCGGGAGGCAGCCGGCGACGCACTTCCCGGCCTGGCAGCTCTCGCTCGGGGGGCACTGGCCGCAGGTCGTCCCCGAGCCGCAGCCGTCGCCGCCGCAGTCCTTGCCGTTGCAGTTGGGGACGCAGCCGCCGCAGATCCCGCAGCCCAGCTCCACGACCTCCCCGGCGCAGGTGTCGTCCCACGCCACCTGGCAGCAGTAGGCATCCTGCTGGCAGACGCAACCCTGCACCATGGGGTTGTCGCAGCCCGTGGCCTCGTGGGCCGTGCAGCAGTCCCCGGTCCCGCCGCAGGGGCCGCAGTCCGCCGGGCACGTGTTGCAGGTCTCCCCCGCCTTGCAGGCGCCGTCGCCGCAGACCGGGACCGTGCCGCCCTGGCAGGTCCCGCACTGGAAGGAGGTCACCTCGAGGACACAGGTCACGTCCCACTCGACGTCACAGCACCAGGCATCCTCCGCGCAGACGCAGCTCTGGACCGCGCCGTCGGAGCAGCCCGACCCGGCGTGGGTGTTGCAGCAGTCGCCGCCGGGGCAGGCGCCGCAGTCCTCGGGGCAGAAGATGCAGTCTTCGACCCCGTCGCAGGTCCCGTCGCCGCAGGTCGGGCCAGTGCCCGCGCAGTCGCCGCAGCCGAACAGGTCCACCTCGCCCACGCAGACGTCGTCCCAGACGAACTCGCAGCAGAAGGAGTCCTCCGCGCAGACGCAGGCCTGCACCGAGGGGTCCCCGCAGCCGGGGCCGTCCTGGACCTCGCAGCAGTCTCCGATGCCGCCGCACGCGCCGCAGTCCTCGGGGCAGCTCTGGCAGTCCTCGTCCATGTCGCACCAGCCGTCGCCGCACGCAGCGCATTCGCCGCAGTCCGCAGGGCAGCTGTCGCAGTCCTCGCCGAAGTCGCACCAGTCGTCTCCGCAAGAGGGGCCGCCGCCGCAGTCGCCGCAGAAGAAGTCCTCGACCTCCGCCGCGCAGGTGTCGTCCCAGTTCGTGCTGCAGCAGTAGGGATCCTGCGCGCAGACGCAGCCCTGGATGGTGGGGTCGTCGCAGCCCGGGGTGCCGGTGTCCGTGCAGCAGTCCCCGCCGCCGCCGCAGGGGCCGCAGTCCTGGGGGCAGGACGCGCAGTCCTCGTCCCAGTCGCACCAGTCGTCGCCGCAGGTGTCGCACTCGCCGCAGTCCGAGGGGCAGGACGCGCAGTCCTCGTCCCAGTCGCACCAGTCGTCGCCGCAGACGGAGCCGGCGTCGCAGGAGCCGCAGAAGTACTCCTCTACCTCCAGGACGCAGTTCTGGTCCCACATGGTGTCGCAACAGAAGGGGTCCTCGACGCAGACGCAGTCTTCGATGTACGGCACCGGGCATCCGGGGGTGGCCTTCGGCGTGCAGCAGTCCGCCCCGAGGGCGGTCGCCGGTGCGAGGACGGACAGGGCGAGGAGCAGGGCGAGGGTGCGACGCATGGGAACCTCCTTGGACGGCGGCGCCGTCGGACGGACTGTCGAGCGAAGTCCATTATGGCCGAGGGAGGTGCCCGTTTCAATCGAGAGGAGGGGCAATGTCCTAACCCCCCAATTCTGATCAGTTTTTTTCTCCTTCGTCGATCCCGTGATACCGATCGCCCCCACAGGATCAGGGAGGTGAACGATGGACCATCTTTGGAGACCGGTAGCGCTGCTCGGCGTGACCCTCGTGGCGGCCCTGGCGGTCGGCTGTGGCGTGCAGGGGGGCTTCGAGGAGCCGGAGACGGTCTTCGCCGAGGCGGCCCCCGCGTTGGAGATGGAGCTCCCCGCCGACGCCCTCGGCGTGATCGCCGACACCCCCGGCGGCTTCCTGGCCGGTGAACTCTCGCCCCTCTCCCGGGAGGAGGCCTGGGGCCTCCTCTGGAGCGACCCGGTGCTGCGGGGGCACCTGAAGGGTGCTCAGGTTCGGGCGGACCAGCTCCGTCGTGGGCTGAACACCATCTGGGCGCGGTATCCGGGGGGGCCCGTGGGCCTGTTCTGGGGGGACGCTTCCCAGGCCGCCTGGCCCCTCGGAGAGGCCGTCGGGCTCCGCACGATCCTCCACGTTCACACCTCCGGGCTCGGACCGGCTGCCCTGCCCCTCCGCCTCCAGGCTCCGGGGCTGACCCCTGCGCCGGCGACCGCGGGCGGCCTCATCATCGGTGTCGTGGTGGCCCGGGACGTCCTGCCGACCCTGGGCCAGGTGGACGCAGCGGTCTGGGCGCCCGCCGCGTCGCAGGACCGCCGGCTCCCGTCGTGGTCCTGGGGTGGCCTCCAGCGGCTCTCGGATGACGCGACGGGGCTGGACCTCGTGCTCTGTGACATCGGCCTCGTGGTCGACGCTCGGGAGCGGATCCGGTGGGGCGGCGCGGCGCTGGACATGGACGATCATCTGTCAGGCCTCGACGAGGTCCCCCTGGAGCGGGACGCAGACGTCCGGGCTTCGTGGAAGTACGCGCTCCAGGAGGGGATCCTCCGCGCATGGCAGCGCGGGGAGTTCACCTGGGAGACGCCGGTGACCGGGACGATCCTGGCGGGGCTCGACGGAGACGACCAGAGCCTCGTGGTGGTGGGTCCCCGTTCCGTGGAGGTCGTGGATGCAGAGACCGGTGTCCTCGCTGCGCGCTTCCTGCGGGGCTGGGAGGACGTGCCGGGGCTGGCTGACGCGTTGGCCGGCCTCGACGCAGAGCGTGGAGATCAGGACGCCCACGCGTTCGTCCCCCTCGCCGGCATCCTGTCCGCCGCCTGGGAGAGCGAGGCCGCGCTGGCCGCGGCCCGCGGCTGGGCCCCCGCGGCCGCCTGGTGGGACGGCTGGGCCGTGTTCTTCGGTTCTCTTCCCTTCTGAACGCTGGTACCGTATCCCCATCTCGGAGGTGCGGTGATGAAGCGGCGCGAGTTCCTCAAGACCACCCTGGCCGGCGCCGCCCTGGCGGCTGGAGCGGGCGCATTCCCGTCCCGCCTCATCGGCGCCGTCCCCCCGAACCCCGAGCTGCTCCCGGGTCAGGAGAGGATCTGGCCGAGGCTGCGTGTCAGGGGCTCCCACCGCGCCGTCGGCGAGGCCATCGGCGGGGCCTTCGGCGCGGAGACGAAGGCGGCGCTGAAGGCGCGTGCCCGGTGGTTCAAGCCCCTCGTGGAGTTCTCCACATCGCGGGACGGCAGGCCCATCGTGGACAAGATGCTGGCCATGGCCCGGCAGCACGCCGGCCCCGCGCTGGAGGAGCTCGAGGGCTGGGCCGCGGCCGCGGGCATGGAGTCCCGGGAGCTCTTCATCCTCAACTGCAAGTCCGAGATCGAGGCCTTCATCGACAGTCGCTGCGGCTGCGCCGGCTGCACCACCGCGGCCTTCGTCGACGAGGACCGCCTCCTGGTGTGGCACAACGAGGACGGCCACAAGGCCTACCAGGGGAAGATGTTCGTCCTGGACGCTGAGGTCCCCGGCGTGCCCCGGGTCCTGGGCCTCGTCTACCCGGGGATCATGGCGGGGAACGCGCCCTGGGTGAACTCCGCAGGGATCGTCATGACCACCAACTACATCCCCTCGGCGACGGTCCATGCGGGCATCCCCCGCTACTTCACGGACCGCATGGCCATGGAGGCGACCTCAGCGGAGGACGCGATCGCCGTGGTCTGCCACCGGGAGCGGGCCTATGCGTTCCACCACATCGTCGCGGATCTGAAGACCCGGCGGGCGTGGACCGTGGAGGGGAACCCGGACAAGATCGTCCAGCGGGAGGTCCAGGGCCTCGTCCTCCACACCAACCACCTGCGGTGGGAGGGGATGAAGGATGAGCCCCAGTTCGAGGAGTACATCGCGAAGTCGTCCATGCCGCGCCTCCGCTCGGTGACCGCGGATCTGGAGGCCAGCCCCGCCCCATCGCGGAGCGACGTCGTGAAGGCCTTCACTTCCCACCAGGGCGCGCCCTGGAGCGTCTGCCGCCACCCCGGCGGCGAGGCCACCGGCGCGACCCTGGGCGCCGCACTCTTCGAGGCGAAGCGGGGTGATCCCCGCCCCCTCGCCGTCGAGTACTGGAAGGGGCAGCCCTGCCTTGGGAACGTCGCCACTTACACGGTCGGATAGGTTCTCCCTGTGGGAGGGGCGTCCACGCCCCGATTCCCCTCTTCCCCTGTGGGAGGGGCGTCCACGCCCCGGAGAATCGGCCCGTGGACGGGCCTCCCACAGCTTCTGAGCTCAGCTCCAGTCGAGGATCGGCCAGCCCCGCCGCCGGGCCTCCCGGCGGAGCCGAGGATCGGGACCCACCACCTGCGGGTGACCCACCCGCTCCAGCATGGGCAGGTCGGTGGTGCTGTCGGTGTAGAACCAGCTCTCGTCCAGGTCGATGCCCTCCGCCGCCGCCAGGGCCTCCGCGTAGTGGACCTTGCCCTCCCGGAAGCACAGCGGCAGGACGACCCCCCCGGTGAAGCGGCCGTCCACGATCTGGTACCGCATGGACAGGAAATCGTCGAGGCCCCAGTGGGCCACCGCGCAGGCGGATGCATAGGGGCTCGATGACGTGAGCAGCACCAGGCGATGCCCGGCGCGCCGGTGCTCCTCGATCACCCCCCGGGCGCCCGGCGCCTCGACGGGGATCACCTCCTCGTTGAACCAGGCCTCGGTCTCCCTGCGCAGCTCGTCTTCAGAGGAACCGATGACCGTGGACAGGGCCTTCCGGGTGGCCCGCTCCATGTCCACGACGCCCAGGTGGTAGGCCAGGAGGAACAGGCCCCCCGCGGCGATGTCCATCCTGCCGACGCGTCCTTGGCGGTACATCCGCATCATCCACAGCCGTGCGCTGTTCACGGTGATCAGGGTCTTGTCCAGATCGAAGAAGGCTGCCTGCATCCGTCCGCCTTGTAGAGTCCCACCGAGGTTGTGATTATAGGGAGGCGCTCCGGTGCGGTCCAGGGCGCAGCGATCCCCGGAGGTGTCCATGTCCGTGTTCCGCTTCGTCACCCTCTTGTTCATGACCCTCGGTACCACCGGGTGTGTCGAGATCGAGCAGAAGCCGGAGCCCGCGTCCCTCGACTGGGCGGCCTTCGCCGCGCCCACGTCGCGGCACCGACCCTGGGTGCGGTGGTGGTGGCCCGGGGGGGACGTGGAGGACGGGGAGCTGGCCCGGGAGATCGAGGCCCTGGCCGACGCTGGCTTCGGTGGCGCGGAGATCCAGGCCTTCGCGGCCGCGCTGGATCCGGAGGCGTCGGAGGCGGAGCTGGCGCGGCGGCAGAGCTGGGGGGACGAGGGCTTCTACAGCCACCTGGGCGCGGCGCTGGACGCGGCCTACATGGCGGGGCTGGAGATCAGCCTGACCACGGGCTCCGGCTGGCCCGTCGGGGGCGACCACCTGGGCCCGGAGGAGTCCCTGAAGACCCTGCTCCTCTCCGAGCACCCGGTCACCGGACCCGGGACAGCGACCATCACCCTCGACGGACCGGACCTGGCGCCCTTCTACCAGATCGCGGAGTCCGCTGAGGCCATGGGCGAGCCCCTGGCCCGGTACCTCGGGGACCAGGGGACCCTCGTCTCCGTGCTCGCAGCGAAGAAGATCGACGGCGTGCGGGACGGGAACCCCCTGGTGCTCACGGACCAGGTCCGCCTGGATCCCGCGACCCTGGTGAACCTCACCGACGCGGTCGAGGGGGGTGTCCTGGTGTGGGAGGTGCCGAGCGGGCAATGGATCGTGGTCGCGTTCTGGGCGGCGCCGGATGGCGAGTACGTGAGCCTCCATGCGTACCCGGGCGAGGCCTGGGTGGTGGATCACCTCGACGGGTTGCGGGTCGCTGCGACCCTCGACGCGCTCCTGGGGCCCGCACTGGGCCACACGTCCCTGTCGGGGTTCTTCACCGACAGCTTCGAGCTCAAGGCCGAGCGCCTCTGGACCGCGGACTTCCTGGCGGAGTTCGCGTCCCGCCGGGGCTACGACCCCGAGCCGTGGCTTCCCGTGGTCATGGTCCCCGGCGCGGACAACCACATCTTCGACGGCGCGGGGATCCCCCGGCTGGCCCCCTTCGCTTACGGCGCGGACGATGATCGGGTTCGCAGCGACTGGCAGCGGACGGTCTCGGACCTCTTCATCGAGCGCTACGTCGAGACCTGCGTCGCGTGGGGGGAGGCCCGAGGACTGCGGTCGCGGATCCAGCCCTACGGCGTTGGGATCGACGTGATCTCCGCAGCCGCCGCGGCCGCCGTCCCCGAGGCGGAGCAGCTCTACGCAGGGGGCTCGGAGTTTTTTATCAAGGCGGTCTCGTCGGGCGGGCACCTGGGGGGTCGCGCTGTCGTCTCAGCGGAGTCCATGGTCTGGTCCGGCAAGGACCACATGCTCACGCCGACCAAGCTGAAGGCCGCCGCGGACAAGCTCTTCACCGCGGGGGTGAACCGGATCCTGTTCCACGGCTTCCCCTACCGGGTCACAGAGGGCTACGGAGCCCAGGGCTGGCACCCCTTCTCCAGCCCCTGGAGCGGGTCGGGGACCTACGGCTCCAACGTCGGCGAGAGCAACGCCTACTGGGCGTTCATGCCGCAGATCAACCGGTACCTGGCGCGGGTCCAGTGGGTCCTGCAGTGGGGGAGCCGGCCGGACACCGACGTGGCGGTCTACTTCCCCTTTGTCGGGGTGAGCGCGGCCCTGGGCCGCCTGGACGACTGGGACGAGGAGCTCTACCGGGGCGCGTTCCCCGGGGAGCCCGGAGACGACCGCAACGCGCTCTTCGACCTGGTGGACGCGATCCTCGGTCCCGCGGATCCCGGGCCCATGGTCGAGTGGCTGCGGGCGGTGACGCCGATCCTGGAGGCGCTGGACGACGCGGGGGTGACCTGGGAGTGGGTGAACGACGCGTTCCTCGCCGGCGCGGTCGTCGGGGAGGACGGGCGGATTGTCGTCGGTGCGACGGACCATGCCGGGATCCTGGTGGCGGCCGCGCCATGGATGGAGGCCGACGCCGCGGAGGCCCTGGCCGCGGTCGCTGCGGCGGGGGGCTCCGTGGGGGTGTACGGGGACGCGCCCGCCCGGGTTTCGGGGCTCGACACCGGGGGTCTGGACGCGCGGGTCGCCGCGGCGTTCGCCGGGATCCCCTCTACGGAGGACCCCGCGGCATGGGCGAGAGGGCTGCTCGGGTTCTCCGACTTCGGCGTCACGGGGCCGGTCCGGCGGATCCGGCGCCACGTCAAGGCGATTTGCACCGAGTATGATTCCTGTCCCAGCTGCCTGGGGCGCATCGATCGGCCCTGTACTCCGGGCACCGGACGGGCGGTGTTCCTTCGCAACCCCACCGCAGCGGCCGTGGTCGTCACGCCGGGCGGGTCCATGTGCGAGGCGCCGCTCTGGGTGGATCCCTGGGCGGGGACCTGGGAGGCGCTCCCGATCCTGGAGGAGGGGCGGGCCGCGCCGGACCGCACGATCCCCCCGTGGGGATCCCGGGTCCTCACCTGCGGCCTGGCTTCGCCCTCCCCGGGGGCCGGTTGGTTCGATCTCACGGGGCAGACCTTCCGGGATGCCGTGGAGGTCACCACCTGGGAGTTGGTGGTGGAGGGTGCGGACGTCGCCGGGGGCGCGGTCGTCCTGGACGCAGGGGACCTCCCGGACTGGCGGGACGTGGAGGCCCTGCGGTACAGCAGCACCCCCGGGGTCTATACGGGCCTGGTCTCCCTGCCCGAGGCCCCCGCTGGGTACTCGGTGCTGCGCCTGGGCGCGGTGAACGGCGCTGCGACGGTGGTTGTCAACGGTGCGGACGCGGGCGCTGCCCTGGTGCCGCCCTTCGAGGTGGTGGTGACCGGGATGCTCGTCCAGGGGGACAACGTCATCGAGGTCACCCTGATTCCACCCCTGCGCAACCGCCTTGTCGGGCACGGGATCAGCGGGGATGAGGAGTACCGTCAGTACGACAAGGAGGAGACCCTCGTGCCCGTGGGGCTGCGGGGGCCCGTGGAGATCCTCTACTTCTGACCTGTGGGAGGGGCTTCGGCCCCGACGTCGGCCCTGAAGGGCCTCCCACAGTTTCCGCCCCGGAGGGCCTCCCGCAGGATCAGCATCAACATCCCGAACAGCAGCCACCACCCCGTCACCGGGGTCGTCCCCGCGGCGCAGCCCCCGCCGCCGCTGACGCTCCTGTCCGGCTCGACCAGGTCCGCAGAGGCCACGGTCTCGGGCATCCCGGTGGTGTCCGGTGTGGCGGTGATGTCGGCTCCAATGTCCAGGTCCCCTGTGGGAGGGGCTTCAGCCCCGACATCCCCGGGCTCCGGGTTGTCCGGCCACCCGCCCACGGGCATGTGATCCCGGGCGAAGGGGCTCAGGTGGACCTCGCCGGGCTCCAGCGCCTCCATGGCCCGGATGACCCAGTACGACGCCAGGAGATCGCCGCCGGGATTCAGGCGGGTCCCGCCGCCGCCGTTCGCCTGGAATGGATTTGATCGGGCGTTGAAGTTCGAAGGCGGGCGGATCGACGGGTCCAGGGACACCGTGGCCATGGGGTCACCGTCATCGTCGGCCCCCTCCAGGATCAGAGTGGTCTCCCCGTCCACCGCAAGGCACTCCCCCGCCGCGACCTCGTCCGCGTCGCAGTTGATCCGTGCGTCGTTCCAGTAAGGGCCGAGGTCGAAGGCCTTGAGGAGGTCCCTGAGCTCCTGTACCAGCCCCGTATCCGTCCCGCGATCCGTCAGCGTCAGATAGACGGCATGCCAGAGGGGTTGCTTGCACAGGCGGGCCGTGTGGCTCTCGCCCTCTCTCGTCCACCAACCGTTCTCCAGGAACTCCCGGAGCACCGCGGACACCTGCGGGTCGGTCTCCGTGTAGAGCGCCAGCCAGAGGGCCACCGAGGTGAGGTCCGGGTTGTCGAAGTTGGTCTTGGTGCCGGCGTAGACGTAGTTCAGGACCAGGGGGTCCCGCCACCGCTCCAGCATCCCCAGGAAGTCCCGCTCCTGGAGCAGGTCCTCATAGAGGTAGGTCTCCAGCGCGGGGTCACCGGAGACGTGGTGGAGGCCCTTGATGATCCCGATGGCCATCACGAGGTTGAAGAGGTTGTAGATCGGCCCCTCGGGGTTCACGTAGACCTTCTCCAGGGAGTAGGGGTTGAGGTCGTGGTAGAAGGTCGGGCGGGTGTCCGCGTCCATGATGATCAGGTCGTACTCCCCCGCGCCCACGAGGAACCCCGGCCACTGGGAGATCTCCCGCTTCGTCATGAGCATCCCGCCGATGCGGCGGGCGTCCTCGGCAAGGGTCTCCACCAGGGCCTGGTCGACGTCCGGGTCGTCCTTCATTGCGTCGTAGAGGGCGGTCATGCCGAAGACCTGGCCCACGAGCTGGTCCTT
>JBDRIT010000226.1:0-2694 GCA_043815665.1 Pseudomonadota bacterium
TGGAGGGGACCTTCAGCCTGCGCCTCCCCGACGGTGCGTCCCCCTACTTCCTCGCGTTCGGCGGGGAGGTCATCGCCGCGGACGGGGCCCCGGAGGCTCCGACCTTCCAGTCAGCGGAGGCCTCCCGGGCCATGGATCCGTCCCCCGAGGGCCTGCTGAAGGACCGGGAGGGGACCTGGACCGAGGTGAAGGACGCCCGCATGGTGCCCAAGGAGAAGGCGGCGTTCGCGTACCAGGAGACGGTGCGGCGTCGGGTGGATCCCGCGCTCATGGAGTGGAGCGGCGCCGGGGTGTTCAGCTCCCGGGTCTTCCCCCTCCAGGCGAAGAAGCTCCACAAGATCGTGGTGGCCTATGACGTGGACCTCCTCCGGGCCGGCAGGGAGCTGATCTACGCGCTGGACCTGCCCCCCACGGCCGTGGAGACCATCGTCGATCTCCAGGTGAGCGCCGGCGCCGGCCTGACCCACACCGTGGCCCCTGGTGCGGAGCCCGTGGCGGCCGAGGGCGTGGCCCACTACCGCTTCGAGCGCCCCGACGCGCCGACGATCACCGTCCGGGTCCAGGCCCCGGACGCGGTCCTCATGGCCGGTGTGGATCCGAAGACCGGGGACTTCGTGGCGGCCCGGTTCGTGCCCCCCCTCTCGGAGATGAAGTCCGCCAAGACCCCCAAGGGGACCCCCAGGGCGGTGTTCCTGGTGGACACCTCCCTCAGCGCGAATCCCGAGGGGTTCAACGTCTGGCTCGGCCTCATGGAGACGATCCTCGCGGCCAATCGGGATCAGCTCACCGACTTCGCGGTCCTCTACTTCAACGTGGAGGCCACCTGGTGGCGGTCGGAGTTCACCGCGAACACCCCCGAGAACGTGAAGGCCCTGATGGACTCGGCCAAGGGCCTGGCCCTGGAGGGTGCGACGGACCTGGACGGGGCCCTTGCCGCGGCCGCGAGCCCTGCGTGGTTCCAGGGAGCGGGGGCGTGGGACACCTTCCTCCTGAGCGACGGCTCGGTGACCTGGGGGGAGGGGGACACCCACGCGCTGGCCGCGCGCCTCCGGGCCGGCGACCGCGGCCCCGTCTTCGCGTACCGCACCGGCCTGGCCGGGACGGACACTGCGGTGCTGACCCACCTGACCCGTGAGAGCGGCGGCGCGGTCTTCGCGGTGGTCGGCGCGTCCCAGATCGAGGCCGCAGCGCGGGCCCACCGGGCGCGCCCCTGGCGCATCGTCGGCGTGGACCTCGCCGGGACCTCGGATTTGATCCTCGCCGGCCGACCCGGTGCGCTCTTCCCCGGGCAGGAGGTGACCCTGGCCGGCCGGGGCGTGGCCGCGGACGGCGCGCAGATCAACCTCCGCCTGGAGCAGGCCGGCCAGGAGACCCTCATCGAGATCCCGATCTCGGCGCGGCTCCCATCGGATCTGGCGCCCCGGGTGTACGGCCAGGTAGCCGTGGGGCAGCTGGAGTCCTTCGGCGCGGCCGCGGAGGACGTCGCGGGCGCGTACGCCCGGCACTTCCGGGTGGTGGGCCAGACCACCAGCCTCCTGATGCTGGAGTCCGAGGCGGACTACCAGCGCTACGACATCAAGCCCGAGGAGGACGCGTTCCTGGTCAAGGGCACCCTCGCGGGCGCCCGGGTCACGAAGATTCTGGCGGAGATCGGCGACGCGCTGGGTGACCCCAAGGCGGCCTTCGAGGCCTGGCTGGAGAAGCTCACGAAGATGCCCGGCATGGAGTTCGAGATCCCCGCGGCGCTCAAGGTCGTGCTGGAGCAGCTCCCCGCTGCCTCGTTCCGGGTGTCTGCGCCGCCCCTGATCTGCGCGCAGCGGACCACGAAGGAGATCCCCGGGGATCTCCAGGAGCAGCTCATCACCCGGAAGCTGATCTACGACCAGTGGACCGAGGAGGCGGAGCGCCGGCTCAAGGCGCACGGCCCTGCGGACGCGCTCAAGGCCCTGAGCAACCTGGTGGAGAACGCGCCCGGGGACTCGGTGCTGGCCCGGGACGTGGGCTTCAGCGCGATGGAGATGGGCCTCGGCGCCCAGGCCTACCACCTCTTCCGTCGGGTGGCCGCGTCCCGGCCCTTCGAGCCCCAGACCTACCGGGCCATGGCCCAGGCCCTCACCGCGCTGGGCGCAAACGACCTCGCCCTCCTCTACTACGAGGTGGGCATGATCGGTCACTGGGACAGCCGCTTCGGCGAGTTCCGCAAGATCCTCCTCATGGACTACCAGAAGTTCCTGGAGCAGGTCGCGGCCGGGGCCATCCAGGTCACCGCGTCGGACTATGCGAAGGCCCGCCTCGAGACCATCTCCAAGGAGATCGGCATCGCCCAGGCGGACCTGGTGGTGATGATCGACTGGAACACCGACGGCACCGACGTGGACCTCCACGTGCTGGAGCCCACGGGGGAGGAGTGCTACTACAGCAACGCCAACACCCGGATCGGCGGCCGCCTGACCATGGACGTGACCCAGGGCTACGGCCCGGAGATGTACGTCCTCGAGAAGGCCCCTGCGGGGACCTACAACATCCGCGCCAAGTATTTCTCCTCGGACGCCAACCGGGCCTCCACCCGCACCAAGGTCTTCGCCACGGTCTACCGGAGCTGGGGCCGCCCCGACGAGTCGGTGCAGCGGAAGACCGTGGTCCTCCGGGACGGCAAGGAGATGCACGACCTCGCCAGCATCATCGTCAAGGGCG
>JBDRIT010000227.1:0-30398 GCA_043815665.1 Pseudomonadota bacterium
CCGACGGCTGGGTCCTGATCTGACCACCGTTACCCGATTGCCGTTTCCGCCCGATCCCTTAAGAGAACCACCGGGAAACGCCCTCCGGTAACACCTCGGTTTTCGTGATTGACCCGCCCTCAGATAGCTTGAACGGGCTCATAGACCCGGGCTTCGCTGGCGCGAATCTCCCGGATGCGGGCGAGCAGCTCGTCGAAGTAGTCCACCAGCCCGTCAGTACCCTTGAGCCGTTCGTCATTGAGTGTGAAGCCTTTGACGAGGAACTCGCTCAGCCGGGCCGTGGCCCACTGGCGAAACCGCGTGGCGACCGGTGATTTCACGCGGTAGCCGACGGCAATGATCATGTCGAGGTTGTAGTGGTCAAGCGGCCGTCGGACGGTTCGCGGTCCCTCCTGGCGAACTGTCAAGTATTTCTTGACGGTTGCCTCCGGGGCGAGCTCGCCATCTTCGTAGATGTTCTTGATGTGGAGGCTGATGTTCTGCTTTGTGGTCTGGTAGAGTTCGGCCAGCAGATTCTGAGTCAGCCAGACGGTCTCACCTTCGACCAGCACTCGGATCTGGCCGCTGCCTTCCTGGGGCTGGTACAGGACGATATCGCCATCGGGGCGGGTGTGCCCGCGGTCTTCGCTCATTTCGTCACCTCCGCAAGCATATCGGCGATCTCGGCTTCGATCCGCTTGAGGTCGGTTTCTATCTCGTGGAGCGGACGGGGCGGAGTGTACTTGTAGAAGTACCGGTTGAAGTTGACCTCGTAGCCGATCTTCGTCCTGGATTCGTCGACCCAGGCGTCGGGAACGTGGGGCAGGACCTCCCGCCGCACGTAGTCGTCGATGTCCCCGTTGAGGCGTTCGTCGTCGACTGCGAAATTCAGGCGCTGCGGACGCTCAACGGTGATGCGCCGGTAACCGAACTCGGTGTTGTCGAAGACTCGAACGTGGTCGCCGTCAAGGAGTTGGCCGTAGATGCGGGGTACGCGGCAGAGGAGCGGCTCGACGTTCTTGACCTTGCCGCCCTCGAGCTTCTTCATGCGGTCGAGGACCTGGTCCTTTGTGGGCTCCAAGACACAATCGAGCCGGCGCAAGACCGTCAGCGGAAGCATGACGTCCTTGTACTGGTTCGGGCGGTAGGGCCCGCGCAGCAGGTCTGCTACCGACCAGATGAAACTGACCTTCTCGCCAAAGTTGTTCATTCTCTGCCCTCTTCCGATTCCGGTCCGCTGCTGTCGCCATCAGGAGCTACGGCGGTCCCACCGGCCCGCACCCAGTCATCGACTTCCTTCAAATTGAACTTCCAGAGCCGGCCGATCTTGTGCGCCGGCAGGCCCCGTCGCTCGATCCATCGATAGACTGAATCCTTCGCGACTCCGAGGTGCTTTGCGATGTCCTCGACCGACATCCATGGTTCCGCCATTTGCGTTCTCCTGTCGCCGTGGGTTTTCAACGGACGAGCGTGTTCCTGCGTGTTCCCAATAATGGCAACCTAGCACAGCCATCCGGCCCCTTCAAGGATCAAGAGCAGCGTAATCAAGTCGGATTAAGTCGGTCTGTGCGGATGAGCTGGAGGGGTCGACCGGACAGGTCATTCTCATGGCTGGCAGAGGGCATTTCACAATCTTGAGGTCATGGAGAACATGGTGAACAGTTCGCCCCGAGCACCTGCGATAGGGCGCGTGTCTCTCGGGAACGAAATGGGCTCACGTTCTGCGGAGGCCGCCAGCAACCTTTTTCTACATAATTACAACGTGTCTGGGCGATTCGGCCCCCATGCTCTCCAAAGGGAGAATTTTCGCGTCGAGCGACACACTCTCCACTCACGGAAGGTCCTGATTTATCAGGGCCTTTTTTCGTTAAGCCCTGAGTCCCTCAGGACCGCCCCAACCTAAATACGTTGCATAATCGTTGCAGGTCAGCCCCAAACCTGATCCATCTCAGCCCTCTTGTGCCCATCGGACACGTGCGCATAGCTGCCTTGAGGCCAGCCGGAAATGGAAGGTGCCACCAAAAAAACCTTGGACACGACCTTGGACAAGTTGCCCCAGACGCGGAAAAGGGCCGAGCGTGAGCCCGACCCTTTTCCTATTGATAACTGCGCCTCCGCAGTGGCTACAGGGCATTCAGAGCCTCTTGCGAGGTGTGCCCTGCGGGGTGGGCGATACAAGATTTGAACTTGTGACTTCTACCGTGTGAAGGTAGCACTCTCCCACTGAGTTAATCGCCCGGATGTCAAAGCGCGGGGTTTTTCTAGCCGAGAAACCGGTCTCTGTCAAGCTCTAGATCATCCGGTAGAAGCGGCGCTCGTTGGGGTCGTAGACCTTGGTCTCGATTCGGCGGACGCCGGCCTCGAGCTCGACGGTGATGAGCCGGTAACGTGCCCGCTGGTCCGGTTGGGGCCCGAGGCGGGTTGAGGAGCCGCAGTTGACCAGGTGGAGGCGATGGCCGCCCTCGTCGAGCTCCCACATCCTGCCCTGATGGTCGTGGCCGTAGAGCGCCAGGTCGACGCGGTTTCGCATGAGGACCCTGAGGAGGCTCTCCCGGTTGACCAGGCGGGTGGTCGCCTCCGTGTGCCAGGGACGGCGGTGGAGGGTGTGATGAAGGAGCACGACCTTCCGAAGGTTCCTGACACGGGAGGAGGAGAGGATCTTGTCTGCCGCGTCGAGCTGCTTGGCCGAGAGGGTGCCGTAGGACATGGGGGGCGTCGTGTGACAGGCCGAGTTGAGGCCTACCAGGACGACGTCGCCCAGGACCTTCGAGTAGGGGTAGAAGACGGTCTTGAGGTCCGAGTAGCCCTGGTACATGAAGCCGTGGAAGAACTTCTCGAACCGGCGGGCCGCGATGGCGCCCCCCGTGTAGTAGTCATGGTTGCCAGGGACTACGGAGACACGATCGTAGCCGCCCAGGAGCTTGATCAGGTGGAAGACCCGCTCGAACTCCGACTCCAGGGCCAGGTTCGAGAGGTCTCCGGTGATGGCTACATGGTCGACCCCCTCCCGAAGGATGTCCTCGATGAGGCGCTCGAGGATGTCCGCGCGGTACTGGCCCCGTCGGCGCAGGACGAGGTTCGCGCCCCCGATCAGGCGACGGTTGGCGAAACGCCCAACGCGCACCCCGGCCAGATCGAGGATGTGCAGGTCACTGATGTGGGCGATTCGCATCTCTGCTCCCGTGGCCCGGGCTGACCGATGCGGGGGGCCCAGGGCAGTTTCCTGTTTAACATGTACCGGACGGGAACGCATCTCCATTTTCAGGAGTCCACTCCCCTCGAAACCGGTTGAGGGTCCGCGCCCCGTCCGCTAGGATGCGGGCTACCTTGCTGAAAGGAGTGCTCCTCGATGAAACCTTCCCTCATGGTGCTGATCGCCGTCGTCCTCCTGGCAGGGGCCTGCTCGGCAGCCCAGGGCCCCAAAGACCCGGACGGGTTCCTCGGAGAGACCGGTGCGGCGGACACCGAGCGGCTCATGATCCTCTACCAGAAGAGCGACTTCCAGACCGGCTGGATCAAACCCGGAAAGGTCTTCTGGATCACCCACGACGAGATGCCGGGCAAGGTCCTCTTCGAGGTTCAGGAGAAGACCAAGAGCCTGCGGGTCGCCACGGTCTACAAGAAGAGGGCGGAGTCCGCAGCCGATCCCCAGATCCTCATGCAGGTGAACACGATCAACTACAAGGGCTACGTGAAGGTCTACCTGGACAAGGACGGGGACTTCTGGACCGAGATGTTCTACCCCTACCGGAAGGGCCTCTCCGAGGACAGCCTCATGGTCTTCACCCGGCAGTTTGCCCGGTACTCCCAGGAGGCCGCCAAGGCCATGGCCCACTACCTCAAGTAGCTCCCCCCACCGCGACCCGGATTCTTCCCGATCCCAGCCGGGGAGCCAGCGACCCGGATTCTACCGTCTGGGATCGTGCGAGATGGTATTCTTGCCGGTGTTCGGGGAATCCGGGTCGCAGGCTCCCCGGCTCGGTTGCGCATCGGGCGGAGGTCACAGTTGCGGGAACAGACCTTGACCTTTGTAAGGAGCTCAGGCCTTGAATCTTAGTAGCCCTGGTCGAGCATGGCGTCGGCGACCCTGAGGAAGCCAGCGATGTTCGATCCCCGGACATAGTCGATGTGGCCGTCAGGCCGGCGGCCATGCTCCACACCCATGGCGTGGATGTTCCGCATGATGCTCTGGAGCTTTTCATCGACCTCTTCGGCCGTCCAGAGCAGCTTCATGCTGTTCTGCGACATCTCGAGGCCGGAGACTGCGACCCCTCCGGCGTTGGCTGCCTTGCCCGGCGCAAACCTGACTCCTGCGGCCTGCAGAACAGTGACGGCCTGGGCCGTACAACCCATGTTGGAGGTCTCGATCACGTACTTGCAGCCGTTCTCGATGATCTGCTTCGCATCATTCTCGTCGAACTCGTTCTGGATCGCGCAGGGGAACGCCAGATCGGCCTTCACCTCCCAGGGCCGCTTGTTCGGGAAGAACCTGGCGTTGAATTTCTTGGCGTAGGGAGCGACCTCGTCGTTGTTGGTGTACCGCAGCTCCAGCAGGTAGTCCCACTTCGCCTGGGTGCCCACGCCCTCCTCGTCCAGGATGTACCCGTCCGGTCCGGAGAGGGTGAGCACCTTTGCGCCGAGCTGACTTGCCTTCATGGCGACGCCCCAGGCCACGTTGCCGAAGCCGGAGAGGATGACCGTCTTGCCGGCGAGAACGTCGGCGGCCTCCTTGAGCATCTCCTCGGCAAAATACACGGCCCCGAAGCCCGTCGCCTCGGGACGGATACGCGAGCCGCCCCAGTTGATCCCCTTGCCGGTCAGGACACCGGTGTTCTCGCTCCGAAGCTTCTTGTATTGACCGTAGAGGTATCCGATCTCACGGCCTCCCACGCCGATGTCACCGGCGGGTACGTCCGTCTCGGGACCGATGTATTTCTGGAGCTCCGCCATGAAGGAGCGGCAGAAACGCCGGATCTCGTTGTCGGACTTGCCCTTGGGAGAGAAGTCCGAGCCACCCTTGCCGCCCCCCATCGGGAGCATGGTGAGGCTGTTCTTGAGGGTCTGCTCGAAGCCAAGGAACTTGAGGCTGCCCAGCGTCACGTTCGAGTGGAAACGCAGGCCGCCCTTGTAGGGTCCGAGCACGTTGTTGAACTGCACCCGGTAGCCCCGGTTGACCCGGATGTTCCCCGAATCATCCTCCCACTCGACCTTGAAGGAGATCACCCTGTCAGGCTCGGTGATTCGCTCGAGAATTCGTAACTTGCGATACACGGGTGTTTCATTGACGACGTCGATTACGCTCTCGAGTACTTCCCGCACGGCTTGAATGAACTCCGGCTCAGACGGATTCCGCCTCTCCAGGTCAGAGACAAACAGGTCGATGTCGTACATGGTGTCACCTCATTTTTCATTGACGCAGCTTGCACATCCGGTCCGATTGACCATCGATAACGCTGACTCATTAGGTCCTCTCAGGGGCACTTGTCAACAAGCTTGAGGCATCTTCTCTCGATTTTTTCCGGTGGCTCCAGGCCATCACCGATCATCGATGGGGGTCTAGAAATCACCCGGGTCGAGGACCCGCCCCAGGAAGAGGTACGACGGGATCAGCGTCCCACCCCAGCCGTCGAACTTCTCGGTCTTGAACGAGGGTCCGGAGACCAGCTGGTTCGCAGGGTCCGTGGGGTCCGGGTGAGAATCTCCCTTGCGGTTGCAGCCGTAGTAGCGGAGCCCGATGATGTGGTCCTTCTCGTCGGTGATCCACCGGATGAAGACCACCGTGTGGCCGGTGCCGTTGGTGCGGGAGATGTTGATGAAGTCGCCGGGGAGGGCGTCTGCCCATTGCTCGGGGTAGAGGTTGTAGCCGATCCCTGCCGTCTCCAGCGCGTCCGCACAGCTTGCGGACTCCGTGACGCCATACCCCTGCCAGAACTGGTAGAACTCCCGTCGGAGCTGGTCCCGGGTCAGTGCGCCGAAGGGAGTGTCCCACGGGACTCCGGCGTCGGCCTGCCAGCGACGGTAGGCGTCCAGGAAGATCTCCAGGGTGTGGCCGGTGCAGACGCAGTGGCCGTCCCCCGTCCAGCGGACCTCCCCGAGATACGAAGCGTCGTGGATCATGCCCACGGTGCCGGGACACCCCCGCCAGCAGTAGAGGTAACGTCCGTCTTTCGGGTAGAGGACCCAGTCGTTGATTGCGCGGATCACGTAGCGGTTGAACCCCGTCGGCTCCACCAGGTAGCCTTCGGAGGGCAGGACGCTGATCGCGTCCCGCGCGATCTCCCGCCCGTCCCCGGACAGTCCGACCAGCTCCACCTGCCGCAGCACGTTGACCCCGCCGAAGCGGTACGCGTACCGCCCCTCGGGCCGGAAGGGCCGATCCTGCATCGGGAAACCGTCGACGTAGAAGGCGACCCGGGCGATCCCCGGGGAGGTGGTGTACTCGAAGGTGATGGGGTTGGGGAGGACGAGGCCGTCCGCCGGGGAGGTGATGGAGACGGCGGGGGGGATGGGGAGGGGCTCGGGCACCTCCCTGAAGAGGGAAGGGCTCCGTGCATCACCGATGTCCGGTGCGGTCGGGGTCGCTGCTTCGATGTCTGGTGGTGAGCTCGGAACTCCTCCCCTTCCGGAGGGGAGGTGCCCGGAGGGCGGAGGGGACGCGATGTCGCTGCGCTCGTTGCTGCGCGGGTCGCTGCGCTCCCCCCTGCACCCGAAATCGAGCGCCAGAATGACCACCAACATGATCCCGAACCACCGCATCCGACCCCCGTTTCCCGTCGCAGTCTACCACCGCTTCCGCTAAGATTCCCCCAGGAGGTTCCTATGAAGCAGCTGCCTCTGATCCTCGTCGTCCTCGTCCTCGCCGCCTGCTCCGCGGTTGGGGACGGGGGAGCGGATGCGTCCAGCGTCGATGGGGTTCTGGACGTCGCCGGCCCGCCGGATCTGACCGTGGACGCGCCCCGGGACACCGGGACGGATGCCCCAGTCGACCTCCCGGACGCGCCGGCCGACGACTCCGCCGAGGACGTCCCCGACGCCCTCGCAGCCGACGTCCCGCCGCCGCCGGAGCCGGTGCCCTTCGTCGACGTCTCCCGAGACCCCTGGGGCGGATACTCCGATCTCCCGGTGGCCGCGGGCACCGGGTGGTTCACCACCGCGCTCCATGACGGTCGCGCCTGGCTGGTGGATCCCGACGGGAACGCGTTCTTCTCCCTCGGGATCCAGGCCGTGGCCTTCGGATCATTGTCCGGGGAGGGCCTCGGCTACCAGCCGGGCAACCTGGCCCAGTACGCAAAGTACCTGGGCGTCGTCGGGAGCCTCGGTGCGATCCCCGCGTGGGTGAAGTCCCGGCAGGTGGACACCATGATGGAGCACGGCTTCAACACCCTCGGCGGCTGGAGCAGCGGGTCGGAGGCCTCCGGGAAGATGGCCTATACCCGGAACCTGGGCTTCATGTCCGGGTGCGGCGGCGACGCCGTGCCCGCGGTGAGCGCTGGCGGGATCCGGGACGTGTTCCACCCGGACTTCGCTGCTGGTTGCCTGGCCTACGCGGCGGGAGCGGTGTCCGCCGGGGAGGCCGCGGACCCCTGGTTCATCGGGGTCTACTCCGACAACGAGCTGCGCTGGCACGGCGGAGATCTCTTCGTCCCCGATCCCTCGGGCTCCCTGGCGGACGACTTCATCGACGAGGCGGCGGCGACCCCGGGGAAGCTGGCCTTCGCTGCCCGCATGGAGGACCGGTACGCGGGCGACCTCGCCGCGTTCAACGGGGCCTACGGGCTCGAACTCGACACCTGGGATGCGCTCCTCGAGGTCACGGCGCTGCCCTTCGATCCCGGGAACGCGACCCACCGCGCGGATCGGGACGCGTTCGTGGAGCAGATCGCGGAGGCCTACTACTCCGCCGTGGACGCGGCCCTGGACGCCACCGTCCCCGAACACCTGAACCTCTGTGATCGGATCGCCGAGGTCGCGCCGCTGCCGGTGTTTCGCATGGCCGGGAAGCACTGCGACGTGGTCACGGTGAACGACTACTACATCCAGAGCGACCCCATGATCGACTTCATGCTCGGCGCGCCGCCGGAGGAGCGCTGGGAGGCCCAGTCCGCGGCCGCGTTCGAGGGTGCGGGAGGCGTGAAGCCCTTCATTGTCACCGAGTACGGGATCCGGGGCGCGGACTCGGGCCACCCCAACACCTACGGCGCCGGCAAGACCGTGCCAACCCAGCAGGACCGGGCGGAGTTCTACGAGTGGTCGTCGCGGTGGTTCCTGGAGCGGTCCCACGAGGGCACCGGGTACGTCACGGGCTGGCACTGGTTCATGTACACCGACGAGCCCCCCACGGGCCGCACCTTCGACCCCGAGGACTGCAACTACGGCGTGGTGACCCTGCGCGACGAACGCTACGTGTTCCTCCTCCAGGCCATGGCCCACGTGAACCGCTTCGTGGACGGGCTCCTGGTTGCGGGGGTCGCCGCGACGCTCCTGGCGCCGCCGCCGCAGATCCAGTGGGGCGTGGACGAGGTCGGGGGGGTGGACCTGGGCTGGACCGCGCTGCCCTTCGAGGAGGCCTGGCGGGTCCATGTGCTGACCCACCCGGCGGGGACGGACGCGCGGATCGTCGGGACCCGGGAGGTCGACACGGCGTCCGCCTCCGTGGACCTGACCGGGCTCGGCGAGGGCCTCTTCTGGATCGCCGTGGAGCCCCTCCATGCCGGGCTTCTCCACCTGGGCGCGCGGGTGGTTGGTCCCTTCGAGGGTGTCCCCGCGGGGGGCGGAGCGCAGGCTGATGTCCTCTGCGGCGAGACCCTGGTCGCGGTCCGCTTCGAGAACGCCCTGCCCCTGCCCAACACCGCGGACGGCCAGACCTACGCGACGTTGGCGGGGTCCTTCACGGACTGCGGGGAGCAGGCCCTGCAGCTCGACTTCGTGCCCTCGTCCCTCGCCTTCGTGAACCCTCCCGACGGCCAGGACGGGGAGCTCGGCGTGACCCTGCTCTTCCCGGAGCCGTTGATCGTAGAAGCAGCGCAGGCCTTGTCGTTCCATCTCCTCCCTGCCGTCGCGGTGTCGCCGGGCAACGTGGTCCGCCCTGCGTCTGACTTCATTGTCGTGCTCGCACTCGGTGAAGGGGAGGAGCCCATCGCCCAGTGGCCCCTCTCCGCCCATGTCACCGCGCCCGCTGAGGCCGTCCAGGTGTTTCTCCCCCCCCCGGAGCCCCTCACGATCCATGGCCTCCGCTTCTCCATGGATCTCTTCGAGCCCGGCCTCCCCATGGAGCAGGTCCTCACCATCACCGTGGACGGCATCGCCGTGCTTTGACCTGGGATCCCAGGAAGCGTATCCTTCCCTTGAATTGAACCCCCTGGAGGACACCATGAGGATCCCCCGCCTCGTTGCGATGTTTGCCTGGCTGCTGCTGCCGGCCGCGGCGACCGCGAACCCCATCATGATGGAGACGAACCACGGCGTGCAGGTGCCCGAGACCATGCACGTCCAGATCTCGTACATGTGCGAGAGCGACAACCAAGAGCCGGGCTGGTGCAACCTGCCTACCGGGGTGGAGAAGGACGGCGCGCTGCTCACCAGCGAGTTCCAGGGGCCCACGGGGGTCGAGATCAACGGCGGCAGCGGCATCGGCACGTACTACGCCTGGCAGGTATGCGACTGCGACGTCGCGGTGGGCGGGCACAGCTACAAGCTCCTCTTCGATGGGGAGAACTGGCTGGGCGGGGCCATGACCATCACCGTGGTCGACCCGCCCCCGGCGGTGCAGGAGCCGCAGCCGATGCCCGAAGCGGGGATCGACGTGGCACCCTGGAACATCCCGGAGTCCCCCTGGCCCAAGGGCCTGGACTGCGAAGTGTTCTGCGAGGACGCGCCGGTCGGACCCGGCGAGGACACCGCACCTGCCGGTGAAGACACGGTCCAGCCCGGGCCGAACACAGACACCTTGGGGCCGGGTGTGGAGCCCGCCCCCGCAACCCCCGAGGTGGTGGACGACGAGGGCAAGACCTGCGGGATCGGTGCCGGCGTCGCCGTGCCCGGGATCCTCTTGATGCTTGGTCTCCTCGCGCTCTTGTATCGGCGTCGCACCGCGTGAACCGGCGTCTCCTTCCGATCTCGATCCTGATCCTCTCGTTGCTGGCCTGCCAGCGGGCGTCTGCGCCGAAGGACGTCGGGGAGGGGGAGTCGGGCCTGAAGGCCCTCCCACAGGGGGAGGAGGGAAAGCCAGTCCTCGGGGTGGGATTCGAGGTGGGCTGGGATCCGGCGACGGGGAAGGGGCTGATCACCCAGCGGATGCCCGACGGGGATCGGTACGACCTCTGCCTGCAGTGCAGATACCCTGGTTATGCGGGGGGTCTGTGGATCGGCAGCATGAACGGCTCCGGGTTGCTCTGGACCCCGAAGGAGCCCAGTCCGGGCTTCCCCAGCCTGAACCTCTTCTGCGCACAGGACGAGAGCCTGTGGGACCACGAGGAGGGGCTCGAGTACGACTGCGGGTGGAGCGAGAACTTCGGCCGGGGCGACGACGGCGTGCGCATGGAGTACCTGGACGGGGAGATCCTCCAGGATGGGCGGCAGGGGAGCCTGGTCCTGCGCTCCTTCAATCGCGGCGGGTGCTGGGAGGCCACCCGGTACCTCTCCTGGCCCGACGGCGCGGCCTACGTCCTCATCGCCTCCCATGTCCGCAACGTCTGCGACGCACCCCGGCGGCTCTCCTTCTGGACCGGGGAGGACCCCTGGATCGGGACCTACAAGACCTCAGAGGGGGACGTGGGCTGGACCAACGAAGGCCTGGTCCGAGCCGAGGTTCAGGTGGATCCGGGGACCTTCCGCTGGGGGGGCCTGTACGATCTCGGGAACGAGCTCTCGGGCGAGTCCCCCGGCGCCTTCTCCGGCGCCGCGAACTTCATCATGCCGGACCCCGGGACGCCGCCGGACCGGGTGCTCTTCGCGAACCGCTTCGCACACGGCGAGGATGAACTCACACCGGGAAAGCCGTTGGACAACAAGACCCTGACGGCGATCAACCTGGGGTGGGTGGACCGGGTCCTGGGGCCGGGGGAGACGCTCCGGGTGGTGGTCGCGATGGGGAAGGCTGAGACCGGGGGAATCGGGGTGGGGGCGCCCCTCCCACAGCTCCCTGAAATGGCGCCGGAGGCCTGGGAGTTCGACCGGGTGTACCACCGGGCTACGGAGGACACCCTCCGCAAGGGACCCGCAGCGACGGCGCCGCGTTTCGACCTGCCGATCCGGTTCCGCGAGGAGATGATCTCCGTGACGGTGGACCCGCCCTGGGTCTCGGTGGACGGACTCTACATCTTCGAGAACCGCACCGACGGACCCCACCAGGCGACCCTGTTCTACCCCGTCCCCGTGGACGCCGCGCACCCCCTCCCGGAGACATGGGACGTGAAGGGTGCGCGCTGGCGCAAGGCCCCGAAGGGCATCCTCTGGCGGCTCCAGATGGAGCCGCGCCAGGAGCTGTCGGTGCAGGTGAAGTACCGCCAACGCTGCGACGTGCCCGAGGCCCGCTACATCCTCACGTCTACCGCGCGCTGGGGCGACTCCCTGGACAAGGGCGCGTACGAGGTGCGCTGGCCCACGCGCCTCTCCGGGGTTGACGTCTCTTACGACGGAGAGCGGTTCAGGGAGGGTGACTGGGAGGTGCTGCGTTTCGCACGTGAGGACTTTCTGCCTGACCGGGATCTGCTGATTCGCTGGACATCCGACTGACGGATCACTAAACCTTCTCCCGTCTGCGGCAAGCCGCCGCCCATGGAACACCTGGCCCTGGAGACCTCCATGCCCCGAATCATCGTCGCCGCTCTCGCGCTCATCATCCTGTGCCCGCCCGCCTTCGCTGCGCCCTCTGTGACCGGCCCGGACGGCAAGCTGGACGCCTCGGTGCGGCGCCTCATCGACCTCCGGGCCCGGGGAGAGCGGGCCTGGCATCCCCGCGCCGCCGAGCGCCTCGTTCCCGTGGACACCGTCGCAGCGGTGATCCGTCTCTCGGTCCCGGCGACCCCGGGGATCCTGGCCCGCCTGGAGGCAGCCGGGGCGCGGCTCTTCCGTGCCGAGGGCCGGCCGTTGGCCATGGGCCCCTTCGTCCAGGTGCGCCTGCCCCTGGACGCGGTCGCTGCGGTCGCTGCGCTGCCCGAGGTCCTCAAGATCGAGGCCCACGCACCGGTACGCCCCGCGGGCTGGGACGACCACACCCACACGGGAACGGGCCTCGAACAGGCCTGGGACCTGGTGGAGACCGACACCGGCGATCTCCTCGGTGAGGGCACGACCGTCGGCCTCATCGACTCCTGGATCGACTCCTTCCATCCGGCGTTCTTCCATGCGGACGGTGGTCGCTACGACTGGCTCGACCTGGACGGGGACGGGCTCTTCACCCCCGGCGTCGACGGCGTGGATCTGGACGATGACGGGACCGCGGGAGACGCGGAGCTCCTGCAGGTCATGAACGGCCCGGTCACCTGGACCGCGCACACCACCGGCACCGGCGTGGACGAGAACGTGGCCGACGGCTACGATCCGGACCAGGACTGGCTCTGGGTGGACATCAACCTCTCCGGCCTCCGCGAGGTCGGCACC
The DNA here is from genome assembly GCA_043815665.1 of Pseudomonadota bacterium. Taxonomy (GTDB): domain Bacteria; phylum Myxococcota_A; class UBA9042; order CAIXZC01; family CAIXZC01; genus CAZNWW01. The sequence goes on from JBDRIT010000227.1 coordinate 12,580, forward strand.
GGCGTGGGCTTCGTCGAGTCCACCCCCGCCTACGGCGAGCCGCTCTTCGTGGGCGACGACGTGGACGGCTCCGGCACCCTGGACCCCGGCGAGAAGCTCCTGCGCCTGGGCTCGTCCAAGATCAAGGCGATCTACCGCCCCGAGAAGGACGAGACCTTCACCCGCGGCGAGAACCTCATCGACTACCCGGCCTGGGGCGCGAGCATCAGCCACGCGACCATGACCGCCGGGGTGGTGGTGGGGAATCTTCCGGTGGTCCAGCGTCGCCATGGTGTGGCGCCGTCCGCGGACATCCTCCTGGTGGACTGGGAGATGGACCAGATCGGTGGCGAGGAGGTGCCCTACGGCGATCCGATCCTCGCGGGCCTGGTGTGGCTCGTCGAGAACCACGCCAACGTCACGTCCCACTCCTACGGGATCCTCCTCGGGGAGTTCTGCGACGGCTCGTCGGAGCTGGAGCAGTCCATGGACTACGTCTTCGAGAACTCCGGGGTCCCTGCGTGCGTGTCCTCGGGCAACGAGGGTGCCTACCCCTATCACGGCAGCGCGACGATCCCCGCGGGGGAGCTCGTGGAGATCCCCGTCACCGTCGGCCTCGGCGAGTGGGGGACCTTCATGATGCAGATCAACCTGCGCTGGCAGGACGCGCTCGAGCCCTTCATCTTCGCCCTGGAGGACCCGGAGGGGAACCAGGTGGAGCTCTCCAGCGTGGAGTCCGATGGGGTGCCCATGGGGGACGACGCGGTCGTCAGGTCCTTCGGGATCGCCACCTCGGACCGTGGGACCAGCGTCCTGAGCGGCCGGGTCCGCAACCCCGCCGGCTCCTGGCACAACCCGGCGATCCTGCCCGCAGGGGACTACAAGCTGCTGGTCCTCAACGAGGCTGACGGGGACCGCGTCCTGGACGTGATCATGGCGGACATCTACACCGGAGACTCCGTGGAGCTTCCGGACCACTTCTCGCCCCTCTACACCATCACGTGGCCTTCCACCGGTGACACCGCGTTCAGCGTGGGTGCATCGGTGTCCAACGAGGGCGCTGTGGCCGATCTGGACAACGAGGGCACTCTGGCCGGATACAGCAGCCGCGGGCCCCGGATCGACGGGGAGCTGGCCCTGGACGTCGTCGCACCCTGCGACCTGGCCGCGCCCTGGAAGGGCTACCATGAGAAGTACTTCGACGAGATGGGCGCCCCGCCGGAGTACTACGAGATGCTGGATCCCTACTACCCGATGTACCACTCGGCCAGCGGCACCAGCGGGGCCGCGCCCTTCGCGGCCGGCGTCATGGCCCTCTGGCTCCAGGCCAACCCCGAGGGTGATCCGAGGGACCTCCCCGAGCTGGTGAAGGCCTCCGCCACCGCCGACGAGATCACCGGCGAGGTGCCCAACCCCACCTGGGGCTACGGAAAGATCAACGCGTCGAAGCTCCTCACCGGCGTGGACCCAACCCCCAACAATGACCCCGTCGTCACCGTGGTGGCTCCCGCCGAGGTCCGCCTGGGCGAGCCCTTCGAGGTCGCCCTGACCCCGTCGGACGTGGAGGACGCGACCGAGGTCCTCACCGTGCGCTGGGATCTGGGCTATGACGGCAGCTGGGACCTTCCCTACGCTGAGGACATGCGCCTCGACGTGGAGGGCGTGGAGGAGCCGGGGCTCTGGCGCGTCGTGGTGCAGGTCCGGGACAGCCTGGGCGGCACCGTTCGTGCGCTGGTTCAGGTCACGGTCCTCGACGAGCCCTTCGTGCCCGTGGTCGAGGAGGAGGGTGGGGAGGACGTCGTCCCGTCCGAAGACGCCGTCCCGGCGGTCGACACCGACCCGGGAACCCCGCCCGCGGTGGACGTGACCCACAGCAACGGCTGCACCGCCGGTGCGTCCGCTGCAGCGCCGTGGATGCTGCTGCTGGTTGGGCTGGTGTTCGTGCTGCGCAGGCGCGTTCGGGCCTGAGAATCGGGGCGTGGACGCCCCTCCCACAGCGACGTCAGTAGCAAGCTCCGTCGACCCAGACACAGGACGAACTCCACTTGCAGCCCGCTGCCCCGTAGCTGGGCGGCAGGCAGAAGTGCCACTTGTGGTACGCGCAGCACTCCCAGTTCGTGCCGCTCTCCCAGAGGCATTGCTTCCCGGGAAGGATTGAACAGCCGCCCCAGCTGCAGGAGCCCGAGCAGGTCTTCTGTGCGCAGACGTCACAGCCGCTCTGGGTCGTTGCGCCGGGGGTGCAGACACCCTGGCCCCCGCAGCTCCCGTAGCTGCCCCAGCTGCAGCTCGATGAGCAGTATCGCGTCTGGGATCCGCAGTTGCCGCAGGAGGTGCTCTGGGATTGTCCGGGGGAACAGGTCCCCTGCCCGGAGCAGCTCCCGTAGCTGCCCCAGCTGCAGCTCGACGAGCAGTACCGCGTCTGTGTGCCGCAGTTGCCGCAGGAGGCGCTCTGAGACTGCCCCGGGGAACAGGAGCCCTGGCCGCTGCAGGAGCTCCAGCCCCCCCATGAACAGCTCGAGTTGCAGGACCGGGACCGGGTCCCGCAGTTGCCGCAGGATTCGTAGTCGCCCTGGCCGGGGCTGCAGACGCCCTGACCGGTGCAGGAGCCGTAACCCCCCCAGGTGCAGCTCCCCGTGCAGGTCCGGGTCTGGGTCCCGCAGAGGCCACAGGAGAGGCTCTGGGTCTCGCCCGGGGAGCAGGAGCCCTGTCCGCTGCACGAACTCCAGCCGCCCCAGTTGCAGCTCGCCGTGCAGGTACGGGTCTGGGAGCCGCAGGCTCCGCAGGAGCCGGAGTCGGTCTGGCCGGGGCTGCAGATGCCCTGACCGGTGCAGGAGCCGTAGCTCCCCCAGGTGCAGCTCGCCGTACAGGTCCGGGTCTGGGTTCCGCAGTCGCCGCAGGAGAGGCCCTGGGTCTCGCCGGGGGTGCAGATGCCCCCACCGCCGCACTCGCCCCAGGCGCCCCAGCTGCACTGGTCCGAGCAGGTCCGGCTCCGGGTCCCGCAGACCCCGCAGGCCTCGACCTGGGTCTCGCCGGCGGTGCAGGCCCCCTCGCCGCCACACGCGCTCCAGGGGTTCCAGACGCATTGACCGGTGCAGGTGCGGCTCCGGGAGCCGCACTTGCCGCAGACCTCGTCCTCGGTGGCCCACGGTGCGCAGACCCCCTGGCCGTCGCAGGCCCCCCACGGGCTCCACTGGCACGCTGCGGTGCAGGTCCGATCCTGGGACCCGCAGTATCCGCAGGCCTGGGTTTGATCCGCCCCGGTCATGCAGGGGAACTCGTCGAGGAGGGAGCCGTCGCAGTCCGAGTCCAGGTCGTCACAGTATTCCTTCGCGCCGTGATGGAACGCGGGGTCCCAGGGTGCGCAGTCGTCGACGTCGGGATCGCCGTCGCCGTCGTCGTCGGGATCGCAGAGGTCGCCGAGGCCGTCGTCGTCGAAGTCGAGCTGATCCGGATTGTACAGATCGGGGCAGTTGTCCTCGTCGTTGGAGATCCCGTCGCCGTCGTCGTCCGGGTCGCACGCGTCGCCCAATCCATCGCCGTCGACGTCCGTCTGGCCGGGGTTCGAGTCCTCGGGGCAGTTGTCGACGTCATTGGGGACTCCGTCGCCGTCGAGATCGCCGTCGCAGGCGTCGCCGAGGCCGTCCCCGTCGAGGTCGGCCTGGTCCGGGTCGGCCTGCCCCGGGCAGTTGTCATGTTCGTACTGCACGCCGTCGCCGTCGAGGTCGTCGTCGCAGGCGTCGCCGATGCCGTCCCCGTCGAGATCGAGCTGATTCGGGTTCGGCTGGTCGGGGCAGTTGTCCTCTCCGTTCGCCATGCCGTCGCCGTCGAGGTCGCCGTCGCAGGCATCGCCGAGGCCGTCTCCGTCGGTGTTCAGCTGATCCGGGTTGGGGACGAAGACGCAGTTGTCCAGGGCGTCCTCCACGCCGTCGCCGTCATCGTCGTCGTCGCAGGCGTCACCGAGACCGTCCCCGTCGGTGTCCGTCTGCGCCGGGTTCGCCTTCCCGGGGCAGGTGTCCTGGCCGTTGGGAGTGCCGTCTCCGTCCATGTCGTCGTCGCAGGCATCGCCGAGGCCGTCTCCGTCCAGATCCAGTTGGGCCGGGTTCGGGTGGAGGGGGCAGTTGTCCGGGCCATCGGGCATCCCGTCGTTGTCGTCGTCGCCGTCGCAGGCGTCGCCGATGCCGTCCCCTTCGTTGTCCTCCTGGCCAGCGTTCCATGTCAGGGGGCAGTTGTCCCCGTCATCGGGGATCCCGTCGCCGTCGTCGTCGTCGTCCACGCAGTTCGCCGCGCCGTCGCCGTCGGTGTCCGTGAAGCCCTCGTCCACGTCGCCCATGCAGTCGTTGTCCAGGCCGTCGCAGAGCTCCGGCGCGCCGGGGTGGATGATCGCCGTCTTCGGATCGCAGTCCACGAGGTCCGGGCTCCCGTCGTTGTCGTCGTCGGCGTCGCAGGCGTCACCGACGCCGTCGCCGTCGTTGTCCGACTGGGCGAGGTTCGGGACGAGGGGGCAGTTGTCCTCTCCATCGGAGACACCGTCGCCGTCGTCGTCGTCCTCACAGGCATCGCCGAGGCCGTCCTCGTCGAGGTCGGACTGGTTCGGGTTCGGCGCGAAGGGGCAGTTGTCCTTGTCGTCGAGTTCCCCGTCGTTGTCGTCGTCGTCGTCGCACGCATCGCCGTCGCCGTCGCCGTCGTTGTCCGCCTGGGCGGGGTCGGGCACCGTGGGACAGTCGTCCGCGCCGTCGAGGATCCCGTCGCCGTCGTCGTCATCGTCACAGGCATCGCCGAGGCCGTCGCCGTCGAGATCCGCCTGGTCCGGGTTGGCGATGAGCGGGCAGTTGTCCGCCAGGTCCTTGAGGCCGTCGTTGTCGTCGTCTTCGTCGATGCAGTCCTTGAGGCCGTCCACGTCCGAGTCGACGAAGCCCTCGTCGATGAGGTTGTTGCAGTTGTCGTCGACGACGTTGCAGAGCTCCTCCGCGCCGGGGTGGATGGTCGGGTCCAGGGGACCGCAGTCGTCGTCCTCGTAGCCGTCGCCGTCCGCGTCGTTGTCCATGCAGTCGGCCAGGCCGTCCCCGTCCATATCCGGGAAGTCCTCGTCGATCCCGCCGTCGCAGTCGTCGTCGATGCCGTTGCAGAGCTCCGTGGCCCCGGGGTGGATCTCCCCATCTGCAGGCGCGCAGTCGCTCTGATCCTCCTCGCCGTCGCCGTCGTCGTCGTCGTCCACGCAGTCGGCCACGCCGTCTGCGTCGAGGTCCTGGAAGCCTTCGTCTGCCGCGCCGTCGCAGTCGTCGTCCGCACCGTTGCAGGTCTCCTCGACGGCCTCCGGCGCGTCGCAGGCCTCCCAGCCATCGGCGCCAGCGCACTCCTGCTGTCCGGCACAGAGTCCATGGGCGTTCTCCACCTCACAGCTCCGGACCTGGCCTTCGTCCCCGGCCATGCAGGCGCAGCTCCCGCTCTCGGGGAGGCAGAGCCCGCTGTCCGCGCCGGGGACGCAGGCCCATCCGCTCGGGCAGACGGCGTCGGCGCCGAGGTCGCCGCCGACGCCGCACTCCACGCTGCACCGGTGGCCGTCGGGGCCCATGTCTGCGCAGAACGCATCGGGGGCCTGGCAATCATTGTCGAAAGCGCACTCCTCGCAGATGTGCCAGAACGCAGGGACGCAGACGAACTGGACGTCACCGCCGAAGAGGTCCAGGCCCTTGCAGACCCACCCGGGGGGGCACTCCTCGATACAGCTCGTGGTGCACACGGCGCCGGCGGCGGTCTGGAGGCAGAGCCCGCTGGCGCAGTCCTCCGGGGAGTCGCAGGGCTGGCCCCACTCCCCGGAGGTGCTGTCCGGGAGATCCGTCGTCGCGTCGCCGGTGTCTGGCTTCGGCTGGATGTCCAGGGTGTCGGTCCCCCGGAAGAACGAATCCGACGGGGGTGCATCGGTGAGGCCGTCCCCGGGGTCCGCATCCTGGTCGGGCGGGTCGAGGAGCATCCCGGTCCCGCCGTTGCATGAGAGGAAGAGAGACATGAGTCCGATGGTGAGCAAGCGGATGTGCAAGGTGCGCATCGAATCCCCCTGTGATGTCCAGAGGACATGATACCAGGATCCTACGCTGAAGGTGAAACCGATGTGATTTGCGGCGAGGCGGTGGCGGGGGTACAATCACGACGGAACGGTGCCCCCGCGCCGCGGACGACACGAAGGAAGGAGCCAAATGAACCGGTTGACGCTGATTGCGCTGGCGGTGGTGTGCACCGCATCAGGCTGCAAGGCCGAGTTCGAGCCCACCGGCCTCACGTTCCAGCCCTCGGGGACCGGGGAGGACACCGGCGATCCCGAGGACACGGGTGCGCCCCCGCTGGACCTGGTCCCCGACGTCCCGGAGGGCCCGAAGACCTGTGAGGACCTTTGGAACTGCGTCCTCAAGAAAGGCTGCGCCCTGGCACCGGCCATCGATGACAGCGACTGCCTGAAGAAGTGCGTCGGAGTCCAGGACGACGTGCACGTGGACAAGTTCCTCGGTCTCAAGGAATGCGCCGCCAGTGCCTGCGCCACGGAGCCGACCGGTGACGCGGTCACACAGTGCTCCTTCCAGTACTGCACCGACAAGTGGCTCTCCTGCGTCGCAGCGACCGACGGGGACAAGACCTGCGGGGACATGCACCGGTGTCTCATCGAGGACTGCGGGCCGGACTACACCTCGCCGGATTGCGTCTCGAGCTGCCTTCGCGAGGGGGACCAGACAGCGGATCAGCTCCTGTCCCTGATGACCGCGTGCACCAACTCCTTGTTCTTCGTCGCGGCGCCCCTGGAGTGCACCGGCGGGATCGCCACCTGCTACGCGGGGAGCAACGGCGGGCCGAAGTCGTGCAAGCACGCGCTGACGTGCGAGGTGGGGTGCTACAGCCAGTTCTGCCCCGATCCGGACCTCTGCACCAACTTCAACGATCTCGTCGGTTGCATGTACGACTGCCTGTGGGGTCTCAACGAGGGTGAAATCGAGCGGATGTACGCGCTCCAGCAGTGCATGGTGGAGCTGGCCCACAACAAGCTCGTGAAGGACGACTACAACATCTACTCCTACTGCGCGCTCCAGGCCAACGAGTGCCTCGGTGAGCAGGACCAGTTCGCCACCTGCAACGACGCGTATCAATGCCTCAAGGACGAGTACAACTACTTCCCCGGCATCATCGCCGAGGATCCGAGGCCTTTCTGGGTGGTGGTGAAGGATTGCCTCGTCGACGTTGTTCACACCCACAGGCAGCCCCTCTCCAAGGCGCTCCTCTGCCTCCACGACCATTACGAAGGCACCGCCATTGACCTCGTCGCACCCTGGAACAACTGCAAGGACTTCTGCAATATCCCGTAGTCGGCGGGCGGTTCAGGCGAAGGCGGAGCGGAGCGGGGGGAAACGGGAGCCTGAAGATCCATGCTGGAGAGTTGAGGCGTTCTCCTGGACTCCCGGTCGCAGGTTGTTTTTGGTGGGCTGGTCGTTGCGGTGTTTTCGCATGGCTGCCCCAGAATGAAAGTCTACCTGAAAGATGGGGCTTCCTTTCCGGAGAAATTCCATCGGCCTATCACTCAGGTGGGAAACCGGGGGTATTGGGAGGTCTCATGCGTTCAACAAGTCGTCTGCTGATCGTGACCGCCGCGGTCTTGTCGACCCTCGGCTGCGGGGCCCGGGAGTCCAGCCCCGGATCCCCGGCCCCGGAGGTGGAGAGCCGGGCTGCGGCCCCGGAGGACGAGCCCGAGCCGGTCAGTCAGCTCGAGGAGGTGGTGAAGAGCCAGCCGCCGGAGGAGTTGCCGCAGAAGGGAGCGGCGGAGACCGTGGAGAATCGGGGCGTGGAGGCCCCTCCCACGGGGGAGGGGATCCTGGACCTCCTGGATCTGGCCACGGAGCGGCAGAGCTGCAACCGGGTCATGGGCTGCGACGCGGGCGACGCGCTGATCCGGAGGGGAGCGGCCGCTGCGGGCCCGATCATGGCGCGCTATGGCGAGCTGTCCGGCTGGTCCTACCAACGCATCCATCTCCTGGAGCTCCTCGGACGGATCGGCGCAGCGGAGTCCGCGCAGTTCCTGATCGATCAACTCGAGGCGCCGTCGTGGGATGCACGATCCCAGGCGGCCATCGCGCTGGGGCGCATGGGCGCGAAGGAGCACCTCGGGCTCCTTCGCGCAGCGCTGGGCGGCGTCGATGAGACGGACCGCGGGTTCCAGTATGCGCTGGCCTTCTCGGTGGAGACGCTCGGCGGGATCGACGGGAAGGAGATCCTGGTTGCCGCGCTGGAGGGAGATCGGGTTGCGAACACCAACTGGGGGTACACCGCCATTGCGGCCGCGGCCGTGGGGGAGCTGGGCGTGGGCGAGGCCTGTCCCCTCCTGGTTCACTCCCTCCGCCACCGGGACATCTTCCTGATCAAGGCCGCCCTCGCATCCGCCGCGACCCTCAGATGTCGGGAGCTCACGCCGGAGTTCAGGAAGCTCCTGGAGTCTGAGGTACCGAGCATCCGGCGTGAGGCCGCCCGCGCCCTGGCCGCGATCGAGGTGCGCTGACCCGGGGGAATCCGGGAGGACTACCAGATGCCGCGTTGCTTCATGGCCGACTCCAGCTCGGCGGTGGTGTCGTGGACCACGGCGGTGGGGGGCAGCTCCTCGATGTCTTCGGGGTGGTGGGCGCGGCCGGTGCGGCGGATCCCGATGAAGGCCACGGAGCGTCCTTCGAGGTCCCGGGTCTCCTCGAGGGCCGCCTTGAGGGCGGGACGCCACATCGCCCCAGCGCGGTCCAGGACGCGGCCCAGCACCTGATTCTCCGACCAGGATCGGTCCAGCCATCGTTCCAGCGCCGTGTAGGCCAGCCCGTCGGACTCTGCGTCGTCCCCGAGGAGGACGAGGCGGGCCCCCCGGGGCAGGGTGGAGGCGAAGCGGAGGCAGGTCGAGAGCTTGTATCCCGCTTGCTGTCCGAGGTTCCGGAAGGTCCTGCGGATGTGCTCGGGATGCCAGGCCGGGACTCCGTCGGGGATCGGTCCGGGACGAGGGAAGAGACCGTCGAGGACCAGCCCTGCGCCGCGACTCGCATCGGCCAGGTTCCCCAGGAAGAACCAGGGGCTCCCGGTGAGGAAGATCCACGCGCGAGGGGTCGCTGCGTACGAACGCGCCCGCCACCCCGCGGCCAGGGCCGCGGTGCCTTCGAGCCAGGGGCGGTCGCCGCCGGGCTCCCACATGAGGCGGACCAGGTCGCCTGCGCCGTGAATCCTGGAGCCGATGAAGGTCCGATCCACGTCAGCGATGGTCACCAGGAGCGGCGCGTCCATCGGCAGCAGGCGTACCGTCGCGTGATGGGGGAGGGCGGTCCCCGACGCGAGGAGCCCGACGGTCGCCGTGTCCCCCGGCGCGTCCGCCAGGTGTTCGAGCATCCCGGCGCCATCGGTCTCGAGCTCTGGGGAGGTATGGATCAGGTCCCCGCCGGCGTTCCAGAGCGCGACCTGCACCGTCCGGTGCGCCGCCGTCTCCCGGATCATGGCGGTCCAGGCTCGGGGGGTGTCCAGGTGCGCCGGGTCTGCCTCGCGCACCAGGCGCGCCCGCACCAGGAGGCGGCCCGGGGTCCCGACGCAAGGGGGGATCTCCGCTGCCAGGGGCAGGTGCCCGATGACCCGTCGAGGATGGTTCCGGAGGTGGCGGAGCGCGATGCCGCCGCTGAATGTCCACCCCAGGGCCTCCCGGGTGAGGCGCTCTCGGCGGCCCATGGGCGGCCCTCCCGTCCTCAGCCTTCGCCGATGAGGCGGCTCGCCTCCGCGATGGACTCGAAGGTCCCCGCGTCGGTCCACCAGCCCTCCAGGACGTCGGTCTCCAGGGTGCCGCGGCGGAGGTACTCGTTGTTCACGTCGGTGATCTCCAGCTCCCCGCGGCCCGAGGGCTTGAGGGTTGCGACGATGTCGAAGACCTCGGCGTCGTACATGTAGATGCCGGTGACGATGAGGTTGGACGGCGGGTCCTTGGGCTTCTCCAGGATCTCCAGCATCCGGCCCTCGGCGTCGAGCCGCGCCACGCCGAAGCGATGGGGATTCTCGACCTCCCGCAGCAGGACGCGGGCCCCGGACTCCTGGGCCCGGAACTTCGCCACGGACGCCGAGATGTCGTCCTGGAACATGTTGTCCCCGAGGATCACCACCACCCGGCCGCTCCCTACGAAGTGGCGGGTCAGCCCGAGGGCCTGGGCGATGCCGCCGGCCTCGTCCTGCACCCGGTAGGTGAACTCGCAGCCGAACTCCTTCCCGGACCCCAGGAGCTGCACCACCGCGCCCATGTGCTCGGTCCCGGTCACGATGCAGACCTTTCGGATCCCTGCCGCCACGAGCTTCTCGACGGGGTGGAAGATCATCGGCTTGCGGCCCACGGGGAGCAGGTGCTTGTTGGTGACCTTCGTCAGGGGGAACAGGCGGGATCCGGTCCCGCCGGCGAGGATGGTTCCGACGATCTCCATGAGGGCCTCCCTGTCTCTTGGTCGGGTCGCCAAGGTAGCACAACCGGGCCGTTCCGGCCATGGTTTGTGCTTTACACACGCCCGGGCGTCGCTCAGACTGTTGGAAATCCGGAGGTTGTGGTCATGGACATGCCGATCACGCACACGCCGGCCTTCCGCAGGCGTCGCTTCATCAACTGGTTCCCCATGGGACTCACCTACGCGTTCCTGTACATGGGCAGGTACAACCTGACCGTGGCCAAGAACGCGCTGGGCGAGGCCATGACCAAGGAGGATTTCGGCGCGATCTTCGCAGCGGGGACCATCACCTACGCGATCGCCTTCCTGGTCAACGGCCCCCTGACCGACAAGCTCGGCGGTCGCAAGGCCATGCTCACCGCCGCCATCGGCTCGTCGGTGATGAACCTCCTCATGGGGCTCTACATCCACTTCGTCGTGGCCGCGGGCGGGGACACCACCGCGGTCGTGCCGGTGCTGTCGGTGCTCTACGCCGTCAATATGTATTTCCAGTCCTTCGGCGCGGTGTCCATCGTCAAGGTCAACGCGCACTGGTTCCACGTCCGGGAGCGGGGCGGCTTCTCCGGGATCTTCGGGACGATGATCTCGTCGGGGATCTTCTTTGCGTTCACCGTGAACGGCTGGATCCTCGGTTGGTTCACGCCGGCGGGTTCGACCTCGCAGATCCCCTCCTCGGTCTGGGTGTTCTTCCTGCCCTCCGCGATCCTCTTCGGCATGTTCCTCCTCGAGCTCTTCCTCCTGCGGGACCGTCCCGGCCAGGCGGGCTTCGAGGACTTCGACACCGGGGACGCGAGCAGCGGGGAGATGGACACGAACTTCTCCACGCTTCAGCTCATCAAGAAGATCCTGACCAATCCGATCATCCTGACCCTGGCCTTCATCGAGTTCTGCTCCGGGGTGCTCCGGAACGGCGTGATGCACTGGTTCCCCTTCTACGCGAAGGAGGTCCTGGGCCTCCGTTCGGATCACTTCCTGGTCAACGGCAGCTGGGCCCACTGGTACTACACGGTGCTCCCGTTCGTGGTCCTGGGAGCGGCGTTCTTCTTCCTGGCGGCCCGCGCGACCGGGAGGCGCAAGACCTGGTTCCTGATCTCCGGCGCGCTGATGCTCATCGCGCCCTTCCTCCAGGGCGGCTGGGGCGGGATCCTCTTCGTCGCCGGGGTCCTCGGTGCGAACACCGCCGGTTGGATCTCCGATCTCTTCTTCCAGAGCCGGCGGGCGCCCGCGGCGGGTGGCCTCTACGCGATCCTGATCGTCGCGACCATCGTCATGATCTTCGTCCTCGGCGGCACCACGAACCGGGTGGACTGGCATGACCGGAAGGCCCACCCGGAGCTCGAGGCCGGTGACGAGATCATCGCCGTGGCCGGGGTGACGGAGATCGACGACTGGTCGGACGTCACCCGGGCCGTCTCCTGCATGGTGCCCACCTGCAAGAAATCCCAATGGGATCCGGACCAGTGCATCTGCACCAACAAGGCCCCGAAGGCGCCGGAGGCGGCTCCGGGGATGGCCACCGAAGGCTTCATCCCGATGACGGTGATGCGGGGCGGGGCCGAGCTCTCGCTGCGTCTCCAGGATCCGACCTTCGAGAGGGGCCAGCGCGCCGGGGACAGCCGGAAGATCAAGGCCGGCCCCGAGCTGGTCCTCTGGCCCTACTTCCTCGGCTTCGTGCTCTTCATGATGTCCGTCTGTGTCATCGGCTCCCACGGCCTCCTGAGCGGCACCGCCACCATGGACTTCGGCGGGCGCAAGGGCGCGGCCACCGCGGTGGGGATGATCGACGGCTTCGTCTACCTGGGCACGGGGCTCCAGTCCATCGTCCTGGGCAAGCTCACGAGCTGGGATTGGGCCTTCTGGCCCATGTTCCTGGTGCCCTTCTCGATCCTGGGCTTCGTCCTGGCGCTGCGCATCTGGAACGCGAAGCCCAAGGGCAGCGGGGGAGGGCATTGATGGCGACGATCCACGGCAACGGGAGCGCCCCGCCCAACATCGCCCTGGTGAAGTACTGGGGAAAGCGCGACCCGGACAGGAACCTGCCCTTTACGGACACCTTCGCGGTGGTCCTGGACCAGGGGCGGACCCGGGTGAACGTCGGGGAGTGGGCCGAGGACGGGATCTGGTGGCAGTTCGGCGGCCAGTCGCGGCGGCTCAGCAGCAGCCTGTCGAGCCCGTACATCCGGATGTTGGACTATGTACGCGCGATCCACGGCGTGGATCGACCCCTGCGGGTGGTGGTGGCGCCGAGCCTGCCGCCCCGGATCGGCTTCGCCGGCTCCGCGGCGGCCATGGCCGCCCTGGCCTCGGCCCTCGAGGATGCCTTCGGCCTCGACCTGGATCTCTGGGAGCGCTCCGCCCTGGCCCGGATCGGATCGGGCTCCGCCGCACGGTCGATCCCGGACGGCTTCGTGCGGTGGTACGCGGGAGACGCCCCGGACGGGGGGGACAGCTACGCGGAGTGCGCGTTTCCGCCGGAGCACTGGGAGGAGCTGCGCCTGATCCTCGTGCCGGCGGATCCCACCTCGAAGGATGTCCCCTCGACCCGCGCCATGCTCCGCTGCCAGGAGACCTCGCCGCTCTTCCGGGGGTGGTTGAGCCAGTGCCGCGAGGATCTGCCCCCGGTGCTCGCCGCGGTGGCGCTCCGGGACATCGAGGCCCTGGGGAGGGTCGCCGAGAGCAACGCGCGCCTGATGCACGCGGTCGCGCTGACCGCGGACCCTCCGATCCTCTACTGGTCCCGGGACACGATCCGCATCTTCGAGGCGATGGCGGCGCTGCGCCAGGGCGGCACCGGCGTGTGGTGCACCGTGGACGCCGGGCCCAACCCGATCCTCATCACCCTCGACGGCGACGTGGAGCGCGTGACCCAGGTGGTCCGGGACGTCCTCCCGGGGGTCGAGCCCATCGTGGCCCGGCCGGGCCTCGGAGCGGTCTCCGGGCTCGGCTGATGGGCCTCTGGACCGTCCCGACCAAGGTCATGCTGGCTGGTGAGTACGGGGTCCTGGCCCCGGGAGGCCGGGCCCTCGCCCTGGCCGTGACCCCGTCCCTCCAGGTCGCCGCGGTGCCGACCCCCGGGGTCACCGTCCTGCGCATCCAGGCGGCCCCGGGCGCTGCCCCCCGGGAGATCCTGCCCGAGGCGATCGCGTCCACGCCCATCGATGCGCTGCACCCCTCGGACCACCTCCCGGTTTCCGTGTGGGCCGTCGCCCGGGAGGTCGGCCTGGCGTCGTGGCCCATGGTCGTGGATCTCCGGTGGCGGTCGGATCCCGACGACTGGACCCCCGTCGGGACCTCCGCGGCCGTCGCCGTCGGGCTGGCCCTCGCGCTCACAGCGGGGGACGCGGACGCTGCCCTGCGCCTGGCCTGGGCCGGTCATGCCCGGGCACAGGGCGGGGGCTCCGGCTACGACGTGGCGGCCTGTCTCCTCGGCGGCGTCGTGGCGTTCCGGGCGGCGGACAGCCCGCTCCCCCGTGCCGCCGGAGGGGAGGAGGGCTGGCCCAGCGCCGAGGAGGCCCGGCTGGCCCCCGGTCTTCACGTCGTCGAGGCCTTCACCGGGCGCCGGGCCGAGACCCGGGCGCTCCTGGCGAGACTGGAGACGGCGCGCAGCGAGGATCCCGGGGTCACCCTCGCGCTCGCTGCCCATGGGGATGCCTCCGCGGCCCTCATCGGAGCCCTGATCGGGGCCACCGACGAGCCGGTGACCGCCGCGGTGGATGCCGCGGGCGCGACCTTGGCGATCCTGGACGAGCGCCTCGGCGGTGCGATCCTCACCGATGAGATCCGTACCCTGGTGGACGTGGCCCGCCGCGCGGGCGTCCCCGCCCGGGTCTCGGGCGCCGGGGGGGGCGACGGTGTGGTTGGCTTCGCCCGCTCGGACTGGCTCGCATCCCGGCTCCGCATGCGCTGGATCCAGGCGGGGTTCGCCGCGCGGGTCCTCGAACCGGCGGCGGGGCCCATGGGAGGAACATGAGAACCCTCGTCCCCTTCTTCTGTCTGGCCCTCGCCGCATGCGTCGGCCCGTCGGGCGCCGGAGAAGTCCCGGACGTCGCCGCGGACGGCATCGACATCTCGAGGGACGGGCTCACCCCCCAGGACCTCCCGGAGGACCTCCCGGAAGACCTCGATGTTCGCGAGTCCTCCGACGCTCTGGAGGTGATCCCGGAGATCCTGCCCGATCTCCCGGTGGATCCGACCTGGGACGGCGACGGCGACGGGGTCCCCGACCTGGAGGAGGCGGCGGCGGGCACGGACCCCGCGGATCCGGCGGACGCACCGGCCTGGATGCCCGCCTGGAGCGGCCACCCGCGGCTCGTCTTCGGGCCCGAAGACCTCCCCGGCCTCACGGCGATGGCGGCGTCCCCGGGGCCGATCCACCAGGTCCTGCTGCAGCGGATCGAGGCGGCGGCAGCGCAGGAGGTCCCCGTCCACCCCGAGGGCGGCTTCGACCCCTCCGTCACCACCGCCCGGGGGCGCATCGCGAAGGCGGCTGCGTTCCTCGCGCTGGTGACCGGCGACGAGGTGATGGCCGCGAAGGCTGTGGAGATCCTCTCCAACCTGAACCCGGACATTGCGCTGATCACCATCGACCACCCCTGGTTCAACAAGACCGACATCCACGTGGCGGAGGGCCTCGCCAGCGCGGCCATCGCGGCGGACTGGCTCCTCGCCGTGCCCACCCTGAGTGCGGCGGACGCCGCCGCGGTGGAGGCCTCGGTGATGGCCCTGGCCCTCGCCTTCGAGCACGAGGTGACCGTCGGCCAGCACTGGCTCATGATGGTCGTGGCGCAGAACAACCACACCATCAAGACCTTCGCGTCCCTCGCGCTGGCGGGGATGGTTTTCAACCAGCGCCCTGAGGCCGCACGGCTGGTCAGCCGGGGCGTCACCCAGGCGCTCTACTTCCTCCTGGACTACCAGACCACCTCGGACGGGGGCTACGCCGAAGGGCCCTCGTACCTCAACTACGGCGCCGGGGAGTTCTGGCCGATGCTGTGGGCGCTTCACCGGGTCGCAGGCGGGGGAACAATCAGCCTGAGGAACTTCTTTGACGTCCGGGTGCAGGGGGACACTCCGCTCCTGGTTGACCTCCCGGATCCCGTGGCCTCCGAGACGCTGGCCGCGCTCACCCGCTGGCCCCTGCGGATCGCCATGCCCGGGGGGCTGATGCCCAACATCGACGACAGCGCGATGAGTCCATGGTGCGGCGCCGCGTTCGGGGCGATGTTCTTCGGCGACGAGGAGCTCATGTGGCTCTGGCGACGGCCGTCCCAGGGGCTGGCGTCCTCCTGCGGGTCCCTGGTGGCGCCGGAGCTCTTCGCCATCCTGCCGCCCGTACCCTCGGAGGGGGCGCCTCCTGGGTGGACCGACCAGCTCCTCGAACCCGGCGGGCAGGCGGTCTTCAGGACCGACTGGACCGAGGACGCCACCTGGCTGCTCCTCCTGGGAGAGCACGGCCCGGCGCGGGCCCACGGCATGGGGCACGAGCACCCCGACGCCACCCAGGTCATCCTCGCCGCCCACGGGGAGACCCTCCTCCTGGACTCCGGCTACGTGAAGTGGGAGGAGAAGGACCTCGTCTGCCATGCGCAGAACCACAGCACCCTGCTCGTGGACGGCGCCGGCCCGCCGGACAATTACGCGCTGGCCATGGTGGGCGCGGACGCCTGGCTCACCGGCTGGGAGGTCGGAGACCCGTGGAAGACCGTGGTGTCCTCCACGAGCTACGGGGGCGCGGACCGGGCCCGGCGCGTGGTGCTCTTCCCCGACGGGTGGCTCCTGATCCACGACCGCATCGCCGCCCCCTCCGGCCACGACTGGAGCTGGCTCCTCCATGGCCACGGCGGCGGGACCTCGGGGGGCTTCGAGGTCCTGCCCGCAGGGGGACGCTGGACACGGCCCGGGGCCTGGGTCCAGGCGGAGGTGGTCGCCACCCAGGCCCTCCCGGCCTGCGGCCACCACGAGGACGTCCACAGCTTCTCCTACGGCCAGATCGAGACCCACGAGGTGCTGGACTGCGCCTGGACCGGACCGGCCATGGACGTCCTGGCCCTGGTCCGCTTCGGGCCTGCCGGGGAGGCGCCGCCGGTCGACGCCATGGTGACCTGGGGTGCTGGCCAGGGGATCCTGTCCTTCGACGGCCCCGACGGCCCCGTGGTGGTGGCGGTGCGGGAGCCCGGCGCCGGCGCAGCGCTGGTCACGTCCTGCGGAGCCGTCCCCCCGGAGGGCGCGCTCCAGGTCGTCGTCTGCGGCGATGAGGGTGAGCCGCCGACGATCCGGTCCTGGCCACAGGCGCCGTGACCGTGGTCGATCCCAGCCGGGGAGCCCGCGACCCGGATTCCGGCGCCTCCCCGTGACCGTGACCGTCGCTGTCTCTTGGCACTGACCGTCCCTTCCGATATAATCTCCAACGTCTACGTGCGTGAGGTGAGCTTGATGCGAACGCCCATTCTGCGGAGTCTCGTCCCCGTGCTGGTTCTCCTGCTCCTCGCAGGGTGTTCGAGCAAGACGGACACGATTCCCCTGTATGACGTGAAGTCCGACACCCCCGAGGACACGGTCGTCGCGGACACGCCCCCCGCCCCTGACACCCCCGAGGTCCCGGACAGCACCGTGGACGGTGAGCTCCCGGAGGTACCGGATACGCTGGACGTGACGGACGCGGTGGACGCGGTGGACGCGGTGGACGCGGCGGACACCGTCGACGTCCCGGACGTCCCCGACGGCTGCGTCCCGGATTGCTGGGCCAAGGACTGCGGCCCCGACGGTTGCGGCGGCGACTGCGGGGAATGCACGGACGAGGGCTTCGAGTGCATCGAGGGCTTCTGCAAGTGCCCGCCGGAGTGTGACGGCAAGAACTGCGGCCCCGACGGCTGCGGCGGTCTCTGCGGGATCTGTTTGGTTGGCACGCAATGTCTCGACGGCGTCTGCGTGGACTGCGTCCCGGACTGCAATGGAAGATTCTGCGGCCCCGACGGCTGCGGCGGTCTCTGCGGGTTCTGCGCGTACGGGCAGATCTGCACCATCGAAGGGCAGTGCCAGGCCGACATCTGTGCGCTCAACTGCGACACCCCCGACGGCGGCTTCAAGCAATGCGGCCCCGACGGCTGCGGCGGCTACTGCGGGTTCTGCCTGGGCGGCAGCGTCTGCGGCGCGGACGGCCTCTGCTACACCAACTGTACCGGGTCGTGCGACGGCATCACCTGCGGCCTCGACGGCTGCGGGGGGGTCTGCGGTTACTGCGGGGCCGGGGAGTACTGCACCCCGGATGGCCTGTGCATCCCGCATCCCTGCGGGGACATCGGCGTGAAGGGCGCCTGCGTGGGCAAGTACGCCCTCAAGAAATGCGTGAACCTCGAGGTCGTG
>JBDRIT010000228.1:0-39853 GCA_043815665.1 Pseudomonadota bacterium
CCCCCCCCGTGCCGACCGGGTTGGTCGGCTGGGAATCCGGGGCGCTGGCTCCCCGGCTCGGATTGTCCGGTCGGCGAGCTCCCGGTTCTGCTGTGTCCAACGTCTGTGCTGTTGAGGTGTTGGGTGCAGCGCCTCCGGCAGCTCAGGACGACGGACGGTGGCAGCCTGGACCAACGAACGTCTTCACCACCATGAGCATCTCTCTGTCCGGACAGGAATAGGCGCCACCCCCGGCTGTTGTTCCTGTCGCCGTGGCGGAGGGCACGATGGCCGTTCCCCCCGGGCCCGGTCGGGATCGATCATGCCGCACATCGAACAAGGACGACTCCGGACGCTGGCGGACCTGTCGGGCCTGGTCGGCGTCGCGGTCCTGACGTCGGGCTGGCTCCTCGCCGGGAGTCCGTTGCCGGCATCGTGGTCCATCGCAGGCGGCACCACGTCCTGGCCCCTCCTGTCGGATGCCGGCCCCGCCGAGGACATCGACGGCGCTGGAGCCGCGGATCCTCCGGAGGACAGCCGGGGTCTCCCGGCCTCGATCGACCCGGGCGGGGACGGTGAGGCGCCCAGCCGCCTGACTCCCGCACCAAGCCCCGCCCAGCCCTCTCACCGCCGGCCACTGGATCTGGCTCCGAAGCAGGGCCCTCCGAGCCGGTGACGGGATCCTACCCTGCGCCGGGGTCCTCGTGGCCGAGGACCCTGACATGACCCAGGACTCCAACACAGAGGTGTGACCGTGTATACCAACATTCGCATGCTCCGCATCGCAAACAACGAGATCTTCGAGGCGATCACGACGCTGGTGAGTCGACGGGCGGCCAGCCTGGAGAACAAGCATCCTGCCATCCACGGCCTGGATGTCGTCATCACGGAGCCGCACAGGAGGAACCAGTCCGGGCGCAAGCACGACATCCTCCTGTCGGCCTCCGTGGACCACCGCGGGATCGTGGCGGTCCGCGGACAGGAGCCCCAGGGGGAGTTCGACAACCCCCTCGCCGCGGTAGACCATGCCTTCGATATGCTCGAGAACCGCCTGCGCCACCAGGAGCGCAGCATGAGCCGGCCCCGAAGGCCGGGGCACCTGGAGGAGCAGCAGCTCGACGCTCCCATCCCCCTGGGCGCGGATCTCTGACCCGGTGAGGGACGGCGTTCAGGGCAGGTTTGTCGTGCCTCCCCGCCGTCCCCCACAGACAGGACAGGCCTGGAACCGCAGCGGACGCTCGAGGCGACAATCAGAGAGCAACACGTCGTCCATCATGATGTCCAGGGTCGGACCATCCGCCACCACCCGGCCCTCCTTCAGGACGATGGTCCGCTCACAGAGATCCACCGCCATGTCCAGGTCGTGGGTGGCGAGGATCTTCGTGTGCTCGAAGGACCGCAGCAGCTCGATCAGCGATCGGCGGCTGCAGGGGTCGAGATTCGACGTCGGTTCGTCCATGACCAGGATATCCGGCGACATGGAGAGCACCGTGGCGATGGCCACGGACCGCTTCTCGCCCCCGGAGAGCCTGTAGGGTGGGCGGTCGCGCAGGTGCCCGGCGCCGACCGTGGCCAGCGCCCGGGAGACCCGCTCCTCCACCTCCTCCAGGGGCAGGCCGAGATTGATCGGTCCGAAGGCCACGTCCTCGAAGACCGTCGGCATGAAGAGCTGGTCGTCCGGGTCCTGGAAGACCATGCCCACCGCCCGTCGGATCAGCTCCAGGGTCTTCTTCGTCACAGGGAGATCCCCCACCCGCAGGCTCCCGTCCGTGGCGGCGAGGTAGCCGTTCAGGTGGAGCAACAGGGTCGACTTCCCTGCGCCGTTCGCGCCCACCACGGCCACGGACTCGCCGTGGGTGATGCGGAAGGAGACCCCCCGCAGGGCCTCGGTCCCGTCCGGAAACGCGTAACGCAGGTCCTTCGCCTCGACGATGTGGTGGCTCATACGCCCCATCCTCCGCGCACCAGCTCGCCCAGGGCCTGGGAGAGGTTGACCATTCGACCGACCAGCAGGAAGAGGACCCACCCGGCCAAAAAAACCGACTCGGACCAACCCCAGTGGCCCTCCGTGGACCACCGCACCTCGCCGTTGAAGCCGCGGCTGCGCATGGCCAGGTGGATGCGCTGGGCGCGGTCGAGGGTCCGCAACCCCAGGTGACCGACCAGGGAGCCCCAGCTCACGATCCCCCGACCCTGGCGGCCGAAGGAGCGCAGCGCCCGAGCCCGCATCATGCGCATCGCCTCATCGGTCAGCACGAAGAGGTAGCGGTGGAGGAAGAGGAGCTGGACGACCAGCACCCGGGGCACGCCCAGACGACGCAGACCGACGCAGACGGCGTTGAACCCCGTCACCGCGATGAGGGTCAGCGCCGCCCCGACCGTCAGCACGAAGCGCAGCAGGATCGACAGGAACGAGACCCAGCCGCCGGAGAGGGGGACTCCCCCCAGGATCAACGCCGTCTCCCGGTCCAGCAGCGGGTTGAAGATCCCCAGCAGGACGGCGAAGGGCGACACCAGCAGGATCTTGCGCAGGATGTAGCGGGCCGGAATGCGCCCCGCAGCACCGAGGAAGAGGGGATAGATCAGGAAGGGGACCATCGCCGAGAGCGCGTACCGGTCGAAGGAGACCACGGTCCCGACGAAGAGCAGGGTGGTGAGCAGCTTGGCCCGGGGGTCGAGTCGGTGGATGGCGGTCTCCTGGCGGGACAGGGCATCCATGTAGCCCAGATCATGGACCTTGCCGTCGATGTTTCCCAAGAAACCCACCTGCGCGCTCCTACCCCGCTCTTCGGCGCGCAACGGCGCGCAGACCGAAGGCGATGGAGAGCGCCAGCAGCAGGGTCAGGGCGCTCCCCACGAGCCCCGAGGTCGAGGTCCCGGCGTCCGTCATCTCGGAGCCGGAGACGCCCTGGATGGCCCACTCCAGGCCATCGGGGCGATCCGACGCGAACCGGCTCAAGCCCCCGGCGACGAGGGCCGCGGCCACCAACAACCCCACGATGACCCGTCGCAGACTCCCGCCCGACGGCGCCATCGGCCCCGGGGCGATCACCTCCGGTCGCGCCGCCGCCAGGAAGAGGAGGATCGCGGCGGTGGCGAGCCCCTCCACCACGCCGATGGCCAGGTGGATCGGCTGCATCAGCAGCAGGAACGGGCCAAAGGGCAGCTCGGTGATCCCGGACAGGGAGGTCTCGAGGACCACGGCGAAGGAGCCGATCTGCAATCCCACCACCGCGGCGGTGGTCGCTGCGAACGCCAGCCGGCGCCGGGTGGGCGCCCGACCGGCGAGGGGCAGGTAGAGGAGCGGATAGGCGACGAAGCAGGGAAAGAGCCCCAGGTTGATGACATTGCACCCCAGCGCGAGCAGACCTCCGTCTCCGAAGAACAGGGCCTGCACGCCCAGCACCGAGACCATGGCCAGGAACGCCGCATGGGGCCCCAGGAGCACGGCCATGAGCAGGCCGCCCCCGAGGTGCCCGCTGGAGCCGGTCCCCGGGATCGTGAAGTTGATCATCTGGGCGGCGAAGACGAACGCGGCCACGACCCCCATGAGGGGGACCTTGCGCTCGTCGAGATCTTCATTGACCTTGCGGGCCGAGAGAGCGATGAGGCCTGCGGTGCCCGCCCACATCACGCCGCCGACCGCCGGTGAGACCAACGCGTCCGCCATGTGCATGGTGCCGTCCCCCTCTAGAGGGACATGTAGCACGACTGCGTGTTTCGTGTCACGTGCGAATCAGCAGCCCTGCGCGGGGGGGAGGACCGGGGGTTTTCCGGGGATCTGGCGGAAGGTGATCATCGGGGGCAGGGACACGGGGCAGACGAAGCTGCAGATCATGCAGCCGAGGCACTTCGTCTCGTCCATCACCGGGCGTCGGTTGTCGCCGTCCCAGGAGAGGCAATCGCCCCCCGCGTCCCGGCAGACGATGCGGCACTGTCCGCAGCCAACGCACCGGTCCATGTCGTACTTCGCGATGCCCTGGTGCCCGTGATCGAAGCGATCCGGGGTGACGATGTTCGGGAGGGCGCGACCGACGACGTCTGCCATGGAGGCGAAGCCCCGGTCCTCCAGGTAGTAGCTCATCCCCTCGAGGATGTCCTCGATGATCCGGTAGCCGTAGTGGATGATCCCCGTGGTGATCTGGACCGTGGCCGCGCCGCAGAGCATGTACTCGATGACGTCCACCCAGGTCTCGATGCCACCGATCCCCGAGATGGGGAGGGCCAGCTCGGGGTTCCCCGCCATCTGCGCGACGCAGCGCAGGCCGATGGGCTTCACCGCGGGGCCCGAGTAGCCGCTGGCCGCGCCCACCCCGCCGACGTTGGGCCGCGGGACATGGTCGTCGAGGCCGATCCCCACCAGGGCGGCCACGGTGTTGATCGCGGAGATTCCATCCGCGCCGCCGGTCTTCGCATAGAGCGCGGGCTCGTTGATGTCGGTGATGTTCGGGGTCATCTTGGCCAGCACGGGGATCTTCACAGCGGCCTTGACGATGGCGGTGTACTCCTCCAGGAGGGAGAAGGCCTGGCCCACCTGCATCCCGGCGCCCTCGACGGCCATCTGCGGGCAGGAGAAGTTCAGCTCCAGCATGTCGGCGCCCACGTCCTCGCAGGCCCTCGCCAGGTCCCGCCACTCGGCCCCGGAGAACCCCATGATGCTCGCGATGAGCACCTTGGAGGGCCAGCGCTTCTTCAGGAAGGCGAGATCCGTGAGGTTGTCCTTGAAGGGCCGGTCGGAGATCTGCTCCACGTTCTGCAGCCCGACGAGCTTCCTGGACTCGTAGTCGTAGCCGGCCATACGCGGCGCGGGGTGGATGATCTCCGTGGCCCCCATGCCGATGGTCTTGAACACCACGCCCCCGAAGCCCGCGTCGAAGGCCCGGCCGACCATCTCGCCGGTGTTGGAGACGGGGGAGGAGGAGAGCAGCACGGGGTTCTCGAACCGCACGCCGCAGAAGTCGATGCCGAGGTCCCTCTTGAACGCCATCACGCACCCCCTCGGACCAGGGTCGCGGTGATGGCCGCGGCCGCGGCCTTTCCGTCCCCGATCGCCCTGGCCACCAGGGACGGGCCCCGCACCGCGTCGCCGCCGGAGAAGACCCCCGCCCGGGCCGTCGCCCCGCCGGCCCCGGTGATCACCACCCGCCCGACGTCGTCCGTCGCAACGCCCAGCGCTCCGGTGCCCGCCGCCGGCTTCAATCCGATGGCCTCGATGACCAGGTCGACGTCGTAGACGTGCTCGGTGTCCGGCACCGCCACCGGGCGCCGCCGCCCGGACTGATCGGGCGCGCCGAGGCGCGTCCGCACCGCGCTCACGCCGGTGAGGCGGGGCCCGTCCGAGAGGTAGTCCACGGGCTGGGTCAGGAGCATGAAGTGCACCCCCGCCGCCAGGGCCTGCTCCTTCTCCCGGGCCTCCCCGGGCATCTGCGTGAAGGAGCGCCGGTACAGGACGTAGACGTCCGCCGCGCCCAGGAGTTGTGCGGTCACCGCGGCGTCCATGGCGGTGTCGCCGCCGCCGATCACGGCCACCTGCCGACCCCTGACCATCCCCGCCGCGGCGTCGGGATCGTCCTTGGCGAGGCCGAGGAAGGCCAGGGCCTCCAGGAGCCCCTCCTCGGGGCGGTTCGTTGCGTCCAACGCCAGCCCCAGCCAGGCCCCCGTGGCGACGTAGACAGCGGCGTATCCCTGGCCGAACAACCCGTCCAGGCCCCCGTCGCCGGCCACGGCCTCGCCGCACCGGATCTCCACGCCGAGGTCCGTGACGTCACGGACCTCCCGGCGGATGAACTCCCTGCTCAGGCGATGCTCGGGGATCCCGTAGCGGAGCATCCCGCCCGGCTCGGCCTTCGCCTCGAAGATCGTCACCCCGTGGCCCGCCCGGGCCAGCTCCGCAGCGCAGGTGAGCCCCGCGGGCCCGGCGCCGATCACCGCCACCCGCTTCCCCGTCGGCGCGCCGGCGCGGAGCGGCTGGAACCCCGTGTCCCAGGCCCACTCCACGAGGAACCGCTGGAGCTGCCCGATGCGGATCGGCTGGTCCAGGCCCTCGGCGGTGCAGCCCGCCTGGCAGAGGGAGCAGGTGGGGCAGACCACGGAGCTGACGCCCCCCAGGGGGTTGTTCTCCTTGATCAGCGCTGCGGCGCCCTTGAGATTTCGCAGACGCAGCTTGCGGATGAACACGTCCGGGTCCGTCCCGGCGGGGCACCCCGTCGAGCACGGCGCGTCGTGGCAGAGCAGACAGCGCGCCGCCTCGGCGACGGCCTGATCCATGGTGAAGCCTCGTTCCATGGTCCGACTCCTTGGTTCAGCTGCGGAGGGAAGCGGCCAGCTCCTCGCTCTCCCGGGCGAACCTCTCGAAGGTCCGCTCGAGGCCGCCCAGCACGTCGACGGCGCGCACCAGCGCGTCGCGATAGAAGCGCGTGATGATCGCCTCAAGGGAGGCCAGCCCCGCGGCGCCGACGGCGCCCTCGGGGGGGAGGTACTCCGCCCTGTCCAGCCCGGCCACGGGCTGGAGGACGACCTCGTTGAGCCGCTCCTTGCGGAGCAGCTCGAGGCGCTTGACGCGCTTGTCGTGGAGTCGGGCCGCCTTCTGCAGGTCACCGGCCGTGGCGAGCGCGGCGGCCCGGGCCTCCAGAGCCTGGGCGAAGAGGAGCACCGTCCCGAAGGACGTCAGGACCGGAAATTCCGTGTTCATTCGTCGTCCCCTCTCCGGTCCGTCACACCCAGCGGGTGATCACGACCTTTCGCTCGGTGAAGAAGTTGACCCCATCCATCCCCTGGGCATGGAGGTCGCCGAAGAACGACTCCTTCATCCCGCCGAAGTTGAAGTAGGACATGGGCGCGGGGACGCCGATGTTGATCCCGATGTTCCCCGCCTCGACCTCGTACTTGTACCGCCGGGCGGACTTGCCGCTGGTGGTGTAGATCGACGATGCGTTCCCGAACCGGGACCGGTTCGCGACGGCGATGGCTTCATCCAGGTCCCGAACCCGGATCATGGAGATCACCGGGCCGAAGATCTCCTCCTGGATGATGGTCATCTCCGGGGAGCAGTGGTCGAAGACCGTGGGGGCGATGAAGTAGCCGCCGGGGTGCCCCTCGACGACGCAGCCACGGCCGTCGAGGACCAGATCCGCGCCCTCCTCCACGCCCTTGCCGATGAAGCCGAGGACCCGGTCGTAGTGCCGCTTCGCGGCCACGGGGCCCATCGAGACCGTCTCGTCGAGGCCGTTGCCGACCCGCATGGACCGGCACCCCTCCACGACCTTCGCTGCCACCTCGTCCCCCGCGTCTCCCACCAGGAGGAGCACCGCGCCGGCCAGGCACCGCTGCCCCGAGTTGCCCAGGCAGGAGCTGATCAGGTTGGGAGTGATCGCCGGCAGGTTCGCGTCGGGCATCACCGTGAGGTAGTTCTTGGCGCCGCCCTGGCACTGGACCCGCTTCCCGTGGCGCGCGGCGCCCTCGTAGATGATCCGGGAGATCGGGGTGGAGCCCACGAAGGAGATCCCCCGCACCCGCGGGTCCTCGATGAGGGTCTCGGCCACCTCCCGGTCCCCGTGGACCATGTTGATCACGCCGGGGGGGAAGCCCGCCTCGTCGATGAAGTCATAGATCCGGGACTGGGTCAGGGGCACCTGCTCCGAGGGCTTCACCACGTAGGTGTTCCCGCAGGCCACTGC
Source organism: Pseudomonadota bacterium (assembly GCA_043815665.1). Classification (GTDB taxonomy): domain Bacteria; phylum Myxococcota_A; class UBA9042; order CAIXZC01; family CAIXZC01; genus CAZNWW01. Next base: position 7,656 of record JBDRIT010000228.1, read on the forward strand.
GTTGGGCCAGAACCAGAAGGGGACCATGGCCGGGAAGTTGAAGGGCACGATGCCGCCGAAGACCCCCAGGGGCTGGCGGATGGCCTCCTCGTCGATCCCGGGCGCAGCGCCGTCCTCGAGGGTCCCCCCCATGAGGAGGCTGGGGATGCCGCAGGCGAACTCCAGGTTGTCCACCAGGCGGCGCACGGAGCCCCGGGCCTCGTCGATGACCTTGCCATGCTCCTGGGTGACGATCCGGGCCAGCTCCTCGTAGTGATCCTCGATGATTGCCTTGAGGCGATACAAGGGCTGCACCCGGAGGTTGGGCGGGGTCTCCCGCCACTCGGGGTAGGCCTCCTGGGCCGCGTCGATGGCCGCGGTGGTCTCCTCCCTCGTGGACATGGGAACTTCGCCGATCTCCGCCCCCGTGGCGGGGTTGATCACCGGGAGGCTGCGCCTGGACTCCGAGGGCTCGAATTCGCCGTCGATGTAGTTCTGTACGCGACCGTAGTGGGCCTTGACCTCGGGGAGCAGGTGGGTGTTGTCGGACATGGATTCACTCCTTTCTCTGATTAAATCCGCGCCAGGGCCCGGCCGAGCCGGTCCAGCGCGTCGTCGATCTCCGCCTGGGAGATGAGCATGGGCGGGGTCAGGCGGAGGACGTTCCCGTAGAGCCCCCCCTTGCCCACCAGCATGCCCTCCTTCCGGCACTCCTCCAGCAGCGCGTTGGCCTTCGCAGGGGACGGCGCCCGGGTGGCAGGGTCCTCGACGAGCTCCAGGGCCTGCATCAGGCCCATGCCCCGGACCTCCCCAATCATCGGGTACCGGTCCGCCAGGACGCGCAGGCCCGCGGCGAGGCGATCCCCGAGGACCGCGTTGCGCGCCACGAGGCCCTCGTCCTCGATGGTCTGGATGGTGGCCAGCGCGGCCACCATGGAGATGGGGTTTCCGCCGAAGGTGGAGATCGTCAGGCCCTTCAGGCTCTTCGCCACGTCCTCCGTGGTGATGGTCGCGCCGATAGGGAGCCCGTTGGCCATGCCCTTCGCGAAGGTCATCACGTCGGGCTCCACGCCCCAGTGCTCGATGCCGTTCATGAAGCCGCCGGTCCGGCCCCAGCCGGTCTGGACCTCGTCGCAGATGAAGATCCCCCCGTGGCGCCGGATGATCTCCACGGCCACCTCGAAGTACTCCTTCGGCGGGACGATGAAGCCGCCCACACCGAGGATCGGCTCAGCGATGAAGGCCGCGACGCGCCCGGTGGTCTCCGTCGCGATGAGCTCCTCGAGATCCGTGGCGCAGCGCATGTCGCAGCTCGGGTACTCGAGCCCCAGCGCGCAGCGGTAGCAGTAGGGCGCGTGGGCGTGCTTGATTCCCGCGACGTTGCTGGGCAGCATCCGCCAGGACGCGTGGCCGCAGAGGTTCATGGCGAGCTGGGACCGACCCGAGTAGCAGTGGCGCAGCGCGATGATGTCCCCCGCCCCGCCGGCGTGGGCCCGGGCCAGGAGGATCGCGGTCTCGTCCGCCTCGGTGCCGCTGTTGGAGAGGAAGGACTGCTTGAGGGGCGCCGGGGTCACCTCGGCCAGCTTTTCGGCCAGGCGGACGATCCACTCGTTGGGGTAGAGGGTGGAGGTGTGGCCGAGCCGCCCGAGCTGCTCGATGACCGCCTCATTGACCCCCGGGTGGCAATGGCCGAGGCTCACCGTGAGGATGCCGCCGAAGAAGTCCAGGTACCGCACCCCCTCGACGTCGGTGAGCCAGACGCCCTCCCCGGAGGCGAGGACCAGGGGCTCCGCGTAGTAGTTGATGGTGCCGGGAAAGAGGAACTGTCGCTGCTTCTCGAGGACGGTGGTCTTGTCCATGCTCAACCCTCTGGGTTCGTTGGTGTGAAGGGGGGCGTTCGGTGCTGGAAGCGGCCCTGACCGGGCGCGCCGATGAAGACCCGGTCCCGCACGATGACCGCGCCGCGCAGCAGGGTTGTCTGGGGCCAGCCGGTGACGCGGGTGCCCTCGAAGGGGCTGTAGTCGCAGTGGGTCGCGAGGACCTCCGGAGTGATGGTCACCTCGCAGGTCGGGTCGAAGATCACCACGTCCGCGTCCGCGCCCACGGCGAGGGAGCCCTTCCGCGGCCAGAGCCCGAAGAGACGGGCCGGGTTCTCGCAGAGCACCGCGACCATCTGCTCCAAGGTCAGCCGCCCCGCGCGGACACCCGCGCTGTAGGTCAGCGGGACCAGGGTCTCGATGCCGGGCATCCCAAAGGGGATCGATCGATAGTCCCCGTTCCACATGGCCTTCTGGGTGCTGTTGAAGGTGCAGGTGTCCGTGGCCAGCACCTCCAGGTCTCCATCGGACAGGCGCTGCCAGAGGGTCTCCTGGTCCGCGGGCTTCCGGATCGGCGGGCAGGTCCCGAAGTGGTGCCCGTCCTCCCGCTTGAAGAGCTCGTCATCCAGGAGCAGGTACTGGGGTCCCGTCTCCGCGTGGACGTTGATCCCCCGGCGGCGGGACTTGCGGACGATGTTCGCCGCCCTGCCCGTGGACAGATGGAAGATGTACAGCGCGCCGTCCGCGGCCTCGGCGATCTGGATCGCCCGGGAGATCGCCTCGGATTCGGTGACCGTGGGCCGGGTCACGGCGTGGGCGTAACAGCCGGGATGGTCCGCGGTCTCGACCTCGCCCTGGAGGAGCTCGATGAGGTCGTGGTTCTCCGCGTGGACCCCCACCATGCCGCCGTACCGCTTCGCCTCCCGGATGGCCCCGAAGAGATCGCCGTCGTTGGACTGCCAGCCCTGGGCCTTGTAGATCATGAACATCTTGAAGGTCGGGCACCCGGCGTCGATGATCTCGGGGAACTCCCGGACCCGGTCCGCGTTCCACTGGGTGATGCCCGCGTGGAGACCGTAGTCGACGCAGACCTTTGGATCGGCCTCCGCCCGGCGGGCCCGGATCGCGTCCATGACCGACGCAGGCCGGGCCTGAATCGCGAAGTCGATGAAGGTGGTGACGCCCCCCAGCGCGGCGGCCTTGCTGCCGCTGACGAAGTCGTCCGCGCTCACCGTGCCGCAGAAGGGCAGCTGGAAGTGGGTGTGGACGTCCAGCGCGCCGGGGAGGACCAGCTTTCCGGACGCATCCAGGGTCTCACGGCCTGCCAGGTCCCGCCCGACGGCCGCGATCTTCTCTCCGATGATCCCGAGGTCCGCGCGGGTGTGGCCGCGGGACGAAACAATGTCTCCGCCCTTGATGACGATGTCGTACTGCATTGGTTTCCCCTCTCTGCTCGAACCGACGGCTACGGGAGCAGCTTCGTCATGTCCCCGTAGGTCTCGGGCCGACGGTCCCGGTAGAACTGCCAGATGTCCCGCACCTCGGTGATGAGATCGAGATCCAGATCCGCAGTGATCAACTCGTCCTGGTCCGGGCTCCCGTAGGCCATGATCTTCCCCCGGGGGTCACAGAAGTAGCTGTCGCCGTAGAAGGTGCCGATGTTCCACGGCGCCTCGGTGCCGATGCGGTTGATGGCCCCCACGAAGTAGCCGTTGGCCACCGCGTGGGCGGGCTGCTCGAGGCGCCAGAGGTACTGCGAAAGCCCCGCAACGGTGGCCGACGGGTTGAACACGATCTCCGCGCCGTTCAGCCCCAGGAGCCGCGCCCCCTCGGGGAAGTGGCGGTCGTAGCAGATGTAGACCCCGATCTTCCCGAAGGCGGTGTCAAAGACCGGGTAGCCCTCGTTGCCGGGCTTGAAGAAGAACTTCTCCCAGAACCCGGCGACCTGGGGGATGTGCTTCTTGCGATACCGGCCCAGGTAGCTGCCGTCAGCATCGATGACCGCGGCGGTGTTGTAGTAGACCCCGGGCATGGCCCGCTCGTAGACGGGCAGCACCATCACCATGCCGTAGCGCTTCGCCAGCTCCTGCATCACCACGAGGGTCGGTCCCCCGGGGACCTCCTCGGCCAGCCCGTACCACTTCGTGTCCTGGCTGGGGCAGAAGTAGGGCCCGTTGAAGACCTCCTGGAAGCAGAGGATCTGCACACCCTCCTTCGCCGCCTCTTCGACGAAGGGGATGTGCTTCTCGATCATGGCATCCCGGATCCGCTCGACGGGTTCGTCGGTCGAGATCGCGTTTCCAACCTGGATGAGACCGCATCGGACATTTCGTGACATGACTCCACTCCTGATGTCGAAGCTGGGATTCAGCAACGGGACGACTTTACTGCATCCCCAGGGGGCGGACAAGGAGTCCGGCGCCGATATCTCAGGAGATCGGAGCGGCCTCCACGGAGATCACCCCAGGCAAGGCGACCCGATCCCGATAGATCGCAACGGCCTGCTCGCTGTCCCGGGTCCCCGTGACGATCACCCGCCCGTCCCGGAACACCTCGATCTCCGTGGCGCCATCCCGGGTCCGCAGGTAGTCACCTTCACGGAAGACCTCCCCGCCGCCTCCCCAGGCCTCGACCAACGCGTCCAGGTCGATGGTGGCCCCACGAGGCAGGGAGACCTCCACGCCGTTGCGGCCGCAGAGGCGGGTGGTGCAGAACTGCTCCGTGATCCGCAGGCCCCCGTCGACGTCCTCCGAGGCGGTGGCGGTCCTGCGGGCGATGATGCTGCGCGCCACCTCCTGCCGATCGTGGCGCAACGCGATCGCGTCCTCCAGCTTGAGGCTGAGGCGCGCGATCCCCTTCCCCAGGAGCGGCACGTCCCGCATGAAGGAGGTGAAGAAGAACGTGTGGATCCCGAAGAAGCAGAAGGGCTGATGCATGAGGGAGCTGCCGATGTTGATCTTCTCCGAGGCCTTGGGCCCGACGGTGAGGCCGCGCCGCCGGAGCTCCTCGATCCGCCCCTCACGGCCGCCGAGGCGCTGGTAGACCGGGCTGAAGTATTCGACCCCGTACTCGGCGAAGAACTCCCGCGTCACCTTGAGGTACTCGGGCTTCTCCAGGAAGAGCCGGCCCTGGTCGACGTTGGTCCCGTCCGCAAGCCGGGTCAGGCCGTTGTTCACGCAGTGGATGATGGCCGCGGTCTCGAAGGAGAGGCGGCAGCAGAGGTCCACGGCCAGGGTGGAGCGGGCCTTGCGGATCTGCTCCCAGATCGGCCGGCGCAGCTCCTCGAAGATCTCCGTGACGTAGGTGATCTGGTGGATGATGCGGTCAGCCCCGTAGATCTTCCGGAGCTCTTCGACGTGGATCCCCGACCGCTCCACGCCGACGCACATGCCGTTGCAGAAGGTCAGCAGATGGAGCCGGCAGGACGCGTCCCCCTCGAGCAGCTGGGCCGCGGCGAGGGTGGTATCCACCCCGCCGGTGAACATCATGCAGATCTCGTTCCTCGCAGCGTCCATCAGGACCTCCGGGTGGAGATGGCCTTGCCGAGCAGGCCGGTCATGGACGGCCGTCCGCTCGGGCCTCCGACCAGCTCTACCAGGGACCCCACGAGGGCCCCGATCTCTTCTGGCGTGTTGTCCGGCCCCAGGGAGAACCGCAGGGCCCCCGCCATGACGTCCGCACCCAGCCCCATCCCCTCCAGCGCGTGGGAGGGGCCGCTCTTCCCGCTGTCGCAGGCCGAGCCGGTGGAGACGGCGAAGCCGCGCTGGTCGAGGTTTGCGGCCAGGGCGCCGCCCTCCTTCCCAGGGAAGCAGACCAGGCTGGTGTTGGGGAGCCGCGGGGCTCGGGCCCCCACGATGACCGCGTTCACACCCCGGCGACGGAGCCCGTCCTCGAAGCGCTGACGCAGATCCTCCACGTAGGCCGACCGTGTGTCCAGCTCCAGCCGCGCCAACCGCGCGGCCTCTCCGAAGCCGGCGATGGCCGCCACGTTCTGGGTGCCTGGGCGGAGCCCGCCTTCCTGCCCGCCACCCGAGATCAGGGGACGCACGCGGGTGCCGCGCCGGAGGTACAGCGCCCCGATCCCCTGGGGACCGTGGAGCTTGTGCGCCGACAGGGTGAGGAGATCCACCCGCAGCGCGTCCACGTCGATGGGGATGCGGCCCCCGGCCTGCACGGCGTCGCAGTGCACGACGATCCCCTCACGGTCGGCGAGGGCACGCCCGACCGCAGGGACCGGCTGCACCACCCCGGTCACGTTGCTCGCCAGCATGAGGGAGACCAGCCGGGTCCGGGGCGTCACCGCCGCGCAGAGCTGCCCGGGATCCATGGCCCCGTCCGGCCCCGGTGGCACCCGGGTGACCGCGTGCCCCGCCTCCTCGAGCGCGGCGGCGCAGCGGAGCACCGAGGCGTGCTCCAGGGTCGGGACCACCAGGTGGCCGGCGCCGGCCTCGTACTCCATCACGCCTCGGAGCGCCAGGTTGTTGGCCTCGGTGCCTCCGGAGGTGAACACGATCTCCGTCGCCGCCGCCCCGATGAGGCGGCCGACCTGCTCCCGCGCCGCCTCCACCACCTCCCGCGCCCGGCGCCCCCTCGCGTACAGGGCCGACGCATTCGCGAAGTCGCCGCGCAGGAAGGGCTCCATGGCGCGCCACACCTCGGGTGCCAGCGGCGTCGTAGCGTTGTGATCGAAGTACATCGACATCTATCGGCCTTCTCCGGGTCGCGGCGCTCAAGAATAGGGGCGGGGGCGCGTCCGAGTCAACCGCCGCGCGAAACTACAGACGAAACACCGACGCATGCTATGATGCGGCAGCGAGGAAGGCATGATGACCCCCCCTCCCATGCATGAGCGGAGCGCCACGAGGATCTCCGGTCCCGCGGACCCTCCGGCGTGGGTGGAGATCGCCATCGCCGCAGTCCTGGCCGCCCTGTCCTTCGTGCCGGTGCCGCAGATCATCGGCCTGGTGGATCACCTCACCCAGCTCCCGGCGACGCTGAAGCTCCTCCACCCCGAGTTGTACAGCGGCGACCTGATGATCGTCTACGGCAACCAGGACCAGCTGAGCCTCTACACCGAGGCCCTCGCGCTCGCCGCCCGCGCTTGGACCCTGGAGGGTGCGCTGCTCATCGTCGCCTTCTCCTGCCGCTTCCTGATGTCCTGGGGCATGCTGCGGTTGGGCAGGGTTCTGAGCGGGAGCCTCCGCTGGAGCATCCTCCCCGCAGCCGCGGCGCTGGTGATCCCCTTCTTCAGCCACGGCGGGAACACGGAGATCTTCGAGTTCCTCTATCCCCGCACCGTGGTGGCGTCCCTCCTGCCGCCCCTCCTCGCGTACATCCTGTCCACGGAGCGCCCCCGGTGGTTCTCCGTGGGCGCCGTCCTCGGCCTCGCGTTCATCATCCATCCCCTCACCGCCGTTCCCGTGCTCGGGGTCTTTGCGGTGGCCCTGATCTGGCGGGTCCTTGCGCTCAAGACCCGGCGATCCCTCCGGGACATCGCGTGGGTCGCGGCGGGCTACGTCCTGGTGTCCCTCCCCCTGTGGTGGCGCGTGGTCTCCTCCATCTCGGACAGCGCCGGCGGGCTCGTCGCCTCGTCCTTCTCCGAGGAGTGGTACGCGGTCGTCGCCCGGGAGGAGAACCAGTACATGTTCCCGGGCTCGTGGTCCCTCGTGCGCTGGACGATCCCCCTCGCCGGCCTCCTGCTCATGGGTCGCTTCCTCGTTGAACGGAGCAATGCTCCGGCGCACCTGAGCTGGCGGCGTTGGATGCTCTCGGGGGTTGCGACGGTGGTTGCGCTCCTCTCCGTGACCGTGCTGGTCCTCGCTGTCTCCCCGGTCCCGTTGATCCTCCAGCTCCAGTTCGGACGCAGCCTGTACCTCGTCCCGATGCTCGCGCTGCCGCTGACGGCGTGGTTCCTGCGCCGGGCGGAGGATCGCGGCGGCCCGGTGGCGCTCGGCGCAGCGTTCTTCCTGGCCCTCGGCATCGGGAGCCAGCACTTCCTGTGGCTCTGGAGCGGCCAGGGGCCCTGGATCGCCATCGGCGCGAACGTCCTCTTCGCCGCGTCCCTGATCCTCGATCACTGGCAGGCCCGGCGGACTCCGCGGACGGGGGGCGGCGCCCCCCGGTGGACGCTCCCCGCCCTGGTGGCGCTGGGGCTGCTCCTGCCGCGCCTCACGGACACCATGGACACCCTCGGAGAGTCGCCGGTCTTCCTTCCCCGGGGCGTCCACGTCCTCGTCATGGGCGGCGCAGCGGCCGCGGTCGCCTGGATCCTCGGCCAGGTGGCCCGCCGGTGGCCGGGGCGGGCCTGGCTCGGACCCACGGTCGCGGCGGGGGTCGCGAGCCTCTGCTTCGTCGGCACCTTCGCTCGCGAGTACCACGAGCTCTCCCGGGTCGAAGGGCTCGTGGGCATCACGGAGCTGGCCACCTTTGCGCGGGAGCACACAGCGGTCGACGCGGTCTTCGCGTTCGAGGAGAGCGTCCGGCCCGACGGCGCTCCGTTCCCGCCGGACCAGCACTTCAGGCTCCACGGGCGCCGCAGCGTCTGGTTGGCCCACGGGGATCACGTCCCGGGGATCTTCTTCCCGTCCCTGGCCCACGAGTGGGTCCGCAGGAAGGACCAGCTCGACGCGCTGGCGGCCCTGCCCCCCGACGATCCGTCCTGGGCGGGGCGGCTGCGGGGGCTCGGGATCGACTACTACGTCGCCCGGCGGCAGCTCTTCGCCCTCCCCTTCGTCGGCGTCTTCGACGGCCGCCGGGCCGTGTACGCGGTGCCCCGACCCTGATCCCCGGGGCCCGGAACTTCCAGGATGGATTTCCTCATCGCTTGGGTATAATGCCTCCACGGACTCATGACAGGCGGCGCTCTCGGCCGCGACAGAGGAGGGGAGATGGGACGCGACGGAAGGGATCTGATCCGCTGGCTCTGGGAGCGTTGCAGGGCTGAGACGGCCGGGACGCCGGGGTGGGATGCGCTGGTGCGAACAGCGCGCCGGTCCGGGGTGTCCCTGGCTGCGCTGCTCCTCGCCATCCAGGGGACCGCCGGAGTGGCGGGCTGCGACAGCGGCGGCGGCGGCGGCGACGGCAAGGACACGATCTCCGACGCGACCCATGGGGAGGACGTCGTCTACCCGATCATGGCCGACACCATCGGCCCGAAGGACACCGTGGCGCCGCTGGATACCCCCATCGCGATCCTCCCGCCCATGGACGTGGTCACCCCGGAGGACACGGTCGTCGCGATCCTCCCGCCCCTGGACGTGGTCGCCCCGGAGGATACGATCTACGCGATCCTCCCGCCCATGGACGTGGTCACCCCGGAGGACACGATCGACGCGATCCTCCCACCCATGGACGTGGTCACCCCGGACACCACCGGCGTCGAGTGCAAGAGCGACGCGGACTGCCCCGAGGGCATGGAGTGCGACCTGCCCGAGTGCCCGCCCGGGATGTACTGCATCCTCCCGCCGACGCCCCTCACGGGCCTCTGCGTCGAGGTCGAGGCGCCCCCGACGGAGTGCTGGACCGACGGGGACTGCCCTCCCGGCGAGGTCTGCGTGGGCGCGTCCCTCTGCCCGCCGGGCGCGATGTGCATCCTCCCCGACTCCCCCGGCACCTGCGTCGAGCCTCCGAAGGAGTGCTGGGCCGATGAGGACTGTCCCCCGGGGGAGATCTGCGAGGGCGAGAGCGTCTGCCCGCCGGGCGCGTTCTGCATCCTCGCCGACATGCCGGGCACCTGCGAGCCCCCGCCGCCCCCGGAGAAGCCGGGCTTTGCGGGGGCCGCGGCAGGGAGCTGGCGCGGGCTGGTCGAGGACGCGGTGCGCACCTTCGCCGTCGTGAGGCCGGATGACGACGAGTCCCTCGTCTGAACCCACGGGGCGCGGTGCGGCGCCCTACGTCGGGATCGAGGTCAACCGCCGCTGCAACCTGCGCTGCCCCCATTGCTTCACGGACTCCGGCCCCGACGCCCACCCCGGACCCTCCGCAGACCAGCTCGGCGGGCTCCTGGCCCGACTGGCGTCCCTGGGCGTCCGGCACGTGGGCTTCTCCGGCGGCGAGCCCCTCCTGCGCACGGACCTCGAGGGGATCATGCGCCGGGGCCTGGACGCGGGGATCAGCGGATACGGCCTGGTGACCAACGGCTGGCCTGCGACCCCGGCCCGGGCCCGCAGCCTGAAGGATGCGGGCCTTCGGGTGGTCCAGGTGAGCCTCGACGGCGTGGACGCTGCGGACCACGATGCAGTGCGAAGCTGCGGGGCGGAGGGCTTCTACCGGGCCCTGCGGGCCATGCGCATCTTTCGGGATCTCGGGCTCCGGGTGGACGCAGCCGCGCTGCTCAACGCGAGGAACCTCGAGCGTCTGCCTCAGATGGCCCTCCTCTGCGAGGCCCTGGGGCTGACGACCCTGCGCTGGTGCAGCTTCGTCCCCACGGGCCGCGCTCGGGACCCCGAGGTGCAGCGGGCCATCGTGCCCGCGCCCGCACGCATCGACGCTTTCCTGGAGCTCATGCGCACCATGAACAGCCGCCCCGACGCGCCCCTGCGCCTCACCATCGACCACGGCATCGGCCCCTGGGATGCCGCGGGCGCGTTCTCCTGCACCAGCGGCGCTGCGGTGGTGTACATCTCCTGTGAGGGGACGCTCTACCCCTGCCCGGGGCTGATCTTCGACGAGTTCATCGTGGGCAACGTCTACGGGCCGCGGTCCCTGGAGGCGCTCTTCGCGGATCCGGCGATGCACCGGGTCCGCACCCTGGACCGCAAGGCCGGGCGGGGCGCCTGCGCGGCCTGCGATCATCCCCGCTGTACCGGGGGCTGCCGCGGCCTCTCCTACGCGCGCTCCGGGGACATCAGCTGCTCCCCGCCATACTGCAACGTCCGCCGCCGCTGAGGGCCGCCGGCTTCCGAGGCGGGGGGCCTTCCACAGAGAGCGCGAGCGAAACTTCGCTAGCGCTCTCCCGGGGCCTCGGGGATCGCGAGGACCCGGCAGGGCGCCCGACGCAGCACCCGCTCGGCCACGGAGCCCCAGAGGTACTTCCGGATCTTGCCGGTGCCGTGGACCGAGATGACGATGAGGTCCACCTCCGCCGCGACGGCCGCCTTGACGATGGTGTCCGCCGGCCGCCCATGGAGCACCTGGAGGTGGGTCTTGACGAGGGCCGGCACCTCCTTGGCGGCGAGCTTCCGGAGGCGCTCCTCGGCGAGCCGCCCCATCTCCGCCTCGAAGGCCCTGGGGTCGAAGTCGAAGGGAATCTCGAGGGGGACCATGGTGGCCATCGGCTCGATGACGTGGACCAGATACAGCTCGGCGCTGAAGTGCTTCGCCAGCTCCCCCGCTGCGCGCAGGGACTCGGTAGACGGGTCGCTGAAGTCGGTGGTACACAGGATCCTTCGGAACGGAAGCATGCTCATGGCTCCTCCTCCCGGCCGCCCGGATCACGAGGGGGCACACAGAGCCCCCCTCCACGTTCCGGACACCGTCCCAAGATGTTGTTCGGTCCTCCCGGCTCCAGTGTCGGGGTTCCCCCACCGGAAATCAACTGCCAGCATGGTGACAGGCGGCTCGAAATCCTACGTCAACGCGTCCAGCCCTTGCGTCGGGCGTAGAGGTAGTAGTCCTCGACCTTCTTCCGCGCCCACGGGGTCTTTCTGAGGAAGGTCAGGCTGGACTTCACCGACGGATCACTGTTGAAACATCGGAGGTTGATGGTCTCTCCCAGCTTCTCCCAGCCAAGAGACTCCACGAGGCTCGTCACGATTGACTCGAGGGTGACGCCGTGGAGCGGATCGTTGGAGTGCGGATCCATCACAGCCTGCTCCCCACCTGGTACACGATGAGCGACAGGATGTAGGCCACGGTCGTCAGGCCGCCGAACTGGAGCGCGGCCCACTTCCAGCTCCCCGACTCCCGCCGGGTCACCGCGACGGTGGCCATGCAGGGGGTTGCGATGAGGAGGAACAGCATCAGGGAGATGCCGGTGATCGGCGAGTAGTCCTCCCCGAGGCGCTCCCGGAGCGGCGCAGGGTTCTCATCCGCCTGTCCGATGGAGTAGACGATGCCCATCTGGGAGACGAAGACCTCCTTGGCGGCGAACGCACCGACCATCCCCGTGGCCAGGCGCCAGTCGAAGCCCAGGGGCGCGACGACGGGCTCGAGGAGCTTTCCAAAGCGGCCGGCTGCGGAGAACTCCAGATCCTCCGATGCCCGGCGGGCGTTGATCTCCTGCTCGGAGAGCGCCGCTCCCGCGGCGACCTCTCCGTCGACCCGATACACGTCGGGCTTCGGGTAGGAGGTCGCGATCCACAGGAGGATCGAGATCCCGAGGATCACCGTCCCTGCCTTGCGCACGTACATCCAGGACCGGTCGAGCATCTTCTGGAGGACGCCACGGACCGCGGGCATCCGATAGGGAGGGAGCTCCATGACGAAGGGCGCGTCGTCGCCCTTCAGCACCGTGCGCCGCAGGAGGAGAGCGAGGCTCAGCGCCATGAGCGCGCCGAAGAAGTAGATGAACCAGAGCATCGGGGCCCGCCAGGGGCCGGGGAGGAACGCGGGAATGAGGAGCATCCAGATGGGCAGCCGCGCACCGCAGGGGACCAGGGGCAGGACCATCATGGTGGTCAGGCGATCCCGCTCGTTCTCCAGGATCCGCGTGCCCATGATCCCCGGGATCGTGCACCCGAACCCGGTCACCATGGGCAGGAAGCTCTTCCCGTGGAGGCCGAAGCGGTGCATCAGGCGGTCCGAGAGGAACGCGGCCCGGGCCATGTATCCCGTATCCTCCAGGAGGGCGAGCCCCAGGAAGAGCAGGAGGATGTTGGGCAGGAAGACGATGACTCCCCCCACCCCGGAGATGACGCCCTCGAGGACGAGGGACCGCAGGGCCGTGGCGGTGCCGGCCGGCCAGACGCCGGCGATGAGGGCACTGAGGGCCGAGAAGCCGCCCTCGATCCACCCCATGGGGATGTCCCCGAGGGAGAAGGTCATCCAGAAGACCCCGTACATGAGGCCGAGGAAGACCGGCAGCCCCAGGAGGCGATGCACCAGGATCCGGTCCACCCGATCGGAGAGCCGCCGTGCGTCCGCGCGGGGCCGGGTGATCGTGACCTCCTGCAGGAGCCCGTCCACGAAGCCGAAGTACCGCTCGGTGACGTAGGTCCCGATGTCGAGCCCCGTGGTCTTCTCAAGGCGCCCGCGCTCCCGGCCCACGTCCTCCAGGAGCTGCGCACCGGGCGGGCCCAGGTCGGCCACCCGGGACGAATGGACCGGATCTCCCACCAGGAGCCTCGTCGCCTGCCAGCGCAGGGCGCCGCCGACGCCGTCCATCACGGCGAGCCGATCCGCGATCCGGGCGATCACCTCCTCGAGGCGACCTCCGAGGACCAGGCGGTCCCCCTCCACCGGATGCGTCGCCGCGGCGTCGATCGCATCCCGCAGGGCGTCGATCCCCTCCCGCCGGGATCCCACGGTCTCCACCACGGGGATGCCCAGGAGGGCCCGGAGCAGGTCCAGGTCCAGGATCTGCCCGGCAGCCCGGGCCTCGTCAGCCATGTTGAGGACCAGCACAGGGTTCGCACGAAGCTGCATCACCTGGGCCAGCAGCACGAGGCTGCGCCCGAGGTTGGTGGAGTCTGCGACCACCACGGTCACCCCCACCGCGCCGCCCTCCAGCTCCCCCTGCGCGATCCGCTCCTCGGGAGACCAGGACGAGAGGCTGTAGGTCCCGGGGAGGTCGATCACCGTGATCCGGCGATCCTTGTGGGTGTAGCTGCCGTCCCGCCGTTCCACGGTGACGCCGGGATAGTTCCCGACCCTCTGATGGGCCCCGGTGAGCGCGTTGAAGAGGGAGGTCTTGCCGCAGTTCGGGTTGCCGGCCAGGGCCACCCGGAGCGTGTCCGCACCCACCACCTCTAGTCCTCCCTGACCTGGATCGCTTCCGCCTCCTTCCGACGGAGCGCCAGCTGGCTGCCCAGGAGCCGCACCCACACGGGATCGCCCCCGGGCGCGGTCCGCTCGATCTCGATGCTCGCACCCGGGATCAGGCCCATGTCCAGGAGACGCTGCCGGACCGCGCCCTCCGCCTCGACCCGGAGCACCCGCGCCGGCCGACCGGGCGCGAGCTCGAAGAGGGACTTGGAAGGCGGAATGTCGGCTCCGTCCCCGGATCCCCGCTGACATCGGTGGCCGCAGTCGGGTTGGGACGAGTCGATGATCGGGCAGGCATGGAACCGATCGATGAAGTTGACGCGACCCTCGGGGCAGGACTGGACGAACTCGAAGAGGCGCACCAGGCGGTCCATCGCGTCGTTGGAGAGGCTGTGCTCGATCGCGCAGGCCTCCCTGTCCGCAGCGTTCTCCTCCATGCGGAGCACCTCGAAGAAGAACCGGCGCAGGACCCGGTGCCGGGACATCACCCTGCGCGCCGCGATCTCTCCCTCCTCGGTGAGATCGATATACTCCCGCTGGTGGTACCTGATCAGGCCCAGATCAGCGAGGCGCCGCATCGCGGGGGACACGGAGCCGGCCTTGACGTCCCGGGCCGCGGCGATGTCCTTGACCCGCGCGACCTTCCGGGACTGGACCAGCTCGTAGATCGTCTCGAGGTAGTCCTCGAGGGCCGGTGTCAGGACGATCGGGGGAGTGGTCGCGTGCATGAACCGTCACCTCGTTAGGCCTAACTAACAACCTCAGCCCTCACAGTCAACCGGAAAATGCTCCGCCGCCGAAACACCTCTCAAGGGACACGAACCGAATCCGGCTTGCGCCGGAACAGATCCACGGGGAGGATGTTGTTTCAGAATGGAGGTGACCCATGACCCTCGGCGCGCTGGTATCCCTCGCCGCATCCCGCATGGCCTCGGACCTGCACCTCGAGGTGGGCCTGCCGGCCACGATCCGCCGCCAGGGTGAGCTCGTGACCCTCGGGGAGCCCCTGACCCGCGAGGACCTGGACGTCATGCTCCATGAGGTCGTGGATCCTCGGGCCTGGGACGACTACGTCCACCGGAGATCCCACGACATCTCCCGGGTGATCTCCGGCGTCCGCTGCCGGATCAACGCGCTCCACAGCCGGCGCGGACCCGGCCTCGCTGTGCGGCTCCTGCCCGGTGCAACCCCCACCCTGGAGGGGCTCAACCTCCACCCGGATCTCGTGGAGCTGGCGGTCCAACGCCACGGGCTCGTCCTGGTGAGCGGGGCCACGGGCTCGGGCAAGTCCTCCACCCTCGCGGCCCTCCTCCAGGAGATCAACCTCCACCAGCGGCGCCACATCGTCACCATCGAGGAGCCCATCGAGTTCCGGCTGCGCCCCCAGAAGGCCTTCATCCGGCAGCGGGAGGTGGGGCGGGACACGCCGTCCTTCGCGCAGGCCCTGGTGGACGCGCTCCGCCAGGATCCCGACGTGCTCATGGTCGGAGAGCTGCGGGAGCCGGAGGTGATGCGACTGACCCTCAACGCGGCGGAGACAGGCCACCTCGTCCTGGCGACGGTCCACTCCGCCACAGCGGCGGAGGCCCTCCAGCGGCTGGTGAACGCGTTCCCCGCCGAGGTCCAGAGGGGGATCGCCGGGCAGCTCGCCGATTGCCTCCTCGCGGTGGTCTGCCAGCGCCTGATCTACCGCAAGGACCTGGACCTCAGGATCCCGGAGTGCGAGATCCTGCGGGCCACCTCCGCCTCCCGCTCGATCATCCGGCAGATGGAGTTCTCCAAGCTCACCTCGGTCCTGGAGACCGGCGGCGGCGACGGGATGTTCACCTGGGATCGTTACCGCACCTGGCTGGACGCGCGGCGCACCTGGTCCCGGGCCGTCGCGGACCGGGAGGCTCCAGAGGAGGACCCCGTCGACGACGCGCCCCGCCCGTTGATCCGCAGGACCACGAGAGGCCCCTCCGCCCCGAAGCTCCCCCCTGTGGGAGGAGCCTCCGCGCCCCGCTTCGGGGCCGACGCCCCTCCCCCGACCCGGGCCGCCGAGCAGGAGACCGTCTTCGAGATCGACGCCGGCGCCGACCTGCAGAGCGTCGTCAAGGATCTCGTCGAGGATTAGACCCGTTCAATCCAGAGCGTGCTCGATGGCCATGGGCAGGACGAACCCCGCTGCGGTCGAGGCCATGGCGGAGAGGTAGAGGAGCGAGGCGGCCTGGGTGTCCAGGTCCAGGCGCAGGAACTCACCGTCCTCCTTCGGAGTCAGCTTCTCGAAGATCTCGTCCATGTGCCGATCCGCGATGACCACGCCCACCGCGGGCAGGAGATCCAGCTGGTCGAGGCGCTCCCGGGCCGCGTTGATCCCCTTCCGGGCGTCACCCTTCAGGGACTCCAGGCGCTCGAGCAGGGCCTTGCGGGTCGCGGCGTCGGCCTTGAGCAGGACGGTTCCGTCCCGGACGCCGAACCGCAGGCCGGCAGCGTAGAAGACCGCCCCTTCCATGAAGTCCTCGCCCAGGTTCTTGCTCAGGTCCTCGTTGAACGCGACGGTGACGAGGGCGACCCCGTCCCCCAGGGTGTCCAGCATGGCCCCGTGCACCCCCCCCTCGTCGGTCCCCTCCAAGGCCTTGTGCTCCCCCCGATCCACGTCGATGAGGAGGCGCAGCCTGTCCTGCATCCCCACGGCCAGCGCGTCTGCGATGGGCGTGGCCCAGAGATCCTGCCCCAGCAGGGTCATGGTGTGCCCCTCGTACTCCTTCGTCCGGCCCACGAAGGGATCGAACTCGAAGTCCCCGTGGAGGATCATCGCGGGCCCGTCCTCGAGGCCGAAGACCACCATGCGCCGGACCTTGAAGGGATCGAACCCGATGCGCCCCTCGAAGTACGCCCCCAGCTCCTTGCGGGTCTCAGCGTCGTCCAGGCGGAACCCCAGGATGGGCTCGAGCTCCTTGAACAGCTGGTCGCCCACGGCCTCGACGTCGACGGTGAGCATCACCACGGTCTCCCGGGGCAGGAACGTCATGGCCTTCCGGTGGGTCCGGGCGACGCCGACACCACCGATGGTGAGCCACACCGCCCCGGAGATGGCGATGGCGAAGACGAGGACGAGGACAACGACCACGAGGATGATCTTCCTGTTCTTCATGGGAGCTCCTACTCGGTCTCGTTGTAAGTAAACAGGGCGGCCCCGCCGGACAACCCGCACTGCCCCCAGTCGTTATCGAGGCCGCCCTTCCCGAAGCGCTGGAACGTCGAGAAGTTTCCGTCCCCATCGAGGTCGGCCTGGGCGTGGGCCGTGAACATCGCGCCTCCGCCCTGCCCCTCGCTGTCGAAGGAGTAGGAGAAAGAATGCGCGTCCAGGATCTCGAACTTGAGCGCCGCCCAGCCGGGCATGTCCCAGGCGGCCGGGTTCGCATCGCAGCGGCAGTCGCCGTCGGCGTCCACCGAGGGATCACAGCATCCCAACGCGGTGGGTGTCAGGGGCGAGTCCACGGGGAACTGGCACGGGAGGTCCCCCTCCATGCTCACCCGGGGCGTGGCGTAGTAGTCCGCCGCGCCCTTGTAGATCTTGTCGAGGAGGTCCACCGCCTCGGCGGTCTTGGCCCTGCGCATGTACTTGATGAACGCGGGCACCGCCATCGCGGAGAGGCCGGCGCTCATCGCCATGAGGCCACCGCTCCCGCCGTCCAGGTCCAGACGGAGCAGGTCTCCCGCCTCCCGGGGCGTGAGCCTCCCGAAGAGCTTGTCCATGTGTCGGTCCGCCAGGATCACGCCCGCCCCCTCCAGCACCTCCATGTCGTCCATGTGCTCCCGGGCGGCGACGATCCCCTCCCGAGCCTGGTGCTTCAGATCCTCGAGCTTCTTCAGCAGCATGGTCCGCGTCGCTGCGTCCGCCTTGAGGACCGCGGTCCCGGTCCCGTCCGCCTGCATCCGAAGCCCCATCGCCTGGACGGACGCGCCCTCGGCCACTGCAGCGAAGCCCTCGTTCATCTTCGCATCGAAGACGATGGTCCCCACGAGGATCCCACCGCCCACCTCGCCAAGGATCTCTTCGTGGAGATCACCGGCGGGGGTCCCGGCGAGGGCCTTGCGCGCCCCCCGCTCCACGTCGATGAGGCCCTGGAGAACGGAGCGCTCGCCGACGACCAGCACATCGCCGATGGACGTCACCTTCGCTCCGTCTTCGAGGATCGTGATCGTGTGTCCCTCGTAGTCCGAGGACTGCCCCACGGATGGATCGAACCCGAGCTCCCCCCGGACCAGCATCCCCACGTCGTCCTCGAAGACGAAGACGGTCAACGCGTTGACCTTGAGGGGATCGAGACCGAGGCGTTTCTTGAAGAGGTCCCCCACCTCCTGGCGGGTCTCCGCGTCGTCGAGGCGAACACCGATCCCCTTGGCCAGCTCGTCGAAGGCCCTCCCGGTCAGGAACTCAGCGTCCACGGTGACGACCACCGTGGTGCCCTCGGGGAGCAGCTCCAGCGCGCTCCGGTGCTGCCTCGCCGCGGCCCCGCTGGAGCCTCCGCCGAGGTGCCACCAGGCGGCGGCGGCGGCGGCGATGATGAGCACGGCGATGACGATGATCGGCTTCCGTTTCCCGGACTGGGTCATTCCAACACCTCTTCGGCTTCGTCTCTTGTTACTCGCCGGAGTCGCCCTTCCCGGGCTCACACTTCGAGAACTCGCGCACGTCATTGATCTCGAGGACACAGCGGGCCATCTCGTCCGCTTCTTCCTTGCCGTACCGCTGCAGCTCGATCTTGCATTCCCGGCGCAGGTCCGTAGCCACCTCGTCGGCCTTGGCCGGCAACAGGTCGTCGAGAGCCGTGCGCATCAGGGTGGTGGCGTGCTCGCAGGCCTCCTCCCAGAGGGCCTCGCCCCCCGGGACCTTCTTCTCGCCGCCGGCCTTGATCGTAACAACGCCGTCACCGGTCCTGCACCCGACACCCAGGAACGACAACACGAGCACCAGCATCCAGGCTCTCTTCATTGGGGGGGGCCTCCTGCGCTCCTTTCTACATCCCCGAGAGAGGCATTTCCAGCACATCGGCGTGTCTACGGGAGTCGGGCGTTCAGCATTTTCCGCACTTTGAACAGGCATCCACGCAGCAGTCGCCCAGGCTGACGCAAGCGGCGTCGCACCAGCAGCCGCCGGGGCTCATGCCGTTGCAGTGGCCGGCGCAGGTCGGCTGGCTGCAGAGGTCCGCCGCGTCGTTGCAGCAATCCCCCGCGGTCGGACAGATGCTGTCGCACCAGCATCCGGCGGTAGACCAGGTGTTGCAGTAGCTGCCCGAGCAGGCGCTCCAGGTGCAGCTCGCACTGCAGGTCTTGTACGAACACCCCCCACAGTTCTGGATCTGCCCGGGGACGCAGGCGCCGCCGCCGGTGCACGTGCCCCAGGCCCCCCACCCACAGGTCGAAGTACAGATCCTCGATTGCTCCCCGCAGCCCCCGCCGCAGGCCTGGGTCTGGACCTCTCCGGGGCTGCAGGTCCCGGAGCCCAGACAGGTGCCCCAGGGCCCCCATTGGCAGAAGCCGTTGCAGGAACGCGTCTGCAGACCGCACTCTTCACAGCTCTGGGTCTCCGTGGACCCCCCGGAGCAGTCTCCCTGGTCGGTACAGGCCCCCCACGGGCCCCAACCGCACCCCTCGTTGCAGGTATGATTGCGTGTCCCGCAGAAGCCGCAGGTCTCGCTCCCCACCACTCCGGGCTGGCACAGTCCCTGGCCGTTGCAGTCGCTCCAGGGCCCCCAGAAGCAGCCCCCGCTGCACGAACGGGTGGCCGCCCCGCAGAAGCCGCAGTCGATGGCCTCCTCGGATCCGGGGACGCACTCCCCGCCAACGGAGCAGTTCGACCAGGCGCCCCACTGGCACTGGGTGGAGCAGGCCCGGGTCTGGGAGCCGCAGACGCCGCAGGGCAGGATCTCCACCACCCCCGGCGCGCAGGCGCCCTCCATGGCGCAGCTGCTCCATGTACCCCATTGGCAGCCCACATCGCAGGTTCGAAGCCGGATGCCGCAGCTCCCGCAGCTTTCGGACTCCACGGTCCCCGGGAAGCACTGGCCCGTGCCCGAGCATTCCCCCCAGGCGCCCCACTGGCAGCTCGTGGTGCACTCCCGCAAGTGGGTCCCGCAGATCCCGCAGGCCCCGGCCTGGGTCTGTCCAGGCGCGCAGATCGAGGCGCCGGTGCAGGCGCCGAAGGAGCCCCAGGTGCAGGTCGACGCGCAGATCCGGGTCTGGGAGCCGCAGCTCCCGCAGGCCTGGACGTCGAGGGCCCCGGGCGCGCACTCACCCTGGGGAACGCACTCCCCCCACGGTCCCCACGAACACGCGTCGCCGCAGGTTCGGGTGAAGAGCCCGCAGGTGCCGCACGGTGCCTGCTCCGTGGAGCCGGGCTCGCACCCGGACTGGCCCTGGCAGGCCCCCCAGTCGCCCCACTGGCAGCCGACCATGCAGGACCGGTAGTGGGTGCCGCACTTTCCACAGTCTCCCGGGTCCACGGCCCCGGGGGAGCAGAGCCCCTGTCCCTCGCAGGAGGAGGCCGCGCCCCACTGGCAGTTGTCGGTGCAGGTCCGGGTCCATGTCCCGCAGTCACCACAGGCCTCCGGCGCGGAGATCGCACCGGGGACGCAGATCCCCTCACCGACACAGCCGCCCCAATCCCCCCACTGGCAGGTCGCTTCGCAGGTGCGGAACGAGGTGCCGCAGTTGCCGCAAGAGGCGGCGGACGTCGCTCCCGGAGAGCAGGACCCTTCCCCGGAGCACGCGCCCCAGGGGGTCCACTGGCACTGGTCGTTGCACACCCGTGTCCAGGTCCCGCAGTCGCCGCAGCCCTCCTCCTGGCCGTCCCCGGTGAGGCACGGGAACTCGTCCAGCAGGGAGCCATCGCAGTCCGAGTCCACCCCGTCGCAGAGCTCCGGCGCGCCGGGGAAGACCGACGCGTCCGCGGGCGCGCAGTCACTTCCGTCCAGGGTGCCGTCCCCGTCGTCGTCCTCGTCACACGCGTCCCCCGCACCATCCTGGTCCACGTCCTGCTGGGACGGGTTCGGGGTCATCGGGCAGTTGTCCTCCTCGTCCTCCCAGAGATCTCCGTCATCGTCGTCGTCGTCGCAGTCGGCGAGGCCATCCCCGTCGAGATCCGGGGAGCCCTCGTCCTCCAGGCCGTCGCAGTCGTCGTCCATCCCGTTGCAGATCTCCAACGCCCCGGCATGGACCGCGGGATCGAAGGGGTCGCAGTCGGTCTCGTCCAGGTCGCCGTCGTTGTCATCGTCCTCGTCACAGATGTCGCCGCGGCCGTCGCCGTCGAAGTCCACCTGGTCCGGGTTGACCACGAGGGGACAGTTGTCCTCCTCGTCTGCCCAGAGGTCCCCGTCATCGTCATCGTCCTGGCAATCGACGAGACCATCCTCGTCCAGATCGGGGAAGCCCTCGTCGGTCGAGCCGTCGCAGTCGTTGTCCACCCCGTCGCACTCCTCCTCCGCGTCGTGGTGGATGTCGGGGTCGAGGGGCTCGCAGTCCTCCTCGTCGGGGTCCCCGTCTCCGTCTTCGTCCCCGTCGCACGCGTCGCCCTGGCCGTCCTCGTCCAGATCGATCTGGTCCGGGTTCGCCACCAGGGGACAGTTGTCCAGGAGATCGGCGACGCCGTCGTCGTCGTCGTCGTCGTCGCAGGCGTCGCCGACCCCGTCCTCACCGAGATCGTCCTGACCCGGGTTCCAGACCTTGGGACAGTTGTCCACCTCGTCGAGGACGTCGTCGTTGTCGTCGTCGGGATCACAGGCCTCGCCGAGGCCGTCGCCGTCGGTGTCCAGGACGTCCGGGTTGGGGACCAGGGGACAGTTGTCCGCTTCGTCGGGGATCCCGTCCCCATCATCGTCCGGATCCACGCAATCAGCGAGGCCGTCGCCGTCCGTGTCCGTCGCGTCGTCGTCCGCGACGCCGCTGCAGTCGTTGTCCACCCCGTCGCAGGGCTCCTCCCCGTCGTGGTGGATCGCCGGGTCCAGGGGCGCACAGTCGTCCACGTCGGGATCCCCGTCGCCGTCGTCGTCCGGGTCCACGCAGTCCGCGACCCCGTCGTTGTTCGTGTCGGTGAACCCCTCGTCTACGAAACCGTCGCAGTCCTGGTCCTCGCCGTCGCAGAGCTCCATTGCGGGCACGTCCCCGTCGCAGGGCCCCCAGCCGTTCTCGCCGGTGCACACCCGCTGGCCGGGGCAGGCCCCGAACCCGTTGACCACCGCGCAAGCCTCGACCGCGCCCTCGTCCCCAGCCTGGCAGGAGCAGCTGCCCGAGGTGGGCAGGCAGGCGTCGATGCTGGTGCCCGGAACCTGGAGACACGCCCACCCCTCCGGGCAATCCCCAGCTCCGCTGCAGGCGTTCGCGCAGGACTTCGCGCCGCTCCCGATCTTGAGGCAGAGGGTCCCGGGGATGCTGCAGTCGCCGAAGGTCTGACAGGGCGTACAGACGTCCCACCACTTCGGCACACAGACCTCCGTGAGGACGCCGGCGAGGTCGACCTCGAGGCACACCCAACCGGCGGGACAGCCCGGACAGCCCGGCGCGCAGACGTCCCCGGCGGGGGTCGGCAGGCAGAGTCCCTCCCCGCAGTCCAGGTCCTCCTCACAGGGGATCCCCCAGTCGTCGAAGACCTCCGGAGGCAGATCCGGGGGGGGATCCGGAACGTCGAGGACGTCTGCGGGGTCCGACACCTCATCGGGCTCGGCAACATCCCACGCATCCAGGAGATCGGCGACATCGGCAGCATCAGCAATATCGGCGGCGTCGGAGAGATCTGCGACGTCCACCGCGTCTATGGGCGCAACGAACTCTCCCACGTCCAAGGCGTCGGTGACCTCGACGACCTCCCCGGGGGGGACGACGTCCGCCAGGTCCGCAGGGATCATGTCTCGCCAGACGAAGAAGTCGTAGAGCGCGCCCCGGTCCTCCGCTGCATCGATGGCATCGCTGGAGGCGCTGTCCCCACCGCCGCATCCGATCACAGCGAACAGCAGGGCGCCGCAGGCGAAGGACCACTTGTGCATGGGATCACCTCCCGTCGCGTCCCCTCGAACCGTCGAGGGGGATCACAAGGATCATCATGCCGGAGTCGATGCCGAAGGTGAAGTGCGTCGCTCCCAATTCCAACGATCGCGTACTCTCGCGCGCGTCGTGCGCGGGCTGACACCTCCCACCAAGTCTGCTAGACTCCTGCCCGTCACCCGTGACGGAACCCTTGTCGGAGAGTCCGCAATGTCGCGAAGGAACCTCTTCACCCTGCTGGCGATGATCGTCCTTGTTCCCCGATTGAGCGCTGACGACCGCGGCCAACGCCCGGTGATCCCCCCCGGACAGGAGAGCGTGATCCAGGAGATCATCGCTGCGGCCGACGCAGCGGCCCCGTCCTGCAGCCGCGGCGGGGTCGAGATCAAGGAAGACCACGTCCGCGTCCTCTATCATTGCGACGGCGGGGCCGAGGTCCCCGTGCTCCTCCTCCATCCATCCCTCGCGCAGGACGGGGACACGGTCACCGGGCACTTCGCTGTGCGCGTCGACGGCGCGCTTCCCCCGCCCCTCATCGAGGCCCTGGTCTCCGCCATCCGCTCCCGAGGAGCCGACCTCTCCTGGACGGAGGTGGACGGATACCTCGGCCGAACACCGATCCCGCCTGAAGAGCTTGGCCGGCGCAACCGCCCCGCGCCGGAGCTCCCTGCAGCCTTCGTCGAGGCGGAGCAGCGGGCCCGGCAGCTCTACGATGACCAAAGGGGCAAGGAGGCCCTCGAAATCTACCTCGAGCTCGCCCGCAGCCCCTACGCCCGACACGCCAACATCCTCGGGATGGTCGTCGCGTCCATGGCCAGCACCCAGCCCGAGCAAGAGGAAGTCGATGCACGCATCGCCGCGGCCGCGGCAGACCCCGATGACCCGCTGAGGCAGTTCGTTGCGGGAATCACGGCGCACTACTCCGCCCATTACCGAGGGAAGAACCGGGAGAACCGGGTCTGGCTCTACAACCTGACCATCGATCACCTCAAGCGCTGCGAGGATGCCTTCCCCGAGCAGCCACGGGTGTTCCTCTACCAGGCCGTCAGTCACTACCGCCTCGGCCACCAGGAGGAGGCGGAGCGACTCATCGAGAAGGCCGTCACGCTCGGCGAGCATGACCCGGACGTCTACTACTGCCGCGCGGAGATCTGGCACAGAAAGGATCCCGAGAAGGCCGTCCAGGACATCGACATCTACCTGCAGAAGATCGAGGAAATCCATCAACGCTACAATGAGACCCCCCCCGAGGCCAAGATCCAACGGGTCCGATCGATGCAGGAGTATCTCCTGGCCGTGGCGAAGGGTGACGCTGAATACCAGGAGATCTTCGATCCCCTGGACCCGGACATCGCCGTGGTGGCCGCGTGGGAGGAGTCCCGCAAGACCAGCCGACCCCCAACGTGGAGTTTCGCCCTCCTGGGAGTGGGCCTGGCCCTCGTGGTCTCCCTCCTCGTCCGCGGTCTGTCCCGCAGGAAGTCATCGGAGCGCATTCAGTCGTGATCTCTCTCCTCGATCTTCAGGTCGGCATCGCCGGGGTCCTCCTCGGGGCATCGGTGGTGTCCCTCGGGTTCACCGCGCAATGGGCCTGGCGGACCTGGCAGGACGCCGACGTGACGCGGGGCGACCTGCTCTCCATGTTGGGCATCCTCGCTGCGGCGATCGCGGTGCGGCTTGCGCTCCCCGTGCGCCTCGCTACGGTGTTCATCGGGTACCGGACGACGACCCACGCGATCGACCTCGCGGAGGTCCAGCACTACGGCTTCGGGGCCCCGGTCCTCTACAACGCCGTCTTCCAGTTCTTCGACCCGGATCATCTCACGCTGATGCGCACCAACACCGCCCTGGGGATCCTCCTGATCCCCCTCGCAGCGACCTGGGGACTGCAGCTCCTGCGGGACCGACGCGCCGGGCTCCTGGTCGGACTCCTCATCGCCGTGCTGCCGATCTTCGTGAGGAACGACACCTCCGACGCGAACAACGTCCCCTGCCTCCTCTGGCTCTTCGCGGGGCTGGTGACTTGGCACCGGGCCCTCACGAGCGGACGGAGCCTCGAGCTCCTCGCTGCACTCCCCCTCCTGGCCCTCGCCGCGATCGGACGTCCGGAGCTGCCCTTGCTCGTTCCAGTCTACCTCGCGCTCTCTGCCTGGGCCGAGGCGCCGTGGCGGCAGCGGCTCGGACTCCGTCCCCTGGTCGGGGCGGGGGTGGTCTGGCTCTTGCTCGTGTCCCCTCATATGGCCCACATCCTGGGGAGGGCCCTCTGGCTCCAGGCGTCGGACTCGCTCCCGGGATTCAGCCTCCTCGAGATCGAGGACCCATGGAAGGTGTTCCACGAACGGACCATCCTGTTCCGCTGGGATCTCCTGCCTGCAGCGATCCCCATCCTCGCAGCAGCGGCGCTGTGGCGCCCGCCTGCGGGGGGGCAGAAGGTCGAGAGGGCCTTGATCCTGATGGCGCTGCTCACCATCGTCCCCACCATGATCGACGTCGATCGCGCCAACATCGCCCGCGTCCAGGTCCCGGTGGTCCTGTTCCTCCTCTTCCCCGCAGCTGCCGGGCTCCTCCGGATCGGGGATCGATTCGGGAGACGCTGGGGTCACGGAGCCCTCGTCGCGGCGATCGCGCTCACGGCCATCCCCACGGGAGTGACGCTCTTCGCTCCCACCAACGGGGATCACGAGGAGTCCCTCTTCGCCGAGGCCCGGGCACGACTCCCGACGCGACCCCACACCCTCGTGGTCCGATGGGACGGGGATCACGCCTCCGGAGACGAGTCCGGGCGCCGGACCCACCTGCACCTCCCGGGGTACTGGTTCCAGCCGCCCGGAGGGAGCTCGTGGCTCAGGAGCATCCAACAATGGATGGTGACCGAGGACCTGTCTCAGCCCACGTTCTTCCTGCGCACGGTTCGATGCTACGCCCGGTTCCGCGCCTGGGAGGCCCCCCCGGCAGAGGGCGAGAACCTGTGTGAGCCATGTCGCCGGATCCTCGAGGGCTACGACCTGCGACCGGTGTTCGAGAGGGAGGTTCCGAACCGGGGGAACGTCTGGATCAACTACTACGGCGACGCGCCGACCCTCACGCTGGGCCTCTATGAGATCCTCGGTCCGAGGGTGGCCCCATGAGATCCGGAGCCATCCTCGGGGTCACGCTCGTCCTCGCCGGATGCAGCGCACCAGCGGTGGAGGCCATCGGGGTTGGAGGGCGCTCCGGGCGGGGGGAACCGGTCACGGTCACGGTCACGGTCACGGTCACGGACACGGTCACGGCGACGGCGACGGCGACGGGGACTGCGACGGCGACGGCGACGGCCAAGGCGACGGCCACGATCACGACATTCAACAGCCGCTACGCAACAGCGGCGCTCGGGACTCTCGAGCGGGGCACCCTGAAGGGCCCCCGGGGGCGCCGCGCCATGAACTGCACGGGCCTCGTCCAGGCCTGCTTCGATGCCCTGGAGTGCGACGAACGGCCGACGGGAAGCGCCCGGGACCTGCACACCTGGTGCGTCGCCAACGACCGCGTGGTGGAGACGCCGGCGCCGGGGGATCTGGTCTTCTTCGACGACACCTGGGACAGGGACGGCGACGGCCGCCCCGGCGATCCCCTGACCCACGTGGGCGTGGTCGTGGAGACGGAGCCGGATGGGCGGGTGCGATTCATCCACGTGGGGAGCCGGAAGATCAAGGACGGCGTCCTGCATCTCGGACGACCAGACGTCCTGCGGGATGCGGGCGGGGACCTCCTGAACAGCCCCCTCCGGGTCCGGCGCAAGCGGGACCCCCGGGGGACCCGCTACCTGGCAGGGCAGCTCCTCTGCGGCTTCTGCCGCCCGCAACCCTGCGGCCCCGGGGGGTCGGCCCCGTCGGAACCCTGACGATCCGATCCCTCCTCGCTGTCTCCCCTCCGGAGCCTGTGATATCATCCGGTCCTTCGACCGCGGACAGGCGAGGACCGTCCGCGGGTCGAGCGCAGGAGGACAGCATGCGATTCCTCTCCCGAGGCCTGGCGATCCTGACCCTGTTGCCCCTCGTCGGCGCCGCCGGATGCGGCGGGGACGCCGTGGGGGACGGCGGCGGCGCTGCGCCATCCTCCAGCTGCCTCCAGTCCATGGGGGACGGCGAGGCCACGATCGCCGTCGTGGGCGCGCCCCAGGAGATCGCCGAGGCGACGAGCCAGGCCATGAACACCCTGGACGAAGAGGGCAGCCCGATCACGGGCCGGCTCACGCCGCCCCTGGCGGTCGGGCTCTGCGGGACCGCGGGGCTGATCTACCTGGACGGGCACGAAGGGAGCCCGACGCTCTTCTACCTGGACGTCACCGCAGCGGGGGGCGTCCCCGAGGTGGTGGATCCCTCAGTGAGCTGGTCCGACGCGGAGGCTGCGCTCCTCTTCGACGCCGCCTGTACACCCCACGTGATCGGCTCGACCCTCGAGGACACCCTCGTGGACCATGCACGCGGGAAAGACGGCGGGTGGACGCCCACCATCGTCGCGGCAGACGCGGCCCTCGGCGGCGCGCCGGACCCGATCCGTTTCCAGCACACGGACCTGAGCGGCGACGGGAGCATGCGGGTCCTGGGGACCGCGCGGGTCGCGAACGCCCTGACGCCCTTCGTGGCGTCCCGGGGCCCCGGGGGCGCCTGGGCCATCACCGCCTACCCCCCCCACCCCGAGGCTCAAGAGGTCCTCGCCTGGGCCCCCGCGAACGACGGCTCCATCCACGCGGTGTACCGCAAGCCCAACACCTACCCCTGTGACCCCTGCGACATGAACCTCTACTGGGGCAAGGTCGTCCCGGGAGGGACCTGGGAGGAGGGGCAGGTCACGGACACGGTCTGGGGGAAGCCCGATGACCGCTTCACCGACCAGCCGGATCTCGCCATCACTGCGGCGGGCGAGCCGGTGATCGTGGGCCGCTGGCAGCGGCGGGCCGCCACCGGCTCCATCAAGGAGAGCGAGCTGCGGGTCTACGCGCCGGCCGGCGATGGCGCGTGGTGCTACGAGACCATCGCGACGAAGCCCGACGGGTACGGCGGCGGCGACGGCGAGGAGTACACCGGGGAGATGCCGCAGGTCGCGGTGGACGGCGCGGGGCGGATCCATGTGGCCTTCCACGATCTCGCCGAGTGGCACGACGCCAACAGCTGGGAGAACGGCATCCAGGGGCAGCTCCGCTACGCGCTCCGTGACGGCACGTCCTGGACGGTGACCACCCTGCTGAAGCAGCCCGGTCAGAGCGAGAGCCCGTCACCGCTCCACGGCTTCGTCCGCGGCATGGTGGCCCCCACCAGCGACGGCACCGCGGCGTTCCTCACCGGGATCCAGCGGATCTGGGAGACCGACAGCATCTACAACGACTCCGGGAAGCCCATCACCTTCAAGGCCCAGGTGTTCCGGGCCACCGTGACTGACTGAGGAGCCACGAAGCGTGAACGGAATCCCCCTCGAGGAACCTCGCACCCGGGGTCGACGCATGCGCGGCCGCGCCCTCGGCACCGCCGCGTTCCTCGGCCTCTTCCCGCCCCTCCTGGTCATCAACGTCGTCCAGACCCTGAGCGTGGTGCTGCTGCCCTTCTCGCGGCCGACGTTCCGCCGAGTCAACCGGGGCTGCGCCAACCTCTGGTGGAGCATGTGCGTCGTCGGCGCCCGACGGTTCTTCGGGACGCGGGTGGAGATCACCGGCGACGGCGTCCCCGCCGACGAGGACACCATCCTCCTGTGCAACCACCAGTCCATGGCCGACATCCCGATCCTCTTCGACCTGGCGTGGCGCAAGGGCCGCCTGGGGGATCTCAAGTGGTACGTGAAGGACGTGCTCAAGTTCGTCCCGGGGATCGGCTGGGGAATGCTCTTCCTGGACTGCCTCTTCATCAAGCGCGCCTGGACCGAGGACAAGGCCAGGATCCGGCGGATCTTCCGCCGCATCGTGTCCGGCCGCGTCCCCATCTGGATCGTGTCCTTCGCCGAGGGGACCCGCTTCACCCCCGCCAAGGCTGCGCGCAGCGCTGCCTACGCGGCGGAGAAGGGCCTGCCGGTCCTGCGGCACACCCTCCTCCCCCGCACCAAGGGCTTCGTTGCGACCCTGGAGGGCCTCGGCGACCACGCGAACGCGATCCTCGACTGCACCATCGGCTACCCCGACGGCGTGCCCACGCTGTGGCAATGGGCCAAGGGCTACGTGCCCCGGGTCTCCCTCCACGTGCGGCGCTTCCCGATCAACGCCCTGCCCCGGGACGACGAGGGCCGCGCCGACTGGCTCATGGAGCGCTACGTCGAGAAGGACCGTCTGCTGGCGGAGTTCGAGAGCCGGGGGCGTTTCCCCGGTGCGTCCATGGCCGATCGCCCTTGACTCTCCGCCCCGTCACGGGCACCCTGTCGCCGCCCGGTCGGGCCAGAGGGAGCAAGCGGTGGACCACATCCGGAACTTCAGCATCATCGCCCACATCGATCACGGGAAGACCAGCCTCTCGGACCAGCTCCTGCGGAAGACGGGGAGCGTGGACGCCCGAGAGCACAAGGGACTGCTCCTGGACGACATGGACCTCGAGCGGGAGCGCGGGATCACAATCAAGTCCTCTGCGGTGTCCATGGACTACACCGGACCGGACGGCAAACAGTACCTTCTGAACCTCATCGACACCCCCGGGCACGTGGACTTCTCCTACGAGGTCTCCCGGGCCCTTGCTGGGTGCGAGGGAGCCCTCCTCGTGATCGACGCGAGCCAGGGCGTCCAGGCCCAGACCCTGGCGAACCTGTACAAGGCCATGGAGCTGGATCTCATGATCCTCCCCGTGGTGAACAAGATCGACCTCCCGAACATCGACATCGACCGGGTCCTCCGCCAGGTGGACAAGGAGCTGGGGCTCGACGCGGACCTGGCCATGAGCTGCAGCGCGAAGACCGGCGTGGGCGTCGACGAGATCCTT
Source organism: Pseudomonadota bacterium (assembly GCA_043815665.1). Lineage (GTDB taxonomy): Bacteria > Myxococcota_A > UBA9042 > CAIXZC01 > CAIXZC01 > CAZNWW01. The sequence goes on from JBDRIT010000228.1 coordinate 37,327, forward strand.
GCGAAGATCGTGGAGCTGATCCCTCCCCCCGAGGGGGCGGTGGACGCCCCCCTCCAGGCCCTGATCTTCGACTCCCACTACGACTCCTACCGCGGGACCATCGTCTATGTGCGCGTCGTCAACGGCTCCATCCGCGCGGGGGACGTGCTCCAGGTGATGTCCACGGGCAGGACGATCAAGGTCGAGGAGGTCGGCCGGTTCCGCCTGCAGCGCAAACCCATCAAGCGCCTCTCCGCGGGGGAGGTGGGCTACATCATCGCGGGGATCAAGTCCTTGAGCGACACCCCCATCGGCGACACGATCACCCGGGAGGACGAGCCGACGAAGTCGCCCCTGCCGGGCTTCGTCGAGATCAAGCCCGTGGTCTTCTCCTCGATCTACCCCGTGGACACCGACGACTTCGAGGAGCTGACCCTGGCCCTGTCCAAGCTCGTGCTCAACGACGCCTCGCTCCAGTACCAGAAGGAGCGCTCCTCCGCGCTGGGCTCGGGGTACAGGTGTGGCTTCCTGGGGCTGCTCCACGCAGAGATCACCCAGGAGCGGCTGGAGCGTGAGTACAACCTGGACCTCTTCGTCACCGCGCCGTCGGTGCGGTACCGCCTCACCCTGAAGAACGGAGAGGCCGTGGACATCGACAACCCGGCCCACTACCCGGACCCCATGGAGATCGCCGGGGCGGAGGAGCCCTTCATCCGCGGCTCCATGATCCTCCCCGACGAGTACCTCGGGCCGGTGATCAGCCTCTGCATGGAGCGCCGCGGCCTGAACCCCACCCACTCCTACGTCGGCGAGGGGCGGGTCGAGCTGCGGGTCGAGCTCCCCCTCGCCGAGGTGATCTACGACTTCTACGACCACTTGAAGTCCCTCACCCGGGGCTACGGATCCTTCGACTACGAGGTCATCGACGACCGCCCCTGCGAGCTGGCGAAGCTCGAGATCCGGGTCAACGGTGAATCCGTAGATGCGCTGGCCATGCTCCTCCACAAGGACCGCGCCCCGGGCCAGGCCCGACAGATCTGCCGCAAGCTCAAGGCCGAGCTGCCCCGGCACCAGTTCAAGATCGCCATCCAGGGCGCAATCGGCGGCAAGATCATCGCCCGGGAGACGGTCTCCGCGGTGCGCAAGGATGTCACCGCCAAGTGCTACGGCGGCGACGTGAGCCGGAAACGGAAGCTCCTCGAGAAGCAGAAGGAGGGCAAGAAGCGCATGAAGACCTTCGGGGCGGTGCACATCCCCCAGAAGGCCTTCTACGCGGTCCTCCGACGGGGCGACGACTGATCTTCATGGCCGGTCCCCGGCACCTCTATATCCACGTCCCCTTCTGCCGCTCCCGCTGCGTCTATTGCGCGTTCTACTCCACGACCACGATCGAACCGTCCCGGCTGGATCGGTTCTGCGACGCGCTCCTCACCGAGGCGCGCTTCGTGGTCGGTGGGGGCCCCTGGGAGACCGTCTACCTGGGGGGTGGAACCCCGTCGCTCCTCGGCGTCGACCGGGTGACCCGCCTCCTCTGCGGGCTCCGTGCCTCGACCCCATTTGCGACGGACGCTGAGGTGACCCTCGAGGCCAACCCTGAGGGCCTGGGGACGCGGGACGCGGACGCGTTCCTGGACGCGGGGGTGACCCGCCTCAGCCTGGGGGTCCAGTCCTTCCACGACGACGACCTGCGGCTGTTGGGACGTCCCCACGACGGGGCCACGGCGCGGCGTGCCGTGGCCGGTGCGCTGGGCGCGGGTCTTCGGGTCGGTCTCGATCTGATCTACGGCCTGCCGGGACGATCGTCGGCGCACTGGCTGGCCCAGCTCGACGCAGCGGCGGACACGGGGGTGGAGCACCTCTCCGCGTACGAGCTGTCCGTGGAGCCCGGGACACCCCTCGCCGCGGCATGGCCGGACGGCCTCGGCGACCGCGCCGAGCTCTTCTTCCGCACCCACGAGCACCTGGCCTCCCTGGGCTTCGAGGGCTACGAGGTCTCCAACTTCGCCCGCACCCCCGCGGGGCGCAGCCGACACAACCTCGCCACCTGGGCCCACCGGACCTATCGGGGCCTCGGTCCCGGGGCGCACTCCTTCCTCGAGGGCCGGGGCGGCCCCACCCGCCGCTGGAACCTCCCGGACCTCGGGGCCTGGCTCGCTGCGCTGGAGGAGAACCGGACGCCGATGCGGGGCCGGGAAGTCCTCTCCCCGGAGCAGCGACTCCTCGAGCGCGTCATGCTGGGGGTGCGGACCCGCGCGGGGGTCGATCTGACCGCGTGTCGGCGGGAGTGCGGAGATGCACTGACAGACGGGCTCCTGGCGCGCATCGACGACCCGGTGGAGCGGGGGTTGCTGATCCTGGCGGACAATCACCTCCGGCCGACGCTCCAGGGCATGGCCCTCGCGGATCGCCTCGCCGTCGAGCTCTCTTCCTGACCCCGTGGGAGGGGCTTCAGCCCCGACTCTTGCTGTGGGAGGGGCTTCAGCCCCGACTCTTGCTGTGGGAGGGGCTTCAGCCCCGACTCTTGCTGTGGGAGGGGCTTCAGCCCCGA
>JBDRIT010000229.1:0-2372 GCA_043815665.1 Pseudomonadota bacterium
CTCAAGAGGTCACTAAAGCGATGGGGTTGAGGATGGAGACGACCAACCGCTCCAGCTACCCCGAGATCCGTTGGACTTTCGAACATCCGGATGTCGGGACGGTCCGAGCCACTGGCTTCTCCTCGGAGCAGTCGCTTGCCAAGCATGTTCTCAAGCATTTCCTGTCGAGCAACGAGGCCTGGGAAGATATAGCGCTCGAGGAGTATCCTCCCGCCAGGTTCCGCATGGCCGCCGAGGGGCAGGGCTGTTCCCTGGCCGCGCTTGCCCATCCGTCGCTGTGTTCGAATCCGGAGTCCTGCGTCCCGGTTGTCAATAGCGCAGGCTCGGTGTACGCCCGTGCCGTGCGTGACGGGACGATCGAAATGTCCGGTATCCTGATTTGCGGGCGTGTACGGCGCCCGGCCCCGAAGGACGCCCGGCGGCTGGTGCCATGTATCGTGCTTGCGTCCAGACATGGGATCTATGTCGTTCTTCACGAGACCATTCCGAACGGACAGGCGTCACACCTGTTGACCGCATTTCGTCCGGATACTGTGTGCGGACGGAGGGATCGCCAAGCGTTTTGCCGTCGCGCAGCGAACAAGGTTGCGGCAGAGCTGGCGAAATATGGAGCCTGATGCGCGATTGCAGTCGCGCACTGCGAGTGGAAGATGAAACACGTCGTCGCCATCCTGGTTCGAAACCTGTCCCGACAGCTCGAACTGCCGTTCCAGCACGGAGCGGACTACGTAGAGCTGGCCGCGGCGGGGGAGATGCTGCGGCGGGCCCTTGACCAGGAGGTCCATCAGCCGCCGGAGGCCATTGCGGTGCTGACCCGCTACGAATCCGCGATGGTGGACTGTCCTGCCGGGATGGCATCCCTTCTCGGACAGGACCAGGAGCGCCTGTGCATGGAGCTTGAGACCTACGCCGCCCGGGGCCGTATGAACCGGGACCCGGAGCAGGGGCTCGACCTCCTGTCCTCGCTGGATCGGACCCTCTGCGCGGCTGTGGCGCTGACGAGGTCCGGAGTGCTCCCGGCTGGCGATCTGTCCCGGATGGCAGGGGCCGCACGGGAGACCGTCCGGACCATGGCCGGTGACCTGAGCGATCTCTACGACCTCGCGGCGGACCATCGGGCGACCTTCCATGTGGACCCGGACGGGCTCGACGCGTTCGCGTTCTGGGACGCTCTGGCCGATCTGGCCCCCTCCAGCCTCCTTGTGGAGGCGGCGGCGCGCTCCCCCGCAGGGCGGCGGCAGGCCATGGTGGAGAACTTCCTTGAAGAGATGGAGCAGACGTGGGGGAAGAAGGAGGTCCGGCCCTCGCTCATCGAGAGGCTGCGTAACGAGATCGCTGCGATGCTGCAACTCCCTCCGGTCCTGATACCTGCGCCCGCAGAGTGCTTCGACGACCGCTCGGCGTCCTCCATCGTCCAGGTGGCGAGGATTGGTGCTCTGGGCTTTCTTCTGGAGAAGGAGAACCGCCAGTTCGTCGTGGTGCTGGACGAGGCGGGACACACCTTCGCCATGCTCTCGGCCGTCCGGGCTGATGGAACCGCGCTCGAGCCGCGGTGCGAGGACCCGGACACCTGGGTGGTGAAGCTTCCTGACAACCTGGGCGACGAGACCATCCGCGTGGTCCTGCGGATCGATGGCGAAGAGCTCCCTCCGATCTCCATACCAGTGGGGTGACGAAATATGCATGACAGGCTCCCCCTGGTTCCCGATCCCGGAGGACAGTACAAGAGCCTGCAGCGCAAGGGTGCCTGGGACGTCATCGCTCGGGATCTCCTGGACCTTCACGCGGACGATCTCGTTCGCAAGAGGTATATGAAGACCCTGGCGAGGGGAGGCTGGCACCTCGATGTGGTGGCAGGGACCGAGCTGGCGCAGCGGATGATGGCGCTGCTGGAGGACCGTTTCGGAACGGCTTCGGGACTCGCTATGTGCGTCCCTTTGGCTGGAGTCCATTGCCTGAGCACTGTTGATCTCGGCCTTTGGGAGCCGATCGGGTTTGCCCGCCTGCTGAAGGCCTTGCCTACCGAACATCCGCCACGGGATTCCTTTCATGGAGAGTGTCTGCCCGGGGTTCGGGCCGCTCTGGACTGGTTTCTCAAGGGGTTCCCCTTCCTGGATCTCTCAGCGGGGTGGACCCTGGACCCCGGTCCTGAGATCCCGACGGTGGAGTGCGAGGGCAGCAGCGCGGGGCTGGCGGCCGGGCTCGCCGTGGCGTGGACGATCCTGTGCGGGGTCATGGCGGGGGGCGGAGGCCGTCACGTTGCAGCTACCGGGTGCGTGGATCGCCTGGGCAGGGTGCTCGCCGTCGACTTGCTCGTACTCGACGACTTTGGACTGCACCCCCTCCCACCTCAGGCCGCACAAGACCTGTAT
>JBDRIT010000230.1:0-24660 GCA_043815665.1 Pseudomonadota bacterium
GGACGGCGGCGGCGGCGGCCACGGCGGCGGCGGCGGCGGCGGGTGCGGCGGCGTCTCCTACTGCATCTACGCCCACGGCCAGGGTGCGGCCAACCTGAGCGCGATGAACAACGCCAACGGCTTCACCATGGGCAGCGGCGGATCGGGGGGAAGCGGCGGCCCCTCCATCGGCAATCCGGGCCAGCCGGGCGCTTCGGGGCTCGTCCAGGAGAGCAACTTCTAACCGGAATGCTCCTCCCACAGGAGAGGACAATCGGGCCGTGGACGGCCCTCCCACAGGTCTACCGGGCGATGCACTCGAAGCCGTTGCAGAGCTGCTCCTCGGCGCAGAGCCCACAGAGGCCGGTACAGCCGTCGGGGCCGCAGGTCGCCCAGACGGGACAGTTCGGCTCGCAGGGGCCGAAGCAGGGATCGGCCTGGGCGGCGCACTGGTCCAGGAGGGCCGCGTCCTCGCAGGCAACGCGCTCCGGGGCGGGCAGGTCCGGGGGACAGATCGCTTCCAGACAGAGGACGAGGTCGATGATGACCAGCGTGGCCTCTCTCGTGGCCTGGTCGGTGCAGCCGTCGATGCACGGCTGGTCGTCCGGCCCGCAGGCCTCCGCGCAGGCCCAGGTCTCCGCGCAGGTCGCGGTGCCGTTTCGGTTGTAGCAGGCTGCATACTCCTCGGCGCAGGACTGGAGCAGGCAGGCGTCCGGGCAGGCCGGGTTCCCCGCTTCGTAACAAGGCGCGCAGCGCAGGACGTCGCAGCCCTCGAGGGCGAGGACGTCGAACATTCCGACGGGGGAGAGCCAGGCCGCGCACTCGTCCTCGCAGAGCTGGTCCCAGAGCGCGCAGTGCGCCAGGCAGTCCTTCAGATACTCCCCGCACCCGGCCTGGCCCGGCGGCGCACAGGTCCCGTCCACGCAGACGCGATCGTCCGCGCACTCCCCGCAGGCCCCCGTCGCGCCGTCCCACCCACACTCCCGGCCGGCGCAGTCCGCCTCGCAGGTCGAACAGATCCCGCCGCAGCAGACCTCCGGCGCAGCGCAGAACCCGCAGGAGCCGCCGCAGCCGTCGGCCCCGCACGGGAGCATGGGGTCGCAGGAGGGCACGCACCAGGGGCCGCCGCAGACCCCCTCCTCGCAGGGGGCGTCCGCGGCGCAGGACACCGTCTCCGACCAGGTCCAGCAGCCGTCCTCGTCAGAGACACAGCGCTTCGATGCAGCGTCGCCATCCTCACAGACCGGCGCGGACGCGGGCTTGCACAAGTCCTTGCCCTTGCACTCGGGGGGGACCGTCCCGGGCTCCCAGACGTCTGCACCGTCACCGTCCCCGGCCCCCCCGCCGCCGGCCCCCCCGCAAGCGGCGAGGAGGACGACCAGGATCAATCCGATCATCTTGGTCCACCCACGGCGGGCCGCCACGAGCAGGAGCAGGAGCAGCGCCACCACCGGGAGGGCCGGAAGGATCCCGGGGCCCACGCCCACGGCACAGCCGCCGCCACCGCCCGACTCCCCGATGCCCTCGTCCACGGGCATGGGCAGGGGCGCGTCCCCGGGCTCCGCAGGGAGGGGCTCCCCCGCACCCCGGACCCGGCAGAGATCTCCGGAACCAGCGCCGACCTCGAGGCCGTAGCGCACCAGGGGTTGCACATACCCCTCCGTGGTGATCCGGAAGACCCGCAAGGTAGGGAAGGGATCCTTCCAGTCCCAGCTCCAGGACTTGACCAGGGCCAGGAAAGCCGTGCCGTCCGGGGCAGCGGCCAGGCCCCCGACCGCCTCGTCGGGGTGGAGATCCCAGGACGTGTCAGCGGACCCCGTCCCGCCGAGCGCGCCCCCCGCCCCAACGGTCCGTGGCCAGGTGTCCGCGGCGGTGGAGGCGACCACGTAGCGCTGCCCCGCCACCAGGGCCACGGCCCCCGGCGTGCCGAGGTCGGCCAGGGTCGTCACCTGCCCCGTTGGCGAGACGCGGAGCAGCCGCCCCGCACCGGCGTCGGTCACCGCGGCTGCCCCGGACGCGGTGGCCACGACATCGAGGGGGTCACCGAGATCGTCCCCTTCGGCCAGGACCTCCACCCCGCCGTCCGGGGCCACCCGCAGGAGGCGCCCCCCGGGGCCGTCCACCACCAGGATCCGCCCTTCGGCGTCGATGTCCATCCCCGTGGGGGTTCCCACCGGGGCCAGCACGGTCCACGGCCCGAGCCTCCCGTCGCCGTCGAGGTCGCTCACCAGGATCTCCCCCCGGGCCGCGTCCCCCACCGCGACCCGGCCCCCCGCGGCCGCGACCGCCGTGGGCTGCTGGAAGGGCTCCCCCTGGTGCAGGAGGATCCCGCCCCCGTCGGGCATCAGCTTCGAGAGGGTCGCCAGCTCGGGCTGCACCACCAGCAGGTCTCCGCCCCGGATCACGTCGTCCACGGGCTTGACCTCCACCAGGCCGAAGGTCGGCGGCGACGGCCTGTGGAAGTACCCGTCGGACGCGAAGATCCGTCCGTCCGGGGTGACCATCAGGTCCCAGGTATGGGAGAAGGCCGCCAGCCCCGAGGGGGCGCCGGGGGACATCAGGGGCTGGGGGAGGGACATGCCGGTGACCGGCGCCAGGGTCCGCCCGTCGAGGTGGAGCAGCCGTCGCTGGCTGCTGCCGGCGCCGAGGACCCACAGGCCCCCCGCCATGTCGGGCTCCATGTCCAGGGGATCCATCCCCCCCAGGAGATCGATGGACTCCGCGAAGGCCCAGTGATCCGCGACGATCTTCAGGTGTCCGTCGGGACGCACCGCGACCAGGTCCAGCATGAAGCCCGGACCGGCGATGAAGTTCATGGTGAGCCAGAAGAACAGGATCCCGTGGACCGGCTCGTAGGTGATCGGCCCGATGAGGAGCTCGCAGGGGATCCCCCCGAAGCAGCCGTCCTCTTCGGTCCAGAACCCCGCGGCCGCGAAGTCCTCGAACGCGTCGTAGAGGAGCGCGACCCCGCCGTCCTCCTCCACGGCGATCAGGTGGCCGTCACCCGTCCCAACGATCACGGCCCCGTCGGGCTGCACCGCGAGGCCCGTCACGTTGACCGCCTCGGCGCCGGTGAGGTCCCGGATCTCCCCGTCCTCGAGGACCACCTCGTCCACGCCGTCCGGGCGGGCGCGGAGGACGCCCCACCCGGGCTGGATCCGGAAGACGCTGCCGTCGGGGCCCGCGGCCATGTGCCCGTAGCTGCTTCCGGTCTGCCCCGTGGGCACGAGGGGTTCGTCCCACCCCGTGAAGCGGAAGAGCCCCTCACCGCTGCTGAGGGGGATCACGAGCAGGGAGCCATCCGGCGCCGCGACGCCGAAGCGCTCGATCCCGTGGCGTGACCCCGTGGAGTTCCCGGCCCGGGACCCGAACCAAAGCCCCGGAGAGGTCCAGGTCAGCTCGGGCTCCCGGGTGACCCGATCGTCCCCGCCGTCCTGGGGATCCGAGTAGTCGATGGCCTCCAGGCCGTCACAGGTGCCGCCGCCATCGCTGTCGGGATCGAAGGGATCCGTGCCCAGCGCAGCCTCCTCGAAGCCGAGGAGGTGATCGCCATCGAGATCCAGGAGATCCGCATCCCAGGAGAACATCATGTAGGTGCCCATGAAGGTCCCGTAGGCCTTGTGACCGCTCCACCCGATGTCCCCGAGGCAGCCGCCGGGCCCGCCAGGGCCCCCCGGCGGCGAATAGACCGCCTTGCCGCTCCACGCGGAGAGGGTGTTCATCACCACGGCGCCGGAGATCATCAGGTGGCTCCGACGGGGCACGTCGGGGTGGATCAGGAAGACGTTCCCGTGGCCCCCGCAGACCACCATCCGGTCCGCCGCGTCGTAGAGGATCCCGTCCAGACAGGAGCGCGCCACGTACCTGTCCTCGGTATCGACCCCCGTGTAGGCGCTGTCCTTCTCCCGCTCGGTCATCTCCGAGAGGCCCCCGTCCGGGTCCAGGCGCAGGAGGACGTGGGCGATCTCCTTGAACGCGGACTCGGTGACCTCGGTGACCTGGGCCAGGACGAAGAGCCGCCCCTCGGCGTCCGCCGCGAGCTGCAGGAGCGAGGGGCTGCCCGGCTCGAGCCCGGGCATCCGTTCGATGAGCTCCTCGCTGGAGAGGATCACCTCGGCGCGCTTCTGCGGGGGGCCGGCGGGGTCGATGCGCAGGATGAGCTGGAGGCCCTCGTCCTCGTACACGACCACCGCGAACAAGGTCCCATCCGAGGCGGTGGCGAGGCTCCTCACGCGGATCTTTCCCGCAGCGAACGCGCCGAGCTCCTCGCAGGAGAAGGCCACCTCCCAGGTCCCGTCGAGCTCCACCCGCAGGATCGGCAGGCAGGCGTTGAACAGGTAGTACGGCTGGAAGCCGACGTAGACCGCGTCCCGCTGCGGTGTCGCCGCCATGCCCAGGATCTCGTCGTCCTCGTCGAAGAGGGGATCCTGGGACAGCTCGAGCATCGAGAGGATCGGGACCTCGAGCGCGTGGTCGTCCATCCCGCTGGGGCCAACGGCCCAGATCCCGTCATACCGATAACCGGCGATGAGCATGAAGTTCGGGCCGCTGGTGCAGGCCCGCAGCTCCCCGTTCCCGATCCTCCCGGTGGGGGCTGCCTGGCCCGGTTCGATCCAGGTGAACGGCGTGAGGCTGAACCCCGACGGGTCACCGCCGGAGAAGACCTGCCCCTGCGCCGACCCTGCCGCAGCGAGGCCCGCCAGAAGGAACCATCCAAACAGTGCTCTCGTCATGTCGGTCTCCAGATTTCCGGATGGAGCCAGGATACCGGGATGGGAGGACACGGGCAACGACGCGCGGTTCCTGATCGTGCAGCGCGCCGCGCTTGGTCCCGGAGCTGGTTTTGGCTAGACTACACCCAGTCAGACACGCGGAGGTCGTCGATGAAGCGCTCGCTCCTGCTCCTGTTGTCCCTGCTGCTGCTGCCGATGGCCTGTGACCCTGCCGGGAATGACGGCCCGGGAAAGACCGACACACCCGCCCCGACCGAGGACACCGTGACGCCGCAGGACGCAGCGACCGACGTCCCCGAACCCCCGGCGGACACGACGACGCCCGAGGACCTCATCCCCTGGGAAGTGGACCCGGACCCGGGCTGCAACGGGGACTTCTGCGCGGCAGGACCCGACCACGCGCCGGACCCCGCGGCGTGGGGACCCTTCCCCGTGGGGGTCACCACCATGACCGTGGACGTCCTCGACCACGCGGGCGAGCCCCGCTCCCTCCGGGTGGAGATCTGGTACCCCACCACCGAGGAGTTCCGGGACGGGCCCTTCGAGGAGATCAACATCTACGAGGACGCGCCGGAGGAGCACAAGCCCTTCATCGAGATCGCGAAGACCGAGGTGCCTCCCATCGAGACCAGGGCGGTGCGGGACGCACCGGTGCGGCGCGGGGACGGCCCCTACCCCATCGTCCTCTTCAGCCACGGCGCCTACGGCGTGCGGTACCAGAGCGTGTTCTTCACGATCCCCCTGGCCAGCCACGGCTACGTCGTCGCGTCCATGGACCACCCGGGCAACACCCTCTACGACATCCTGACCTTCGGCTACGACATGGACGTGGTGGTGATGTCGTCCATGGACCGCCCCACGGACGCGATCATGACCCTCACCGCGGTGACCCACCGCAACGACGTCCCCGAGGACATGTTCTACAAGTCCATGCTCCCCGACAAGGTGGGCATGTCCGGGCACTCCTTCGGCGGCTTCCTGAGCCTCCTGATGGGGGGCCTCGATCCACGGATCAAGGCCATCGTCCCCATGGCCCCGGCCTCGGGCTGGCTCGCGATCATGGGGTACGCGGCGGAGGACCTGAAGATCCCGACCCTGCTCATGGGGGGCCTCGCGGACAAGACCCTGGACCCGGACCAGGAGCTCCTCCCCCTGTGGCCCAAGCTGCCGCCGCCCAAGGGGTTCCTGCGCTTCGCGACCGGGGGACACTACACCTTCTCGGACATCTGCTCCCTCGACCTCCTCAAGATGGCCGAGATCCTGGACTTCGGGGACGCCGAGGACGCGCTGAAGGACGGCTGCGGCGAGATGAACATCCCCGTCGAGCAGGCCCACCCGGTGATCAACCAGCTCGGGATCGGGTTCTTCAACCACTACCTGCGCGAGAGCCCGGACTCGCTCCAGTACTTCGACCAGGCCGTCGCTGAAGGCTGGTCCGAAGGCGAGATCCTCTACGACTGGATCGCCGAGTAGCCCCCCACCGGAGACCCGCTCTGTGCTCCGGTCCTTGAATGGTCTACCATGCGGGGTGTCTCGGGCGGCTTCACCTTTGGAAGGGGGAACACCATGCGCACGATGATCGAAAGAGCGGGGAGGCTCGCGCTCCCCATCCTGTTGCTCCTGTGGGCCACGCCGATCCACGCCCGGGAGGCCTGCTTCGACCAGCCCGTGGGCGAGCTGCAGTTCACCGAGGGGCGGCTCTCCACGCCCGCCGACGAGCCGGGTTACCTGAACTGGAGGACCTTCCAGTCCAACTACCCGCGGGTGCTCGTCGATGGTGGAGAGGGCTACGTCACCGGCAGCTTCACGCAATGGGACTGGCCCGGCAACTTTCTCGAGAACGCCCGCGTCGTGGTGTGTGCGCCAGCAGGCGCGAAGGTGACCGGGAGCCTGCTGATCCCCGATGCCTCTGTGAAGGGTCGCGGGATGCGGCGGCTGCGCTTCACCATCCCGAAGAGCAAGGCGACCGCTGGCGCCGTGGAGGCCTTCGCACAGGGCCGCCGGGCCCACTACGAGCGACTCCTCACCGAGGGCATCCCCGGCGGAGCCTGGTTCCGGCTCCAGGCCGACCTGGGCAAGCCCGGGGTGAACGCCGCCACCCTGGATCTGGATGGGCGCCAGCAGCGCCAGGCCATGTCCAACGACGAGCTGCACCAGACCTACGACCTGTTCACCGGCAGCCGGGCGTTGAGCGAGAACCTGCAGCTGGACCGGGTGCTCTCGCCGCGGACCGCGGGGGAGGCGACCGTGGCCCTGGACACCCTCGAGGGGATCACGGTGGAGGAGCTCGACTGGACGACGCGCAACCAGGGCAAGGCGCCGCGCAAGGACCCCCTGGCGGCCTGGATCCCCGCGGACCAGCACGCGCTCTTCTTTCCCACGTTCTCGGACCTGATCTCCCTCTCCGACGAGGCCGACGCCATCGGCACGCCGGTCCTGGCCATGCTGGAGGTGCGCTCCGAGGAGAGCGGCGTCAAGCAGCGCTACCAGGAGCAGCTCTGCCTCTCCATGAGCGCGCTGTCCCGGCTGCTGGGGCCGTCCATCGTGGCCAGCGTCGCCTTCACCGGCTCCGACCCCTACCTGCGCCTGGGGTCCGACATCGCGATCCTCTTTGAAGCGAAAAACCCCGCATTGCTGGTGCAGCACATCCGCAACAAGCAGGATGCCGCCCGGAGTCTGCACGGCGGCCTGGAGGAGCTGACCGGTGAGGCGGGGGGCCTGACCTACCGGGGGGTCTGCTCGAAGACCCGGGCCATCTGTTCCTACGTGGCGGTCAAGGACGACGTGGTCGTGGTGACCAACTCCCTGGCCCAGCTCGCCCGCATCGGCAAGACCGGCAACGGAGCCGAGCCCGCCCTCGGGGGGGCGCCGGAGTACACCTTCTTCCGGGATCGGTATCCCCTCGGGGCAGAGAAGGAGAGCGCGTTCCTCATCCTCCCCGACGCCGCCATCCGCCGTTGGTGCGGTCCCCGATGGCGCATCGCGGACAGCCGTCGCCTGCGGGTCCTGGCGGTGCTCTCCCACCTCCACGCCCTCAACGCGTTGACCTTGCAGACCGGGAAGCTGGCGGGGAAGCTGAACCTCGGTGCAGGCCTGCCGGACATCGGCAAGGTGGAGTGGACCGAGGGCACCCTCCACGCGACGGACTGGGGCACGCTCTCGTTCCTGACGCCCATCATCGAGATGGAGTTCGATCAGGTGACAGAGGCCGAGGCGGACGCCTACAACTGGTTCCGCAACCGTTACCAGAACAACTGGCGGGCCTACTTCGATCCCATCGGGATCCGCTTCTACCTCGACGACGCCGAGCTGAGCATGGACGTGACGGTGATGCCCCTGATCGCAGCCAGCGACTATCGGGAGCTCATCGAGCTGACCACCGGCGGCGAGAGCATGGAGGCCGAGGATGGCGACCCCCACCCCGAGGTGCTCTTCCGCTACGGCATGTCCCTCAATCCCAACTCGAGGCTGGTGCGTCAGGTCTCCGGATTTGCGGTGACCCTGGCGCCGGGCCTCAAGGCCAACGTGATCTCGTGGCTGGGGAGCCACGTGGAGATCTACGGGGACCGCGACCCCTTCTGGGCGCAGCTCGTGGCGGCGCCGAAGAAGGAGGACTTCATCGAGAAGAACTTCCACCGGCTGCCCGTGGCGATCCAGGTGGGAGTGTCGAGCCCGCTGCAGGTGACCGCGTTCCTGGCCACGGTGCGGGCCTTCATCGAGCAGTCTGCCCCCGGCATGACCCTGTGGGAGGTCCAGACCTTCAAGGGGCTCTCCTACGTGAAGGTCAGCCCGGCGCAGCGGTGGGATGACGACCTCCCGATGGACCTGGCCATCTACTACGCGGTCGCGGACAAGGCGCTGACCCTGACCCTCCACGAGGACGTGCTCAAGCGCAGCCTGGCCCGCGCTGTGAAGCGCACGTCGTCCCCGGAGCGCAGGGCCCGGGTCAACCGCCTGGGTGAGCCATGGCGGGGAAGGCACGTGGGCTTCCAGGCCGATGGAGAGACCCTCGAGCTCGCCGAGATCGGCGCGAGAGAGGAACTCATCCCCGAGCTGCAGGCCCGCTCCTGGGGCAACCTGACCATCCTCAACGAGTGGAAGCGGGTGTTCCCCGATGCGGACCCGGTGGCCGTGCATCAGCGCCTGTGGGGAACCCGGCTCACCTGCCCCGGAGGCGGCGAGTACGCATGGAACGCCGAGTGGCGGACCATGGAGTCGACCGCCTACGGTCATCCGGGCCAGCCCAAGGACGGTCCGGGGCTGCTGCGGCCGCCCCTGTCGGAGCTGGCGGCGGGCAACTTCGGGTTGACCTTCGAAGACGACGGCCTGCGGGCCCGGGCCGAGCTGCGCCGAGGACGGCACAAGGGGAGGTCCCTCTGGGGTCAGGTCCTGAACACCTGGTGCTCCGCCCACCCCGGCGCCCTCTGCGAGCTGGGCAGCGCGGCGCGATACCGGGTGACGACCCTGTGGGGCCGGCTGCCGCTGTACCTGCCCTGGTAGGTCACCTGCCCACCGCGCCGAGCTTCCGCCGGGTCACCCTCGCGACGTGGAGCATCACGCCCACGGAGATCGCGGCGCCGACGCCGAGGATCACCATCTCCACCCCCCCGATCCCGTCCCCGCCCTCGAGGGCCTCGGTCAGGTCTCGGGCCAGGGAACCCAGGTAGACCTGGAGCGCGATCATCGGCAGCATCCCGACGAAGGTCGCCAGCGCGTTCGCGGGGACCGAGGTCCGGGTCATGGCGATGGCGTAGTTCATCCAGGTGTAGGGGAAGAGGGAGCTCATGCGCAGCAGGACCAGGAGGCCGAGGCCGCCCTCGTCGACCCCCTCCACCATGCGTGTCCACTTGGGGTGCCGAAACCCCAACGGCCGACCGAGGCGCCGCAGCACGAAGCGTCCCGCCACCTGAGTGGTCAGCGCGCCGAGGGTCACCGCGGTCATCCCCACCGCCAGGCCTGCAACGGGACCGAAGAGGAACCCGGAGCCCACCGTAAGGAGGGGTGTCGGGATCAGCAGCAGGGTCGAGACGATGAACACGCCGACGAGGAGCGCCGCGCCCCAGGGGCCGATGTCCTGGACGGTCTGGAGCAGACCCTGGAGCGCCGCCCGGGCGGGCCCGGACATCGCCAGCACCGTCAACAGGACCAACGCACCGACGATGAGGCCGACGCGGAGGATCCAGGTGCGGTTCACGGGGAACGGGGAGCGGGGTTGGATCAGGAGCGGATCAGCGCCCGACGCCGGACGGTGATCACCCCGAGGAGCACGAAGAGCAGGGGCAGGAGGGCCACGGGCTGGCCCGCCGTGCTCGCGGCGCAGCCCGTGGTGCTGGAGCCCTCGTCCATGCCACCGCCGGGACCGTCGGGATCGTCGGGATCGTCGGGGTCGTCTCCCGTGCAGGCAGCGTCGGCCACACAGTCCACGTCCTCGCAGTCCACGAACAGATCGCCGTCGTCGTCCTGGCCGTTGCCGCAGATCTCCACATCGTCGTTGGGACCGCCGCCGCAGGCCGGGTCGTTGTCGCAGTCGAAGTCGTCGCAGTCCATGAAACCGTTCTCGTCGTTGTCGATCCCGTCGTCACAGACCTCCTGGAAGGCCGCACAGGCCGGGTCGTCGTCGCAGTCGAAGTCGGCGCAGTCCATGAAGCCGTCCGCGTCGTCATCCTGCCCGTTGTCGCAGATCTCCCCGAAGCCCTCACAGGCCGGGTCGTCGTCGCAGTCGAAGTCGTTGCAGTCCACGAAGCCGTCGCCGTCCTCGTCCTCGCCGTTGTCGCAGATCTCGTCGTCGCCGGTGCCCTCGCAGGCCGGGTCGTTGCCGCAGTCGAAGTCGGCGCAGTCCGTGAAGCCGTTGTCGTCGTTGTCGATGCCGTCGTCGCAGTCGAATTCCCCGGCGAACTCGCAGGCCGGATCGTTGTCGCAGTCGAAGTCGTCGCAGTCCGTGTAGCCGTTGTCGTCGTTGTCGAGGCCGTCGTCGCAGTCGAACTCGCCGACGAACTCACAGGCCGGATCGTCGTCGCAGTCCCAGTCGTCGCAGTCCTTGTGACCGTCGCCGTCGTCGTCCAGGCCGTTGTCGCAGATCTCGTCGTCGCCGGTGCCCTCGCAGGCCGGGTCGTTGCCACAGTCGAAGTCATCGCAGTCCACGAAGCCGTCGTCGTCGTCGTCCTGGTCGTTGTCGCAGACCTCGTCGCCGCCGCCGCCACCGCAGGCCGGATCGTCGCCGCAGTCGAAGTCGTCGCAGTCCGTGAAGCCGTTCTCGTCGTTGTCGATGCCGTCGTCGCAATCGAACTCGCCGGCGAACTCACAGGCCGCGTCCTCGTCGCAGTCCCAGTCGTCGCAGTCGGTGTAGCCGTTCTCGTCGTTGTCGATCCCGTCGTCGCAGTCGAACTCGCCGGCGAACTCACAGGCCGGGTCGTCGTCGCAGTCCCAGTCGTTGCAATCCACGAAGCCGTCGCCGTCGTCGTCCTGGTTGTTGTCGCAGACCTCCGACGGACACGCCGGGTCGTCATCGCAGTCCCAGTCATTGCAATCGACGAAGCCGTCGCCGTCGTCGTCCTGGTTGTTGTCGCAGATCTCGCCAGCGGCGAAGGCCTGGGCCGGGACCGCCAGGAGCGCAAGGACCATCAGGGCACGCAGAAGGGTCTTCATGAGTCACCTCGTCCTACCGATTCAGGTTTCAAGCCTGAACACCATAGCGAATGAAATGAAAAATGGAAGCCCTTCGGTGCGGAGCGGCTCAGTCCACGTCCACCACCGTCCCGCGGGGCGCGGGGCGGAGCCGGAAGCGATCCCCGCCGGTGGTCGTGACCCGCCCGGTGGGCAGGCCGGTCACCCGAGACACCGCCGCCGGCCCTCGGGCCAGGAGGGTTGCGTCGTCCTCGAACCACCGCGCCGCCACGACGGCCGCGGCGGCGGTGAGCCGTTCGACCAGCACCACCTCGGCCGCCTGCATGGCCTCCTCGAACCCCGCACGAGCCTCCCGGCGTCGGGCCTTGAGCTGGGCGGGGGGAACGTAGAGCCCCGGCGCCGCCTCGACGACAGCGACGGGGAAGAGGCGGGCGGCCTGCACGGGGCCAAAGTCCTCCCCCCGGGCCGGGGCGGTCTCCACCGCGCTGCGGAGGCTGTGTCGGAATCGCCCCGACGCCAGGATCAGGGCGAGGGACCCGGGCTCCAGGACCAGGGAGACGACCTCCGGCGCCGGGGGTCCGGGCCGGAGGAGGGTCGCCGCCAGCTCCGCATCCGGGCGGTACCTGGCCTCCACCGCCTGGCAGGAGTGGATTGCGAGGCCCACGACCTGCCCCGGCGCGTCCACGGACACCAGGGCCTCACGCCCGGCCTCCACCACCCCTGCGTGGCGGCCCCGGCCGTCGCGCAGCGCCCGGATCGACACGGCCTCCTCCCGGGGGACCCCGTCCCGCCTGGCCCGTCGGACCAGGAGCCCGTCCCGCAGGGACAGGGCCACCGGGGCCTGCAGGCTCAGCCAGGTCTCTCCTTCGTGGGCCCGGAGACGGAAGGGCACCTCGAGGCCCCGGTGGCCGGGATCCCTGGGGAAGGTGAGGTGGGCCGCATCCTGGATTCCGTCCAACCAGGCGTCGGTCCTGGGGCGGCTGAAGAGGGTACACAGCTCCTGGTCGAACCGGGCGTAATCCTCCGCCCCCAGGGGCCCCCGCCGCCAGGCAGCGGCGGCCCGGGACACCCAGGCGCTTGCGCAGCCGACCCAGGACGGAGCCTTGAGCCGCCCCTCGATCTTGAGGCTCACCACCCCCGCATCCACCAGCTCCGGGATCCGGCGCACCGCGTCCAGGTCCTTCATGCTCATGAGGTGGCCCAGGGGACGGCCCTTCCCGTCCATGAAGGGGAGCCGGCAGGCCTGGAGGCAGGCGCCGTGGTTGCCGCTCCGACCGCCCACGGCCTCCCCCAGGAGGCAGTGCCCGGAGATCCCGAAGCAGAGCGCGCCCAGGACGAAGGCCTCCAGCTCGAGGCCGGGGCAGGCGTCGCGGATCCGTCGGATCTCCGCGAGGGAGCACTCCCGGGCCAGGATCACCCGGCGACACCCCAGCTCCATGAGGGCCTGGGCCCGGCCGGGGCCCGCAGCGGCGGCCTGAGTGCTGGCGTGGACGGGGAGCTCCGGCAGGACCTCACGACAGACGTGCATGAGCAGGGGATCCCGCAGGATCACCGCGTCGGCCCCGGCGAGCCATGCCCAGGCGAGGGTCTCCAGGGCCGCAGGCAGGGTCCGGGGGGAGACGGGGACGTTGAGGGCCACGTGGACCCGGGCCCCCCGGGCATGGGTAGCCACCGTCACACGTCGCAGCCCCTCGGGATCGAGGTTGGCCGCACGGACCCTGGCGTTGAGGGCGCCGACCCCCACGTAGACCGCATCCGCGCCGTGGGTCAGCGCGGCGGCGATGGCCTCCGGGCTGCCCCCGGGGGCCAGGACCTCCGGCGCCCACCCCTGGCCCCGCTGTGTCTCCACGACGCGCACGGACCCGCTCAGCGGCTGCCGAGGATCTCGTCGATGGCCGCGATCTGGGACTCCATGACCATGCCCAGCCAACCCACGTTGTCCTCCCACTCGTCCAGGGTGTGCCAGAGGCGGGGATCCGCGGCCATCGCCGCCGCGATCCGGGCCTGGTAGACGGGCAGGTTGGCCCGGGAGACCTCCATGGCCGCGGCCACGTCGGCCAACCCCTCGAGGTAGGCGTAGGGGTGGGCGCGGACCACACGGCCGAGGAGGGGATCGCACTGCGGCGGCACCAGGAGGGTGTCGTCGTTGGGCCCCGGGTCCTCGATGCCCTCCCAGATGGAGTAGGGGACGGGCTCGCAGGACTCGGGAAGGGCCCACCACTCCAGGGCCATCACCGCGGCGTCCTTCTGGTCGTAGAAGGTCGTCTCCATGTCCCACGGGAAGAGACTGAAGAGGCCGGCGGGGTCGTTGTACCAGTAGAAGTTGTGGTTGACGCAGACCGGGCCCTGCTCGTTCTCCCCCACGCACCAGAACCGCATGATCCCGTCGTCGTCCGCGATACCCCGGGCGACCGCGACGTACCAGGCCAGGTCCCCGGTGTCCAGGTAGGGGCTCACGTCGGCCACGAAGCTCTCCTCCGTGGCGCCCAGGACCGCGGCGGAGAAGGCCATCATGTCGGAGACGTCGGGGACGGTCTCGTTGGTCTCGAGGGCGTACTCGTAGTTCCAGGCCTCGTCGTAGACGGGCCAGATCTCCTTGTAGAGGTTCCCCTCGTCCTTGGCCCAGCGCTCCTGGATGAACTCCTTGTCCGGGGCCTCGACGAGGACGTAGACGCTGGGGTCCTCGTCGTTGATCTGCAGGGTCGCATGGCTGGCCCGGGGGCCCTCGAGGCCTGCGTTGCGGACCACCTCGTAGGCGATGCGCTCCCGCAGGGCGGAGGAATCGTAGACCGCCGCGTTGAACACGAGGCGACGGGCGCCGTGGAGCCGGCCGCAGGGGTCGTACTTGTTGAAGCGGAGCTTCATGCTCAGCTTCGGGCAGACCTGGTTCCCCTCGTCGTCGAAGCAGCCATCCAGGGTGGTCCACGCGCCCTTGAAGCGGATCCCGGCGCCGTGGTAGCGGTACCCGTCGAAGATCACGGTACAGGGGACATACTCCTCGGTGAGGGCGTTGTCCTGGAGCCACTGCCAGTCGTCGGGCTCCAGCTCGACCTTGAACTGGTGGAAGGCCGCCGGGTCGAAGATGAAGTCCTCGCCCCCGGGCTGCTTCCCGACGACGGTCCCCTCCAGGTCCGTGATGTAGAACTCGCCGGTGCATCCCTCCTCGGGCCCCACGATGTCCTCCCCCGGGACCGTGTCGACCCCGGGGAAGGTGTCCACCCCGGGCCCGGGCTCGCAGCTGTCCGTCCCCTGGCACTCGCAGGGCTCGGCGTCCTCGGTGACCCGGCACCCCCCTGCGAGGAGGACGACCGTGAGCAGCAACCGAATCGTCTTCAGCGCGACCCTCACAGATCGATCTCCTGCTGTCCCAGCACCAGGGAGACCTTGTTCCCGCCGTTCACCGCCCGGACCTCCTCGATGAAGGCCGAGGGATCCACCTTCCGCTTCAGGGCCACGGAGTAGACCGCCTCCTGCAGCTCCGGATCCCGGGCGGTCTCCACGGAGATCAGGGCGTACTCGTCCAGGGTCCGCCGGAAGAGTTCCGTGAAGGCCTCGTCGAGATCCAGGGTGGACGGGAGCCGGACCATGAGGATCCGCTCCCGGATGACCTTCGCGAAGAGGTTCATCCGGAACATCACCAGGATCGCGGCGGAGAGGAAGACCGTCATGAAGATCGCCAGCAGGTAGAACCGCGTCCCGCAGGCCATCCCCACCGCCATGATCATGAAGACGAAGCCCACGTCCCGGGTCTCCTTGATCGCGTTCCGGAACCGGATGATCGACAGCGCGCCGACCAGGGTGAAGGCGCGGGCGATGTTCGAGCCGATGATCAGCATGATGAACGCCACCACCACGCCGAGGACCACCAGGGTCTGCACGAAGCTCTGGGAATAGGAGACCCCCTTGTGGGTGGCCCGGTACACCCAGCCCACGGCCAGGCACAGCGCGAACGCGAGGCTGAAGACCATCGCCACGTCCAGCACCGTGAAGGTCCCCGTGAGATCGCCGAAGCGCTCCATCTCTTTGATCAGCTCACCCATTTTTCTGCTCCTTGCTTCGCCATGCCAGCTCCCGACGGCGCATCCCGTCCTCGAGGGCCGCGCAGTACTTGCTCACCCGTTGGAGCCTGCACTGGTGCCGCGCGAGCACCGAGGTGGCCCAGGTCGGGATCCGTTCGTTGACCTTGACCTCCATGACCAGCCAGTCCGGCGGCATGAAGAGGTGGTTGCGTGCGTCCTCGTTCACCGCGAGCGCGTAGACCCGGCCCGACAGCAGGGCGTCGAAGGTCAGGCGCATCCCGGGCTCGTACCGTCCCCCCACCAGGGCCCGACGCCGGTAGGAGACGATGCACCGGGGGCGGAGCTGCATCGCGCGCACCATGTACAGCATCTCCGACGCCGCCGCCCGGTCCAGGGGATCCTCGATCTCGTAGGGATCGAGATCCCCCGCGCAGAGGGCCACCGCGTCGGTCAGGGGAAGCCGGAGCCGCCGCTTCTGCACCGTACGGTTGTAGCGCTGCTTGATCTCCACGAAGGCCTTGTCGACGGCGCGGATATCGTCGCCGGGGTAGATCCGGATCCGGAGCTTCCGACGGAACTTGAGGCCCTCGACCTTGGAGCGGTACGCGGCCAGATCGGGGCTGTCGTAGTACAGGCTCGTCACCCGGTAGAAGCCGTCCCCGTCGCCGTAGGAGTCGGGCTCCATGAAGTACAGGAGGTCGTCCACCAGCGCCGGGATGCGGCTCGCGTGGATCACGTACTTCAGCTCGTAGCGGTTGAACCTCCGGATCACGGGGTCACCTCCGGCACGCGCCCGTCGAAGTGGAGCCCCCGCCCAGGACACGACGCTGGGGGAGCAGGGTCGAGGCGCACCCGCAGAAGGATGGGCCCGGCGGTGGTTGGCAGCTGGACGGGGATCCCGATCACCCCCAAGGCCTCGATCTCGACGGTCTCGTCAACGCCGGGGCCCGTGAGGTGCAGCTCCAGGGGGAGCGCATCCGGGGGAAGATCCGTCTGGACCTCGAGGATCCGATCCCCGCGCCAGCCCTCGGAGACCAGCAGGTGCTGCCGCCCCAGCGCGCTCCAGCGCTCCGGTGCGGGCTCCACGATCCGCACCACCCGCCGGCCCAGGATCTCCCGCCCCAGGTCCGGATGGGCGCCGACAGCCTCCTCGAGATCCGCAACCTCGTCGCCCGTGAGGCCCCTGAAGGCCGCTGCCTGCATCCTCTCCGTGAGCCGCCAGACCCGGTCGAGGAGGGGGGTCGAGAGGCCCCAGGCCAGGAACGCCACGACCAGGATCCACCCGACGGTGATGACGAGAAAGCCTGCGCCGGGGCGTGGGATTCTGCGGCTCATCGCCCTCCCCCGCTGCCCAGACGCGCCAGCCCGGCCTCCAGGTCGTCCCAGGTGTCGATGCCCAGGAGCCTCGTCTTCAGGTCCAGGAGCTCGTCTTCATCGGGGGCGCCCTTGATGCGGGGCGCGTCGGACCTCCAGGGTCGATCCGACACGGCCCCGGCGCGACAATCCATCTTGTGCACCCGCCGGGTCCGGGCCCGGGCGTCCCCGATGTACCGGGCGCTCAGGTGCTTGAGATCCAGCGCAATCTTCACATCGTGGAGCAGGACGTCCCGCAGGCGGACCCCGCTGGCGTTCTTCACGAGCACCGCGACGGCGCCGCCGGAGACCAGGGAGTTCTGCAGCCGCAGCCGGGTCTCCTCCCCCGCGGAGATCCCGGACCCGCCGAACCCGACGAGCACCGCGTCCTCCACGGTGAGCTGGGCTCCCATGAGGTCCAGGGCCTCGTCTCCCGCGTCCAGGACCGTCAGCCCCGTGATGGTTCCGGCGCTGAACTCCAGGTCGATGCCGTCCATCGGCGGCCCGTCGATCCGCACCCGGTTGAAGCGGAGGTCGTCCACGTAGGCCACATGGAACACGTCAGCGGATCCCTGGGCATCCCGGAGACGCAGGTCGTCGATGGCGATGTCCCGGGTGTCATGGAGATTCAGCATCCCGGGGAACGCGCCCAGCCCCCACTCCGGCCGGCTCCCCCCCTCCACGGTGACCCAGGTCAGGACCGAACCGGCGGTGCCCGGGCCCTGGATGGCCACCCCCCCCCAGTCCGAGCCCCGGATCTGGATCGGCGCAGCCTCGGTGCCCTCGGCCCGGACCGGCCCCAGGAAGACGAGGGACGACCGCGGCAGCATCTGCAGGGTCGTGCCGGGGCGGATCTCCACCCGCTCCCCGGCCTGGAAGACCCGGGTCTCGGGGAAGTACACGATCCCCGGTCCCAGCCGGACGAGCTCCGTGGCCTCCGCAGGGTGGCACCAGGGATGCACGGAGGCGAAGCCCGCCTGCCCGGGGAGGACCGCCGAGCCGCAGGGCCCCACGGCCCCCGGGGGGACCAGGGCGCTCCCCGGCGCCGCCTCCCGGGTCAGCGGCGCCTCGGTCAGGAGGTCCACAGCGCGGACCCGCACCCGCTCCGGGGTGCAGCCCGCCCCGTGGACGTAGAGGCGATACCGACGCGCCTGGTCGGCGACCCGGACGGCGCCGCGCTTGGGGTTGGGGGGCCGCGGCTCGAGGACGATGCCCGGGAGGAGCTCGAGGCCCAGTCCGATCTCCGCGTCCGGCCCCGTCGCGCTCCCGAGGTCCCGATCCCCGAAGGGGGTCCGATCCAGGTTCGTGTCCGCGCTGAGAGACCAATGGGACGGCGCGCAGCCGTCGGGCCAGGTCGCCGAGAGGCCGGACAGGCGGATCCCCCCGGGCCCCGAGACCACCAGCTCCACCGAGGTGAGCGCCGCGGCTGCGGGGACGGCCCGAACCTCCACGGCGAGATCCCCGGAGGTGAGCGCGCCGGTGAGGTACGCGGCCCGCTCCACGAAGAGGTTGTACCGGGCATCGAGGACCACAGCCTGACGCGCCTCGTCCATGGGGCGCACGAGCTGACGATGGTACGGATCCATCCGGGGGAGGAGGTGCCAGGCGTCCCAGTACGGGTCGGCGCGCTGCGCCTCGGCGAGCTCCCCGAGGAGCCGCTCGATGCGACCGCGGAGGGCCCCGGGGCTGGCGGCCCCCTTGAGGAGATCGAGGACGACGCGGTCCCGCATCAGGAGATAGCCCGGGATCCCCTTGAGGCGGATCTGCAGGGGGTTCTCCACGCGGTTGACCGCGCGCCGGTGGTCCCAGCCGCGGAAGTTCCACGCGACGGGCTCGAACCGCGCCTTGTAGGGGTCGAAGTAGAGCTTGTGGTTCTGATCGAAGTCGTGCTGGTTGCCGCCGAAGATGACGTCCAGCGCGTCGAAGACCGCGAAGCGACGGAGGTCGATGTGATCCCGGACGAAGCGGGAAAACGCCACGTCCCCGGCTCCGTTGACCATCTCCAGGAGCCGCTCCAGCTCCCCGTAGTCCTTCATCGCCCCCTTGATCCCGAGGCGTGCGGCGACCTTCTTCCAGTGCTTCGCCTCACGCCAGAGCCAGCTCACCCCGGTCGCCTCGTCCACGGGTGCCCCATTGCCCGAGTACATGCTGCCGGGGATCCGTCGGCTGTTCCGCAGGAGGCCCTCGTCGGGCTGCGCGGAGAAGAAGTGGATCCCCATGGGGGCGTTGTTGATCTGGAGCTGGAAGGGATGGTAGTCCGGGGTCAGGAGCCCCCCCTCCCGGGCCAGCTCCATGACGATCAGCTCGTCGAAGGGCATGGGGTCCGGGGTGTTGATGAAGTTGAAGGTGTCGAGCCCCCCCATGAACGCGCCCCCCCGGACCTGGACCTTCCAGGACTTCTGCGCGTTGAGCCAGTGCGTATGGCGACGCCCGCGGTACCGGACCTCCACGTCCCAGAACTTGCCGTCCCCCTCCAGGACGCCGCCGACGTACCCGCCCTTCCCGTCCTCGGGGGGGACCGCATCGTTGAGCGCGTCCAGGTGCGCGTTGGACAGGTGCAGGTTGAGGCTCGGGAGGCCCTTGACGTCGTCCGCAGAGGGCGCGCTGAGGCGCCGGAGGTCCCTGGACAGGTGGTCATGGAGGTGGAGGTGGAAGATCTCCGCGGTGAGGGGCTGCTCCACCCCGATCGCCCGGGCATAGCGACCATGGGAGAGGACCGCGGCGCCCGCGTACCAGGCGCAGATGACCAGCGCGGGGGCGAGGAGGATCAGCCCGTGGCCCAGGCGGAGCTGCCACAGCCGGATCCAGAGCCGCGGCCGCCCGTAGGACGCCGCCCGGAACCCTCCCCCTCGCTTCGCCCGGTCCCCCATGGTCTCCTCGTGATCAGACGTCCAGCGCGAGCTGGATCAGCAGGCGCATTCGCTGCGGACATTCGAGGCGGGTCGCCTCGTCGTCCCCCGGCCAGATGAACTCTCCCTGGACCATGAGACGGAAGTGATCCAGGAGGTGCAGGTTCACCCCCGTGGCCAGCATCCAGATCCCCGTGTCCATGTCCCCGGCGTCCCGGACCGTGAGCTCGCCCTTGACCAGGGGTTCGAGGCGGGCGCGCAGGAAGGGGAGCTTGACCGCCCGGGACGAGATCATGAGGAGCGCGGACCAGGTGAGGGGTCGGTCGGGCAGGAGCCAGGCCTCACCCACGAGGCCCTCACCGGTGATCCGCACCCACTTGCCGCCCCGGAAGACCACGTCGCCGCCGGCCATCCAGGTGAACCGCGGCAGGTCCGCGCCCTCGGCGCGGTCGAAGGTCCTGATGGAGGTGTTCACGCCGAGCTCCACCCACTTCGCCGGCCTGAACTCCAGGCGCGCGGCCACGTCCTTGGAGCCGTCCAGGCCCCCCTCGTCCGCGTTCCGTCCCGAACCGTTGTACGCGCCCACCGCGTAGCCGAACCACTGGCCCTTCCCCGCGGTCCCGTCGACCTGGAGGCCCAGGTCCCGGCTCCCGAAGCCCAGGTCCCGGACCATCCAGCCGTTGGACACGCCCCGGCGGATCGTGGGCAGCCGGCTGATCGAGCGCAGCTCGATGCGGCTGAAGGGGCGCTTCATCTGCCCCGCGGTGACCCGGGCATGCCAGCGCTTCGGATCCCCCACCGCGAGGTAGGCGTCCCTGAGGATGTCCGCCGCGGCCAGGCCCTCCTCCATGCCCGAGAACTCGACCTGGAGCTTCGCCTCGAGGATCCGCTCCCGGATCCAGCGGAGCCGCACCCGGGCCCGGGAGAAGGAGAACTCGTTGGCGGGCTCGGTCTGCAGATCGGAGACGGCCCAGAGGACGTAGACCTTGCCGCCCACATCAAACTTGTTCTTCTTCTTCGCCTTCTTCGCCTCCGCGGGCCGGTCGGCGAGCTCCCGGCTCTGCTTGTCTGGCGGATCTGCCGCGGCGGGGAGGGCGAGGAGCAGGGCGAAGAGGGACAGCAGGAGGGTTCTCATCGGGACACCTCTTCGAGCAATCGGGCCTGGCGGGCTTCGACAAATTCCAGCAGATTGGGCGGCTCCCAGTCGGACACGGCGGACCCCAGGGACGCCTCATGGACCACCGGAGTGAAGGGGAAGGACGGGTCCGCAGCCAGGGGCCCGCGGAGCAGGGCCTCCAGCTCGTCGATCCAGGCCCGGTGGACCTCCACGGTGAGCCACTCCGTGGCCACCTCCTCGATGTAGCCGAGGTAGGCGTCCTCGTAGGCGCCGACCGCGAGGATCCGGTCCCCCAGGGGTCGGGTCTCCCAGCCGCACCAGGGGGGGAGCACCGGGCCGCCCGTGGGCTCCAGGCTGCCCTTGCAGCTCCCGTCGCCATAGCTCCGGTCGTGGTCCACGGGGAGGAAGACCCAGCGATCCGTGTCCGGGCGGTGGTAGAGGCTGAAGTCCTCGTAGCTCTTCAGGTAGCCGTCGTAGTCGCCGATGGCCGCGGCCACCGCGAGGAACCGCAGGAACCCGTCCACGTCGAAGCGGTCCTCGATCCCCGCAGCGAACTCCTCGTCCGTGGCGGTGTTGATCCACTGGATGAAGGTGACGAGGTCCCCGTAGCCGTTCCGGGCGGGGTCGGTCTCGTGGGTCTCCAGGACCCAGCCGCAGGGCTCCCCGCCGCCGCAGTCCGGGATCCGATAGTCGTCCTTGGCGTCCCCGGCGTCGAAGAGGTGGCAGAAGGGCGGCGCGCACCCGTAGAGGGTCCCGTCGTCCGCGCCGTCCCGGCGCCCGAACTCGGCCCGCAGGAAGCGACCGTCCAGGGGCTGGAGGAGGGTGTAGACCCCCAGCTCCTCCCCATCCAGTTCCACCACGGCGAGGGCCGCCCGCCCGGCGGGCACGCCCATGGCGCGGTACATCCGGGACGCGAGGAGGCGGCGCATGAGGCTGGGATCGTCGAAGTCCCCCTGGAGGTTCACCCGGTCCACCCCGTGGAATCGGGATCCCCCGAAGGTGTTGAAGTCGATGCGCAGATCCTGCTTGGGCGAGGACCGGCCGTGGCCGTCCTCCACGGGGCCCCGGATCCGGAGCCCCACGGGGTCCAGGCGCTCGCCGTCCCAGGCCAGGGATGCGGCCCGGTACTCCGTGATCCCGTCGAAGACGTAGGCCTCCTCCATCACGCCCCAGCCGCCGTCCACCTGCAGCCGGATCCGGGCCACGTGCTCCCGGGGGAAGGCCCGGTCGAGGCCCGCACGGATCCCCTCGCCGCCGTCCCCTTCGGGGCGGCACGCAGCGAGGAGCAGCAGGATGGGAACCCAACGACGCATGGAGGCCTCCTACAACGCGCGTGTGACGCGCTTCAGGGAATTCTAGTCCTGATCATCACTCCTGTCAGAAAAGGGGTCGCTCCGCGATCACTCGGGACAAAATCCCGGAGTCGTGCACGGACAGTTCACGCACTTCGGATAGGCCTGCAGCCAGGACTCGACCTCCAACTCGATGCACCCCTCCGCAACCTCCGTCGAGTCGATGGTCCGCCGGACGATCCCCCCGGACGCGGCGCCGGAGGACCCATAGGCGATGAGGGCCTGGGTCAGGGCCCCGGAGACGGTATAGCTCCCTGTGTCCTCGACCACGCAGCGAACGGTCACCGGGGTCAGCCCGTGCTGATCCACGTTGAGCCAGAACCGGATCTCCCCAGGGCCGTCTGAGAGCTCCCACTCCAGGGTCAGGGGCTCTCCGGGGGTGACCTCCCAGTCCAGGTCCCCGACGATCAGCGGGGCGACCCCCGCCGCGCTCAGGGTGAAGCCCTCGATCTCGTCTCCCGAGGCCGAGAGGGTGATCGCCGCGCCCGCTTCGAAGGGAGACCCCACGAAGTCCCACTTCTTGTAGGAGGTCGAGACGTCCGGCGTGAGCTCCACGGGCACCTTGAGGCCTGCCACGGTGACCACGCCGACGCTCTTCCGCTGGGGCTCCGGAACGCAGGCGCCGTCGGGCCCACACTCCTCTCCCATGGCGCAGGGCGGATCACAGAACGCGTGCGTCCCCATCCAGAGGACACAGCCCCCCTCGCTCTCCTTGGGCTCCAGGATCTGATCCGCCACGGCAACGGCATCGGTGACGACACCGGAGACCCAGGATCCCAGGGGATCGGAGTGGACCTCGAAGCGACCGACCCGGTGGGCGAGGACGCAGGCCTGACCGACGGGGCCGACGACATCACCGCCCGTATCCCCTGCGGGAGGCCCATCAGGGCCGACGTCCGGAATCGCGTCCTCGGGGGCGACGGCGTCCTCGGGGGCGACGGCGTCCCCAGGGGGCGCCGTGTCATCACCGCCGGTCTTCCCACCGCCGCCGTCGCAGCCCAGCCAGGCGAGCGCCATCAGAACCGCAAGGAACCATCGTATCGTCATGTCACCTCCACTCCTCTTTCACTGTGGGAGGGGCGTCCACGCCCCGATTCCCCTCTTTCTGTGGGAGGGGCGTCCACGCCCCGATTCCCCTCTTTCTGTGGGAGGGGCGTCCACGCCCCGATTCCCCTCTTTCTGTGGGAGGGGCGTCCACGCCCCGAAGAATCGGCCCGTGGACGGGCCTCCCACAGGGGAGAAAAATCGGCCCGTGGACGGGCCTCCCACAGGGGAGAAGAATCGGCCCGTGGACGGGCCTCCCACAACAGGAAACCACCCTCACTCACCGAGGCCCACGGCCCAGCCCGGGTGGGGCCGGGCCTGCTTGAGCCAGAGCCGGGGCTCCAGATCGTCGGGGCCGGTGTCGAACTTGAACTCCACGTCCATGGCGTAGAACTTGTCGGGCTCCTGGTACCAGGGCTTGAAGGCCGTGTGGATCGCATCCAGGGCCTGGCCCAGCGCGTAGGTCTGGGGCCGGGTCAGCACGGTCTCGTCCGGGGGCACCAGGTTGGAGTGCCCCAGGAAGACCGTCGGCTGGTTCGGGTAGAGGTAGAAGTACTGGAGCTGGTCCGTGGTCACCCCGGGGGGCGGGCGCACCACGGACACCCCGCCGCGCTGCACATTGATGTAGAACGCGGGCTCGATCCCGGTGGTGTCGAAGAGGTTCGCGGTGAGGGCGACGCCGTTCGCGTCCTCGTCGGGGAAGGAGCGGTGCACCAGGGTGGCCATCGCGACGCCCCGGTGGGGGATCCCCCGCCAGGTGCGCTCCTCGAACGCACGGAAGTTCCACAAGCTCGACCAGACCAGGCGCAGCGCGTCCTCCACGGGCCGCTCGGGATCGTCCAGCGCGCCGGCCTGGCTCGTGTAGAGCCCCGCCCCGGTGAACCCCGCCAGATCCTCTGCGTTGGTGGACGACCGGAACCGCAGCCGCTGCCCGGGGAAGTCCGCCTCCATGCGCGCCCGGAGCCGATCCATGAGGCCCGCGGGCACCACGCCCTCCAGGATGGCCCGGCGGAGGTCGGCCAGGGCCGCCTCCCGCACCGCGATGTCGTCCTGGAAGACCGGGTCCGCCAGCATCGCCTCGATGCGGACGTCCAGGCCGTTGACCCGCTCGAACTCCCGGGACCAGAACAGCGGGATGGCGAACCCCGGCGGGACCGGCACGGGATCCCCGATGGAGGCCAGGACCCCGTAGTTCGAAGCCTTGCCGCCGAAGGCCGGGATGTCCGCCGGGGTCAGCGCGGTCACGTCCCGCAGCTCCTGGACGCTGAGGTCCAGCGCCGGCACCGGGATCGGCGGGGGCTTGTGGTCCTCCCACCACGCAGCAGCCGTGGCCTTGTCCACCTCCTCGACGTGGTACTCGAAGGCCGTCACGGTGAGCCGGATCCACCTCCCCTCGAGTGCACGGAGCGCGTCGTCGTGCATCGCACCCACCAGGGACATGTTCGGGGTCCCGCGATTCTGGGAGAGGACGTTGATGTGCGACAGGGGCGTCTGGAGCGCGTCGGTGATGATCCCCGCGACCACGGAGATGTCGTTGGGCACCCGATCCAGCACCGCGATGTCCTGGGGTGTGACGAAGGCCTCCCCGGC
>JBDRIT010000231.1:0-6901 GCA_043815665.1 Pseudomonadota bacterium
CCTGGGGCCGGTGCGGGCCGCTGTGGACCCGACCTCCATCATCGTTTCGGCCCAGCGCGTCGTCTCCAGCGCGCTGAACGCGCTCTCGGGCAGGGTGATCGCGCTTCAGGAACGCGGGGATCGGATTGTGGTCTGTGCGGATGTGGGGTTCCCCCTCTACGCCCACATCACCCCCGAGTCACTCCACCGCCTCGGTCTGAACATCGGCAGCGAGGTGGTCTTGACCTTCAAGGCCGTCTCGGTCACGGTGTTCTGAGCACATCCACCACCGCCGGGTTCTCCGCGATGCCCCGTTGTTTTTCCTGGTACAGCGGGCCACACGGTGCCCGTGCTGTTCCACGCGCCGCTACAGGGGCGATCGGCGCAGCACGGAGGCCCTGGCTTCAGCGGCCAGCTCCCGGAGGGACTCGATGAGTGACCCGGGGACGCCCTCCAGCCTCGACCGCTGATACTCCGCGACCAGGTGGGCCAGGGCGGCCCCCGACGCGTCTCCGGAGACGGTGACCGGTGATGTCTCCGTCGGATCCCGCACCAGATCGTAGGACACCAGCGCTTCACCCGGACCCCAGATCCACTTGTGCTCGGGGGTGGTGAGTGAGAACTGGTGCCAGGCCTCTGCGGCCTTGATGGACGTGGTCTCATTGGCCAGCAGCTCCGGGAGGGTCCGGTTGCGGGCCGAGACCGCGGTCTGCCGCGTCGACGGGCCTCCCTCGACGAGGTTTTTCAACAGGGAGACGCCATCCAGCGCCGGGTCGGCGGCGACGAGGGGGGGGGTCAGGCCTGCCAGCTCGAGGATCGTGGGGGCCACGTCCACGGAAGACACGAGTCCTCCGATCCTGCGACCGGCGGGGATCCGTCCCGGCGCGACCATGATGAGCGGGACGCGCAGGGACTCCCCGTGGAGGGAGTTCCCGTGGAGGTCGAAGACCCCGTCGATCTTCCGGCCCGGACCCTGCCGCTCGCCCCAGGTCTCGCCGTGGTCCGAGGTCACGACGATCAGGGTCTCGGACATGTCGCCCGATGCATCGAGGGCCGCGAGGAGCTTCGGGATCCACTCCTCCGAGAAGCGCTCCACGGACAACCTGTACAAGGCCTTGAGCTTGTCCCGATGGACGGGATCCCGATTGAGGACGTCGATGAGGCCATCGGTGATCTTCTTCCATGTGGCCACGGACATGGGCCTGGCGATGTAGGGGATGTGGGTCCCCCAGTATTGGATGAACACGAACTCGTCTTGCTCCCGGGAGCCGGTGAGATCGGAGAACAGCGCGTCTTCGTCCCGGGAGTCTCCCCGCACCCCCGCCTCGGGCATGCCGGTGAAGAGGTACGCCGGGTCGAAGACATGGGACGCCGTGGCGTACCCGGCCCCTGCAAACCGATGGAAGAGGGTGGGAAATCGCCGCCGCCAGGGTTGCTTCCAATGCACGAGACCGACGCGGTGCCCGTAGACCCCCGTCAGCATCGACGCCATGGACGGGAGCGTCCAGGGAGAGGCCGAGACGACATTCTCGACGACCGCGCCGTCCGCCGCGAGCCGGTCCAGGGTCGGCGTCCTCGCGCCGGGGGAGACCACGCCGACGTGGTCCGCCCGGAGGCTGTCGGCCACGACCAGGACGATCCTCATCTGCCCCCTCCCCTGGCCTCTTCTCCGACCCGGAACAGGCAGTAGGGGTTGTCCCCGACCCCTCCGGTGGCGGAGAAGGCCAGGCTGGTGCAGCCCGCGCCGCAGACCCGCCGGAACGCGCAGTCCGCGCAGAACCCCGTGAGCCCCTTGGCCGCGGGATCCCGATTGATGCGGAACAGGGCGTCATCCGCCCAGATCTCCTGGAGACTCCGGTCGCGCAGGTTCGCCTGGTTGAACTCATCGGGCAGCGACAGGCAACCCCGCACCCACCCGTCGCTGGTGATCCCGAGGATCCGGACGCCCGCGTGGCAGCCGCACCAGAATGACCTCGATGATCGATTGCCTGCCCGAATCACCGGCTCGCTGCGGCTCATGTACCCGATGTTGTCCGCGGCATAGGCCCACAGCTTCCCCTCCTCGATCACCGAGAGCAGGAAGGCCTCGATTCCGGGCAGATCTTCGGGAAGGACCGTCAGCTGGTCGTGGTCCTTGAACCGCCCGAGGGCCTCGGAGAGTTGGAGCTGCCAGCCGTCTACGGCCGCGGCCAGGAGGTGCCGGTACAGGCCGGGCAGGGTCGGGAGGTTCATGCGATTGATCTGGGTCACCACGCCCACGGGAAAGCCCGCCGCCTTGAGTCGGGCGACGGCTCCCAGGGCCTCCTCGAAGGACCCCGCCCGGTCTCGGAGCCGGTCGTGGACCTCGGGGGTCCCGTCCACGCTGACGGACACGCTCGCGACGCCGGAGTCCTCGAGCTGGCGCAGGGCCCCGTCATCCACCAGGTGGCCGTTGGTGAGCACCTCGACGATGACTCCAGAGGACGTGAGCCTTCCGGCGATGTCCGCCCAATCGCTCCTGAGGAACGGCTCACCGCCCATCAGGGTCACGCGCTCGCACCCAAGATCTGCGAGCGCGTCGGCGACGACCAGGGCTTCCCCGGCGTCCAGCTCGTGGGCCCGGCTCCGGCCGGCGGTGGAGCCGCAGTGGATGCACCGCAGGTTGCAGGCCAGGGTCAGCTCCCAGACGCAGTGCTTCAGGCGCCTCGTCATCGCAGCTCCCTCACCCGGTGCAGGCAGTAGGGGTTTTCATAGATCGTCCCGGTGACCGTGTAGGCCATGGTCGTGCAGCCGGACCGGCAGAGGCGCCGGTAGGCGCAGGTCCGGCAGAAGCCGGTCTGCTTGTCCTCGTCCCAGCGGGTGTTGTAGGCGAAGCGCTCCTCGTCCTGCCAGATCTCGGTGAGGGAGGACTCCCGGATGTTCCCCGTGATGAACTCCGGAGGCATGGACGGACAGCCCTTCACGTCGCCGTTGCTCTCGATGCCGACGACCAGGCAACCCGCGTAGCACCCGGTCCAGAAGGGCCTGGCCTTCTCGAACTCCCGGACCCGGACCACGGGCTCCAGCTCGGTGTAGTACCCGATGGTGTCCGTCACCCGGATGACGACCCGATCCTCCCGCATCCAGCGGACGAGGAGGGCGTAGACGTCCTCGAGCTGGGCTGGCTCCAGGAGATAGGGGCGGTCGATCTCCCGCAGGCGCCCGACGGGGATGGCGAGCTGGAGCTGCCACACGTCCACGTCGTGGTCGGCGAGGAGCGCGTGCATCCCGTCCAGCTCGGGGAGGTTCCAGCGGTTGATGTGGGTGATGACCCCCACCTTCAGGGGGCTGGCCTCCGCAAGGGTCATCGCGGCGACGACCTGGTCGAAGGACGATCCGCCGCCGCCGCCGTGCGACGGCCGGATCTCGTCGTGGGTGTCCCGCAGGCCGTCCAGGGACACGGCAATTCCGAAGACGCCCACGTCGTGGGCCTGCTCCAGGACCTCCCGGGTCACCCAGGTGCCGTTGGTGACCAGGTGGACCGTGACGCCCCGCTCCGTGAGCCTGCGGGCCAGGACCGGCCAGTCCTTCCGGAGCAGCGGCTCCCCGCCGGTGAGGTTGCACCGCTCACAGCCCAGGTCCGCCAGCTCGTCGCAGAGCGCCAAGGCCTCCTCAGTGGTCAGCTCCTCCGGATCCTTCGTTCCCGCGCTGCCCTCGCAGTGGAGGCACCGCAGGTTGCACGCATCGGTGATCTCCCAGATGCAGGTCTTCGGGCGGCGGTCGAGGCGATCGATGATGGACTTCATGGGGAGCTACGGGCGAGGAAACGAGATCCCCTTGTACAACGGCACAGCGAGGTCTGGCTTGATGTCCTTCTCGGGGATCCCCGGCTGACACTCGGTGGACGACGCCAGGGCCTCCAGGTGCTTCGCGATCTCCTCGGGGGTCTTGCTCTCGAAGAGCTCCACGAGGTCCTGCCGCCTGGTGTCGGAGAACGCCTTGAGGCACTCCTCGAGGGCCTTCCTGGTCGAGGCGGGCAGGTTCGAGGCCGCGAGGTAGTCGAAGACGTCCTTGAGGACCGGATCCTGCCCATCGGTCAGCCAATCTGCGCCCCGCGCCACGTCCACGGCCGAGTCACCGACGGGTCCCGCCCCGCCGACGTCGCAGCCCCCCGCGGCCAGGAGCAGGAGCACGCTCGCCAGCGCGGGTGCACGGAGGTTCCTGAGCACCGAAACCAACGGCTGTCTCGATTGGCCATTCTCACCTGGAAGCGCCCCTCTCAGCTCCGTGACCAGGGCCCGCAGCTCACCGGCGCCCAGGACCTCCGCGTCCCGGGCGAGAGAGTCCGGGCCCGAGTCGAGGTCCTCCTGGCGGGCGGCAAGCCGAGCCAGCAGGGCAGCGAGGGGTCCCCAGAACGCCGGGTCGTCCCTCTTCTCATCGAGGAGGTCGAGGAGCGCTCGAAGCACCTCCGGCGCGCCGCTCCACGGTCGCTGCGCGAGGCCCGCTCCGTGGAGGAAGATCCGGACCTCCTGGATCACCGTGGGTTGCAAGCTCCTCTCTGTCATGTCGTCACCCCGTTTTCATGTTTGTCCTGGGCGCGTTGATTATATGAAGATTGCATTTGATAATGCAACCCGACCCGAACCGGAGGAGACCGTTGTTTCCACCTGACCTGAAGGCCCTCGAGAACCGCACCCTCTACCTCCTCCGGGAGATCCGCGCCGAGGCCCGCCGCCCAGCGGTCCTGTGGTCCATGGGCAAGGACTCGACCGCGCTCCTCCACCTCTGCCGGAAGGCGTTCTTCGGCGAGATCCCCTTCCCGGTGATCCACATCGACACCACCTTCAAGCTCCCCGAAATGTACGCGTTCCGCAGGGAGGTGGCGGAGCGCTGGAACCTGGATCTCCACGTGGCGACCAACCGGCCGGAGTTGGAGCGGGGGATGGACGCGTCCCGGGGCGCCGAGGCCTGCTGCTCGGCCCTCAAGACGGAACCCCTGAAGCGGATCATCGTCGAGCACCGCATCGACGC
Organism: Pseudomonadota bacterium; assembly: GCA_043815665.1. GTDB lineage: Bacteria > Myxococcota_A > UBA9042 > CAIXZC01 > CAIXZC01 > CAZNWW01. The sequence goes on from JBDRIT010000231.1 coordinate 4,969, forward strand.
CCTGCTCCTGGCGATCCGGCGGGACGAGCACGGCGTCCGGGGGAAGGAGCGGGTGTTCTCTCCGAGGGACCCTGACTCCCGCTGGGACTACCTGCACCAGCCCCTCGAGCTCTGGGACAGCGTCCCGGCGATCCCCGTCGGCGGGCATCTCAGGGTCCACCCGATGCTCCACTGGACCGAGGTGGACGTCTGGCGCTACACCGCCGCCGAGGGGATCCCGGTCAACCCCCTCTACTTCTCCAGGGACGGGCGCCGGTATCGGAGCCTGGGGTGCGGCCCCTGCACCGTCCCGATGGAGTCCGCCGCGGCGACCCTCCCCGAGATCCTGACCGAGCTGAACGAGACCCGCACCGCGGAGCGGGCCGGGCGGCTCCAGGACAAGGAGCGGGCCTTCGTCATGCAGAAGCTCCGCTCCATGGGCTACATGTGATGGGCGCGCCCCGGACCCCCGTCCCGATCCCAACCGTCGTCATCGGCCACGTCGATCACGGGAAGTCCACGCTCATCGGACGGCTCCTGTACGAATCCGGGCGCCTCCCCCGGGAGCGCATCACCGAGCTCCAGGCCCGCGCCGAGCTCTACCGCCAGCGGTTCGAGTTCTCCCACTTCCTCGACGCCTTCGAGGAGGAGATCGCGCAGGCGCGGACCATCGACACGGTCCGGGTCCTGTTTCACGCCCGGCGCACCTACGAGATCGCGGACGTCCCCGGCCACGCAGAGTTCACCCGGAACATGCTCACCGGCGCCGGGGACGCCCGGATCGCCATCCTCGTCCTCTCCGTGGTGGACGGGATCCAGCCGCAGACCCTCGAGCACCTCCGCCTCGTGGCCATGCTGGGCATCGAACACCTGATCGTGGCCGTGACTAAGCTGGATCTCGTGGACCACGACGAGGGACGATTCCACGACGTCGTCACGGCGGTAAAGCCGATCCTTGACGGGTTGGGTTTCCTGGGGTCCCGGTTCATCCCCGTGGTACCGACGAGCGGCCTCAACGTCTCGAAGGCTGCCGAGGCGCTGTCCTGGCACGTGGGCCGCTCCCTCGTCGAGGCCCTGGACGACACGGACCTCACGCCGCGCACCCGCCCCATGCGCTTCGTCGTCCAGGGGTCCTGGGACCTCGAGGACGGGCCGCTCCACGTCGGGTGCGTCCTCTCGGGCCGGCTCTGCACGGGAGACCCGCTGGTGTTCCAGCCCTCGGGCATCGAGGGAACCCTCGTGGAGCTCCGGGACGCCTCCGGCCCCCTCGAGACCGCCGCCCGGGGCGACTGCGTCGGCCTCCGCCTGTCCACCCCGGGCCTCTCGCGAGGCGAGGTGGGCGGGCCACGGGACCATGCCCCCGTCCCGGCGGTAGCGGTCGAGGCCGACGTGGTGTTCCTGGACGATCCGCCCCACCCCGGCGAAGCCCTGGAGTTGGTCTGCGGCCCGCAGCGGGTCAGCGGGGTCACCGTGGAGCCCATCGCGACCGAAGGGTTCCCCAGGCCCCCTCCCGGGACGCCGGAGGAGGTCGGCCTCCACCCCCGGCGCGCCCTGCTCCGGTTCCCCGGGCCGGCGGCCTGCCTCGAGCGACACTCCGACCTCCCCGAGCTGGGACGGTTCATCCTGCGCCGAGGCGGGCAGCCCTGCGGGATCGGCATCATCCGGAACGTCCGGTAGAGCGGATCAGCGTCTGTGCTGACAGCCTTCTTCGACGCGCAACGATCCGTCGCTTGTGCGACATCACGGGGAAGCGTAGATTTCCGGTTGCTCCCTGGTGTTCAGAAGGTGTCGGCCGCTGCCGCGGACGATCCTGGCTCTGGAGGCATCGATGGACCTGAAGAATCCAAGCAAATGGGTGGTCTGGGTCGGCGTGGTCCTGCTCACCATCCTCCTCGGGCTTGCCGACTGGAAGACCGGACACGAGCTCAACTTCTTCGTCTTCTACTTCGCCCCC
>JBDRIT010000232.1:0-7352 GCA_043815665.1 Pseudomonadota bacterium
CCGAGGGACCTCACGTGCCTCCACTCGGGCACTCCCCTCCCCCTATCCCCGAGGTCCCCCGAGGGACCTCAAGTGCCTCCTCTCGGGCACTCCCCTCCCCGTCGTCCCGAGGTCCCCCGAGGGACCTCAAGTGCACCTCTCGGGCACTCCCCTCCCCGTCGTCCCGAGGTCCCCCGAGGGACCTCAAGTGCACCTCTCGGGCAAAACGACGGGAGCGCGCCGTGCCCAAGAGGTGGCACTTGAGATCCTTCGCCTCGCTGCGCTCGCTCAGGATGACATTCAGCCCAGGATCGCCTTGACGGCCTCGAAGATGTCCACCACCTCGGCCATCGCGCCGAGACCCTCCTCCCTGCAGGCCAGCTCCTTGGACACGGGTCCCACCTGGTGGAGCCGGGGCCCGTAGTACTCGTGGAGGAGGGCGAGGTTCCGCTGCACCGCGGGGTTCTCCCACATGCGGGTGTTCATCGCCGGGGCCAGGACCAGGGGGGTGTCGGACGAGAGGGCCATGAGCACCGTGGTGAGGAGGTCGTCCGCGATGCCGTTGGCCACCTTGCCCAGGAGGTTCGCGGTCGCGGGGGCCACCACAGCGACATCCGCCCAGCGGGCGGTCTCGATGTGCCCGATCTCACGCTCTTGGGTGAGGCTCATGAGCTCCACGCCGACGGCGTTTCCGCTCAGGGTCTCGAAGGACAGGGGCGTGACGAAGGCCGTCGCGTGGTTCGTCATCACGACCTTGACCGCGGCCCCCGCCTTCGTCAGGAGCCGCGTCAGCTCCAGGGCCTTGTACACAGCGATGCCGCCGGTGACACCGAGCAGGATGTGCTTGCCGTTCATTCCAGGTCTCCTCCTTCACTCCCTGTGAGAGATCCTTCGAGGAGTTCCAACAGGGCCTCCACGAGGGCCGCCTTGGTCCCCACCTCGGCCAGGACGTCGTCCGCGGTGAGCACCCAGGCCGGGTGGGCCCCCTCTCCCAGCGCGGCCACCGGGTTGGCCACCACGAAGTCTGCCCGGGATGCGGCCAGGGTCCTGCGGGCCCGGGCGAAGAGGACGCCCCGGTCATCGACGGCCTCCAGCTTGAACACCACCACGGTCGCGTCCGGAGCTGCGTCCCGGATCCTCGGCGCCAGCTTGGGCGCCCGCTCCAGGCGCAGGTTCAGGACCTCGTGGTCGGCGGAGGCGATCTTCCCCGGGACCGGCACGGGGCGGAAGTCCGCCACCGCGGCCGCGTGGATCACCGCGCCCGCTCCCAGGAGCCGCAACCGCTGGTCGAGGTGACGCCACAGGTCGTCGGAGTCGGTGTACCGACGCATCCGCAGGAGCCCGGTGTCCAACGCCCAGGCCGCAGGCGACCTCGCGCTCCTCCCCGCCAGGAGATCCACCTCGTGAAAGCGGCGCACCGCCTCCTCCGCGAGGAGCGCACCCAGGGCCCCGGTGCTCCGGTTCCCGATGAAGCGCACGTCGTCGATGGCCTCCTCGGTGCCGCCGCTGGTGACGAGGATCTTCACTCCTCGCCTCTGCGGCGCGCCCTGCGGGCCCGGCGGCGTATGAGGGAGTAGAGGTTCTCCACCAGGGAGGTGCGACGAGGCTTGAGATTCTCCGCCTCCCGGGCAGCCTCCTCGAGGTGCTTGAGGAACGGCACGAGCTCCTCTCCGAAGTCCTCCACGGGCGGCGGCGTCCCCACGAGGATCCGCCGGGCCCCGTCGACGTCCTCCACCACCCATCCCCCGGTGACCAGCGCAGTCACCGTGGCCCCGGTCAGCAGGGTTCCGGCGCGGGTCCTGGCGTGGGGATCCAGCAGGATCATCCCCCGCTCACTGGCCAGGTGGATCCGCCCCTCCCGGTCGACGCCCATGGACGTCGCCTTCCAGGGGAGCAGCAGGTCGTCACGGATCCCCACCGGCGGCGTGATATCGAGGCTCGTCGCCGCGTCGGCGGCGGCTGCCTCGTCCAGGGCCAGGATGCTCAGGCGATGGCCGTCGCTGGACAGGATGGCCAACCCCACCCCGGGCACCGGGAGGATCTCGCGGGCCCCGTCGAAGAGGGCGGAGTGCCAAGGATTCATTGGCCACCGCTCCCCGGGGCGTGACGGCGACAGCCGCCAGATCACCTGGTTTCCGTAGAGGAGCATGTCCCCCTCGTCGCTCCAGAGAACCAGGAAGCGCTCCCCCAGCGCGGCCATCCGCCATCGCTCGCCGGTCACGTCGTTCCCGGCGATCACCGCAGACGGCTCGTCGTCGTCAATCCAATGGATCACCAGGTGCTGGGACGCGGCCACGAGCATTGCGGGGGGCCCGATGGGGATCGATCCGAAGGAGGCCAGGGCCTGCACCGACGCGGGCATGGTCCGGAGGATCGACGTGCCCGTCGCCGGGAAAACCCAGGACGCCTGGCTGTCGCCCCGGCGGGACCGGATGAACCGCCGCCAGAAGAGGAACCACCGCGAGGGAATCACCATGCAGAGGTCCCCCGGGTGGCGCAGGGGAGGGAGGGACCATCTCCCGTCGTCGGCCCCCGTAGTCAGGAGCACCGGGACGCCGCCGCGCTCCCCGAGGACCACGTCCTCCAGAGCTGCACCCCACAGCAGGGGCGTCGGTGGGGGCGAACCCACGGGCGTGAGGACCTCCTCCGAGGTGGCGGGCATGGGCACCTCGGCCCAACCCGCGGCGTCGATGTTGGCCTCCGGATCCGCCTCCTCCACGGGGACGACCAGGACGTGGTTGTCCATCGCCGCCCCCCGGGCAAGCTCCATGGCCACGATGAAGGTGTCCCCGATGGGGACCCCTTCGAGGGCCGGTCCGAAGAGGGGACAACGAACAGGGCTGTGGTCGAGGCGGGAGAGGCGGGAGATCACGGCGGCGACCAGGGGGGTCGCGTCCAGGCCCAGCTCCCGCAGGCCATCCGCGAGGCTCAGGTGGTTGGGCGCGTCGGAGAGGGGCAGGAGGCCCGGGAGCGCGTTGCAGTAGCTCTCTCCGAGCCCCTGACTCATGCAGGCCCGCAGGGTCGAGGTCTTGCGCGTGGCCATGCACTCGAGCACCGGGTCCCCGAACTCGAAGCGGATCCCCGAGGGCCCGATGATCTCGGTGCCCTTCCGCCGGAGGATACGTCCGCCGGACTTGTACAGCGCCCCCCATTCCTCGGGGGTGCAGATCGTCGCGGTGTTCTTCTTCGGATCCCAGGCGCCGTCGGTGAACTCCACCGCTCCGAACACCTCCTGATCCTTCGCCGTGGCCCGATCCAGGATCACCGTCAACAACGCGCTCCGCACCTCGAAGACCACCCCGCACCGGGGGCAGCTCTCGTCACCTGCGGGGATGACGCACTCTGGACAGATCGGCAGAACCTTGGCCTCCGGATCCCCTCCGGCCCTCTCGTTGCTCATCTGATGCGCTCTCCCTCCGCCGGACCAGGACCGGCAGTGGGAGTGTACCTCATCGACGATATCGGCACCACCGGCCCGTCAGGCACTGTGTCCTTGACAGTCCACCCCGCTGTTTCTAAAGTCCTTCGGAGCATTCAACCTGGGGGTAGATATGAAGATCCATGAGTACCAAGCGAAGCAGCTCTTCGCCAGCTTCGGCATCCCGGTGCCGAAGGGGGTCGCAATCGCGGAAGGGACGTCCGTGGCCGAGCAGCTCGAAGGGCTGCGGGACGGTGTCCTCGCGGTCAAGGCCCAGATCCACGCGGGCGGCCGCGGCAAGGGCACCCTGAGCCTGGACGGCCGGAACCTGGGTGGCGGAGTCGTCATCGTCAAGGGATTGGCGGAGGCCCGCCATGCCGCTGAGAAGATGCTGGGTGCGACCCTCACCACCATCCAGACCGGCCCCGACGGCAAGCGGGTCAGCAAGGTCCTCGTGGAGGAGGGCGCGGACATCGCGCACGAGTACTACCTCGGCATGGTGGTGGATCGTGAGCGGGAGTGCGTAGCGATCATGGCCTCCACCGAGGGCGGCACGGCGATCGAGGAGGTCGCCGCCCAGACCCCCGAGAAGATCCACACGGAGTTCGTGGATCCAGGGGTGGGGCTCATGGCCTACCAGGGGCGGAAGCTCGGGTTCGCGCTCGGGCTGAGCAACGCCGAGGTCAGGGCCTTCGTGCCCTTCGTCCAGGCGCTCTACCGGGTCTTCACCGAGAAGGACGCATCCCTCGCGGAGATCAACCCCCTCGTCAAGACCGGGGCGGGCGGGTTCCTGGCCCTGGACGCGAAGCTCAACTTCGACGACAACGCGCTCTTCCGGCACCCGGACATCCGTGAGCTGCGGGATCTCGCGGAGGAGGAGCCGTCGGAGACCAAGGCCGATGACTACAACCTGAGCTACATCAAGCTCGACGGGAACATCGGCTGCCTGGTCAACGGCGCCGGGCTGGCCATGGCCACCATGGACATCATCAAGGACGTCGGCGGGGAGCCGGCCAACTTCCTCGACGTGGGCGGAACCGCCACCCCGGAGAACGTCGCGGTGAGCTTCCAGCTCATGCTCGACGACAAGGTGGAGGGCATCTTCGTCAACGTGTTCGGCGGCATCGTGCGCTGTGACGTCGTGGCCCAGGGCCTGGTGGATGCCCTCGGGGGCATGGAGCTGAGCGTCCCCCTGGTGGTCCGCCTCTCCGGGAATCGCGCCGCCGAGGCGAAGCAGATCCTCGCGAACTCCGGCCTGCCCATCCTGGCAGCGGAGTCCATGGAGGAGGGTGCGCGGCTCATTGTAGAAAAAGTGAAGGGGGCTTGATATGGGCATCCTCGTAAGCAAAGACACACGCCTCGTCGTCCAGGGCATCACCGGCGGCGCGGGAATGTTCCACACTCCCCTCATGGTGGAGTACGGCACCAACGTGGTGGCCGGCGTCACCCCCGGAAAGAAGGGACAGGACTTCCAGGGCATCCCGATCTTCGACACCGTGGCCGACGCGGTGAAGGCGACCGGCGCGAACACATCGGTGATCTTCGTCCCCGCGCCCTTCGCGGCCGACGCGGTCCTCGAGGCCGCCGACGCCGGGGTGGCGCTGGTGGTCTGCATCACCGAGGGCATCCCAACGAAGGACATGGCCATGGTGAAGGCGGCGCTGGCCGGCTCGACCACCGTCATGCTGGGGCCCAACTGCCCCGGCGTCCTCGACCCCAACGTGCGTGTCAAGATCGGCATCATGCCCGACATGATCTTCGCGCCGGGTCGCATCGGCGTGATCTCCCGGTCCGGGACCCTCACCTACGAAGCCGTGGACCAGGTGACCCGCATCGGCCTGGGACAGTCCACCTGCCTCGGCATCGGCGGCGACCCCATCATCGGGACGAACTTCACCGAAGCGCTGGCCTACTTCGAGGCGGACGACGACACCGACGCCGTGATCATGATCGGCGAGATCGGCGGCAACGCCGAGGAGAAGGCTGCGGCCTACGTGCGGGATCACATGACCAAGCCGGTGGTGGCCTTCATCGCCGGCAAGACCGCCCCCCCTGGGAAGCGGATGGGCCATGCGGGCGCGATCATCGCGGGCGGCAAGGGAACTGCTGCAGAGAAGGAGAAGGCCCTCACGGACGCGGGGATCACGGTTGCACCCAACCCGACCCGCATCGGCGAGGCCCTCTCGAGAGCACTGAACGGCTGAACATCGGAGGCAGAGATGGAGCGGACGCTGGGGATCATCAAGCCGAACGCAACGAAGAAGAACGTCACGGGGAAGATCATCGCCATGTGGGAGGACGCGGGCCTCCGCGTCGTGGGCCTCAAGCGCACCTGGCTCACCGCCTCCCAGGCCGAGGGCTTCTACGCGGAGCACCTGGGCAAGTCCTTCTTCGGGAGCCTGGTGGAGTTCATGACATCTGGCCCCGTGGTCCTGGTCGCCCTCGAGGGCGAGGACGCGATCCTGGGGAACCGCAGGCTCATGGGCGCGACCAACCCCGCAGAGGCCGCGGAGGGGACGATCCGCAAGCTCTACGCGGACTCGTTCACTGAGAACGCGGTCCACGGGAGCGACTCCCCGGCGTCCGCCGATCGCGAGGTCAACTATTTCTTCAATGTCTTTGAGCTAATCTAGCCTGTTCATGGACCTTTCCGATACTCCGCCGCTGGTCGGATTGTCATCAGCGGAGCTGTCCTCCCTCTTTGAATCCCTGGGCCAGAAGGCCTTCCGAGGCCGCCAGGTCTACCGCCAGATCCAGAAGCGCGGCGTCGCCGACCTCGAGTCCATGACGGATCTCCCCGGGGATCTGAGGGCGCGCTTCGACCGCGCCGGAGTCACCGTGCGCGCGCTCACGATCGCGAAGCGCCTCCGGAGCACCGATGGGACGGAGAAGCTCGCGCTGGAGACCCGGGACGGGCGCCGGATCGAGACCGTGCTGATCCCCATGGAGAACGGCACGATCACCCAGTGCCTGTCCAGCCAGGTGGGGTGCGCCATGGGCTGCACGTTCTGCCTCACCGGGCAGATGGGGCTCTTGCGAAACCTCACGCCCGGTGAGATCGTCGACCAGCACCACATCGGCCGGGCGCTCTCGGACATGCCCGTGCGGAACCTCGTGTTCATGGGCATGGGCGAGCCCCTCCAGAACTTCGACAACGTCCGCGCTGCCGTGGAGATCCTGGAGGATCCCGCTGGCCTGGACATCTCCCACCGCCGGATCACCCTCTCCACCTGCGGAGTGGTGCCCGGGATCCGCCGCATGGCAGCGGGGGAGCTGCGGGCCCGCCTCGCGATCTCCCTCAACGCCCCCATAGACGCGATCCGTTCGGAGCTCATGCCCATCAACCGCCGCTGGCCCCTCGACGACCTCCTCGCTGCGCTCAAGGAGATTCCCCTCCCGGACCGGGACCGGCACACCTTCGAGTACGTCCTCCTGGCTGACGTCAACGACCAGCCCGAGCACGCGCGGGCGCTGGTCCGGCTCCTGTCTCACCTCCGCAGCAAGATCAACCTCATCGTGTTCAACGAGGTCGACGCGCTGCCCTTCAGCGCTCCGAGCGCAGCCACGGTGGAGACCTTCCGCAGCATCCTCGAGAAGAAGCAGCTGACGGTCACCGTGCGCGCCTCCAAGGGCCGGGACATCCTCGCCGCGTGCGGCCAGCTGGCCACTCCGAATAATTGACGCCCTCCTGATATCTTCGTGGGTTCTGGCAGAGAACTCGGGTGCAGAGTTTGCTCGAAATGATCCCGCTGTGGCCACCATGCTCAGAGGGGCAAGATGAGGTTGGCGCCGGTCACAGTCACGGTCACGGTCACGGTCACGGTCACGGTCACGGTCACGGTCACGGTCACGGTCACGGTCACGGTCACGGTCACGGTCACGGTCACGGTCACGGTCACGGTCACGGCGAACCTGAGTCGTTCAGTGCCCGACCCACCTACCGTTGCTCAGCCTC